>CAZVPR010000076.1:0-22747 GCA_964629085.1 uncultured Anaerolineales bacterium
TTAAGTCCCTTGCGTCTGCCAATTCCGCCACCGCCCCACAAGATTAATTCTACACCGAGTTGGCCAAGGGTCAAGGGAAGAAATCAGCGAACCTGATTTCGAATATCCTTATGATCCGGCTGATGGTCGCGAGAATCTAGAAGCAGGCGATGATCGTGGGCTCGCCCGCTGCGCTTACCGTGACAGGCGCTTTCCCGTTTACTGGAGTAACGATTTCGGTTTTCGGGTGATGGTGTTCTCCCCGTTCTAGCGCTGGTCTCTGGGGGCAGCTTTCGATTTCTACGATCATATCGAGGTTGCCAACCACCGTCAGGGCCGGGAGAGGGTGGATTCGGCGCTGTCGCAATAAGAAACACCCCTCAAAATAGAACTGAGGGGTGCTGAAATTCTAATTGGAAAACGTAGATTTATAGAGTAACTTCTGCCTCTACCGCTTCGGCGGATTTCTTGCTCTGGTTGATGCTCCAGATCGTTGCCACCAGCATCAAGCCAGCCACCACCCAAACGCCCCAGCCGCCCTGGTATTTCACCAGCACCGGAGCGGCCAACAAGGAAACCATGTTGACGACTTTGATCATCGGGTTCAGAGCCGGGCCTGCGGTATCTTTGAGCGGGTCACCGATGGTGTCGCCGACCACGCCAGATTTATGGCGTTCGGATCCTTTGCCGGTGTTGGCCTCGATATCGCTGGGCTCATCCTCGATGGCTTTCTTGGCGTTATCCCAGGCGCCGCCTGTGTTGGACATATAAACTGCCAACAATTGGCCGCTCAGGATGATGCCGCCCAGGAAACCACCCAGGGCTTCCACGCCCAGAATCAAGCCGATCATCAGCGGTACAGCTATTGACATCACTGCCAACGGCACCAATTCTTTCTGGGCTGAGGCCGTTGAGATACCGACTACCTTAGCATAATCCGGCTGGACTTTGCCTTCCAGCAAACCGGGGATCTTGAACTGACGGCGAACTTCCAGCACAACCTCGGTGGCTGCACGGCTGACAGCACGGATGGAAAGCGAACTGAACAACCAGGGCAATGCACCGCCCAACAGGAAGCCTACGAAGACACCGGTTTCAGATACACGGATTGAGCTGAGCACCTCATGCCCAAGCTGCTCCTGAACGCGGGCCACATCAGTGATGTATGACGCAAACAAACTGACGGCTGCGATCACCGCCGAGGCGATGGCAACACCTTTCGTGATGGCTTTGGTTGTATTCCCCACCGCATCCAGGTCGGCCATAATTTTCATGGCAGCGCGAGTCTCCTCGTCCTTGCGGTCGTGCCAAGCCAATTCGCCAATGCCAGCGGCGTTGTCGGAAATCGGGCCGTAGGAATCCATGGCCACATTATTGCCCGTGTGGCTGAGCATACCAATACCGACCATGGCGACAGCATAGAGCACGTAGATAGCCCCATCTCCCTGGTATAACAGCATGGAGAGGATAAAGCTGATCACAATTACCACCAGTGCCCAAACGGTCGATTCCATACCGACGGAAAGGCCGGAGAGAATCGTGGTCGCGGTACCGGTTTTCATCGATTCGATGATTTCTTGAACCGGTTTCTTTGTATAAGATGTGAAGTACGACGTCAGCGGGTTGAAGGCAACAGCCAGACCAACACCGATCATCGTCAGAGCGCCCATACGCCAGTCATCGGCGTAGGTGAAGGCCAGGATGAAAGCGGTGACAACGGTGATGAAGCTGGAAACCTCATAAGAGCGGAACATGGCCTCTTCGGCGTCGTGAGCCCGCAAGAATTTGATGGGAATACTCTCCCAAATCGGCACGGTGAAGGTCCCGACAATGGAGCTGATTACACCAATACCACGGATAATCAGGGGATAGATGATCCATTTTAGATCGCCAGTTATTCCGACCAGGGTTAGCCCTAAGATTAATGCCGAAACAATGGTTACCTCATAACTTTCAAAAATATCGGCGGCCATTCCAGCGCAGTCGCCCACGTTGTCGCCCACCAGGTCGGCGATCACAGCGGCGTTGCGGGGATCGTCTTCAGGCATATCCTGCTCGACCTTGCCGACCAGGTCTGCGCCCACATCGGCAGCCTTGGTGTAAATACCACCACCCACGCGCATGAACAAGGCGATCAGCGTACCGCCAAAGCCGAAGCCTAGCAGGGCATCGGGTGCGGCTTTACCAAAAATGATAAAGATCGTTGTGCCGCCCAGCAAGCCAAGTCCATCGGTGAGCATACCCGTGATCGTGCCTGCATAATAAGCAATCGAAAGGGCCTCATTGAAGCTGCGGCGAGAAGCGGAAGCCACGCGCACATTGGCCTGAATGGCCATGCGCATGCCCAACTGACCGACGATCAGCGAGAAGCCGGCACCCACAATGAAGGCCACCGTACGGCCGACAGCGATGATGATCTGGGTGTTCTTGGGGAACTCTTCAATGGTCTCGGGGTAGAGCGGTACAACGTATGCGCTGAAGAAAAGCACAACCGTCAGCAAACCGATCATCGGTAAGATGGTCTTCAGTTGGCGGCTGAGATAGCTATCAGCGCCAATGCGAATGGCATTCCACACGCGCTGCATATCTTCATCGCCTTTATCCTTATTCATGACGATGTTTCTTAGGTACCACGCATAAATCAGGCTGATAACAGCCGTAGCCAAAACAAAAACGACCGCGTATTGCTCGAAGTTGTTAAGACCGTGGTGCGCTAATCCTAAAATATTTAATTCCATAAGTATTGCCTCCAAAATTGTTTTTCATCCTGATTTATGACAGGACAAAATTTAGGATTTTCATTGAAAAGAGGTACAAAAATGTAGCTCTCTCAAATACAAGGGGGACTAATTTGGGCTAAGGTAAGGTTTTTTGCAATTCCCAGGCTGCTGCGAATGTGAAATGCTCATTCTCTCCAAATGATTATTGTGTTCCTTTTTAACCACGAGTTAGGATTTTATCATAGGCTGTAAAATTTCAAAACAGTTTTTAAAAGGAACCGGTTTCAGGTTTTTTGGGATGGGCGGGCTTTCTGTGGAAATTTTGAAGGATGAAATTGTTCGGAGTTGCGCAGTTCGCATCCTGCCCTTACAGGATACTTCGCGAAGGTGTGCCGTTGGCAAGGGACTGTATCGAAGGGTGCGAAGGGAGAAAAGACCCTTCGATACGCCTTTGGCTGCTCAGGATGCAATTTTCTCTTGGAAAGTTCTCAACTGCGTAACTCCGGATTGTAATAAACTGGCTATTTTTGATGAAACATTTGCGCGTTTTAGGAGTAAGCATTTTAAGCGTGATCTCGTCTCATAACGAATACACCAATGTAATTTATTCATTTGAGTTTGGTTCGAAAAAGAGTATTTTGTTATTGCGCTGTTGTTGGTAAAATACCGGCTCAAACATATTGCAAAACTTTCTAGACCATATTGGATTATCTATGATAGACGATTCTTTATTGACTTCAATTGAAAATATGGATTCCCTCCCTGGGGATCAGTCTGGACATATATCCCCCTTAGCCAGAATATTAGAACTTGGCCGCGAAAATGGCTATGTAACTATTGATGAGATCCTCAGCTTCTATCCAGGTGCAGAACAGGATGTCAGCCAACTGGAGGAGACTTTTGCTGCCTTGCTCAGCGCTGGGATACCTTATGTCGATGATGATGCCATCGAAGAGCCTACGGATAAAGACCTGGAAGCAGAAGATGCCGAGATCGAAGATGATGATTTTCAATCGGATTCAAATTTCCTGGCGAATATTGATACCAGTGACACCATTGGCCTGTACATCAAAGAGGTGGGGCGTGTTCCCCTTTTGACCGCAGCCGAGGAAGTGGAATTAGCCAAAAGGATTGAACGTGGTCGTGAGGCCAGTGGTGACCTGGCAAGTGGCGAAGCGAGCAATGAAGAGCGCTTTGTGTTGACCCAATTCATTCGGGATGGATGGGCGGCACGCGAGCATCTCATTACAGCCAATTCTCGCCTTGTGATCAGCGTGGCAAAGAAATATATGGGCCGCGGTGTTCCTTTCCTAGATTTGATCCAGGAAGGTAACATTGGATTGATTCGGGCGGCTAAAAAATTCGATTATCACCGGGGGTACAAATTCAGCACGTATGCCACTTGGTGGATTCGTCAAGCTGTGACGCGTGCGATTGCCGATCAGGGCCGCACAATCCGTCTCCCTGTGCATATGGGCGACCAGATTAACAAGCTGTTGCGCATTCGTCATCAACTGACCCAAGAGTTTGGCCGCGAGCCGGGGATTGAAGATTTGGCAAATCATCTGGAAGTTGCGCCTGACAAAGTGGAATATATGATGCGTGTGGCGCGGCGCCCCCTCTCCCTGGAAATGCCCACAGACGATGAAGCAGACTCTGTTTTGGGTGATTTTATCCCCGATGACGATTCCCCGCCTCCAGACGATAAAGCTATCCAAAACCTGCTCAAAGAGCATTTGTCTACTGTGCTGGATAACCTGCCACCGCGCGAAGTGCGTGTGCTTCAATTGCGCTATGGTTTGTTGAATGGCCAGCTTTACACGCTCGAAGAGGTGGGCCGAAAAATGGGGGTGACCCGCGAACGCGTCCGGCAGATCGAGGCGCAGGCGCTAAGCCGGTTGCGTAATCCCGCCATTCAAGAGAAATTGAGTGAGTATCTTGATTGACAAGAACCCCGGCTTCTTCAAAGAAGCCGGGGTTTATATTTAGGGGGCCCTTGAAAAAATCAACATCCCGTCGCTGCCATAGATATCGGTTTCGATTTTTTCTAGCAGTTGATACAATTCATCAAAACGGGGGTCTTTGAACAAGCCCTCGCGTCCATAAACCTCGAGCAGGATGATGTAATCTGGCCCGTAGTCGAAAATCAGATCAGGGGGAACAGCGTAGTTGATGACATAATGCCCCTGGTCATGTGGATAATAATCCAGAGCTTCGGGCGAGTTTAGCCCTACGGTGTCGAGGATGCGAGTCGGAGTGTGGAAGCCCAAGACGCCGACATCCCCAGCCGCCAGCACAGGTACATTATCTGGTTGTTGTGCAATGATTTCCTCATTCAACCGTTCTGCTGCCTGACGATAAAGCAGTTCCAGTTTGAACCAGGCCATTTGTGGGGCTGGGCGCTGCGGGCCGTGGTCTGGGGTCTGAGTCCAGCTTCGGAGTGTCAGGATCACTGGGAACAGGAAAAGCACAGGAAGCAAGATAGGCTTTATTTTCGCCGACCAACGCACGGTCCCCGTTTCAGACTTTGACCTTTGCCCAATAGATTTGACGAATTCTTCCATGCCAATCAGAATGAAAAAATAATAAGCAGGCAATGGGGGTGTCAAGTACCAACGGAAGATCAAGGGATTGGCAATTGCGAAGGTCAAAAAATAGACCCAGGGATAGGCAACCCAAGGCCATAGGCGGGCCGATTTGCGCAGTGCCCCTCGGGCGCCGATAACGAAGAAAAATGGATAAAGAATGATTCCAACGGCAATCCAATACACCCCAAAGGTCAAATACTCCTGAAAGGGCGTGCCGTAATGCTGCATCAGGCGGATCAGGGCGGCGGTATCTGGTAAGCGATAGGCCAGCGATTTAGCCATCACGGAATGGGGGATGGGGCTGCCGAAGTAAAGAGTGGCAAAACTGAACCAGGCGATGGTTGGAAGGCCGACGGCCAGCATTTCGGCCAACGAAATTTTTGTGCTTTCAACTTTCCGTCCCCTGCTAACGGTTAATAAAATTCGGTCAATGGCCAGAGGCCCGAGCAGCAACAAGGCATCTGGGCGTGTGAGCAGGCTGAGTGCAGCCAGCAACGCGGTCAGCTTGCGTTTTTCATGCACATGCGCTGAAACGGTGGCTGTCAGCAGCATGACATACAGGCTGGTCTCCAATCCGCCGATAGCGAAAGTAACGCTGTCGGGAGCGATAGCCCACAACAGCGCAGTCACTGCGCCGGCGAATTTATAACCTAGTTTTATTCCTAATTTCCACAAAAGCCAGACTGTGACCGCATCCGCTACGGCGTTGAGGGTCATGGCGATCATTGGGAAATTGGCCTGAGTGCCGCCGCGAATTAATGCCAAACTTGCCAGTGAGAGTGCATAGAATGGCGTTGTTGTGCCCTGTACCCGCTCGCCGGGGTTGTAGACGAAGCCTTCTCCGGCTACAATATTGCGAGCATAGCGGTATGTAATAAATGCATCATCGATGGTGCGTGGCCCAGGCATGATGCGGGCCATAAGGGTGAATATGATGATTGCCAGTGGAATGAGTGTGTTTGCGAGTTGCGAATCTAGAGCAAGGAAGGGCTGATTTCGAGAGCGAAAGTTTTTGATTGCCATGACCCGATTATCGAATTTTGCAGCGCGTGTGTCAAGTGTCCTCTCAAAAGTGTCAGGGAGGAGATGGCTTTTGATTGCGGTTATACAGGCGATTGGGGTGAAGGTTTGGCTGCTCGTTTCAGAGGCGATTCCGTTCAATGGGGATGAAGCCATTGTGTCCCTAATGGCCCGCCATATCTTGCAGGGCGAGAAACCGGTTTTTTTCTATGGGCAAGCCTATATGGGCAGCCTGGATGCCTGGTTGGTTTCGGGGGCATTTTGGTTATTCGGCGAATTTGTTTTGTCGGTCCGTATTGTCCAGATTGGGCTCTATGTGCTTTATTTGATTACATTGTGGTTTTTGATGCGGCGCTTGTTTCGCGATCCGGCAACCGCAAATATTGGCGCGGTTTTGGCGGCCTTGCCTCCCGTTTTGATGACCACCTACACATCAGCGACCCTGGGAGGATATGGTGAGATTTTATTCCTGGGGAATATTGTATTGATTCTTGGTTACGACGTTTTATTTGGCAAAAGACAAGCAGCCTGGTGGGCCTGGCTATTTCTTGGGTTAGCTGGCGGGATAGGCTTTTGGGTATTGGGGATGATGGGTGTGTACCTTTTGGGTGTGGGAATCGTCGGCTTGTGGAAATTTTCTTTGAGAAAGATCCCCTTTTATGGTTTGGCCGCCAGCGGTTTTTTTGCAGGAAGCGCGCCCTGGTGGTGGTACAACCTTACCTCTGATTGGTTGGCTTTAAAATCGTTTTTTGATTCGGGGTTGGTGGAGACTTCCGCCTGGCATAATTTCCTAGGATTTTCTCTGTTGGGAATTCCGGGTTTGCTCGGAATGCGCTTTCCCTGGACGGAAAATTACGCCCCCTGGCCCCTTCTTTTTGTGATCATTCTGCTGTCTCAAGCGGTTGTGTTATACCTTGTCCGGGTTCTGCGGCATGATGAAGACGTGGCCGCCCCTGGCGCCAAATTTTACTTGGGGATTTTTGGATTTTCCTTTTGCCTTGTTTTTGTTTTTTCTCAGTTTGGGATCGACGCCACCGGCCGATATTTTCTGCCCCTTTATGTGATCTACTTTGGGGTGGGCGCGGCCTTCGTCAGGTTTGTGTGGTGCCGCCAAAGAATTTTGGGAATATTGCTGCTGTTGGTCATGTTGGGAGTGAATGGCGCCCAGACATACCGCGCCGCCTCACACCCAGATAAGATCACCACTCAATTTGATCCCATCACTCGATTCGATAATTCCTACGATAAAGCATTGATAGATTTTCTTAGCGAAAACCAGGAATTGCGCGGGTATACTAATTATTGGGTCAGCTACCGGTTAGCATTTCTGTCTCGGGAAAAATTACTATTTGCACCGCGTTTGCCTTACAAAAGTGATATGAGCTACACCGAGGCAGACAACCGTTATCCGCTTTATAATGAGATAGTCGAAGCCAGCGAGCGCGCGGCTTATATCACCAGCAAGCACCCCGAACTGGACGACATATTACGTCAGCAATTCGCTGCCCTGGACGTGTCTTTCCAGGAAAAACAGATCGGCGAATTTCATATTTTTTATCGACTGTCACGCCATGTCAGTCCGGTGGAACTTGCCATTTTGAATTTGGCCCCAGCATCTGATAAAGACTAAATTCCCCCAATGAAATTATATCTAGGTACTCGGAGATTGGTCGTTCTGATCACATTTCTGGCCGTGTTTGCCATGGCGGCGCGCATATCGCTGGATAGTGATACCTGGTGGCATCTGCGCGCCGGCCAATGGATCGTTGAGAACCGG
Source organism: uncultured Anaerolineales bacterium (assembly GCA_964629085.1). Taxonomy (GTDB): domain Bacteria; phylum Chloroflexota; class Anaerolineae; order Anaerolineales; family UBA11858; genus NIOZ-UU35. Next base: position 8,085 of record CAZVPR010000076.1, read on the forward strand.
GCCGTTCCTCGTGTAGATCCCTTTTCGTATACCCGTCTGGGGGAATCATGGCAGTACCCAGGGTGGCTTGTGCAGCTGCCCTTATTTTTAATTTACGATCTGTTTGGGCCGGGGGGCTTGAATGTATGGACGGCGGCCATGGTGACTCTTACCTTTGGTTTGATTTGGCAAACGTTGTCGGGTGGGGTGTTTCTGCGGGCGTTTGTGACCATTCTGGCAGTGACAGCTTCCGGGGTGTATTGGGCGGCGCGCCCCTACATGGTGACGTTTTTGTTGTCAGCGGCATATTTGCTGATACTGGAGAATTGGCGCACTGGTGCGCATAGTCATTGCGATTATAGAGATATTGCTAAGCGATTATGGTTGTTGCCGGTGTTGATGATCATTTGGGCGAACAGTCATGGTGGCTTTGCAGTCGGCTTTATTCTGTGGGGCGTATATTTTGCTGGCGAGTTGTTCAATTTTGCGATGAAAAAGTGGTTCCCAGATGGTGAGCAGAATTCGGTCACGAAGGCAGGCAGGCGAGCGCTCGCGCTGGGTGGGGTTGGGTTGTTTCTGTGTGTCGCAGTTTGTATCAACCCTCATGGCCCGGTGATGCTGCTGTACCCCTTCAAGACGGTTGGCATCGAGGCCTTGCAAAGTTTGATCGTTGAATGGCAGTCGCCGGATTTTCATCAGCGCAATGTACAGCCATTTTTGTGGCTTTTGTTGTTAACTTTCGGAGCTTTTGGGCTGTCGAGAAAAAGGAATACACTCGTCGAGTTGCTGTTGATTTCCGGATTTGCTTATTTGAGTTTTAAGGCCGGACGAAATATTGCTCTTTTTGCGCTGGTGGCTCCCATGGTGTTTACTCGGCATTTGTCGGCATTTCTTCAGGAGGCAGGTCAGCGTTTGGGGATTGGCGCAGCCGGCCAAACGTCGGCATCCACCTCACCAGGACAATCGCGATTGAACTGGATTCTGCTTGGGGTGCTGATCATCGCCGTGGGATTCAAATTAACCCTGGTAATCCCCCGTGAAGTAAATCAAGAACATTTCAACGAAACCTTGCCTGTTGAAGCGGTAAAAATTATGCGCGCAGCGCAGCCCGAAGGTCAGATTTTCAATTCATATAATTGGGGCGCCTATTTGATGTGGGTCCTGCCGGAATATCTGGTTTTTGTAGACGGCCGCACAGACTTGTTTGGCGATGAGATTATCGGTCAGTGGGTTCAGGTTGTCCAGGCCGAGGAAGGCTGGCAGCAAATCCTGGATGAATGGGAGGTGGGCGCAATTTTGTTGGAACCAGAGCGCCCCGTTGTGTCTCAATTGGAAACCAGCGATTGGCGCTTGCTTTATCAAGATGAGCTCTCTGTTGTCTATGGGCGGTAAGCAATGCACCTAGCAACGCAAAAAGGACGCACGTTCGAATATTTTCTCGCGGGCATTTTCTTTGTCTGGGTTATCATAGCCTGGGGTTGGCAAAATTTACTTCCACATTTCCGGCTGGTAAATTTGATCGTGTCGATCTATGTTGTGGCGGTATTGTTTTTTCGGAAAGGTTGGAAAAATCTACGTTTTACAAAGATCGGAGGAATTCTTTTCCTTTTTGCTCTTTGGCAATCCGTTTCTCTATTTTGGACCCCGCTTCCGGCCTATGCCATCGATGACGTCAGCCAATTTGTTTTGCTCGTTATTTTATATTTTGTTTTGAGCAGTTATTTTTCTGAGGGTGGCCAAATCAGGGTTTGGGAGAACGTTTTTATTTTTGTGACCCTGACATTGGTGCTGATTGCTCTGCGAGAAAGCTGGCATTGGTATTCGAGTTGGTGGCAAGAATGGGCATCGCTTCCACCGTTCATGGAACGGCTCAGTTCCAAGATCATTGGTCATCCCAATGTGTTAGCGGGAATTATCAATTTGGCCATCCCGTTGATCTTTGTGCGAGTGCTGCAGCGGGGACCAAGAATTCGCCGGTTATTGAATTTCATGGTTTTATTGATTTTCTTCCTGGCGTTGTATTTGACTTCATCGCGGGGCGGCTGGGTGAGCGGCATGGTCGGAATTGGCGCTTTGCTCCTGGCTCTCTTTGGAGAAGTCGGCCTTAGGAAAATTAGGGGCACGGGTTTTCAAAAAATCTTTTCGGTGCGGGTTTTCTTGTATCTGGGAATTGTAATCCTGGTATCAGCCGTGGTCATATCAGGGTTGATATTAAATTTACGTCAATCTCCGGCGCATGGAGGCCGTTTGGATATTTGGTCTCATGCCTGGAAAATATGGCAGGAGCAAATTCTATTTGGCAGAGGGGCTGGCTCCTTTGAATTGCTGTATGCCCGCCAGATCCAATATCCCCCTGGGTTCTGGGCTGTCCATGCACATAATGGCATTCTGCAGATCGGTGCTGAATTAGGAATCGTTGGTATTGCCTTGCTGCTTGGATTGATGCCACTGGTGTTTCGAAATTGGCGGAGAGCCTATCGGTCTATAGAGGCTGACGCGTGCAGATACCGTCTGGCTGCATATGCTGGGATTTTCGGCGCGGTTTTTGCTCATCAATTGATTGATTTTCCCTTTTATTCGCCGGTGTATGCGCTGGTAGTTTTGCTGTTTGTACTCTGGGTGGAGGGGAAAAATACGCATGAGAATACTATTGCATATGGCAAAATTCCCGCATTAATTATAAGTTTGCTATTGCTTATCTTTTTCGTAGGTTCCTGGAGTTCATTGCAGGGGCTTGCCGGATATTGGCGCGGCATAATGAGTTCCTGGAATGAAGATTGGCCAACTGTGCATGATGAGTTTTGTGAGTTGGCAAACCGCTACCCAGGCAAATCCTTTTATGGATTCCAGTGCGGACTGGCGGGATTGTATGTGTATGACCAAACAGGGGATGAGAGAGCGTTGATAGAATCTTTAGATGCCCAGCAGGCAGCCCTTGAGCATGACTCTTTTTGGCCTAGCCATTGGGCGAATTTATCTTTTTTAGAGTGGTATTCTGGTGATCGAGCTGATGCCAAAATCTCGATGCTAGGCGCCACCGAATTGGCAGCAGAATATGCGTATTATTGGTTAAATTTGGGGTGGATGTATGAGGAAATGAGCGACTGGAAAAATGCCGAAGAATCTTACCAGAAGGCATTGTCATTAGAGCCTTGGCTCCAATTTAGTCCCTATTTTAATCACGCGAATTTTAGAAGGAACTTTCTTGATGATTGGTTGCAAGTAAATCAAACGAACATGAGCCCAAATCAATTGAGTTATTACTGGTACCAAATGGGGGAGCATCAGATCTCACGTGAAATACTCCAACAGAGATTATCTCAGACGGCCATAGACCAGGACACGCATGCTATTTATGGCGTTGTGTTGAATGGTATGGGCCAACAAGAATATGCTTGGGAAAAGGTACAATACGCACGCTCTATTAAGGAATCGCCTCGAGTTTTAGGGTGGGTGGCAAACATCGCCAGGTTACGTGGTGAGGACGATTTAGCCCTAAAGTATCTAAAAAGCGCTTCAATGATGCAAAACCATCATTATGGATTGGATGGTTATTTAAATGGGATTTATCACCGCTGGGGGATTTCAGGTGACCATCCACCGCAATTTCTCAACCCAATGGTTACACCTGAGCTAGTAGACGGGTATCTGTGGTTAATTGAAAATTATCAATTAAAAGGAGAGAGAGAATTAGCGGAAAGTTTAAGACATTGGTTGCTTCTTATGGAAATTGTGGATCAGGATAATAGATGATTTCCCAATCACGTAAATCTATTTGGCATTCCATCAATCTTTTAGATAGATGGGTTGAAAGAAATGGATGGAAGGGATTTGATCCTTATGATATCAAGGGTCACCAATTTTATTTTTGGTTACATTCGGTTCGTCCCAACGTTATTATAAAAATTCTCAAGCGGATAGTTTATATTTTTGAAGAGTATTTTCCAATATTTGTCCGCAGGCTGTTCTTTGTGGATGAGAAAATCAACGCCAAAGGGATGGGACTATTTGCCAGCGCTTACTTGAATCTATATCAGAACGGATATGATGAAAAATACAAAAACCAAGCTTTGGCGTGTTTAGATTGGCTGGAAAATCATCCTTCAGCCAATTACGAACATTTATGTTGGGGGTATCCGTTTGATTGGCAAAGTGCTGTTTTCATCCCCGAAGATACACCCTCTTCCGTAGTTACCAGTATAGTTGGTGACAGTTTCTGGCGAGCCTATCAGGCATTCGATGAGCAGAAATACCTAGAGATCTGCAAAGATATCTGTAATTTTTTCATAAATTACTTGAATATCGATGTTATCGAAGAAGACATTACTTGTTTTAGCTATACGCCTCTGGATAATTTTCACGTACACAATGCTAACCTGTTTGTAGCTGAGTTTTTGATACGCGTCGGAAAGGAAACTAAAAACCGAAATTTTGTCAATTTCGGCATTCGGGCTGCAAACTATGCTCTAAGCGAGCAGAATTCTGATGGATCCTTGAATTATTGGGGGCGAATCCAAAACGAATTTAACCCCAATCATATCGATCATTATCACAGTGGATTTGAAATTCGAGCGCTCTATGGGATTTGGAAATCAACCAAGGATGATCGATTTCTACGGGCGGTATCTACCTATTATCAATTCTATCGCCAAAACTTATTTTTTGAAATTGATGAAAAGATTATTCCAAAAATGACACCTGACAATATCTATCCAATCGATGTGCATGCGTGTGCAGAATCTTTGTTGTGCAACTCGCGTCTGGCAAAAGATATCACAGAAGCTTTTAATATGCTGCCAAGATTGTATAATTGGATAATTGGAAATATGCAAACACCAGAAGGATGGTTCATCTATCGAATAGACCAAACCAGATTTGGGATCAGACGACGCAAAATTCCATACATTCGCTGGGGGCAAGCCTGGATGATGTTAGCGTTAAGTGAATATTTGACGTTGGGGAGCGAAGAATAAAGAAATGCCGGTTCCAGGATTAGCCACAAAAACCGAGTTTGAACGTATGTTTCCTGAGAGTGATATGGATAGCACGGGTGATGCCTGGGGACACCGCTGGCGTGGATCACAAAAATATCGACTTCAACGATGTTTAGAAGTTGTCCGTAATGTCATTCCACAAGACCAACAGGTCGAATTCCTTGATATTGGGTGTGGACAGAGTGATTGGATATTGTTGTTAGATGCCAGTTTTCCCAAAATCAATTTTTCTGGAATGGATATTTCTGAAAATGTTATTCAATGGAATACTAATAAATTCCCACAGTTTTCCTATAAACAGTGTGTTCTACCCTTGGTTGATTATGCCTCCAATGTATTTGATTTTATTAGTGCCCTGGAAGTAATTTATTACCTGGATGAAGAAAACCAATTTCAAGCATTGAAGAATATCGTATCTTGTATAAAACCTGGAGGTTATCTTTTGATTTCAGGGGTATTGGATGGGGGGGATAACTATCTAAACGAAGACATCATTACAAATATGATTTCTAAACTGGTAGAGATTGAGATTGTAGGCTTCAATTACGCCTCATGCTTTTCTGAAATTGAAAGAATTCTACTTATCTTGCTTAGAAAATGTTATGCAGTGCAATTATTGCTAGATCTCCCGTTGGAAGATTTTCAAAAACGAATGGATGAAAATGATCAATCTAAAATCAGGGTTGTTCGAATTTTGAGAATTCCTGTGATTTCACACATCTCAGCAGCATTACTAATAATCCTAAAATATATTTTGCAAATAATTATAGGGTGGGAATGGTTACCACGCTTTTCATCTGCTATGTGTAGATGGATACGAAGGTCTAGGGGAAAGAGTCACATTATTGTTCTTGGAAAAAAGACTGTTGACCATCTAGAGCTGTAAAAGGAAAGCATGGAATGACAACCTGGTTGATTATTTCAGTTGATGTAGAAACACCTCAAACTCCATTGCGAAATGGATTGTTTGAGGAAGCGTGTTTTGATCCAATCGTTGACGGAGTTCCATTAGGGTATTCTTATATTCTCGATGTGTTAAGGCGATATCAGCTATCCGCAACCTTTTTTGTCAACATATTTGAATCTGCTTTATGGGGCGAGGCTTTGTTGGGCAAGATTTGTAAAGATATCCACTCTGTTGGAAGCGAGGTTGGCCTTCACACCCATCCTGAATGGGCATATGATCCCAAACGAATTCATATGTGGCAGTATTCATTGGAAGAACAAAAAAAAATATTGTCCGATGGGGTGCACATGATAAAGAATTGGCTTCCGGGATATAAGCTTATAAGCCACAGAGCTGGTGCCTATGGCCTTAATCAGGACACAATTAAGGCGCTCAAACAGCTCGAAATCCCCGTAGATAGTTCGATGTATTTTGGTCATCCGAATTCCAAGTATATCTGGAGTAAAAATGACGTTGTTTTCAAAGCGGGCATTTTGGAAATCCCTGTCACAGGGTATTACCGTCGTAAAAAATTTTTAAGAATGCCGTTTGGCCGATTAAGTGAATTTATCAAAACCGATATTGATTGGTCAACTCAATATGAGTTGGAGTCGTTTGTGGAAGCCGGATTAAACCAAAAGATCAATATCATCAACTTGTTTGCACATAGCTATTCGTTTGTCCAATTTGAGGATGATTACTCAAAAATGTTTGCACATGCGGAAAATATTGATAAATTTGAAAAATTCTTGGGATTTGTGAATACCATCCCAGATTTAAAAGTGGTAGCCATACGAGATTTTTATCAATTATTTTTAGATAATTCAGACGACAGCACTGGAGGGATGGATTTCGTTCCAGTAATACACCAGAGTATTGATTTTGGAAAAAAGCTAAGAAATCTAATTCCTTACAGAGTCGAAAATTGAAAAACTCATTATTAGGTAGTGCAGTTAAAGATATTGCGATATATTTTCCCGGAAAACTTTTGCCTGCGATGGCAGCCTTTGTAATGCTTCCGATTTATGCTCGAATTTTTTCACCTGAAGAATATGGCATTCTGGCTGTAATCGGAGTATTCACTTCGGCGGGAGGAATAGCTGTAGGGAATTGGCTAACATCCTGCGTTATACGCTTTCTTCCTGCATATCGGCGTGAAGGCTCTTTGGAAAATTTTTATTCAACATTATTTGGCGCATTTGCAATTTCAATCATTGCATTTTTCTGCTTGATTTTCCCAGCATATTTCTTGATCAGGAGCACAGTCAGTGAGAGTGTCTATCAATTACTGCCACTGGCTGGCTTGCTGATTATCATAAATTCACTTTATTCCATTTTCCAAACAATACTCAGGGCAGATCGCCAATCTAAGCAGTTTGTGGGTTTTGAGTTGTTTCAAGTATTTGGTGCCTTGACGATAGGATTATGCATAATTTTATTGTTTAAGTTCGGGGTTGAAGGCATTCTTCTCGGTTCTTTAACGACATTGTTAATTTCGTGTATTGGGATAGGGATTTTTCTGTATCGTCAGGGAGTTCGGATAAGCGGAAATTGTTTTTCAGTTCATACCCTTAGAGATTTTGCGACTTATGGCCTTCCGGGTGGGATTGCGACGTTAGGTACCTGGATATTGTCTTTGTCAGATCGTTACATCATTGAATTCTTCCGGGGAACCATGGAGGTTGGTCAATATTCGATGGGGTATAACGTCGCAGATAAGACGGTAAATTTGATTGTGTCTTCTTTAATGTTGGCGATTGGTCCTGTATTGATCAATACCTGGGAAAGCGAGTTCAGAGAAAATACATCAAAACTCTTGGGCCAAATTACTCGAATTACCTTGATATTGGTTTTTCCCATGGTGGTTGGATTATCAGTATTAGCCATGCCAATTTTTCGAGTTCTGACTACGGAAAGTTATTTCCCTGGAGCTCGGGTTTTACCTTGGGTAGCTCTGGGAGCACTGTTTTATGGACTTAGTCTTCAGGCTTACACGGGCCTGATTGTGGAAAAAAAAACTGTTCAGATGGCTCGGAATTATTTGATGGCCGGGTTTATTAATGTTGCTTTGAATATCATTTTTATTCCTCGTTTGGGATTTATTGCTGCCGCGATGAACACGGCGATTTCGTATGCCTTGCTGTTGATGTTTAATGTGATATCGGCAAATAAATATTTGCCCTGGCTTTTTCCTTGGAAATCCTTGGGCAAAATAGGCGCTTCAGTTTCGATAATGGCGATTCCTTTGTGGCTTGGGGTCCGGTTTTTCGATATCAATTTGTTCCTGTTGGTAATTGGTGTAATGATTGGTGCGACTTTATACTTTTCAGCATTGGTCATCGTGGGAGAGATCACTTTAGAGGAATACCAGTCGATAAAACGAGCAGCAACTCAAGGTTACAGGCATTTTTTTACCTTTCTTAGTAAGTATCGCTCCAAGAAGGGAGAGCGCTAAATGCATATTGGCATGATTCTGGATACCGGGCGACCTTTCCCTCCTGACATTCGGGTTGTAAAGGAGGCCCGATCTTTATCATCTTCTGGTTTCCAGATAACAATATTGACCAAACGATTTACCGATGATGAGCCCAAAAATGAATCCATTTTAGGTGATGCAGTGGATGTGGTCCGGATTCCAATCCAGGATTGGCGTGGAAAAATTGCCCGATTGTGGGATCATCTTCGCTTGATCGACCGAACCTGGATTGAGCCAGTGGATCGGTTTATTAAAACTTTTTCGCCAGATGTACTCCATGTTCACGATTTGCTGTTGGTGCCCACAGTGTTGAGAGTGGCTGCAAAATATGAGTTGCCTGTCGTGGCTGATTTTCATGAGAATATGCCGGCAGCCTTTCGAGCCTATCGATCTGAACAGGCCTTATTGCAAAAAATAAAATCGGGAATTTATCATAATTATTCCTTGATGAAATGGCATGAATCACGGTCGATACAAAAATGCAAACGAATCATTGTTGTTGTGCCAGAAGCGGCTGAGCGATTTAAAGGTATTCCCCATTCCAAGGTTGAAGTTGTTTCGAATACTGAAGATAAAACTACCTTCCCATTTCAATCTGAAGATGCAGACCCTGGAATTTGTTCCCGTTATGAAAACTCTTGGGTTTTGAGTTATATTGGTGGAATTGGTCCTCATCGCGGCCTAGATACAACCATGAGGGCAGTCGCATCCGTTTGCCGAAAAATCCCTGGATTCAGGTTGCTCATTGTTGGTGCCAGTAAATCTCAATCCAAAGACATTCGGGTTGATGCCGAACGACTGCAGATCGAGGATTACGTTGAAATCATTACCTGGCAGCCTTTCGATAGGGTAAACAGCTACGTCGTTGCCAGCAACGTCTGCCTGGTGCCGCATAATGATTTCGAACATACCCAAACCACCGTCCCCCATAAGCTATTTCAATACATGATTTGCGGCAAGCCAGTGCTGGTAAGTGATTGTAAACCTTTGGCTCGAATTGTCGAAAAAAGCAAAGCAGGCCTCGTATTTAAAGCAAATGACAGCCAGGATTTGTCCAAGAAAATCTATTGGATGTATAAGAACCCTGAAATGTGTGTGCACATGGGATTATGCGGTCAAAAAGCAACCCTGGGGCCTTATGCCTGGCGGCATGATGCAGAAAGATTAGTTCAGATGTATCAATCATTTGTAGTTGAAATTTAATGGACGTGGAAATCAAAAAAGTTTTACTTATCTCATATTTTTTTCCGCCGGTAAATCTTGTTGGGTCTTCACGATCGGGAAAAATGGCAAAATATTTACCTCACTTTGGTTGGCAACCTTGGGTATTGACAGCAGTGCCTTCACCTGCTGTACACCAAACAATGCCGGTCGAGATTCCTGATGAATTTGTGATTCGAACGAATTATTTTCGCCCAAAAATACGCAAATCACCAGCCAAGGTAATGGCCACCAAAGCTGGAAAGGATTTTGGTTCAAGGGGATCCAAAGAGAAAATTTACAGATTTTTCGAAAAAATTAGTAAGCTAAGTTTTTCGAGGATGCCAGATAGGGCGTTAGGTTGGTATCCTTATGCCGTGAAAACAGGCGTGTCTTTGTTAAAGCGATTAGAATTTGACGCTATCTATAGCATCCACGGTCCGCCTACGTCACATCTGGTTGCCAGCCGCTTGTATTCTGCGTCAGGGATTCCTTGGATTGCTGATTATCGTGATTTTTGGTCCTTAAACCCCTATGATACTCAAGGGCCCCTTTGGCAAAAAGGAGAAGAGGCATTTGAACGCAGGGTTGTTAAGGGTGCAAGCACTTTGGTCGTAGTCAATCACCCAATGGCAAGCAAGCTCAATGAACTAACTGGAAAACCAGTTGTTACCATTAGAAATGGTTTTGATGAAGATGACTTTGTTGATTTGAATCATTTCAAATCAAATTCTGATGCGCCCTTCTCAATGCTTTATCCTGGAAGTTTATACCCTGGATTTCATGATCTCAGGCCATTGTTTCAGGCAGTTCGAAAGCTTCATCGGCAATCCTTTATTAACTCCAGAAATTTTGTGATTAGATTTTTGGGTACAGATCCTGAATATCCCCGAAAATTAGCTGCCAAGTTGGAAATTAGTTCTTATTTGGAATTTCTTCCATTTGCTTCATTTAAAGAAAGTTTGGCGTACCAGTCTCAGGCAACCGTTTTGATTTTGTTTAAATGGGAAGATGAGAATGAGAAAGGCGTTTGTCCATCGAAATTTTATGAGTATTTAGGCGCGAGGCGGCCAGTGCTATCAATTGGCAAAGTGCGCAACGTAACTGATGAAATTCTCGAGGATTGCCATGCTGGTCTGACGGCCAGCACATCGGAAGAAACTTCGGAAATATTACGTGAATGGATTGCCGCGTATCGAGAAAATGGGGAAATCGGGTGGGAATATAACCTGAACAACCTAAAGAAATATTCCCGAAAAGCTGCGGCAGAAAAAATGGCAGATTTATTGAATGAAATTACTGAATGATCTGGGTTGAACTCTACCTGTATGAAACGCATTTCTGTGGACGATAACGCTAGATTACGCATTTGCCTTGATCTTTTCGAATGGGCAAGCCACCCATTTCGTGGTTTAGGGCAGTATGAACGAAATTTGTCGAAAGCGCTAATAACCCAGGATAAATGTGAATTCATGGGGTTGGCTCCAAATTCGTTTTCAAAGCAGGGGGAACAATCTCAAAATATCCAAATGAAACTTTTTCAGTGGCCCCTTTCATTGAAACAGCGCAAAGGTCTATGGCTTTTGTCCAATCGATTGCAATTTCCTCTCGATAGGGCTTTCAAAGGTGTTGATGTATTTCATGCTCCGGACTTCATTGGACCGTGGCTGCGAGAGATTCCCCTGGTTATTACTGTTCATGATATGGCACCCTGGTTATGGCGGGAGAGTCGCACATTAATTAATAAGAGATATTTTGATTGGGCATTTCCCATAACTGTAGCACGGGCGGATAGAATTATCGTTGATACAGAAAGTACGCAAAATGATTTGTGTCAGTTATGGCCTCAAGTTGAAAAAAATGTTCGGGTGGTGTACCTGGCGCATAGTGAAAAATACTCAACCCACAAAAATCCAGAATTGTTCAAAGGGTTATCGGAAAAATTGGATCTTCGCTCTGCATATTATTTAGCTGTCGGGACATTAGAACCACGAAAAAATTATTCACTTATGCTCAGAGCTTTTCACCAGCTCATAGAACAGGAGCAGTCCCAAATACCAGATATTAAACTTGTAATTGTAGGAAAACCAGGCTGGCTCTACAAGAGCATATATAAGCAAATAGTGGATTTAGGCTTAAGTGATAAAGTGGTCCTCGCTAATTCGTTCACAGACGAGGAACTTTGCCAATTATATGTTCATTGTCTGGCATATGTAATTACCTCAAAATACGAAGGATTTGGTCTGCCGGTTTTAGAGGCCATGGCTAGCGGCGCACCAGTGATATCATCCAATGCTGCGGCACTGCGAGAAGTGGGTGGGGATGCTGCGATGGTTTTCGACCTCACAGATCCCGATTCATTGGTCGATTGTATGAGGGCGATGCTCGATCCGGGGTGCCGGCAAGATTACCGGGGAAGGGGATTGAAACGGGTGAAGGATTTTTCCTGGCGAAAGACGGCCGAGCAAACCAGAAAGATTTACCTTGAAGCGTATGAGAGCCACAAAAGTTAAAGGCTTGTGCTCATGAAACTGGCCATCGTTACGCGCTGCTTCCCCCCAGATGTGCTCACGGGACGAGAGACGGTCATCTATAACCTCTGGCAGCAGGCCCTAAAGCAGGACGATGTTACCCTGGTTTCGGGTTGGCAAAATGACCGTACAAAACTCCCAAAGGACTGCTTACCCATTAATCAGTCATCATCGAATCGGATTGTTAATTACACCCGGTTTTTTGTCATGAGCTCCTGGCATTTGTTCCGATTGAAACCCGATGTAGTGCTGTCAAATGCCATAGAGATTGGCCCTTCTCCTTCACCTGTTGCTGTGATCGCTTACGATTTCAATTTTGGGAAGGCGGATGGCCAACGTGGCACCCAATTATTGCGCCGTTATCTCGTCAGATTTCAATTGGCAAAACAGGCGGCAATCTTGGCGATCAGTCAGGCTACGGGTGATAAATTGGTCGAAATTGGTATCCGTCCTGCAAAAGTGAGTGCGATAAACATTGGGGTTGATTTGTCGCGATTTACCAATACCTTGCGGGCAACCAAGGGTGGTCCATTCGAGGTGGCTTATCCGGCGCGCTTTGTATATGGGAAAGGGCAGCACGTTGCTATTGAGGCCATCAAACTGCTGCCAAAAAAACTGTTGGGAAAAATTAAGCTAATTCTGGTAGGATATGCCCAGGATCGAGAATACCTGACTCGGCTGAAGTATGAAAGCCAAAGTTTGCCGGTAGAATTTCATCAGGATGTAGATGACGTCGTGCCATATTACCAGAATGCAGATTTGATCATATTCCCAACAATTATGGAAGAAGGGTTTGGCTACACGGCTGCCGAAGCCTTAAGCTGCGGCAAAGCGGTTGTTTATTCGGATTATCCAGCCATCCGTGAAGCGACCGGAGGGATTGGGGTAGGAGTGCCGCCAGGTGATGCCAGTGCTCTGTCCAGGGCGATAGAAAGGATGGCCAGGGACGATCAATTGCGGGATAAGCTGGCCACTGACGGCTATAACTTCGCACAGCAGAATTATGATTGGGCGAGTGTATATCAAAAATATCGAAATGTATTTAAGGGAATTGCGAGTAGATGAAAGAATTTCAATTTGATCACGACACAATTTGGATTGCTGAGGATGTTGAATCGGCAAAACATGTCGGCGAGACTTTTGAGCGGATGACAATTGTGTTCGAAGATTTGCCTCGAAATTCCGATGCACAGATCGTGATTAAACCGAATCTGAACAACGACCTTTCGGCATTGACTGGCAACTCTGCCGATTTGCGAGTGTTGGTTGAGCTGATCAAGCTTCTCCAGCAGCGCGGCTATCGCAACCTGACGATTGCTGACGGCCCAAATGTTGGGATTTATCGCAAGGGAGCTGATGTATTTGGTCGGTTGGGAGTGAGGCGATTGGCGGAACATTTTGGGGTGAATCTCATCGATCTGAACCATTCCGCTTTCAAAGAAGTTGAAGTTCAAACCGGAAAAGTCCGCCTTTCCGAGCTTTGCTTGCAAGCGGATTATTTGATCAATGTTCCAAAAATCAAAACACACGCCGAAGCGGGAATGAGTGTCGCGGTAAAAAATTTGATGGGCTGTGTGATCGGCACCGACACCCGCATCATCCACCAGGATTTAGGGGCTAACCTGGTCAGGTTGAATCAGGTACTCAAGCCCAATTTGATCCTTGTTGATGGGCTGATTGGGATGGAGGGCAACGGACCCGGAGACGGCGATCCACGAAAACTTGACTTGTTGCTGGCTGGAAAAGAACCCTTTGTGCTGGATTCATTGGTTGCAAAGCTGATGGGGTTAGAGAGTGACTCGATCCCATATTTGCGCATAGCCAAAAATGAAAGTCGGCTTATTGGCGCTGATCTCGCCAAAATTGAGTCGATAAAGCCTTTATTTCAACTTGAGCCTCCGCCAAAGCGCAGCCCGGTTACCAAGTTGCTCGAACATCGCGCCTTGGGGAATATCAGAGATGCCACACGCTTCATCCATGGCTCGGAGTGGGCGCGCAAATTGTTGTATCGCTTAGGGATCATGCAGGATGTTTATGAGGCTGCAGATGCGCAAATCGAGACCTTAACCTTGGATTCTGCCCTTTGTGATGATTGCGGAAAATGCCTAGATGTGTGTCCGACACAGTTGCCGATCACAAATGAGGGTTTGGATTTCTTCGCTGCGACTGATTGCCTGGGCTGCCTATACTGTGCGCTGGTTTGCCCCCAAGAGGCAATCCAGATCAATGGGGAGTTAGGTTATCTCGGAGCGCATCTTGCGCGCTATGGGGAGGCAATGCGATCCTGATGAACTTCCTTGCTAAAACTATCAGGCGGGTTATGGATGGGCGAAAATTTGTTAGGTCATTATGAGTCTGTCAGCTTGCTCGATAAGTGTGCTATCCTTCACCTGGCCGGATCGGACGAAAAAACCCTGGTTTACGAAGAGAAAATATTAGGAATGATTAAAAGTTTGTGCGATACCGGCGAGCGGTATGGTCATAAAAGGAAACAGTATGAAAATTATTATTGGTTATCCTCCCTTAGAAGGCAAAGG
>CAZVPR010000077.1:0-22697 GCA_964629085.1 uncultured Anaerolineales bacterium
ATCGATCCGCAAGCCGGCATGGATCTGGTAGAGGTGAAAGCCAAATATGGTGATCGGGTAGCTCTAAAAGGCAATGTGGATTGCGCTCAACTGATGACCTTCGGAACCCCGGATGAAGTTGTTGAGGCCACAAAAGTTGCCTTAGAGGAAGGCATGCCGGGAGGCGGTTATATCCTCTCGTCGAGCAACTCCATTCACTCTGCCGTCAAACCGGAAAACTATGCGGCTATGTTGGAGACGTTACAGGAATATGGCCGATATTAGAAATTGCCAATGCAATTCAATGTACTAGAGCTGCTAAGAGAATTAATGTCAGTGTGAGCCACCGCAGGTGAGCGAAGCAATCTGAGTCATGGTTTTGGAAATCAAAACCAGAAGGAAAAACAATAACCCTTATTGGTAGGAGGAATGATATGAAAGCCATTATGTTGACAGGTGCCGGTGGCACCGAGATGTTGAAACTCCAGGATGTTCCCGATCCTGAAATTACTGGACCGCAGGATGTTGTCGTACGCTTGCATGCTGCTGGGTTGAACCCGGTGGATTATAAACTGCGCCGCGTGGGCGGCTTTTATCCCGATCGCTTGCCCCTGATATTGGGTTGTGACGGTGCCGGCGTGGTGCACGCCATTGGTGAAGAGGTCACCAAATTCGAAATTGGCGATGAGGTCTTTTTCTTCAACGGGGGTATGGGTGGTGATGAGCAAGGAAACTATGCTGAATTTACCATCGTACACGAAGAGTATCTGGCCGTGAAGCCGGAGAGCCTTTCTATGGTGGAAGCAGCCTCTGTGCCTCTAGTCTGGCTGACCGCCTGGGAAGCCTTGTTTGATCGCTATTCATTGCAAGCAGGTGAAACGGTCTTGATCCATGGAGGCGCTGGCGGGGTGGGATATATCGCCATCCAGATCGCCAAACATGCTGGTGCCACAGTCTTCACCACTATCAGCGGCTCGGAAAAGGCCGAGTTTGCCCGCTCCATTGGCGCTGATCATTGCATCAACTATAAAGAGGAAGATTTTGTTGCCAGGGTGTTAGAACTCACCGATGGTCAAGGTGTGGACGTGGTATTCGATGTAGTTGGCGGCCAGGTATTTGCGGACTCCTTCCCGGCAACCAAAGTATTCGGCCACGTGGTCACGCTGGATGAGATCAATTTCAGCAAAGAAGAAGTAAACGTCGCCAAAATGCGCAATTTGAGCTTGAGCTACGAACTCATGCTGACGCCCATGCACTTCAAGATGCATGAAGCCCGAGTGCGGCAGACCGCCATGCTCGAAGAAGCGGCTCGGCTGATCGATGCTGGGCAGATCAAAGTAGTAGTCAATAACGTTTTTCCGATGGATGAAATTTCCCAGGCTCATGATGTCGTCGAAGACGGCCACTCCATCAGTAAGACGGTAATTGAAATTGTCTAAATAGTGGTCAAGTGACTTCCACCCATTTGGGTGTTTTCAAAGCATGCCACAACCAAAGCAAGAATGAATTCATGGAAACATCGAAAGAACGAATACTAAAAGCAGTCAATCATATTCAACCGGACGTTGTACCGACGAATATCGAAGGCATTTATGCTGATATCGAAGAATGGTATACACATTTTCAGGTGGACAACAAGTTGGATTTGAGAGAAAAACTCGGTGTTGATATTCAATCCGCTCGTCCCGTTTACACCGGAATGAATAGAAAAAAAGGTATGACGATATTCCATACCCCACTGGATGTATTTGGCGCCGATGGCGTCGGATATGGACATGGTCGGGTTTATCCTTTGAGCGATGCGATAACGGTGAAAGATATCGAAAATTTCGCCTGGCCCGATCCATCTGAGTTTGACTATGATATCGCCGCGAACGTATTGAAATCCATTCCTGATGATAAAGCCAAAAGAGTGGATGGCAAATATGGAATCTTATCCGAAGGAATGACAGTGGAGGAAGCCACCCAAAAAAGTAGTGGCACATGGCTGCCTTTGATCTGTACATTGTTCGATCTGTTTGGTCTTGAAGAAACGCTGGTCAAGTGCGCTCTTGAACCCAAGTTAATTCAAGCAGCGGTAAACAAAATTGAAGAGTTTGGATTGGGATTCTATGAAAAACTTTTCGAAGCGACCAAAGGTTTGGCGCAATGCGCATATTTTGGGGATGATTTTTCCACCCAGAAAGGGATGATGCTCTCGCCGAAACATTGGCGCACGTACCTGAAACCAACATATCAGAAATATTTTGCCCTGGCAAAAACGTACGACTTAAAAGTCTGGTTCCATAGTTGCGGCCAATTTCGTCCGGTGATGGGAGATTTGATCGATATTGGGTTGGATGTGTGGGAGACCGCTCAAGTGCATTTGAAAGGCAATGAGCCTGAAGATCTAAAACGGGAATACGGGGAACATATTACCTTTTTTGGTGCCATATCCACCCAAACCGTTTTGCCATTCGGATCCGTGGAAGATGTTCGAAAGCAGGTTCGTGAGCGCATCCGGGTACTAGGTAAAAATGGTGGATACATTTGCGGGCCTGACCATGGAATCATGCCGGATGTCCCTTTGGAAAATGTATTGGCGATGGTAGATGAAGCAAAGAAATTTTCATTTTCACATTGATGGAAATAATTAAGTTTTGGAGGTAGAACAAGTATGGAACTGACAAAAGAAATTGCGGAGCGATATTTGCTCCAAATGTACCAGATCCGTGCCTTTGAAGAGCAGGCCGAAAAAAGCTATATGGCCGGCAAGATCCATGGCACGATGCATCTCTCGATTGGGCAGGAAGCCTCAGCGGTAGGATCGGTGGCCAATTTGAAGCCTGACGACTATATACTCAGCACGCACCGCGGACACGGGCACTGCATTGCCAAGGGCGCCGATCTCAAACTGATGATGGCCGAGTTCTATGGTAAGGCCAACGGCTACTGCCGCGGGCGCGGCGGTTCGATGCATATCGCCGACGTGGCCAGCGGAAACCTGGGCGCCAACGGGGTAGTTGGCGGCGGTATTCCCATGGCGGTGGGTGTCGGGATTGGCTTGAAAATGCAGGACGAAGGCAAGATCCTGATTTCCTTCTTTGGAGACGGCGCGGCCTCAACCGGCGCCTTTCATGAGTCAATGTCGCTCTCCGTGATCTACCAGGTGCCGGTGGTCTATGTTTGTGAGAACAACCAATATGCTATGTCCTTCCCTTCCGAAAAATGGACCAACAGCCAGCGCCTGGCCTCCTTTGCTGAGTGCTATGGTATGCCTGGGAAATCCGTCGATGGCAATGATTTGGAAGCGGTTCTGGAAGCTGTCGCCGAGGCCGTTGAGCACACACGCGGCGGCGGTGGGCCTTTCCTGGTGGTTTGTGATACCTATCGCTGGCGCGGCCACTCCAAGAGCGACCGCAATCGCTACCGCACGCAAGTAGAGATCAATGATTGGAAAGAGAAAGACCCCATTGAAAGGTTTATAAAAACCATGACCAAGAAAAAACTGCTGACCAAAAAAGGGGCCGAAAAAATCAAAGAGCAGGCTTATGAAACGATCGAAGAAGCGCGCCAGTTTGCAGAGACCAGTCCCGATCCGGACGTCTCCACGCTGGAAGAGGGGGTATACGCACCATGGTGAGAGAAATAACCTACCTTGAAGCGGTACGCGAAGCTATGACCCAGGAAATGGAGCGCGACGAGAGCGTTTTCCTGATCGGTGAGGACGTCGGTGAATACGGCGGCGCCTTTCAGGTTTCGTATGGCATGTTGGATCAATTTGGCCCCGAACGCATCCTGGACACCCCCATCACCGAGTTAGCTATCGCCGGGGCAGCCACGGGTGCGGCCCTGATCGGTATGCGCCCGATTGCCGAGATCATGTTCATGGATTTCACCACTCTGGCCTCGGAGCAGTTGGTCAACCAGGCTGCCAAACTGCGCTTCATGTTTGGCGGCAAGGCCACCGTGCCCATGGTTTTGCGCACGCCCGCCGGGTCGGGGACCGGCGCGGCCGAGCACCACTCCCAAAGTTTCGAGAACTGGTTCGTTCACGTTCCAGGTCTCAAAGTGGTCATGCCCACCACGGCGTATGATGTCAAAGGCCTGTTGATCGAATCCATCCGTGACGATAACCCGGTGGTCTTTATCGAGCACAAATTGCTTTACAAGACCAAGGGTGAGGTGCCCGAAGAACCCTATACCATCCCCCTCGGTAAAGCGGACATCAAACGGGAAGGCAGCGACCTGACCATCGTGGCCACATCCATCATGATCAAGAAATCGCTGGAAGCGGCGGACCAGTTAGCCCAAGAGGGCATCGAGGTCGAAGTGGTCGATCCGCGCACGCTGCGCCCCCTGGATACGGATACGGTTGTCGCATCGGTCAAGAAGACTGGCAAAGTGCTGATTGTGCACGAAGCGGTCAAGACCGGCGGCTATGGTGGCGAATTGGCAGCCGTGATCGCCGAAAGCGAAGCCTTTGGCTATCTGGAAGCGCCCATCATTCGGCTGGCTGGCCGTGAAGTGCCCATTCCTTATAACCCGGAATTGGAACGCGCCGCTGTACCTCAGGTCGAGGATATCATCGAAAAAGCGCGCCAACTGGTGCAATTGAAGGTGTAATATGGCAATTGAAGTCATTCTGCCCAAAGTCGACATGGACCAGGAATCTGGCACTGTTGTCGAATGGAGCAAACAAGAAGGTGAGCAGGTAAACGAGGGCGAGATCCTGCTGGTGATCGAGACCGATAAGGTCGCCGTGGATGTCGAGGCCCCAGGTTCTGGAATATTAGGTGGAATCTCGGCCAAACCAGGCGATGAGATTCCCATTGGCACGGTGATCGCCTATTTGCTCTCCGAAGGCGAGTCCCTGCCCGAGGGAGCAGGAGCACCCCCAAAGGCAGAAGCGAGTACTCCCGCGCCAGGCGCAGAGAAAGCCTCCGGGCCAGCAGCCACGCCCGTCGCCCAGAATATGGCCGCAGCCCATGGCGTAGATTTGAGCGCGGTTGCGCCCTCGGCCGATGGTGGCAAAATCACCAAGGCCGATGTCGAAGCAAGGTTATCTGGGGGGATAGAAGAGAAGGTTGATGGCAAGGTATATGCCTCGCCCGCTTCGAGGCGGGTGGCAAGAGAGAATCTGGTTGATCTGACTTCAGTGGTGGGCAGTGGCCCCCAAGGACGGATTCAATCCGCGGATGTACTCGGTTTTATGGATCAGCAAGTTCAGGTGGGCTCGCCGTTTGAAGCTGTCTCAGAGCCCGATGTGGTCCCACTGATTGGCATGCGAAAAACGATCGCCGACCGCATGACGGCCAACTACCAGCAACTGCCCCATATCCGCTTCACCTCACGCGTGCTGATGACCGAGTTTGTCGGCGCACGCAGTGCGTTGAATGCGGTGGCCGAAAAGTCGGGCGGTCAGAAAATCTCCGCCACGGCCTTGATGGTGAAACTGGTTGCCAGCAGCTTGAAGCGGCATCCCTATTTGAACAGTTCGCTGCAGGGCGACCAGATTCTGCTGCACCGGGATGTCAATATCGGTGTGGCCGTAGCCCTGGAAAGTGGGCTGATCGTGCCCGTGGTGCGAAACGCTGATCAAAAGGGCCTGGCGCAAATCGCCGCCGAAGTCAATGATCTGGCGACACGGGCGCGCGATGGAAAATTAGTCAATGCCGATGTCAAAGGCGGCACCTTCACGATATCCAATCTAGGGCCTTTTGGTATCGAGCAGTTCGACGCCATCATCAACGCCCCCGAAGCCGCCATTTTGGCCGTGGGCGCCACCCAAAATGAAGCTATCCCCGATGATGACGGGCAGATCGTTTCTCGCCCGGTGATGCGCATGACCTTGTCGGCCGATCACCGCATTGTCGATGGCGCTGTGGCTGCCCGCTTTGTGGCCGATATTGGCGCTGTCTTGGAAAATCCGATTTTGATGGCGTATTAATTGGAGTTGGGCGCTGATGCTTGCTCCGCGCTCGTGAACGAAAGTTCGCTGATCGAAAACAGCAACCCTACATTTTTTGAACCGAAAGAGAACAAGCATGAAAAAATTGACCTTCATCCTGTTGCTTGCCGTAATGGTGAGCGCCTACGTACCCGCTGATGCCCCAACAGACCCTGAGGCGCTGGCTGCCGAAATCGATGCTCTTGTGCAGGAAAATCACCAGAATGGTGTATACGATGGTGCGATTCTGGTGGCACGCGATGGTCAAGTGATTCTGAGCCAGGGCTATGGTTTCGCGGACCGTATAGGAAAAATCCCAAATACGCCCCAGACCAAATTCCGGATCGCCAGCATCACCAAACAATTCACAGCTATGGCCATTTTGCTGCTGCAGGAGCAGGGTAAGCTTAACATTGACGATAGCATCTGCGACTACATCACCGGTTGCCATGAGATTTTTGAGCCGGTCACGATCCGCCACCTGCTCTCGCAGTCGGCCGGCCTGCCTAACAATACCGCGTATTCAGTGCCGGGCGACCAGATGGTGAACAAGTTTGCCACGCTTTTCTTCCCGCCTGGGGAACAGTTCAAGTACCAGGATGTGACCTATAACGTGGCTGGAAGGATCATTGAAACCGTATCTGGGCAATCCTATGCGAGTTTCTTGCAGGAGAACATCTTCGAGCCGTTGGGAATGTCGAACAGCGGCGTGGATAATAACTTAATACAGACTGATCTGGCCAGGGGTTACACCGATGCTGTGGGAGATAACCGTTTACTGCCGATGTATACGTTTGCAGAGGGTTCGGTCTATTCCACCGTAGAGGACATGTATCTTTGGGACCAGGCTTTGTACACCGATAAGCTCGTGCCCCAGTCTGCGCTCAAGGACATGTTCACGCCCCAGGTGGCGGTCCCTGACGGGGAGTATTATGGCTTCGATGGCAGCACTGGTTGGAGTTATGGCTTCGGCTGGTTCATTGCGCCCGAAGAGTTGGGATATATGCTTCACGGTGGGACGTTACCAGGTTTTAGAGCGGAAATTCGCCGTTATACTGATGACAACGTCACGATTATCCAGCTTTGCAACCATGAAGCGGTTTGGCTTTATCCTACTGCTGAAGAGATCGCCGGTATGCTGGTTGGGGAATGAGAAGGAAACTGGTTTTCGATAGGAGAACAAACATGAAAAAGATGACCTTCATCCTGTTGCTTGCCGTAATGGTGAGCGCCTGCGGACCCGCTGTTGCCCCGACCCCAGACCCTGAAGTGCTGGCTGCCGAAATCGATGCTCTGGTGCAGGAAAATCACCAGGACGGCGTTTACGATGGTGCGGTTCTGGTGGCACGCGCTGGTCAGGTGATTCTGAGCCAGGGCTATGGCTTCGCCGACCGTGAGAATGAAATCTCAAATACGCCCCAAACCAAATTCCAGATCGCCAGCATCACCAAACAATTCACGGCTATGGCCATCTTGCTGCTGCAGGAGCAGGGTAAACTCAACATTGACGATAACATCTGCGACTACATCCCCGATTGCCCCGAGATTTTTGAGCCGGTCACGATCCGCCACCTGCTTTCGCAGTCGGCCGGCCTTCCCACCTCTACCAGGTATTCATTTTCGGGCGATGAGATGGTTCCTGAGTCTGCCACGCTTTACTTCCCGCCGGGAGAACAGTTCCAGTACCAGGATCTGACCTATAACCTGGCTGGAAGGATCATTGAAACCGTGTCCGGGCAATCCTATGCGAGTTTCTTACAGGAGAACATCTTCGAGCCCTTGGGCATGTCGAATAGCGGCGTGGATGACTTGAAACAGACTGACCTGGCCAAGGGTTACTCCACTGCCGAGGGAGATATCGCTTTACAGCCAGTCTACGGTTCGTTTGCAGAGAGTGGGATCTATTCCACAGTGGAGGACATGTATCTTTGGGACCAGGCTTTGTCCACGGAAAAGCTCTTGCCCCAGTCTTCGCTCAGTGCCATGTTCACGCCCCAGGTGGCGGTCCCGGATGGCAAGTATTATAGCTTTGATGGCAGCACCGGTTGGAGTTATGGCTTCGGCTGGTTTATCGCCCCCGAAGAATATGGATATGTGCTTCACGGCGGCATGTACCCAGGGTATAGAGCGGAAATTCGCCGTTACCTTGACGATGAAACCGTCATCATCCTTTTGACCAACCAGGAAGCGGTTGCGCTGTACCCTACTGCTGAAGCGATCGCCGCTTTGCTGTTTGGGAAATGAGCTGGGAACTGGTTTTCGATTTGTCCCCCACATCCTATGCCTTTTAAGAACATCCAAAGGGTTCTTAAATGTACACTCCCTGAAAATTTCCAGGGAGTGTGCGCATAATTGGAGACTATTGTCCCAACGCTCTAATCTGGCTGGCACGGGAAACCAGGTTGGCGAACTCGCTGACTTCGACATCGTCCCACAACATGCCGGAGAGTCGGTAGGCGTGGTCAACAAGTTGGTGGAGGGATACTTCACCTGCCCAGGGGCTCTGACGCAGAATTTCGGCGTATTGTGCCACAACCACGGCCAACTGATAGCGGGCTGAGGCGTTCTCGAAGCTGTTGATTACATCCCAGGTGTTGTAATTGCCGTTGATCTCGGTGACCTGGTGCGTATCCGGGTCTTCCCAGCGTAATTGCACGGTGGCAATGCGGCCTTCAGCTCCGGGGTGCAGAATGACAGCGTAGAGGGCTGTCGCGCTGTGTCCGGCGCCGATTTCACCGGCGTCGACTTCATCGTTGCGGAAATCTTCGTCGGCGACGTCACGGTTCTCATAGCCGATCAAACGGTAGTAGCCGACCACTTCGGAGTTGAAATCCACTTGAACCTTGGCATCCCGCGCAATGGTTTGCAAAGTGGATGTCAGGTCATCCACAAAGAGCTTTTCGGCTTCGTCCAGCGTATCCACATAGGCGTAGCTGCCATCCCCATTATCGGCCAATTGTTCCATGAGCACGTCGTTGAAATTGCCCATGCCAAAGCCGACGGTGGTCAGAGAGATGCCCTGATCGACATAGCCGCGGATAGTTTCTAAGATAGCCTCGGGACCTGTTTCGCCGACGTTGGCTACGCCATCCGAGCACAGGATGATGCGGTTGATGCTTTCGGGGTTATAAGCGCCCCAGGCAACCTGGTAACCCAATTGAAGGCCAGCCTCGGCGTTGGTAGCGCCTTCGGGGCGTAAACTGTAAATGGCGTTGAGAATGGCGTTCTTTTCGCTGCCGCGGGTGGGGTAAAGCACAATGCGGGCATCGGAGCCGTAGACCACGATGGCCACACTGTCGTCGGGGCGCAGGCGCTCTACCAGCATTTGCAAGGATTGTTTGACCAACCCCAGACGATTTTCCATGTCCATCGAGCCGGAAATGTCGATCACGAAGGTCAGGTTAGCAGGCTTGCGAGCATTTTCAGCGATTTCATACCCCTGGATGCCAAAGCGTAAAATGATCGAGTTATCGTAATGGAAAGGTGAAGGCGCACCGTCTGCGTAGATGCCAAAGGCAACATTCGGGGGTGTGGGGTAGCCCTGATCGAAGTAGTTGACGAATTCTTCCACGCGGACGGCATCGGCTGGGGGCAGGTGACCGTCGTTGACGTAGCGGCGGGCGACGCTGTACGAGGCTGTGTCGACATCCAGAGCGAAGGTGGAGAGATGGTCTTCGTAGGAGTCCACAAAGGGATTGACGCCGTAATCCTCGAAGAAATTGTTTTGCGGAGGGCGTGAAGGATTGGCAATTGCCGTTGGAGCCGGTGTTGGTAGGGGCTGCTGGGCAATGGCTGATTGATCAGCCGATTGGGCTGTAGGCTGCGGTGGTTGATATTCGTTCTGTGCTGTGGATTCTTCAGCTTCGTGATCCTGAGCTTCGTGATCCTCAGCTTCGGCCCCTGCGTATTCTGCGCCGGTTGTATCTGCTGGTTGAGATGAGATATTTCCTTCATCTGAAAGCTTTTCTCCTGACGTAGCGGGCCTTTCTATTTCAGCCTGCTCTTCAACAGGTGAGGTTAGCGGAGCTTCCAGGGCAGCGGGAGCACATGCGCTGAGTAAGATGATGAGAAGTAAAAATGAGCTGATCAATTGTTTGGGGTTCATCGGATTTACCTCCATAAGGGGTTCTCTAATTGATTTGTATCAAAGATATCCGATATGCGGATCTTTGCCTTGATGAGTGACTGATATTGGGCTGACAAAGTGTTGACTCAATTGACAGATGGCGCCATGTGGTGTGAAATTGCCTTTTAATATCAAAGGTGACTGTTATCTGAAAGATGACAGTCACCTGGCATTCGCGGAGAATACAGAGGACCAACATATGCATGGAAATTTCGATGGAGATCAGGCCCTGGCCCTGGGAGCCATAGCTGCGGGAATCAAGATGGCGACCAGTTATCCCGGTTCGCCCAGTTCGGGGACGATGAATAAGTTAATCGAGATGGCCAATGAGCACGATATCTATGTAGAGTGGTCGGCCAACGAGCGCGTAGCAGTGGAATTGGCCATCGGCGCTTCGATGGCTGGGCGGCGCTCATTGGTGTGCACCAAAAGCGTGGGGATGAATGTGATGGTGGATCCGCTGATGTGTTTGAACCTGACAGGCGTCCGGGGTGGGCTGGTGATCCTGCTGGGGGATGACCCTGGAGCCTATGGTTCACAGAACGATCAGGACACACGCTTGCTGGCGCATATGTTGGAGTTGCCCATGCTGGAACCGGCTTCCCCGGTGCAGGGATTCGAAATGATGCGGGAAGCTTTTGACCTTTCAGAAGAATTTGATTTGCCGGTGATCCTGCGAGTGACGCGCAGCTACGCCCAGGCAGTAGAAACGTTTCCCGTTGATCTGGCAAATGGTAAACAGCCGCATTTGGGTTTTGAGCACGAACCCTACCGCTTTGTGCCTTATCCAGGCAACGCCGTAGAGATGCACGGTCATCTGCACCAACGACTGGCTGACGTTGAGGATTGGGCTGAAAGATCAGGCCATAATGAAATTATTGGAGAGGGAGAGAAGGGGATCATCGCGGTCGGGTTTGCGTATATCAAGCTTCTGGATGTGTTGGGTGATTCAACCTTGAATGGGATCAAAATTTTTAACTTGAATACCCTATACCCAATTCCCAATATACAAATTTCCCAATTCCTGACCGATTGCGAAGCCATCCTGGTACTTGAGGAAATTGACCCCTTTGTGGAAGATCAACTCAAAGCGATCGCTTTCGAAGCAGGCACGGCGGCGAAAATCTATGGTAAGCGGTCGGGTCATGTGCAATGGGAAGGGGAGCTGTATCGTTGGCAGATATTGAAAGCCCTGGAGCAATTCATTCCTGGATTCGTGCCCACGGTCGATTACCGGGCAGAAAATGAGGCCGATGAACGTCCTGCGAAGATTAATCACTGCCAGCATTATCCCTATGAGGATGTGTTAGACAGGGTGCGTGGGGTTTGCGATGAGTTGAAGATGGACCCGATCATCATCGCGGATCCGGGCTGCATGGTCAAGGTCGCTGACCAGCTTGACGCCAAGTTCGCCATCGGATCGGCGGTCGCCGTGGGTAGCGGCCTGTACAAAGCGGGGATCACGCAAAAGGTTGTGGCCTTCTTTGGCGATTCGGCTTTCTTTCACTCAACGATTCCGGCGATCTGCAACGCGGCCTATAATCAAACTGAATTGTTGATGATCTTGCTGGATAACAGTGGGGCGGCTTCGACGGGCTTGCAGCCCAGCATGGGAACGGGCAGAGATGCGTTGGGCGGTACCGCGCCCGTGTTGGATATGGAGGCCATCGCCAAGGCCTGTGGGGTGGAACTGGTGCGCAATTTGGGCGCAGATACAACTGAGGATGAGTTACAGGCGGCTCTCAAAGATGGCCTGCAATTCAGGGGTCTGGGACTGTTGATGATCCCGGTATTGCGGCGAGAATAGGGGGCCTCGGGAAATAAATAAAAATTCGTCTATATTTTGGCTAATCCAGGGCTATTAATTTTGAAAGATACGACCATGTCGCCACCCTGATTGGGCCAATCTTGATTCGAGATTGGGGCTTATAGTCCGACAGTATGGGCTAATCTTGATTCGAGATTGGGGCTAATAGTCCGACAGTATGGGCTTTTTCTCCTCAGAGATTGGCCTATCTTTTCACAATACCTGTACTGGAATGCCGGCGATCACCGCTTGATTTTTGGTTTATTCTAGGCGTTTATTTGGGGTGCTGGATTGGTCATCAGGGGAGTTCATGTCAGAGGGAATTGCTATCTATATCATTCATACATTACGCTTGATGTGAATTCGATGAAAAGAGTCCAAAGAAACCGGGTTTTTCATAAGCCATACATTATAATTTTACTGACAAAAAACATATTCTGAAATTTCCAATATTCAACAAATATCAAGTAGAAATCACATTATAAAATGAAGAATAATCTTAGAGAATTTGATTTGAAAGCTCTTAGTAAATCTTTGGGGACAAAGCTTTATAGCAATAGCGGCCTTATAAAGAATGATTTGCCTGTAGCTGTTTATTCGATAGGCGTATCTTGGTTGATTCTCACTGTAATAAAGCTGGTTACGAATGTAAATGCTTCTATTACGGATGTATTAATGCTGGCTTTATTGATATTAATACCTGTAATCGTTTCAAAAAATTCAGACCTGCTAAAGCAAATATTTAAAATTCAACAAGAACAATCTACTGTGTTTTGGGATTATCGTGTATATAAAGTTGGCGAAAATCCAGCAAACGTATCACCCACAATTCAAATTTCAAATGAAAGTGATGTAATCGAATTATCAAAACTGGGGTTCGATATTCTTTATAGTGAAGGGGAAAATGGTCAAATAGTTAACCTTGAAAAAGGAATGTCGGTGCTAAATCGAATAGGGTGGGAATTAATTCAGGTCCAGCGAATTGGAGAATACAAGTATTATTACATTTTCCGTCGCGCTAGTAAAGAAACTATTGTGAACTGAATATTACAATTGCCATTTGACTCTGGTTGCATGCCACCGGTTGGTGCAGAAATGCTCGCTATTCTCTCCAAATTGTGAGTATGAGAAAATGAAAATTCGGAATGCTGAGATCGATGATGCACTAGTTATTATGGAAATACGTAAACGTTCTGTTTTGCAATTATGTCGGTCAGATTATTCCCCTGAACAGCTCAAAGAATGGGTAGGAGATAGCACCGAAGAGGAATATCGGAAACGTTTAGAACTGCACCGAGCATTTGTCGCTGAAGTAAAAAATCAAATTGTTGGGTATGTGCGCTGGAATCCTGAGACGAACGAACTCTGTTCGATTTTTGTGGACCCGGATTACGTCAGGCAAGGGATTGCTACAAAACTGATGAAAACCGCATATCGTGATATGCGGGAACAAGGTGTCCGAGAAACTTGGCTGGATGCGAGTATTACGGCCGTTACTTTTTATGAAGTAGAGGGTTGGCAGTTTGTTGAGGAACGAATGCACGGACATTTAGAATGCGTTCGCATGATTAAGAAGTTGAATTAGGAACGAAGACCAATTATGGTTTATCGATACCTTTCAACAATTTGGTTCATCTGATCGAAATTTATTTCCATATCACGAACTAATTTGAATTGCGTACGACATCGATCCAGATTATGATGCGGTCGTTGGGTTTTATAATAGGGATCACCGAGCAAATAATCCGTCAAAAAACGAATACCCTGCTCGAGGGTGATCAATTTGGCGCTAAAGGCCAGGTGATCAATTTCCACCGATGTCAAAATTTGTCTGGTGGAATCCAAAAATCCATGAACACATTGCTTGAAAACAGCCAAATCTAAGTGGACCTTTGAAAGATCTGCTTCATCTTCATCAGCCGGATTAGCGCCAGAACGGATGAGGTCACCAAAATCAAACATCGCCAATCCAGGCATGACAGTATCCAGATCTATGACACAGAGGGATTTTCCGGAGGCCTTGCTGATCATGACATTATCGATTTTGGTATCGTTGTGGGTCACGCGCTCCGGTATCTGCCCAGCATTCACTAATTTGGCTAACCGATCAATTTCTTCCCGATAACTCGTCGCAAATTCGATTTCTTTTTGAACTGAATTGCCCCGGTTTACCGGATCGCTTTCAATTGCTTTTAAGAAAGTTTGAAAGCGACGAGGCGTATTATGGAAATCTGGAATGGTTACAAATAATTTATCTAGGGGAAAATCATTGAGTAAATAGATAAAATTCCCATAAGCTTTGGCCGCCTCGTAAAACATTTCTGGGTTAACAGCCTTGCGATAAGTACGAGCGCCTTCAATATAGTGATACGCTCTCCAAAAATTACCAGGGGGTGACTTCCATAGATATTGTCCATCTGTGGTGGAAACAAAGTTGAGTGTGCCCTGTTCGAGATTTTGCCCAATGGCGGCCAATTTTTTACGGATAAATCCCGTCACCATGATGATATTGTGCATCACCTGATCTGGGTATTGAAAGATGCTATGGTTGATACGCTGAATGATGTATTGATGCATCGAACCATCGGCCTTTTGGAAGCGCGCACGATAGGTATCGTTAATATGACCGCCGCCAAAGGGGGTCGCATCCAGGAAATCTCCGTCAAATTGAAAATTGGGGGTGATGATATCAAAATTGGGATTCAAATGTGATTTTCCTATTATCTCGATCAATCAAAATTGTAATGAGGTCCTTATTCTAACAAGGTTTTAATCTGAAGAATTAGATTTCGAACTCGCCTTGTTTTTGAGGATGCGTTTTCCAAGCCATACGAGGAAAACAAATGGACCAAGCACTACCAATATCCAGATTATGACATCCAATAGAAATGCAAAGATTGCGCCGGTAACTTCGATAGCTTTATGAAAAGTTTGGATGGGTCGCCAGTCCGGTAATGTTAGGCGGGGCAAAGCTGTAGATTTGGGGTGAAGCTGCACAGTGATGTAGGAATATTGTCGCCATTCTTGATCATCAAGAGACGGAAAATTCCCGGAGATCTGCTCGGAGCGCAGGTCTCCCAAGCGGATTAGCTCCGTACGCATTTCTTCAAAGTACCAGGCAGGCACTGCCAACACCAGGTGAACAATCTTTTCATTATCTTGTATCCACGAACGCGAGCTGACCAGGTAACCCTCGAAGTGTTCCGCTAACAAAATCGCATTTTCGGCAGCTTTTTCTACCTGACGAACATCGAGTAAGAGGTTGGCATGGTAAACGATGGATTGCTCATGTTCTGGGAATGTAGTTTTGGGATAGATGGCTATCGCCGATTCATCAGGATATTCTGCTATCAATTGAGGCGCGTGGAGGGATGAACAGGCCGCCAGGATGATGGTCAGCAAAATTAGGAATGAATATTTCATAGTAAGCTCCTTGATTGAGAAATGACATCAATCTGAGCTTACTATCCAACAAGTTAAAAGGCTTGATATCTTGTTGATGATCCCCTGACACCGTGTTGACAAATTAAAGCAAGCCCTCCCGAAGGGGAGGAGTACGTTTGATAGAAGGAAGTATGCCGGGGGTTGCTCATGCCCCCGAATAAAACCAGCCTCCGGGAGGGTGACCAATCGAATTATGGCTCGCCCAGGTCGTCACCGAGGTGGTTGTCATATTCGATGGCTTACATACATATTACGCTCGAAAACAGGCCGGGTTCACTATTTTTTGAGAATTCGGGAAGGATTTATGGAATGGATGGATCAGAGAGTCTGGATTAGCGAGGCAGCACTTAAATAGAGCAGATGTTTTTGGTGGGGATCCAAGTTTTGATATTTCATTGCCCCCAAACATGACATAAATAATGCCAGCAGATATTCACGCGGCGAAGCAGGGTCGACCTGACAGCGAGATGCGATGTTGTGAATTTCAACCAATAAAGGGAGAAATTCTGTCAATAAAGTTGGCTGTTTCCCTGCAAGGACAGCATCGAACAGTTTTAGATATTCCTGTGGATTTTCAACCTGTGGCGCGATGATATGCGAGATAATCTCTGTTTCCAGGTGGGCGAAATCAGCCAGAGGGTGGCCAAAGCGCGTTTCGGCGAAATCGATCAGCCAGATAATATCCCCTGGGCCGACCAGGATGTTCTCCAAGTTGAGATCGCCGTGAATTATGGAATGAGAGGCCAAGATGGTTTCTTGCAGCACTGCAGGCAACTTCTCCAAGGGATCGGGCCGGCCGAAAAGATCCATATCCTGGGTATATTCTTTGAGCAACGATGAACGCGTCGCAATAATCCGGCCCGTAACAGAACGGGAGAAGGGCTGGCCGAGCCAATGAACTCGCAACGGTGATTGACCTGAAACAGACACTCCCTTCAATGATATGTGCCCCGCGCGAGGTTCGCTATCCTTAAAATTCCTTAGAGAAACATGCTCACCCATTGGAATAGTAGTCAGCCAGGGTGCCTGGCCATCCAGAACGTAGTCATTTTTCCCTGATGCCGGTTCAACAACGTAGTGGGGTGGTAGTAAGCGATCATATTCCTGGCTCAAAGAAAATGTGCGTGCATTGCGTTGCGTCCACCAATTTGGTCCAAAAGTTTCGAATAACTTTTGGATGTACATCGGATCCGTCTTTTTGCGCAGAGTCTGACGCAGTGAGACCGGCATGCTGCCCGGTTCACCGATAAAGGTATATTGCAGTGCTGCCAGTTCGCTGCCGCGCACGCTCACAGGCCGTTGCTGTATGCGTGCGGTGATTGGAGGCAGGGTGTGTTTGACATGCGTTTCGAAGTTGGTGAATTCTTGATGGATGATGTTCTTGTGCCCAATCTTGGCAATCGTATGGGCGTCCGTGCGTCCATCGCTCCGGTGTGGCAGCAGCAAAAAGGTGCGCGCCCCTGAATATCCTGAGCGAAATTCCTGCAGCACCGTTAATTTGTGATAGCGATAGAAAAGAGTTTGCAGCAATTGTCTCTCAGCAGGCTCAAGGTTTAGGTTTGCGGGAAGTTCGATTGAAACTTGCGCATTGGGAGATCGGACTTCGATGGCGCGGCGTATTGATTTAGGCTTGCGCAGCAAACCGAACAGGCTGATCGCGCTGCCGATAATTGCACCGAAAAACCCAGTCGTCATAGCCTGACCACGAGTCAATCCCAGGAAAGAGGGTACGTAGACATCGAGACCCTTGGAATAAGCGATCCCTTCTCGTACATCCCCAGATGTCGCATTATTTGGTACCCAGCGAATGGATAAAGATATCGTCAGGCGATGGTTTCCGGGTTGTTTTGGCGTTAGCGACCAATGCCAGGTAACGGGTTGGCCTTCAGGAAAATGGTAGGCTTGTTCACCAGAGGGTGCGATATCGAAATTGACCCCCTCCAGCCGGGCAACGGCAAAGAGATCGTACCCGCTGGGCCGAACGATGGGCACATCTTGTGTGATGGTTTGGTGGTCAGGAAATTCTGTGGTTAGGGAATAACCCGAATCTGTGGGGATAATGGCCAACCGGACAACATCCGAATCTCCCAGGTGGATGCGGTTCGGCCATTCCAGTTCTATTTTTCTTGGTTCTATAACTGGTGTGGGTGTGGGGAGGTCTTGCGTGGACGCTGGGCTGGGCAGTGCTGTGGGTGCAGCAGTGGCTGGTGCTGCCAGGTTGGATTGGTCTGCGCCTGCAGCTTCTTCGGCTTCATCAGCTAAATCCGTCTCACCCGCCTCTTCGGCGATGGCGGGTTGTTCTGCTTCTTCGGCGGGAGCCAGCTCTTCATCCTGCGGTGCAGTTTCCTCAATGGCAGATTCTGCCTCACTGGGATAGCCCTCTGCTGCTGGAGCGCAAGATGCCACCAGAAGAATGAGTATGAGCAGACCAAATAACCCAAAGCATCGCCTACCGTTCATGTTTGGCACATAATCAAGACGTAAAAATGGATAAAAGAGTTCCTAAATCTCGAACTTGCCGTCTTTGTACATCAGATCGCCATCGACGGTGATTTCGCTTTCGTCCATGTTGCAGAGCATGTCCCAATGAATACCGGAATCGTTTTTGCTGCCGGTTTCTGGATATCCTGAACCTACGGCAAGATGAATAGTGCCGCCAATTTTTTCGTCAAAGAGCATGTTTTTTGTGAAACGTTGGATGCCGTAATTGGTGCCGATGCCCCATTCCCCAAGATAACGCGCACCTTCGTCGGTATTCAGCAATGAGGTTAGTAATTCCTGGCCCTTGCTGGCACTCTCTTTGACAACTTTGCCGTCCTCGAACCATAATTCGATATCTTCGACTTCCTGCCCGCCATAAATGGCCGGATAGGAGAAGCGGATATGACCATTGACGGACTCTTCAACGGGGCCGGTAAAGATTTCACCGTCTGGGAAGTTATATTTGCCGTCCGCAGGTTCGAAATTCCGATCCTTGATCGAGAAGGATAAATCTACGTTGCTGCCTTTAATCTCAACCTGATCACGCCCTGCTAACCAGTTGATCAACTTGGCCTGCTGTTCGCCCTCTTTTTTCCAGAATGCCACCGGGTCATCGAGATGCAACATGCCGGCACCATAGACGAAATCTTGATATTCTCGCAAGCTCATGTCAGCTTCCTGGGCCATAGAGTGCGTGGGATAGACGGTCAAGCACCAATTGAGTTCCTTACGTGCGGCCCGTTCGAAGAAGATTTTGGTGACCTCGGCCCCGGCCTTGCTGACTTGCGCCTGTTTATTTGGATCGGTACCACTGAGTTCGCGAGTGTTGTGTTCGGCTTCGATGTAGAGACTGGCGGTAAAAGTTTCGGCAATCAACCTGCGGATGGGTGATACGAATTCGAGCTGCGCATCGCTGGCATGAGTATAAAAGATTTCGGCAGCGCCGGGCATGCTCATCTGCAAAGTGACATGTGCGCCTGCCTTGATAGCCTGCTCATAGACTGCTAAATTGAGCTCTTCTGCCAGTGGGCTGGTGCGGAAAACAAATTGCTCCTCGGGTTGCAGATCAAGTGAGTATTGCACAAGAACCTGTGCTAGTTTTGAGACGCGTGGATCGGGCATGAAAAGATTCTCCTTTGAGTGGGGTCAAGGGCTGATGAATAGGGTTGGCGCCAATGTGGCCTGTGTTTGCAATAATTCTGTTGGTTGATACAAAAAACTGATCAGGCCAATCGAAACACAAAGTGTGATCAGACCGCCAATCACCAGAATCAACCTGAAACGATTTAACATTCTCGGTTTATTTTAATGGAGTTTGAATTATGGAGCAATCTCGAAACTGCGCAGCATCGGATCAAAGATAAGGTCGTATGTCTGATCGAATTCTGCCTTGGGAGCCTGTAGGACAAGCATATGTGCCTCCCCTTGATATGACATTGAAACCAATAGCGCCGCAAGTTCGTTGCCATCTGCATCAGAATACGTTACTGGCATATAACTGGCCAGAGCCTGCCCACCCAAGAAGAATTCTCCGGGTTCGCTGTATTCCATATCCGGATATTGACTATACCAGGTGACCATTAATCCAGATAATACGCTTTCGTTATCTTCATCCGCCCATGGGAAGCTGGTGTACCAGAAGAAATTCTGATTATCCCCTTGAGGGGAGATGAATAATGAGCTGTCGGCAGAGTGATCTTCGAAGGCGACCCAATCTTTAGGGTGATTGACCAGAACTTGGAAGAAGCTGGAAATGTGGGGCAGCATGGTTTGCGTATCACCTTCTTGAACCGTGAAATCTGCGCTGCTGAGGAATTTTCCACCGACATAAACTTCGGCTGAATAATTCCCACTAGGGAGTGGAGCCCCGCGCAGCCGCACCCGCGCCTGGCCGGATGTTTCACCGCCCCAGCTGTCATCAATATACACATCAAAAGGATCTCCATCCAGGGTCCAGCGCAGCATCCAGGGTGTTTCAGGCGGCATCTCTTTAAAATTGATGATGGTGTAGATGGAAGGAACGCCAGCAGTAAAAGAATCCCCAACATCCACGAACTCACCATTGGCGCCAATACCGCCTGCAAAGTTGATCCCGCTGATTTGAGCTGCACTTGTCTCCGGAGATATGTTTCCAACCAGTTTCAGGCTGGCTGCGTTTTCCTTGAATTGGTCGATGCGTGTGGTGATACTGGCTTTCCCTGGGGAAAGCTCGGCAAGGTCGTTAAGATCGGTAATGGCTGAGGCAAATAAATTGGCTTGTTCGTCGGGGGACTCTTGTAAAAGGCAATCGATTGCTTGATCGTAAGCCTGGGAGGCAGCATTATCCTGGCCATTTGCCATCAGCGCTAACCCGAGATTCATGCGTGCAGTACACTCTGTAGGTTCGGCCTCGATGGCTTCATGCAGGGCAGTTATGGCATTATCGTAGTTCCCCGATAAGGTATATGCCCACCCCAGGTTGGTGTAAACAACGGAGCCATCATTACCTAATGCAATGGCTGTTTCCATATCCTCAGCCGCCAGTGCATTGAGCTTTGGGTCTGCATCTTGAATGCGAGTTTGCATATACGTGAACCC
This sequence comes from uncultured Anaerolineales bacterium, assembly GCA_964629085.1. Taxonomy (GTDB): domain Bacteria; phylum Chloroflexota; class Anaerolineae; order Anaerolineales; family UBA11858; genus NIOZ-UU35. The sequence continues at coordinate 20,344 of CAZVPR010000077.1, forward strand.
GCGCCATTGGTAAGCATCGGCAAATTGATCGTCCAGCGCGATGGCAGCATCAAAGGAGGTCAGAGCTGCTTCGGTATAAGCTTGGGCATCTTCCTCGCTGGCAACATAGGCGATGTTGCTGAAAATTTGCCCATCGACAAAGTGTTCAATTGCCCCCCGGGTTGTGACGTCAATAGGGATGCGCAGGGCCAAAAGGATAATGACAGCGGTAATGAATTCTAATGTGAAAGCGCCCCCGGCGAAAAGGAAGCGTACCCAATTATCGATATTCAGGGATAGACCAAAGAGAAAGAGAGTTACGGAGAGCATCGTAATGGCTGTGCGAGTTTCACCAACTTTGGTTGCCCAAATGGTTGCCTCTCGTCCAAATGCCAATTGAAGTTGATACGTGATATACGATTCGCGGTGCAGTTCTTCGTAAAAGTTGATATATTGCCCATCAAACTCGTCCGTGAGCAGCGGCGTTAGTTCGCTGTGATGATCTTGTAGTTGTTCCCAACGGTCTGTAGCCTCATCATGGATCACGGCGATTTGCTCGTCCCCACCAAGACGGGCGGCATTGGCGCTGTTCGTAAAATGGTCGGCATGTTCGCCGGCCTCATGCCATTTGCTGTAGATATCTAATCCGTGGGTGACCCGCTGGTCGGCACGAGTTAGTTGACCAAACGCACGTACGGCTTCTGCCTGCGACTGCTGCAGGGCGAAATTCATGTTCAAGAGCATGCCGCTTTGCAGCCAGACAATTGTAGCTACCCACAGTGAGGTCAGGGCCATAAGAACTGTGACAACGGTTTTGAACTCAAAGGAGGGAGATTTTTTTTCGGTCGCTTGTGTTGTCATTGTTAGCCCTCGTTACATGTTGTTTTGTTGAAGCTGTATGAGAATAAAGATGATATTCCCCAAAAAGATCAGTATCGCCAGGGTAACCCAGAGATAACGCAGTTTGCTTTTGGCGACTTTGGCGAAAATCAAACAGGCAACCACAACAGAGAAGACGTAAATTCCGGTCCTCAATAAGGATGCCTGTCGGATGAGTTGTTCGACTTTTTCAAAGCTTTTATCGGGATTAACATCCAAATTGCGGGACCCAAAGCGATACTGGTCATTCAGGAAACTTTCTTCATCGAAGTTGCCATCCGGTAACACATATTGTGGCGAGAAGAACGTTGCCTTAGCTGCTGCTGCGATTTGGTATTCTTTGACTTTGTTTAGTAACTCTTGGGCATGTGCCCTGTCCCCGCGTGTTTCGGCTTCCTGGGCATCGATTTCGGTGATTGTCGCAAGGGCGTTCAACCGATTGTATTCAGCGAATGCCCGCAAATCCTGGAACATCCAGGTGTGGGCGATGACATCTACCTGTTCACGATTGATGGTCGCGGATAAAGCTTTGCGCTGGGTTTTATTGATCTGCCGCGCATAAGAGCCATGGATCACACCCAGCATTGCACCGGTGAGAGAAATCAAAGCAATGGCAATGGTGATGATCGTCTCGACGTTGATTAATTTTTTGGGTTTTTCATTGCTCATGGTAGGTTTCATTCCTCAGGAAGATGTAATTTTGAATACCCAACTATTCCAAGTTATTTGCTTGCTAATACGAAGGTTCCTCCGATGAAAATATCGACCACCACACTGCCATCCGATGAAAGTTGTGATGGGATTTCTGTCCAACCGCCCTGGCCGCCATTTGCCGTAGGTACCCACATCATGACGGAAACTTCATCGATGGTGAGGCCTTCCGGCAGCGCAAACTGAACTTGCATAGTTTCACCGCTGGGAAGGATATTCACTCCGCTGCCATTGGCATTTACTTCGACCGATAAGCTGCTGAGGGGTGTGAAACCAGCAGGCAAAGTGCCTGGGAGGGAATTGCTGTCCACCGGGGTCGTCAAGACATTATCCCCAGCATCTGGACTAATAACTAATTGGTTGCCCTGGGGTAATGGGATGGTGACATCCTCTCCATTTTGACCGTTGAGCGGTGTTTGAATGCTGCCATTAACTTCGGCAACTTCGGGTTCATCGATGACAGTAGGAACAACTTCCTCGGCACCATTGGTTTCATCTTGTGGTGTTTGAGCTTCTCCAGCCGCAAGAACAAAAAAGCCGCCTTCTTCAGCCAGTGCTTCAATTTTTCCATTGGCGGTATCTTCAAGATCGATTTCAACCCAGCCATCCTCTTCCGACCAATGCAGTATCACCAGATTTTGATTTTCGAAACCGTTTGGCGACTCAAAGGATACCAACAATTCACCAATGCTGCTTTCGGGATCGTTCTGGTCGACATCAATATTCAAACTGGAGAGAAGATCGAAGCCGGGGGGGAGATCTGCGGGAAGTACAACATCATCACC
>CAZVPR010000078.1:0-22481 GCA_964629085.1 uncultured Anaerolineales bacterium
ATATTAGGTATCCATACCCAAAATGAAGAAAATTTGATAATTTCAATCCATTTATCGCCCTGAAAGGAGAAGAACATGCAACCTACAACCAACTATGAAGTTCGCACAAGTGGGTTTCTTGATTGGCTTGCCCTTACCATAGGCCGCATTCTGATTTCACTGATCGTCCCAGTGACCACTTTCGCCGTTCTCATCGTCGGTTTTCGCTGGCTGCGCGATACTATTCCCAGCGGAACTGCTGAAAAGACCGCTGTTTCATTGGTCGCAATTGTCTGGGGTGTCGGAGGCGCTGCTATACTTTATGTCGTCTCCAACTGGCTAGTCGAGAAGCTTTCGCCACATTGGGTAAAACGGCTACAACCCTTCATTTTCGTAGGACCTGCAATCTCAATCCTGTTTTGGTATCTGGCTCTACCTACATTCCGCAGCCTCTGGATCAGTTTGTTTAATAGATCTGGACCAACGGAAGTTCCCTTTAGTGTTCTTTTTACAGCTCCAGGGGAATTCTTTGCTCAGTTTGGCACCAATTTCATAGGTCTGCAAAATTATATATCGGTGTTTACTGAGCGCACGATGCTCGTTGCTTTCCGAAATAATATTCTTTGGATCGTATTCGGAGCTTCAATGGCAGTTATTTTTGGGTTGATGGTAGCCGTTTTGGCTGATCGTAGCCGCTTCGAGAATCTGGCCAAATCCTTGATCTTCCTCCCCATGGCGATCTCCATGGTTGGAGCAGGCGTGATTTGGAACTTCATGTACGAGGTAAAGGATATCGCCGATCCACAGATAGGCTTGCTCAACGCTATTTGGGTTGCCTTGGGACAAGAACCTCAGGCATGGACTGCTCTAATCACGCAGCCATGGAACAACATCTTCCTGATCATTATAATGATCTGGCTGCAAACAGGTTATGCCATGGTGATTTTCTCGGCAGCCATCAAAGGCATCCCCGAGGAGCTTATCGAAGCCGCTAGGGTCGATGGAGCAACGGAGGTGCAGATTTTCTTCCGTATTATGATCCCATATATCATGGGCACCATCGTAACAGTCAGCACAACAGTGGTGATCTTCACGCTAAAAATATTTGATATCGTAATGGTAATGACAGGGGGCCAATTCTCAACGCATGTTATTGCTACGCAATTCTACAGGCAAGCGTTTACAGCAAATAACAAAGGACTGGCTGCAGCCATCGCTATCGTCCTGTTGATCACCGTCATTCCCGTTATGATTTACAACTTGCGGCAATTTGCGGACGAGGAGGCATTCTAATGAGCAGCCAAACACAAAGTTTTGCACGCAAAAGATTAATCAGCGACATCATTGTAAATGGTGCCTTGCTCTTGCTCGTTCTAGTTTGGACCATTCCCACACTTGGTTTGCTTGTATCTTCATTTAGGACCCGATTTGACATCCAAACTTCAGGTTGGTGGTGGGTATTGCCACACCGAGAATGGGTTACCGTTGAAGAAATTGAACCTGGTGACGATCTCGACCGAGACGGTGAAATGGAATTCGCCGGAGTCGTTGGGACATTTGAAGAACTACGAGCAGGTGTGACCTCTCCCGACGGACAAAAAGTGACTTGGGTGGGGAATAAACGTCTCGGCAGGATTGAAGTTCAAGAACGCAAATGGACTATGCGGACTGACTTCACACTGGAAAACTATGGACAGGTTTTAGCCGGAAAGGAATACACAATCCAAACCGCGGATGGGAGTACCAAAACCGTCCAAGGAGATAATTTTACTGGGTCGTTCTTAAACAGCCTCACCATATCAGTCCCCGCAACCGTAATTCCCATCCTAATTGCGGCCTTCGCAGCTTACGGTTTTGCCTGGATGAACTTCCCTGGTCGCAAACCCCTGTTCACGATGGTTGTAGCCTTGATGGTCGTTCCGCTGCAGATTGCGCTGGTACCGATACTAAAAGACTATGTGCGCCTTGATCTCAATGGCACTTTCTTAGCCGTTTGGTTGGCACACACTGGCTTCGGTCTTCCACTCGCGACTTATTTGCTCTTCAACTACATCAAGGGTTTACCTCGCGACATTCTCGAGTCGGCCTTCATCGATGGAGCATCGCACTTTACGATCTTTGCTCGTTTGATCTTGCCTCTATCGATTCCAGCTTTGGCATCTTTCGCCATTTTCCAATTCCTTTGGGTTTGGAACGATTATCTGATCGCGCTGGTATTTATCGGGGCTAAACCAGATGTCCAGGTTCTGACCATGCGCATCGCCGAAATGGTTGGATCGCGTGGATCAGATTGGCACTTGCTGACAGCCGGGGCTTTTATCTCGATGCTGCTACCATTGATCGTCTTCTTCTCATTGCAGCGCTTCTTTGTCCGTGGCTTGTTAGCCGGTTCAGTAAAAGGCTAGCAACAGATTTTTCTTACGTTGCTTACATCAATTCCTGAAAATTTGACTGCCAGTCCGCAAAAGACTGGCAGTCATAGCGAAAAAGAAAATCGCAACTTTCAACCAACTTTAAAAATCTCCCTCATCAATAATGAAAAATAATACCAATTTCAATTGGAAATTTTGGCTGCAATGGATATTCGCAACAACCCTTGGATGGCTTATTGGTAGTTCATTTCTCCCTTTGGAGTATGTTGGAGGATTAGGGATGGGGATTGCTCAATGGCTGGTATTGCGACCTCTTTATCCAAAAACCGGTTGGTGGATTCTCCTCAGCACAGCCGGGTGGATGTTTGGCTGGGGTATCAGCATCGCCATTGTTACCCCTCAAGCAGCTTTTCTCATTGCAGGAATTGTTGGGCTTACCTCAAGCAGTTTCCAATGGTACATTCTCCGAGAATGGGTACCCATGGCTGGTTGGTGGGTTGTAATCAGCACCTTGGCTTGGGTAGTCGCGCTAAGCGATTTTACCGATCCAAGATTAGCCGGTTTGGTCGTCGGAATAATCACCGGCATCGGTCTAGAATTACTGACAAGATACAAAAAATGAATAAGGATTCATATGGAATATAGATCACTCGGCAAAAGTGGTTTACTCGTTTCCGAGATTTGTCTCGGAACAATGGTTTTTGGTGAAGATGGCTCGCTCGGCACCGATGAGGCCACAGCTATCAACATGATTCACCATTACCTGGATGTAGGCGGGAACCATATCGATTCAGCTAACATCTATGCTGGTGGGCGTTCTGAAGAAATCGTCGGGCGCGCCATCAAAGATCGCCGCGATAAACTCGTTCTGGCGACCAAAGCCCGTTTTCCCATGGGTGAAGGTCCCAATGACCAAGGGCTATCTCGCAATCACATATTTAACAGTGTCGAGGATAGTTTGAGACGTTTGCAGACGGACAGAATTGATTTGCTCTACATGCATTGTTGGGATCCAATAACGCCCATTGAAGAATCCCTGCGCGCCTGCGACGATTTGGTAAAGCAGGGAAAGGTTAGATACATCGGTGTATCTAACTTCAAAGCTTGGCAATTGATGAAATCATTGGGATTGAGCGACCGCCATGGCTGGGCACGCTTTATAGCCGCACAATACCAATACAGTCTGGTTGTACGTGATATTGAGCGCGAGTTCAATGACCTTTGTTCGAGCGAAGGTGTTGGTATTACCCCTTGGGGGCCCCTGGGAGGAGGCTTCCTGACTGGAAAATATCATCGTGGCGAAAAACCTCAACATGGACGCTTGGCTGTCATGCCAGATGAAACTGAAGAATCCTGGCATCGTCGTGCTACAGAACAAAACTGGCAGATTCTCGATACCCTGGATGATATCGCCACAAATTATAGTATTACCCATTCACAGATTGCCCTGACCTGGTTGTTAGCGCAACCAGCTGTCTCTTCCGTGATAATCGGTGTACGTACCCCCGAACAGCTTGAAGACAATCTGAATATATCAAAGATAAAACTGCCTTCAACCGAAATCGAACGACTTACACAAATCAGCGCGCCGGTTGAAGGATATCCCTATCGCCTCCTTCGTCTCTATGGAAACCGTTGAGAGGAAAAAGGAACAAAATAATAAAAATGACGGTCATCAAATCCCGGTGACCGTAATATAGTGTAGAACAAGTATCTTCAATACAATGACTAATAACGAACAATCAACAAAGGCCAACTATCTCTGGTGGCAAACCGGCGTAATTTATCAAATTTATCCTCGCAGCTATAAGGATACTTCTGGAAACGGAGTTGGAGATTTACAGGGCATCAGTGGGAAATTGGACTATCTCAGTGAAATTCTAGGAATTGATGCCATCTGGCTTTCACCCTTCTATCCTTCGCCAATGAAGGATTTCGGCTATGATGTGGCTGATTATGTCGATGTTCACCCTCTTTTTGGAACATTGGATGATTTCGATAATCTTGTTGAACAGGCTCACCAAAGGGACATCAAAATTATCGTCGATTGGGTTCCCAACCACTCGTCGGATCAACACCCCTGGTTCAAGGAATCGCGATCTTCTCGTGATAACCCCAAGCAAGATTGGTATGTTTGGGCTGACCCTAAACCCGATGGCTCACCACCAAACAACTGGTTTGCCGTTTTTAGTGGGCCCGCCTGGGAATGGGATGAGACAAGAAAGCAATATTATCTGCACTCATTTCTCACAGAACAGCCCGATATCAACTGGCGCAACCCCGAAGTTCGCGAAGCCATGTTCGATATTGTACGCTTCTGGTTAGATCGGGGCGTAGATGGATTCAGGGTAGATGTCGCTCATTTTATCGCGAAAGACCCCCAAATGCGCGATAACCCTCCCGCTACTCAAGATATTGCTTTCCATCGTCCGCACGGCGATTATGACAGCCAAAACCATATTTATGACAAGGGCCATCCCGATGTCCACAAGTTCTATCGGGGGTTTCGTTCCATTCTCGATGATTACGGCAAAATCAGTCCGCGCACCTCGGTCGGCGAAATTCACATCTTCGATTGGGAAGAGTGGGCAACATATTATGGTAACCCCATTCAAGGGTTTGAATTTCATATGCCCTTCAATTTCTCACTGCTAAAGACCCCCTGGGACGCCAAATCGGTGCGAAAAGCAGTCGATGAACTCGAGGCTGTACTGCCCGCCTGGGCCTGGCCGAATTATGTTTTGGGCAATCACGATGAAGGTCGCATCGCCACCCGATATGGAAAAGAACAAGCACGCGTAGCCGCGATGTTACTCCTAACTTTGCGCGGCACGCCGACAATCTATTACGGAGAAGAGATCGGCATGACCGATGTGGAGATTCCCATAGAGGAACAGCTTGATCCTTTTGGGCTGCGAGTTCCCGGCTGGGGTCGAGACCGCTGTCGCACACCCATGCAGTGGTCGCTGGAACCCAAAGCGGGGTTTGCTCCCGAGGAAGGTGAAAAAACCTGGTTGCCTTTGGCAGAAAACTGGCAGCAGATCAACGTCGAAAAACAGAAAAATGACCAGCAATCCATGCTGACCTTTTACCGCCGACTATTGGCCATTCGTAATGAAAACCCCGTTCTCCAATACGGGGAATACCAACCCATTGAAGAAACCCCCGAAGATTGTTTCGTATACCAACGCTTGGGAGCAGGTCTAAACATCACCGTGGCACTCAACTTCACAGGAGTCCTTAAAAAACTCGAATTTGAGGGGACGGGCCTTGTTTTACTCTCCACACACCTTGACCGGGACGGGATCGAGGATCTAGATTCTTTCAATCTGCGTGAAAACGAAGGAATTATCATTCGCCACTAATATGAAAAATCTTCATTTCGACGCCGTAATATTCGATCTGGATGGTGTCATTACTGATACCGCTGCCATACACAGCACTGCTTGGAAACAGATGTTTGATGAGTATTTGCGCGACCATGCGGAAAAAACTCAAACCCCCTTTCGAGAATTCACACATGAGGATGATTATCTTCCCTATGTAGACGGCAAACCCCGCTACAAGGGGGTGGCTTCTTTTTTGGAATCGCGGGGTATTTCAATGCCGATTGGTGATCCCAGCGACGCCCCTGGGCAAGAAACAGTCTGTGGATTAGGGAACCGAAAGAACCAATATTACAATGAATTAATTTCCGCAGGCAATGTGGTTGTGTTTGACAGCACGGTCAAATTCATTCACGATCTCCTGGATGCTGGCATTAGGATTGGGGTTGCTTCTTCTAGCAAGAATACCAAAACGGTTTTAGAGGCGACCAATTTGCTGCACCTGTTTGAGACACGCGTGGATGGTGTCGTATCTGCGGAATTGGGATTGCATGGCAAACCCGAGCCAGATATTTTTACAACTGCTTGCGATAATCTGGGCGTGTTTTATGACCGTGCTGTGGTTGTGGAAGATGCCATTTCTGGCGTCCAGGCTGGTGCGAATGGCAATTTCGGACTGGTGATTGGCGTTGCTCGCGAAAACAATGTGCTGGATTTGAAACTCAATGGAGCGGATATCGTCGTCGAAGACATGTCCGAGATCGATATTCAAGTTGTCGAAGAGTGGATGACCAAAAGACTGGCCGAAGAACAATGGTCGATCAGTTATTTTGATTATGATCAACCAAAAGAAGGCACGAGAGAAACCCTGCTGACAGTCGGTAATGGATTTTTCGGTACCAGGGGAGCCTTCGAAGAAACCAAAGCCAACGAAACCAATTATCCAGGCACATACGTTGCCGGACTGTACAACCGGCTTGATTCTGAAGTTGGTGGCCGCACGATTTCAAATGAGGATTTTGTCAATTGCCCCAATTGGCTGCCAATAACGTTCAGAATTGGTGATGGTGATTGGTTCGATCCCAACCAGGTCGAGGTTTCCCACATAACTCGCAGGCTTGATTTGCGAAGCGGGGTATTACATCGCGGCCTGGTTGTACAAGACTCAAATGGCCGCGAAACACGCATCGAATCGCAGCGATTTGCCAGCATGGACAATCCACATTTGGCGGCCATTCGCTACCGAATTATTCCGCTAAACTATGACGAAACCATCACCATTAAATCGGCCCTGGATGGCGATATCAATAATTCAGGAGTGGCGCGCTACCGGGAACTGAACAGCCGCCATCTCGAACCGGTCAAGGAAGATTTTAAAGGTAATCTGAGTTATTTGCTTGTTAAAACCAATCAATCGAATATTTTGATTGCGGAAGCGGCACGCTTATTAGTCTCAATCAATGGACAGGAAGCAAAGCCCAACTTTCGGGTGGCTACTCGTCCCGGAGTGGTTACTACCTCCTTTGATGTTCCAGCTCAACGCGGGGTGGCGATTACCGTAGAAAAGTTAGTCGCCCTTTTCACATCTCACCAGCATCAAGCGGAGGATCCCCTCCAGGCTGCTCAAAATAAAATCAAGAGCCTGTTCAACTTTGAAGTGTTGAGACAGAATAGTACGGCTGCTTGGAGTGAGATTTGGGAAAAAGCTGATATCCAAATTCAAGGGGATCGAACGGCACAAAAACTCATTCGCCTGCACCTGTTCCACACGTTCGCGGCCTATTCACCCCATAATCAGCATTTGGACGCGGGTATCCCTGCCCGCGGCCTGCACGGTGAGGCTTATCGCGGGCACATCTTTTGGGATGATCTTTATATCCTGCCGCTGATCGATCTGCACTTCCCTGAAGCCGCCCGATCTGCTTTGATGTATCGCTACAATAGACTCGGCGGGGCTCAAAAATACGCGCACGAATACGGCTACCAGGGTGCCATGTTCCCCTGGCAAAGCGGCGCTACCGGGCGCGAAGAAACCCAAACGCTGCATCTAAATCCTTTATCAGGAGAATGGGGGCCCGATTACAGCACACTCCAACGCCATGTGAATCTTTCCGTAGCATTCAACACTTGGGAATATCTCTGGATATGTGAGGATCAAAAGTACCTTGATGAGCATGGTGCAGAGTTGTTTCTGGAAATTTGCCGATTTTGGGCCAGCAAAGCATCACTTAACGAAGAAACAGGACGCTTTGAAATTGCCCGGGTGATGGGCCCTGATGAATTCCACGAGAAATACCCAAATTCAAATGAGGGCGGCTTAAAAGACAACACCTACACCAACCTGCTGGCAAGTTGGGCCTTTGAGCGCGCTTTTGATTTGCTCGACAAGATGAGTTCATCTTTCAAAAAATCACTGCTAAAGAAAATACAGCTTTCAGATGCAGAATTAGAGCATTGGCGAGTGATCGGGGGCAAATTGCAAATTTCTCTCTCGGAAGATGGCATCCTGGAGCAATTCGATGGCTACTTCGAGTTGGAAGAACTCGACTGGGAATATTATCAAAACAAATACGATAATATCCACCGCATGGATCGCATCCTCAAGGCAGAAGGGAAATCGCCGGATGCATACAAAGTCGCCAAGCAAGCTGATACACTAATGGCCTTTTACGTTCTCAGCGAGCAAGAGATAATCAATCTGTTGCGGAAAAAAGGTTATGATCCTCCCAAAGATATTTTACGACGCAATTTCTACTACTATATCAACCGCACATCGCATGGCTCAACGTTGAGCCGGTTGGTCCACGCTTACCTGGCGCATGTGATCGGAGATGGAGATTTATCCTGGAAATTTTATATCGAAGCCTTGAAGAGCGATTTCATTGACATCCAGGGCGGCACAACCAAAGAGGGCATCCATGCCGGAGTTATGGCCGGGACTGTGCTCTTTGCATTGCGTGCTTTCGCTGGCCTTCGATGGGATGGTGAACACCTTCAGATCAATCCTAGCCTGCCAGCAAACTGGCGCGGCCTGAATTTCAATCTTAGCTTCAAAGGAACGCGTTATTATTTTGAGGTCTCTCCTGAAAATGTTAAAGTAAAATCTTCGGCGGATACTCAAAAATCTGTAATCCTCCAAGATAAGAAGTTCGACCTGAAACCTGGTGTGTGGATTGAACTCACGTAAACAATGGAAATCTTTGCAACGAGGAAATTATTATGTTAGGCGACGTACTGCTCATCCAAGAAAAACATAAACAGGCTGCCAAAGCCATCGTTGGTCGTATCAACAAAATGGAAGGCGACAAGATTGTTATCGCGGTGGGGGGCGAATCAGGTTCAGGGAAAACTGAATTGGGCCATGAAATAGCCCGAATACTAAAAAGTCAGAATACCCCCGCCAAGATCATGCATATCGACAATTACTACAAAACTTCCCCACAGGAACGTAATCCCTGGCGAAAGGCGCATGGCGTCGAGAGCATTGGTTACACGGAATATGATTGGGAAGCCATCAATAGAAACTTGGCCGATTTTAAAGCCGATGCCAAAAAAGTTACCATGCCTTGCATCGACTTGCTCACTGATCAGGAAGACCAACTAGTCACAAGCTTTGAAGGTTTGCGGCACATGGTAATCGAAGGGTTGTATGCAGTTCAAGCTGATGCTGACCTTCGTGTCTTCATCGATTTGACATATCATGAAACCAAGAAAGCCCAACTTCTGCGTGGTAAGGAAAAAGTCGATGAATGGCGAATGGCCGTCCTCGAACAGGAGCACAAGGTTGTGCGATCCCTTCGGCCACTGGCTGATCTGATCGTCAATATGGAGTATTTGGTGGAAGAGGTCTAAAAAATAATTCTACCTTTGGGAACAGAAACACGCCAAACGGAGAAATTAATCTGGCTCAAAGATTAGCCAGATTTTTTATATTCCTCTGCAATCTGTAATAAATTCTCCCACGAACCCTTAGGAAAAGAATCGTTTTTAAACACCAGATTATGAAGCAAACCGCTAAAACTAAAACCGGAATCGATAATCTGATTATATTGGTCCCCCACCCAATGTTCTTTTAATTCTACATCTGCTTCCCATTCATGAGACAGGATGGCGCCCATCAGTTCAGCATAAGTATAAGGGGGATATCGCTGGCAAAATAGTCCTTCAACAATGAAACCAAACAATTTTTTTGTACGGTCTATCCAGCCATCCTCCCCACGGACGTTGTCTTTCCCTTTTTGCTTTACAAGTTTTATATCTTCAACGAATTGAACCGCAACTTCGGGACCCAGATCATCGACTACTCTTTGGAAATATTCTACAAATCGGCGGTTATGCTCAATTCCATAATGCGTTGCAGAATAATAAAAATTAAAATCAACCGAAATTTGCAAAAATTCTGGGTGAGGTAAAGAAATATTGAATACAAATCCTGGAAATCCTTCCCATGTACGCAAAAAGTTAAAATACACTTCCCTTACTGAAACCGTGAAAAAATCGCCCAAAACTGCTTGCAAATCGGGTACCATTTGCGCTATTTTGACATCGTATTGCGGTAACTCGGTGATTGAAGTAATGCCTTCTTTTTTCCCAGTAAGTTGACGTGTACCAATAGTTGTCCAATCTTTAAATCCGCGGTTTTCATCGTGGGGAGCTTTCAAAAAGATAATGTCAATATCTGGCGCAACGTCATTATTTGTTCCACGCGCAAACGAACTCATTTCTCCACATTGAATTTCACGAATTTTCTTCTCTTGATAATAGTGGTGTTGGACAACGGGAAGTACAGCATCAATCACATCATCACTAAGAGATTTTTGCTGTTCAATTTTCTCCAATTGCGCCAGATTATCGTTCATCAACCAAATCCTTTAAAAAAACTTATCATATAAATTATACATCAGTGAAAAACAAATAATATTTTATTACTCACTGAACTCTAACTTGTCGCCAATATTTCTCTATGGCATACTTCCTCATGTGTTTAGGAGTGAATCATGCATCGAAAAGCTTCAATTTACGGAATTTTGGTGGCGCTTTTACTGGGATCTTTAGCTTGCTCATTATTTAGCGATCTTTCCCCTACACCTTCGCCAACTGAGAGTCCACAACTAACGTCTACTCCACTCCCGGAAATCCCTGTAAAGCCCGGAGCCGAAAACCCCCTGGAACCTGTTTTCATCTCGGGTGAGATTCCGTTTACCTCACCCTTTTTCCTGGATACTATTGCTGAGGCGTTTGTGATGCTCGAAGATCAGGGTGGTTTCTTCCAGCGTGATTTGGAATTTGAGTTTCCGCTTGAGGGTCAGGTGATTGGTCCAGTCGAATTGATCGATGAAGAAACGCTTACTTACCAATTATCGCTCCCCGCTATTCCACAAGGCACCTTGATTGATGTCGATAATAACGGGGAGGGTGACCCCGGTATCTTGGTTTTCACAGTGGCCTATTGGTCTAATACCTGGGGTGGGCCGTTTTTGGAAGGTCGCGACGGCACAGGTTGGTCTACAGCCTACGCATCTACCACCACTGACCCAGATCGTGATCACGAAATCAATGGTGGGATTCTGATCGTTTGGGCTCCGGATGATGAACAAGGGTTCCCCACAGGCTTCGGCGAGGATGAAATGCTCTTTACTGAAGACGATTCCACCCAAACAATTCCAGCCGGATACAATATCGTCGATCTTGATCAAGAACCCTTCAAAATTTATAAAGAGGCCCAACCACAAATTTCACTTTTAGAAGGGGAACTCGCCGTAAATGATTTTTCCGATCTCAGTTACACCGACGCATTCGATGCCCTTTTCGAAAATATCTCAAAGGAATATCCATTCACCCTAGATAAAAACATTGCTTGGAATGCGCTCTACGACGAATACTCATCACGCATCAATTCCGCCAATAATGACCTGGAATTTTTCGAAGCGCTAAAAGAATTTTCTTTCGAAATTCCCGATGGACATATCGGGATTTCTTTCAACGATTTAGTGGGTCAATACTTTTACGATAATTTTGGGGGCAGTTTTGGGTTGATTCTGGTTGAATTAAGTAATGGTCGCGTCCTTGTGAAAGATGTGCTCCCTGGCACTCCAGCAGCCCGCGCAAGGTTTGAGGTGGGTGCTGAAATCCTCGAATGGGATGGCCGCCCCATCGGAGATGCCATTGGTGAGGTCGAGCCATTCTTCGGCCCCTATTCCACCGAACACCATCTCCGTTTCGAACAATTAGTTTTCTTAACTCGCGTCTCCCCAAACACCCGAATCGAGATTTCCTATCGAAATCCAGAAAGCGAAACCAAGCAATCTGTGCTCAGAGCAGAAGTGGAATACGACTCCCTTTTCAATTGGATTCCATCCTTTATCGTTGATGAAATCAGCCCGCCCATCGTTGGGGAAGTATTAGAACCTTCAGGGTTTGGATATATTCGTATAAACACTTTCTCAGCGGATTACAATCTTACCGCTCAACTTTGGGATCATTACATATCTAGCCTCATCGATGCTGGAGTGCCCGGCTTGATCATTGATATGCGGGTCAACGGCGGTGGAAGCTCCGGGTTAGCGGGAGCTTTTGCTGGATATTTTTATGAGGAAGAGATTATTGTATCGAAGCGGTCATATTACAATGACCTCTTGGGTGAATTCGAATACAAAGACCCACTCAGACGTATTAAACCTGGCCCGGCGTTTTTCGAAAGACCGATCGCCGTATTGATCAGTCCCTACTGCATCAGCGCTTGTGAAGGCTTCACTCACATGCTTTCACTCAAAGATGATGCGACCATCATTGGACATTTCCCAACATCCGGCGCGTTTGGTGAGGTCGGACGTGGGCAATATGATTTACCTGCTGATTTATCCATGCAATTCCCAACCGGCCGCTCCGAAACCCTTGAAGGGAATTTGCTGCTAGAAGGAACAGGAGTGATACCTGAAATCACAGTTCCGGTTACGGAAGACAGTGCCCTCGGAAGAGTAGACGCAGTACTCGAAGCAGCAATCAAAGCACTGCTAAACCAGTAAAATCAAAATCATTGAGACCAATAGGGGAGTTTTTTGCGGCGTTGACGCCCAGGGAGGTTCTGGATCTCGTTCCCTTGCTCGATGAGCTGTTCAATTTCGTCAAGAATGCGGGCAGTTGCTTGGCCGTCAAAGCACGCCCAATATTTAGCAGATGAGGCCTGCCCGGAAACCATTTGCTGATAATTTTCGTTATCGTTGAATAATCGATCTAGCGCTTTGACCAATTTTGCATGCTCCCGGCAAACCACAATACCAGCCATACCATCAAAAAAGTCGTAACCCAATCCGTAGAAATCGATGACAATAACCGGTTTATGGCAGGCAATTGCGAGAGTCACCGTAGATGAAAAAGTAGCCAAAAATGCATCGCAAACTGGAATCAATTGATCGTAGCTATGATCTCGGACAAGGGTCAAACCAAACTGCTCTGCTCGTGGTGCATATTTCGAAAAATCGCTTTTTGGGTGTAAAGAAAGCACCGCATTTACCGCGGGCCTCAATTCGGCCAGGCTTGAAAACAAAAAATCAATTTCATCCCAATGTTCAGGCCAGGATAAAAGATCGTGTTCGGCCATTTGTGGGACAGCGCAAACCAGCATGGCCTTATTTTCATCGATATTCAATTCCCGGCAAATTTGACTTCGCTCTATTTTTTGATTTTTCCAAACTTCAGCCGCGCTATCATAACGGGGTTTGCCCGATACAAATATCTTTTCCGCAGGAACACCTTGTTGTAAAAAATTATCTCTGTGATAAGGGCTTTCGACAGCCATTCTCAAGGCTTCTCCACCCCCTAGACTCCAGGGGCGCTTGGGAGCAATCCCCGCTATTCGAGCAGCCAGCAACCAATAGGGCGGATTCCACAAAAAGGTGTCACCGTTTTGGGTGTATGTCCACTCAGGTTTTATTCTAGCGGTCAAGCGATTCAGAAAAGTTTCCATCCCATAAATTTTCTGCCAATCATCAATTGCACGGCGATAAACTACCGAACCTTCCTCATCCGAAAATCCGAATGGCACAATCAGCGCAGGTATGCCAACAAGGTTCCCTGCCTGAATCAGGGCAGTTTCAACCCCAACATGCCTATCGCCAACCAAAATGATGCATTTGACATCTGTTCCAGAAAGTAAATTCGATGCAAAGCGTTTATCTTTCAAAAACTGGATCACATAAAACATAAACATCACAGCAAACCTTTTTTTCAGTTTAGCTATGATCCAATTTTTCAGCGATGTCCAAGGAGCAATAGTCTTTTCAAACGAATTCGCTTCTTCCCCACTGGAATCGAAATCTGTTTTCCCTGAATCTCCACGCACCAAATACTGAAACCCCCGATCTCGGCACATTTCGACAGAATGCCTATGATTTCCCCAGATAAAAAGGAAAAAAGGGGAATACGTTCCCAGAGATTCTATTCCTTCAGCGATCTGCAACATTTCGTTGAATGAAGCAGTGCTATGAGGCAAAAAAAGTATATAGGTTTTCTGCAAGGGGTTTACCTCGCGCCAAATTTCATTTATTACACATTATAGATATCTGGCCGATAGATTTCCAGATTATCTTTGACCCAGTCTATGGTTTTTTGCAAGCCCTTTTTCAAAGAATATTTCGGTTGCCAATTCAAGAGTTTCCTTGCTTTGGAAACATCAGCGCATAACCGATCCACTTCACTGGCATCTGGACGAACTCGCATATCGTCGGAAACAATAACTATCTCTTCATCCATTAAATTCATGATCAAGTTGACCAGGTCCGCCATAGAAATTTCTTTGCCTGCTCCAATATTAATCACTTCACCGACAGCATCTTGGCTATCCGCGACATGTAAGAACCCTTCTACCGTATCGGCCACAAAATTCAAATCTCGCAATGGCGTTAAATTTCCTAAACGTAATTCTGACCGTGTCATCATTTGCGAAATTACAGTAGGAATGATAGCACGAGCAGATTGGCGCGGGCCATAGGTATTGAATGGACGAATGGTGGCCACAGGCAACTCAAATGAACGGTAAAACGATTCGGCTAGTTTATCCGCACCAATTTTGGTTGCTGAATAAGGTGATTGACCCTGGAGGGGATGCTTCTCATCGATTGGTACATATTGCGCAGTTCCATAGGCCTCGCTGGTCGATGTATGAACCACCCGTTCTGCACCCTCATCTAGAGCTGATTGCATCACATTGAGGGTACCGACTACATTTGTTTGAACGTATGAAGATGGGGCTTGATATGAATAAGGGATTCCGATCAGAGCCGCTAAATGGAAAATTATATCCACACCTTGAACAGCATTTCGAACGCTATCACGATCAGCAATATCCCCAATGACAATCTCAAATTCATCTTTCATGGGTGAGTGATCGAGCCAGCCCCATCTCCCGAGAGAATTGTAATGTACGAAAGCGCGAACATTCGCACCTAGATCGATCAATCTCTCTGACAAATGGCTACCAATGAAACCACCGGCACCGGTCACTAGAACAGTTTTCTTATCCCAATTCGATTTATAGTTTGCCATTCTCAGCATCCTCTTGGGCTTGTTGATAATCCACAGGTTGACCGATATCCAACCAATACTCTACGATTGGGAAGCTCACAACAGTGCAATTATCTTCCAATAACTTCTCAATAAGGTCGGTCATATCAAACCGTTGATCATTTGGTATGTAGGGGTGAACTGAGGGTTCTAACAAATAGATCCCGGCATTCACAAGGAAGTTGTATTTGGGCTTCTCTTTCAGCATCCTCACGAAAGGACCATCACATTCAAGCACGCCGTACGGCACATCGAACGCATATTGCCTGACTCCGACCGTCAAATCTGCCTTATGTTTGTGGTGATACTTGAGCATAGCTCGAAAATCAACCCGAGTGAGGATATCACCATTTATCACTAATAACGGTTCGTCTGGTTTCTGCATTAGTCCCAACGCACCAGCTGTACCCAATGGTTTATCTTCGTCAACATAGTCAATATTTACGCCAAAATCTTGACCATCACCAAAATGGTTTTTGATCTTGTCGCTCATATAATGGGTAGCGACATTAACACGTTGAATACCGGTCTGTTGCAATTGCTCAATTATGTGCTCCATCAACGGGCGATCACCAACTGGAAGCATGGGTTTCGGTAAATCCTCGGTTAAAGGGAGCAACCGCGTGCCATATCCACCTGCCATAACCACTGCACTTAGGGGCAGTTTTTCTTTGGGGATTATGTCTTCGAGCATTATGAGATCAACAACCCGGTCTTGTTCATCTAAAAGCGGAATTTGACGAATTACATATTCTTCCATCAGCCGAATAATTTGATCAGTGCTATCCCTGACGCGCGCTGTCACAGGTTTGGCATACAACTTATCTGTTTTATTGTCTAACAAAGCTTGTATGGGAGCATCAAGTCTGATCCCTTCCAGCATTGCGCGCCGAATATCGCCGTCTGTAATCGTTGCCTGTAGGCGTCCAATATCATCGGTAACCAGCACTATTCCTAGCGCATTATTATTAATCGATGCAATGGCCTTGAGAATATTGCTGCTTGGATGGATGCATACTTTAGTAAGATCAACTGCCATGAACAAAAACCTTCATTTTCAATAAATTATAGCGAATTTCGATCAATTTGCCTGCTTGGAAATTCAAACCTACTTTTCAAGCGGTCTGGCCGGAGATCCAATTACTACCTGTCCCGGAAACACTTCTTTGACAACGACAGCACCGGCTCCGACAATGGCATTCTCACCAATCGAAACACATTGCCTGATAACCGCACCTGCTCCAATATGAGCACCATCCCCAACGATTACCGTGCTGGCAAGATTTGCTCCTGTCGAAATGTGGACATGATCTCCAATTTCACAATCATGCTCCACAACTGTGTTCGTGTTGAGAATAACGTTTTGACCAACCCTCGAGCAAGCGTTTACCACCGCACCAGCCATGATCACGGTTCCAGGAGCTAACTCCGCTGAAAGGGATACAACCGCCCGAGAATGGATTACATCAACCGGCTCTATGCCATGGTCTAACGCTAATTCGAAAAGACGTTTTCGGGGAGTATTGTCACCTGATCCGCCTAGGCCAATAAAGAAGTGCCGCACTCCTTCCTGTTTTAACTTTGGCAGCAAATCATCTGCTCCAAGTACAGGAACCCCCAAAATTTCAGTCCCATGCAATTTCTCATTGGGATCAAGTAAACCTACCAAATTAAATCTTTCTGCCATTTGAAGAATCTCAATCATGCCCTTAGCATGTCCTCCAGCGCCAAGACCGACAATGTCAATCAACATATTATTCTGCTAACCCTTCAAGATCATAAAACTTCTTGATTATTAGCCGCTCATCCAATTCGACCTTTTTGAGTTCCTCTACGATTTTCTCGGAAGCATTTCCAGAACCGTATGGGTTGGGAAAGCTCATAATTTTTGAACGATAATTGGGTGTCAGGGTCTTTCGTAACCCAGCGACAACATGCTCCCGCCCATATTTCACATCGATCACGTTTTCGCCTCGCACTCGGCCTTGCTGTCGGGTGCCAATATTGACCACAGGAAGATGGAAAGATGCCGCTTCAATGATTCCACTGGATGAATTCCCCACCATAGCTGAAGCTTCAGCCATGATGCTGAAATAGGCCTGGGTACCAAAATTTTCTACTATCTGGGCGGATCGATGATCCTCGAGAAAATCCATAATCATCGAGTTTATCTTGCGTCCACCGGTATCCGCATTGGGAGCGGTAAAGATCACAGGCATATCACATTCATCCAGCGCGGCCAGCAACTCACCAAATTGCCACTCCGTTTGCTCATACTCTAATGTTACCGGGTGATATGTGACCAAAAGAAATGGATCGTCCTTTATGCGTAGCAGATACCTGGATGAAAGTACATCTCGATTTAATAAATTCAGATTTTTTAAATTATCCAGACCTGGGGCTCCAGAGACAAACACTCGCCAGGGTTCTTCACCTAATTGAATGACCCGTTGGGCATATTCAGGTGTTGAGACAAAATGGAGATGACTAAGCTTGGTAATCGAGTGTCGCAAGCTTTCGTCGATAGCTCCTTGGGTTACTTCTCCTCCATGAATATGAGCCACCGGAATTTTGAATGGCAGCGCTGCCAAAACTGCGGCATGCATTTCAAAGCGATCACCCAAAACAACCAGCACGTCCGGACGGAAGCGAGCGTATGATTGAGCAAACCCAATCGATCCCAAACCCATTGATTTGGATATGCCTTCAGGAGAATCCGATGACAGGAGCATTTCCACTTGATCGATTATCTCGAAGTCATCTTCTTGAATGGTCTTGATTGTACGACCAAACTCAGGTGAAAGGTGCATACCTGAGACGATCAATCGCAACCGTAAATCCGGGTCCGCCTGGATTTTTCGGAGCAAGGGTAAGTAAATGCCATAATCCGAGCGTCCAACAGTAACTACGGTGATATTTCTCAACTCAACATCTCCAAAGTAATCACTGTGCCAGCTGCCACGTTTTTACGCAAGGTCCGTCCAAGCACATAAGGTAATAAGGCGGGAGGGATTCCGTGACCTGGCCTTTTGATCCTAATCAATTCCGGTGTTAATTTTGTGCCCATGGAAATATCGGATTCTGCTACCAGACTCTTTCGAGCAACCAATGAAGTATTTGCTTCGCTTTCAGCCGGTATCTTTCTGCCATGCCCTAACGCAGCTTCAATATTGCGCACACTCTTGACCATGGCCCCGAATTCATCCGGTTCGAGAGATGAAAGATGATCTGGACCGGGGGAATTGCGATCCAAGGTGAGATGCTTTTCAACAACACAAGCGCCTATGGCTCGTGCTGCTAATGAAATTTCAATCCCCAAAGCGTGATCGGAATAGCCTACAGGTACCCCAAAGGCATGAACCATGGTGGATATGGCGTTCAAATTAATATCACTAGGATCGGCGGGATAATTGGAAACACAATGCAAAAGGATAATTTGTTCGTTACCCGAATTTCGGATGAGTCTAATCGCCTCATCTACCTCACTTAGGTAGGACATCCCAGTTGAAAGAATAATTGGTTTTCCTTTTCTAGCAACATGTTCCAATAGTGGCAGGTTAGTGATTTCACTTGAGCCAATTTTGTAGGCAGGTATTTCTAGAGTCTCAAGGAAATTGGCGCTTTTCAGATCGAAGGGAGTTGATAAGAAGAGAATATTCTTATCCTTGCAATAATCTTGTAGAGATATGTGGTCTTTCTCAGAAAGCTGCAAACGCTGCAACATTTCTAATTGAGATTCGCTCTCAGAGGTTGTTTCAAGTTGATAGTTCGCTTTTTGAGCAGCTGAACTGACAATCTCATTGGCATTAAAAGTTTGGAATTTTACAGCATCAGCACCGGCAAGCACGGCTGCGTCCACCAACTTCTTTGCTTTCTCAAAAACTCCATTATGATTGACTCCCGCTTCGGCAATGATGAAACAAGGCTGTCCTTGACCGACAATGCGATCGCCAATCTTGACCTCTGTTACCATACCGTCCAGCCCCCATCGACGATCAAATTTTGGCCGGTCACATACGCAGACATATCGCTGGCCAGATACGCTATGGCCCCTTTGAAATCTTCTTCAGTCGCCATCCTTTGAAGGGGAGTATTTTGACAATAGCGTTCATGGAAAACTGGGGGCTGATTTCGATAAACACCACCTGGTGTGAGCGCATTCACGCGTATGTTTGGGGCCAGAACCGTTGCCAGCCAACGCGTCAATTGCAACAGACCTGCCTTGCTGACCCCGTAAGCTGCCGGATTACCCATCTTAGTATCATCATATAGACTCATGTCTGGCGCAACCAACCCATAGATAGAGGCCACATTGATGATCGAACCATGACCTGATTTCGCCAGAGCATCCTGGCATGCCCGAATCAACACAAAGGGTGCTGTAAGGTTCACTTCGATGGCATCACGCCAGGTTTCAGGGAGTTGATCTCGAAAGGGGGCCACCCAGCCCTGTAAGTTTGAAGTTCCCACAAAAGCAGCATTATTTACCAAAATATCTAATCGTCCAAACCTATCGATGAGCTGGGTTGGAACAGCTTGCACAATATCTTGATCCGACAAATCAACAACCATAGCCATGGTTTCGACGTCATAGTCAGATTGAATTCTCTCAGCCATTTGTGAAGTTGATTCCGAGTTCACATCCAACACAACAATTGCTGCCCCTAATTCAGCCAGGGTTTCACATATTGCCTGACCAATATGGCCCGCGCCGCCGGTTACCAGGGCTACCCTGCCGGTCAGATCCATCAATTCTTGGATATTTTTCACCGTGATTTCTCCAGTAAAAACTCAGCAAATTGAAAATCCAATTCAGTATCGATGTCTATCGCACGCTCTTCTGGAACCACTACTGATTTGACATTTCCATCAAAAATTGAGGATGAATTCAAAACAAATTCTGGTCGCGCCGCGTAAGCGATGGTTGTAATATCATAAACCATTGGGGCAGATTGTCGACGATAGATTCGTTTCTCAGGAGGAATCACTAATCTTGCTGAATGATCCTCGTTAATGACGATCATGTTAAAATGTGGGCTCCGACGGGCGGGGGTAGCAGTGAGCACAATGTCCGCATCACTGTTAATTAACAGTTGAATGCAGGCATCGATATCCTCAAGGGCGCGCATAGGTGAAGTAGGAGGAATGCAAACAAAGCTGTCAATTTCTTTTCCATCCATGTCGAGAGTTCGGATAGCGTGCTGCCACGCCAGCCACTCAGGCGTGTCATCCTGGGCAAGCTCGGGCGGACGCATAAATGGAACTTCAGCCCCAAAAGTCCTGGCAACATCGGCGATTTCTTCATCATCCGTTGATACAATGACACGATCAATGAGATCACTCGATAAAGCTGTTTCAATGGAATAGCCAATCAACGGTTTGTCAGCCAGGAGCCGGATATTTTTGCGCGGTACTCCTTTGGAGCCCCCGCGAGCGAAGATCGCACCGAGAGTGTACCCCTTAGATTTCATATTCCACCTTTTGGCGCTGGCCAGTATCCGACGCCTGAATTGCTGACAGGGCTACTTGAAGCACCTTGATACCATCTTCTAGAGATATTTTGGGGGGCGTTTTTTGCTGCACACAATCAATAAAATGTCTCAGTTCATTGGTATACATCTCATTGCGATCAGTTGCGTAGTTGTATTCCTGCCATTCATCGCTTTGTGAAGTAAACACCTCAACCGAATCATTGAAATAATCCCATTTTAATGTTCCCTCTGACCCAACAATTTTGCAATTTCGTACAGGAATCCTTTGCAGGTAATCCAGGTGAACGCTTGAAATCACACCGCTCGAATGCTCAATGAGGATGTCGGCCGTGTCCTCAACATCAATTTCAAGACTACTCAATTTGGCCTTGACGGCACTGACATTTTGAGCTGGGCCGAAAAGCCAGAGCAAATAATCGATCTCATGACTCAAATCCAGAATCACACCTCCCCCCTGATCAGACCTTGCACTATATTGGTTTCGATAATCAGTACTCGGACGCCAATCGGGGAGGTATTGACCAGCTTCAGCATGGGCGAAAAAAGGATTACCAATCTCTCCCCTTTCAAGGAGTTCGCGTATTAGTAAAATGCCTCGATAAAATCGGAGGCTATATGCAACCATTGCAACTAATTTTTTCTCTTGGACAATTGCCAACAATTCACTGACACCTTCCATCGAGTGAGACAATGGTTTTTCAATGAAAAGATGGGCGCCATATTTTGCCGTTTTTATGGCCATTGGAATGTGAAACGCAGTAGGGTTCGACAGAATCACAGCATCTGGAGCAGACCTTAAAGCTTCATCAAAGTCCGAAAAGATTGTGACGCCAAACTCACTTACGATTTGATCCAGTACCTTCAACTGGGGATCAAAAACACAGACATCCTGGTAACCCATATTTATCAGGTTTCCCAAATGTCTCTTTCCAATCGAGCCACAACCAATGATTAAAAAGTCCATGAATTTTTCTCGCAAATTGAGAATTCGACATCAATTATAGCTCATCGTCGAAAAAACATGCTTCCCCCTAAACCCTGACAAAGCATCAAATTCATGCTATCTCAGCAACAAATTTTCTCTACTTTAACTTTCGGATTTGCGATGTCTGTAACTCCACTGGAATTTGGCGTAGGTCGGAGACCAATTGCAGAAAAACCCGCACTCTTTCCTGACCGGGCAATTGGGTATCAAATACTGCTTCATATCCTGAAAATGGCCCGTCGTGGATACGGACTTTATCCCCTGCCTCCAAACCATCAAAAACTTCACCACCAGCTTCATTTATTTCCTGAATTCGTTTTTTGAGATCCTTTATGAGGAATTCAGGAACGGTAGCTGGCTTACCATCAAATGAGACAAATCCAAGGGTGTGAGGCATCCATGTGAATGTAGAAATCCCTAATTCGTCTAGATCTGCCTGAACAAAAAGATATCCCGGAAAATACGGTTTGATTTTCCGAGAACGCGGATTCACTGGGTGTACTCGAATGCGTGGGTAGTAATTTTCAATGTCTTGAGCCTGCAACTGTTGCCAGACTACATCCTCTTTCCTGGGTTTACTTCGCAAAACATACCAATGAATAGCCATTTTCTCACCAATTTTTCCAGAATTCTGGAGATTAGAACTGTATTGTAATGAATCAAGTTTTGATCGACAAGGTCACTAAGGTATTATTTTTCCAACGTCAGGCCGCCGGCTCTCTGGGATTTCCCGTGGTTTAGCCACATATGGTGGTCACGCCATGGG
>CAZVPR010000079.1:0-22383 GCA_964629085.1 uncultured Anaerolineales bacterium
CTGCGCCAATGGCATAGAAACCAATCTGGAAATTGCGGTCGATGATCCAGAAATTCGGCGGGGCATCTTCTACGTTTCCATCGCCTTCGGCAATGAAATATACCTCGGGGAAGTCAGCCGCAAGTGTCAAGGTCTGGCTAACGAATTGACCTCCGTGGGTGAATATGATGTTGAACCCATCGTCAATATACTCACGCATGACCCGATCCACATCAGGGACAGGGACTGACTCGGAATAAGCCACATCAATGCCTAATTCCTTTTGCACGCCCAACAAGCCGAGGTATCCCAAAGTATTATAGTCAGCATCGGTGATCACACCCGGCAAAATAGCAGCCATCTTAAACTCCGCATCTGCAGATGGTGCTGCCGCAACCGATACCAGGCTTACGATTATTAACAGTCCAAGGAAAATGAAAAACTTTTTCGACATCTCTGAACTCCTCTTTGGTACATGATAAACGTTGTATTTAATAAAATTGTCTGTGGGGTTTATGAAATGAAATCTGTAAATTCGACTGTGGCCTCCTTTCTCGATATCTGACCTAATGACTATTTAGTTTAGGATAATACAAAAAGAACGTTTTCAGTATAAAAGACAAATCAAAAAAAATCAAATAGACGGGAAAAAGAGACCACATTTTTGTAATTGGGGGATACTTATGCTTATCCTCGACAGGCACGCGTCCGAATTGC
The DNA here is from genome assembly GCA_964629085.1 of uncultured Anaerolineales bacterium. Taxonomy (GTDB): domain Bacteria; phylum Chloroflexota; class Anaerolineae; order Anaerolineales; family UBA11858; genus NIOZ-UU35. The sequence continues at coordinate 697 of CAZVPR010000079.1, forward strand.
CAGCATTTGCAAGAAATTCACACTCCGGCATAAATCCAAAAGACCACCTACTTGGGTGATCTCTTTGATGGTGATCTATGGGATGGTGCTTTCCGCTCACCATCCCATGACCTCAGTGCGTGAGCACTGGGGGATACACAATTATCCCTAACATTATAGCTTGAATTAAAAAGACCACCTACTTGGGTGATCTCTTTGATGGCGATCTATGGGATGGTGCTTTCCGCTCACCATCCCATGACCTCAGTGCGTGAGCACTGGGGGATACACAATTATCCCTAACATTATAGCTTGAATTAAAAAGACCACCTACTTGGGTGATCTCTTTGATGGCGATTGCCCCCACGTTGATCTGTTCCGAACCGCAACCATCAAGGATCGCTGGCGTTTCCAAATTATTCGCGGTGTTGCGCGTTAGTGTAAAGAAGGTATCCTCCCAATAGAGTTGTAACCTTAGGAAGGTTGAAAAGCATTAGGAATATCAGGTGATTGGGGTATATATGCTTGAGTAGAGACCCACGGTGCCATGACAATCGATCAGGATTTCAGATTTCAGCCAAAACTTGACTCGGCATATATTTCTTGATATTATTGATAAATCGTTTCACCAAAATCGATCAACCAGTTACGATTTATCAATTACCCCAGTTCCCCGATTAGTGCTTCGATATAATGTGAGAATTCAATGAAAGAGAGTCAAACGAGTAAACGGCCGACGATTAAAGATGTTGCGGAGTTAGCGGGGGTTTCGAGAACAACAGTTTCGTATGTCACAAATAAAAGAACTGATGGGAACATCAGGATTAGTGATGAAACACGGAAAAAGGTTTGGGCTGCCGTGGAAACATTAGGCTATCGCCCCAGTGGAGCTGCTCGAGCATTGCGCACGAATCGGTCGAACCTAATCGCATTGATGGTTCCATTCATCGATACTCCTTTTAACCCTCTATTTGCTGCAGCTATCCAACGTGAGGCAGAGAAGGAAAATTTAGGTGTGATAATTTATGCACCTAGAGATGATCCTGATCGTGAGAAAGAATTTGTAAATGATTGCATAGCTCGTGGGGTTGATGGCTTTATTGCTCAAACTTATCAATTATCAGAAGAAGATATTAACCAAATGGTAAGCGCTGGAATTGGCGTTGTTATCCATGGCATCACCCCCAAACATCCTTTTGCAGATAACATCATTCTAGATGAAGTCAAAGCATCGGAAGAAATAGTTTCTTATCTCGTGGAGCAGGGCCATAGCCGAATCGCCATAATAGCAGGTCCTTATGGAAAATGGACTGGACGACTTCGGAAAGAGGGCTACCTAAACGCACTACATAAAAATGGTATTTCAATAGATGATGAAATCATTTGCGAAGCGCCAACATTCACGCGTGGATCCGGGATTCAATGTATGCAAACATTGTTATCCCTCTCGGAACCACCTACAGCAGTTTTTGCTGCAAACGATGTTTTAGCTGTAGATGCTTTACACGTAGCATTGGATCATGGATTATCAGTGCCTCAAGATATCGCCATTGTAGGTTTTGATGATACGCCGGAGGCCATCATTGTCAGACCAAAATTAACTACTGTTCACAAAGATATTGATTTATTGGGGATTTCAGCTGTCGAAATGTTGGTTGATCGTATAAACAGTAAAGCTCCGCTTCCTGCACGAACAAAGACACTTGAATACCAATTAAAAATCAGAGATTCGGCATGATGTAGAAATTTCTTTTATTTAATCCAGGTTATGACGGCTCATCTATCTGGGAGAGGAGAACTGAGTTGCCAAGCCAACAGCCAAATATCGTTTTCATTCTAAACGACCACCAAGCATACTACCGGCATGGATGGGAAGGTGGTATTCAACCTTTACGTCCCAATTATGAACGACTATCCCGAGAAGGCGCAGATTTTACACGCGCTTATACCGCTTGTCCACTTTGTACACCTGCACGACGATCAATGATCACAGGTTTGTATCCACACAATCATGGTTTTCTTACATTGGAAGAAGACGAAAATTCCAACGAGCACGACCAGGGTATTCTTTTTGAACTTTTAGCTAATCAGGGATATCAGAATTATTACTATGGTAAATGGCATACCGGGCCTGGTACCGCGCATGACTATGGTTGTGAAGGATATTCTTATCCAGGTTTTGGAAACCCCTACACTTCAGAAGAGTACAAAACTTATATCAAAGAACGGGATCTAGAAGCGGCTAGTTTCAATGTCGAACATGTTTTTACAGAACCAGTTTCCCCAGACAATCCAAAATCGGGGCCTGGGTATCGCTGCGAGGCAAAAGGTCTCTATTCGCATGTAACCGGCGCCTTGGAAACTCCTCCGGACACACACGAAAGTTTTTTCATTGCCAATTTAGTCCGTGACAAGCTTCAAGCGTTAGCGAAGCAAGACAACGATCAGCCATTTGCAATGCATGTTCACTTCTATGGTCCCCATGCTCCGTATCTAGCCAGTCCGGAATATTTGGCAATGTATGATCCTGAAAACATCACCGAATACGGCAATTTTTATGATGATTTATCAGAAAAACCCTTTGTCTATCTCAAAGAGCTCAACGAGCCATTAGGCCAGAATGGCAGGCTTATCAATCCATGCCCACTCTCTTGGGGGGATTGGCAGAGAATATTAGCCTATGTATACGCTCAAATAACACAAGTCGATGCAGCTGGTGGAATGATCCTGGACGAGCTTGATCGGCTGGGATTGTCTGAAAACACTCTCGTAATCTGGTCCACAGATCATGGCGACCCAATCGCTGCCCACGGAGGTCATTTCGGAAAAGAAGCTTTCCTCAGTGAGGAAGTTCTTCGTATCCCCATGGCAATGCGCTGGCCGGGACACATTGGAGCAGGAAAAACAAGTCATCATTTAGTATCCAACATAGATCTCCCAGTCACAATGCTGGATGCAGCTGGCACTTCATTTAATGGGCCAGTCGATGGCCGAAGTTTGCTAGATATCGTTCATAATGAGCGCACGAAAGATAATGAGGATCAGTGGCGAGAGGATATTGTGTGTGAAACCCATGGTCATCATAGGGAAAAGGTGGTTGGGCGCGCGATTATCTCCGGGCAATACAAGTATGCAGTTTATAAGTTCAATGAAATACCAGGTTATTTAGCCCATCTCAATCCACCCCAATATATGAGTGAGCTTTATGATTTAGAAAATGATCCGTATCAGCTTAATAACTTAGCAGATACCCCCCAATATTCAAGTATTGTCAATGAACTGAAGAAGAGACTAAATAAATGGCAAGTTGAAACAGGAGACCCTATCACGTTCGAAAACTAATAGCGAAATTGAGTGCGGAAAGGAGGTACGATCTCAAAAAGAAACGGTAATAGCATTAGCCCATGGAAGCCCAAGCTTCTCTACCTATTCAAAGGTTTCTGGTTGGGCTGAATGAGGCTGGCAATCAATCGTGTCTGGAGGCTGATCTCCGGATGCAAAGAAGCATCTTGGATTTGAAATTGGAGGATGAAATGTCAAAGAAGAAACTGAGTCGGCGAGAGTTTCTACGCCTTACCGCCCTGGCTGCTGGTTCTACAGCATTCAGTAGGTTTGGAACAATATCTGCTAGATCAACAGCGGAAGGCGAAATTATCCTGGAAGTTCGGGCTACTGAACCCGAATATGAAAATGCTGAAAGGCAGATTTGGGATATCTATGAAGGGTTAAATCCAGGGGTAAAAATAGAAATGTTTTCTGCGGGCCAGGAAGATATCGCCGCATATGAAGCAAAAATCGCAGGTGGATGGCTCCCCGATATCACACAAGTGCGTCAGAAGGAGGAAGTTACCCGAGATAACTACTCACTGTTTATGGATCTGAGCACAATTGATTTCCCATGGTTTGATCGATGGCAGTGGGATGTCGAGAATAAATGGTCCGATCTTTTTGATTTGCCTGGGCCCCGAGCTCTTGATCCCTTTGCAGGCGTTGTAAGCAGCTTTGTTTACCACAAAGATATTGTGGATGAAACAGGGTGGGACCCTCAGACGCAGGTTAAAACTCTGGAAGATTTTTACAAATTCATCGATGATTTAACCAAATACGCTGAGGAAAATCCTGATTTGGATTATGGTTGGGATCGTGGCTGGATCAATGGCTTCATGTACCTCCGCCATATGAACATGGTGCCAGTAGCCTTCCCAGATGGTGGTCGTGACCGACAAGCCGATTGCTGGTTTGGCCGAGCAAAGTTCAACGACCCCGAATCGCCATTCCGCCATACCCTTGAGTTTGATAAAGAAATGCTTGCTAAAGGGTATAACGCCCAAAATTGGTGGACCCGTGAATGGAAGACAGATATGGAGGCTTCATTTATCGCCAAAAAATCTGCAATGCTGCTGCACGGACCTTGGGTTTGGGACAAAGTTTTGGCCAGTGATCCCGACGCTCAATTGCAGGGTTTCCCCTTCCCATCAGTAGACGGTGAAAATACCATTGTCCACATGTCATCTCCTGGGTTCAACAGTGGCTTTTCTCTGTTGGAAGGTGTACAGGAAAAAGAGTACTGGGATCAAATTAAAGATGCCTACTTCTGGTGGTTCAGTCCAGACGTGGTCAAGATGCGCGCCGAGGTTCTAGGGCGAGATGTACTTTATGATTTGGATGAGCCGCTTGAATTGACCGGGCCTCAATGGAAAGGGCTGCTGCAGTATGTTGGAGGAGATCTCTGGCCTGATGCTGTTATGGACCTTGGCCCTTGGGGAGAAATCGAAACCCTACCTTATCGCATTGGTGGCTCACCTGGACCTTGGGATCGGGGTGGAGGAAGCTTCAACAGCACTTATGTTGATGCAATCCAAGGGAATATCACAATCCAAGAAGCATTGGATGCTGCCCAAGCAAACTGGGAAGCGAGCTTTGAAGTAGATAGTAATGGAGAACTAGTGATACCTGGATAGGTTGCCCCGTCTTGTGTGGTTGGCGGCCTGATAATTTGCGCTTCTCCTCAGACCGCCTCCACACAAGAAAAGAATTCTATCATAAATGACTTATGACCAACACCAAGCGTCAAAAACAGCGAATATTGTGGAGTTACCTATTTCTCACTCCTCAATTAATTCTTTATCTTGGACTCACCATTGTTCCTTTTTTTGTTGCGTTTCCAATCCTGTTTACCGACAAAATTAATTTCTTAGATTCAGATGTGAATTTTGTTGGATTAAAAAATTTTGCAAGTGTATTTAACGATCCCCTCATTGCGAAGGATTATTGGCCTGCTCTTACAAAAACGGTGCAGTTCACAGGTGTACACTACCTGATGGTATTTGCTTTTGGTTTGACCCTGGCTTTGCTTATGTATGAGATCGGGTTTCGCGGAGGCATTTTTACTGTCATTTACCTTCCTTACATGATTTCTGGATTAGCTCTAGGATACATTGCCTTAATGTTGTTTTCCCAATCGTCTGGCACACTAAACCTGATACTTCTGGAGTTAGGAATTATTAAAAATCCAATCAATATAAAACTCCCTACAGGTACAACCATTATTCTCCCCATTCTTGTGGGATGGCGCTATGCTGGTTACAACATGGCGGTATTCTTATCCGGCCTTATGTCTATCCCTATCGAAACTCTGGAAGCTGCAAAAGTAGATGGGGCTAATTATTGGCAGCGCCTATTCTACGTGTATTTTCCTCAAATGGTCCCCTCTTTTGTCATCGTCACAATCCTTGCTCTTTTCCGTTCATTTAATCTCTTTGATGAACTTGTAGCACTTGGAGGATTATTTCAAAACCCCGCTGCTGAATTCTTGTCAATTATCTTCTTTCGATACGGTTTCCTAGCAGATAGATTATCTCTTGGTATGACTCTGGCAGTCATGACCTTTGTGCCCCTCTTTATCATCGGACTTCTATTGCAGCATTTTCAGCGTAGATTTCAACAGTACTAATTGGTAGGAGAGATAAATGCTCAAGTTCGATGTTCGAAATATGAATCAACGGTTAAGTTTTTCAACCCGTAAGAAGATCTTCCAAAAGGCTGTAGCTTTCTTTTTCATTATCTATGCACTTGTCACACTATTTCCTTTTTATACCCTATTCATTAGAACCTTTGTTGGGACCATTGAGTCCACGGAATTACATCTTTGGATACCGCCACAAAAAGAAACTAGTCTGAATGCTGAAGTGGGGAATCTTTCTGTTTTCTACAATCTAGATTTAGCCAAAGTAAAAGCGGATTTAGGAATTCCACCTACTGAGTACTTACCTGCTCGAATGACTTTAGCCCAAGTAAGTGAAGAATATGAAATTCCTGCTGAAGATATTAAAAACTATTTCACCAAATTCTACACGTATAACGGCTGGATAGTTTTACTATCAGAAGGCAAATTACTTCCTGCTTTGGGCAGAACCATAGCGATTACATTTGCGAGTCTGATAGGGGTGAATGTGCTGTCAATATGTACCGGGTTTGGTCTCGCGGGTCTAAAAAGAAAAGATCAGAGATTCATCTATAACTTGTATCTTATCAATCCGCTGGTTCCACCAATGCTTGTTCTGCTGCCTCAATTTCTCATTCTACAATTCTTATTACAGAGGCTACCAGATTCACTACTATCTTACGGGCAGCTTTTGGCAATTGTTCTGATATATATCAAAGGCGGCGCATTACCTATTATGGTTTATACGGCTGCAATATCAGCTATCCCTGAAGAACTCCAAGAATCAGCTGAAATTGATGGCGCAAATCCATTGCAATATCTATTACACATTGTTGTACCCTTGATGAAAGTTCCCATGGCTACTGTTACGGTCATTATGCTTCCGTGGTGGTGGAACGATTTTTTGCAGCCATATGTTTATCTAAGCACACAGAACGCAACCTTACTTACCTTGATCCGGCAATATACTGGACAGTACACGACCAATTTCCAGGTTGTATTCACCGGAATATTCATATCGATTGTGCCTCTCGCTGTAGTGTATATACTATTCCGGCGCTGGTTCATACGCGGCGTAATGGCAGGCTCAATTAAAGGTTAGAAGACTTCCAAGCATTTCTAAGGGTTAAAGTGAACAACGCGAAAAATGTCATCGTCGCTCAATCAGGCGGCGCAACCCCTGTTATCAATAATTCCCTTCAAGGTGTAATTGATACCTGTCATTCAATGCCAGATCTTTTTGGAACCGTTTACGCTGGATGTAATGGGATTGAAGGGATATTAAAAGAAGAGCTGTTAAATCTTTCAGCACAAGATGAGACTGAAATAAAATTACTGAGGGTCACCCCAGCGGCAGGAGCCATTGGTACCTGTCGATACAAATTGTCCTCTGAACGAGAAGAAGATTATAAACGCATCATAGATGTTTTCCGTGCCCACAATGTGGGTTATTTTTTTTATATCGGGGGAAACGATTCGATGGATACAGCAAATAAGGTTGCACAATTTGCCAAGCAACAAGATTTAGACCTTGTAGTCGTCGGAGTACCAAAAACTATCGACAACGATATTGGTGATGAAGAATTCAATCTCATCGACCATACTCCTGGATATGGGAGCGCTGCTCGATATTGGGCGCTCACAATCCGAAATGCCGATCGCGAGAATTTCGGCTCTCGCTCCTTTGGGCCGGTGTTAGTGCTGCAGGCTATGGGGCGCAAGATTGGCTTTATTCCAGCTGCCGCTCGATTAGCAGATCCTCAACGTGAGATGCCCCTGCTCATTATTCTTTCTGAGGCTGGGTTGACCCTTGAGGAACTTGCAGACCGAACAAATGACATGTTAAGGAATCGGGGACGGGCCATTATCGTTATCAGCGAAGGCTTTGATGTGGGAAATATCGGTGAACAGAAAGATGCTTTTGGCCATACGATCTTCGCTGCTAGCAAGATGAATGTTGCGCAAATAGTGATCAACTATCTGAACGATGCGGGACTTGCAGTTCCTGGTGTTGTACGAGGTAACGTCCCGGGCACAGATCAACACCACAATATCATGTACGCCTCCACAGTGGATATGCAGGAAGCTAACAAGGTGGGTCAACATGCGGTCAAGATTGCAGCCAAGAATATATCAGGATACATGTCCACAATGCTGCGAGAGCCAGGGCAAATATATAGGATTCGATATGACAAGGTATTGCTCCAGGATGTGGCCAACTCTGAACGGTCTTTTCCCAAATCTTGGATTTCAGATCCCGGAATTGATGTCACTGACGATTATATTCATTATGCTCAACCTCTCATAGGAGACGACTGGCCTCGTGTCCCATTGGTCAATGGACTTCAGCGTTTCACAAAATTCAAGCCGATATACGCCGAAAAGAAATTAGAAGAATATATCCCTTTATCCCACCGTAGACATGAATGAAATGAATCAGAAATCGAAAGATGATTTGGTCGCAATGGCAAAATCCATCGTAAAACGGGAAGCAGGTGCAATCCAAGCTCTTGAGGATCAATTTGACAGCAGCTTAGATCGCGTTGTTTCCCTTATGTTGAAGTGCGAAGGGCACATCTTAGTAGCAGGAGCAGGAACTTCCCATGCTATGGCACACCGATTAGCTCATTTGCTCTCGTGTAGTGGTACTCCAGCACTTTGTGTTAATGCGGCCGATGCATTGCATGGTGGTGCAGGTGCGATCACACCCGATGATGTAGTATTTATCATTTCTAAAGGCGGTCGAAGTTCAGAAATCAATCAATTTGCTGAGATCGCTCAACAAAGGGGTGCAAAACTTATTGCCCAGACTGAGGATCCTGGATCGCCACTTGGGAAATTGTGTGACGCAGTTTTCTGTATAAAAGCGATCGGAGAAGTCGATCCATACGGCATGATCGCTACTGGCAGCTCTCTAGTCAATGGTGCCGCCGGTGATGTGTTATGTGAAATCTTGCTGGAGTTGAGAGGTTATTCAAAGGACGAATTTGGCGAGACCCACCCTGGTGGTGCAGTAGGGATCAAGCTGGAGGCACACGAAAAATGAAAGCTGCCTATTTAGTTGAGAAAGAAACATTCGAAATACGAGAAATCCCTGATCCAGATGTTCCTGTGGATGGGCTGGTGATGAAGGTGGAAGTCTGCGGTGTCTGTGGCGGTGATGTGCGTCGCTGGCGGGCAGGTGAATCGCATGGTGCCAGCAATGTGGTTTTAGGCCATGAAGTTACCGGCATTGTCGAAGCGGTCGGATCAGGTGTCAGCCGCTTCAAACCCGGTGACCGGATTGCGATTGCCCCCGATATCCATTGCGGCACCTGCTACTTTTGCCAGCGGGCAATGTTCAACCTTTGTGATGATCTCAAGCTAATTGGCATCTCGCCGGAATATCCCGGCGGCTACGCTGAAAAACTGGCTTTACCTGGAGAAGTGCTGCGCAATGGGATTGTTCACCGGATACCGGAGAGCCTTTCATTGACCGACGCATCCCTCTCAGAACCCTGTAGTTCGGTGTTGGCCACCCACGAGATGGTGGCTACCAGTCTCGGAGATACGGTGGCGATTTTGGGGGCTGGCCCCATGGGCTGCCTGTTGGTGACGATTGCCAAAGCCCGCGGGGCGCGCGTGGTGGTCTCCGAACCGGTCGCTGACCGCCGAGAAATGATCCAGCCCTTTGGTCCGGATGCCGTCATTGACCCCTTCAACCAAGATCTAGACACATATATCCGTGAGATCACAGATGGCGTTGGCGCCGATGTCGTTATTTGTGCCAACCCGGTGGCCGCCACCCAAACCCAGGCGGTGGAGATTGTGCGCAAGGCTGGCAAAGTGGTCCTGTTTGGCGGTCTGCCCGAGCCTATGACCACTGTCGATGGTAACAAGATCCATTACGGCGAGGTCGAGTTCATTGGGGCATTCTCCTATCATCCTTCTTTTCACAAAATGGCTTTGGATATCCTCGAGCGGGGCATCATCCCCATCGGGCACATGATCACGCACAACTTCAGCCTGGACGAGATCGACCAGGCCTTCGAGACCTGCGCCCGCGGCGAAGCCGTCAAAGCGATTATCCAACCTTAATCGAACAGCAAACAACGAGAACAGCTATGATTGGACTGAATAAAGAATTGTCGCAGCGAGCCGCCGAAGGCAGACCGGTCCGAGTCGGGCTGGTCGGTGCCGGGCAGATGGGCACCGATGTGGTCGCTACCACAAAAATGATGCAGGGCATCGAGGTGGTGATCACCGCCGATATCGATGTCGAGCGGGCTATCGAGAGCTACGCCATCGCCCAGATTGATGCTGACGTAGTGGTTGCCGCCACGGCGGCTGAAGCTGATGCCGCCGTAGCGGCGGGCAAGCGGGTTGCCGCTCAAGATTACCGCATCATCACCGATATGACCGAGATCGATGTCATGTTGGAATCAACCGGTGTGCCGGATGTCGGTGCGCGGGCCTGTTTGCGCTCAGCACGCGCCGGACAGGATATCGCCAATATGAACGTTGAGACCGATATCACTGTGGGACCGATCCTGAACTGGTATGCCAAACAAAAGGGCGTGCTCTATGCCCTGGCCGCCGGAGACGAACCGGCCGCCTGCATGGAACTCTACGACCTGGCCAAAGCCATGGGCTTCACCGTGGTAGCCGCAGGCAAAGGCAAGAACAACCCCCTCAACCGCCACGAAGTGCCCACCGATCCAACCGTACAGAAAGAAGCTGCCCGGCGCGGCCTCAACCCCTATATGCTGGTCGAATTTGTGGATGGCTCCAAGACCATGATCGAGATGGCCGCGGTAGCCAATGCCACCGGATTGATCCCCGATGTGCGCGGCATGCACGGTCCGGAGACCGACCGCGACCACCTGCACGAAACCTTTGCGCTCAAGGAAGACGGCGGCATCCTGAACAAATTCGGGGTGGTGGATTACGGCGTCGGGCGGGTCGCACCGGGTGTCTTTCTGATCATCCACACCGATCATCCCCGTTTGCGCGAAGCCATGGTGCTGCGCGATATGGGTGATGGCCCCTATTACACCCTCTTCCGGCCCTTCCACCTGTGCAGCATCGAGGTGCCGCTGACCTGTGCGATGCTGGCCATCCGTAAGCAATCCAATATGGTGCCCCTGGACCGCCTGGCAGCCGAGGTCTTCGCCGTGGCCAAGCACGATCTTCAGCCCGGAGATGAACTGGATGGCATCGGCGGTACAGCCTTCTACAGCCTGAGCGATAGCTATGAAATTGCTCGTGATGAAGATCTTTTGCCCATTGGCCTGGCCAAAGGCGCCAAAGTGATCCGCCCGGTGGCCATCGATACTCCCATTACCTGTGCCCATGTTGAGATCCAGCCTTCGACGGTCAACAGCCTGCGTCAATTGCAGGATCAATGGATGGCAGGTTCGATACAAGAAGGTGAATTGCTCCAGGCGATTGATGGCCTGGCGAATGACTGATGGTTGAAGGAGAATGATGATGAATATTCTGGAAAAGAAATCTACATTTGGCCTGATCGTCGGCACGCGCGGCTTTTTCAATGCCCAATTGGCGGTGGGTGTGCGCGCGGGTCTAATAAAAACCCTGGAAGAGATGGGCTACGAATATGTGATTACACCTGAAGAAGCCACCCCGCGCGGCGCCATCGAAACCCGAGCTCATGCCAGCATATGCGCCGAATACTTCAAAAAGCATGCCGACAAGATCGATGGCATCATCGTCGCGCTGCCCAATTTTGGGGATGAGATCGGCGTGGTTGAGACCCTGAACCAGGCCAAACTGGACGTGCCTATTTTGGTCCAGGCCTGTGATGACGAGCTGGGCAAACTCTCTGCTGACCAGCGCCGGGATGCCTTCTGCGGCAAGATCTCGGTCTGCAACAACCTGTACCAGTACGGCATCCCCTTCACCAACACCAGCTTCCACACCTACCCCATCGACAGTCAGGAATTCCGCCAGGACCTGGACTATTTCGCCCGCGTCTGCCGGGTGGTCAAAGGGCTGCGCTCGGCTCGTATCGGGGCCATCGGTGCCCGTCCGGCAGCTTTCAACACCGTGCGCTACAGTGAGAAGCTGCTCCAGGCCACCGGGATTACGGTTGTGCCGGTCGATCTCTCCGAGATCATCGCCGGAGCGCAGGCTGCCGAGGTTGGCGATCCAGCTGTGAAAGAGAAGCTGGCCGCGATCAAAGCCTACGGCACCATCCCCGATCATATTGTCGAAGAGAATATTCTCAAGCAGGCCAAGCTCTCGGTGACCCTCGACCGCTGGATGGATGAGAACGACTGCCAGGCCAGCGCCATCGAGTGCTGGGATTCGATCCAGAAGAATTATGGCTGCGCCACCTGCATTTCTATGGCCATGATGGGCGACCGCTTCATGCCCAGCGCATGTGAAGTTGACGTTGCTGGAGCGGCCTCTATGTATGCCCTGCTGCTGGCCTCGGGAAATTCGCCCTCCTTCCAAGATTGGAATAACAACTATGGCGAGGACCGGGATATGTGTATCAACACTCATTGCGGTAACTTTCCCAGAGATTTCCTTCAGGTGGATGTGGAAGTCTCCAACCTGGATGTCTTAGGGGCAGCTTTGGGGCCGGATAACTGCTTCGGGGCGATCAAAGGGCAGGCAGCCCCTGGCCCGATGACCTTCTTCCGCATGTCCACGGACGACACCAAGGGTGTGATTAAGTCCTACGTCGGTGAAGGCGAGATCACAGCCGATTCGTCGACCAACTTCCAGGGCAGCACGGCTGTCTTGCGCGTTCAGGGCTTACAGCAAATGATGGCTTATGTCTGCAAGCAGGGCTTCGAGCACCATGTCGCCGTCAGCCGCGGGCATTACGCCAAGGTCTTGTCGGAAGCGATTGAATCCTATCTGGGCTGGGAACTTTACTCGCATTAGAAGTGTAAAGGCAAGACAATGGCACTCTTAGGTCTGGATATTGGGACGACGGGTTGCAAAGCGATCCTCTTTGATGGAGATGGTACGCTGCTGGCTAAAGCCAGTCGAGAGTATGGGGTCGATATCCCCCGGCCCCAGTGGGCTGAGCAGGATATCGAGAACGTCTGGATGCTGGCCAAAGAATCCATTCAGGAGACCGTGTCGTTGTCTGGCACAAAAGACATCATCGCCATCAGCCTCTCGGTGCATGGCGAGGCGGTCACACCTGTAGATGCCAAGGGAAATGTGCTGCGGCCAACCATCTTGGGGATGGACACCCGCACGGATGAGCAAAACGACTGGCTTCGTGAACATTTCGGTGAGCGAGAGCTGTTCGATCTGACCGGTATGCCCATCCACACCATCAACACCTTGCCGAAACTGCTGTGGATCAAGCAGCATGAACCCGAAATCTGGGAGCAAACTGACAAATTCCTTTTGGTTGAAGATTATCTGATTCAAAAGATGACGGGTCAGGCTGTGGTCAGCGATTGTTTGGCATCCCGGACACAGTTGTTTGATCTTCGAGCGGGGGAATGGTCAAGAATTATTCTCGCTGAATTATCGCTAGAGCCCGACCGCCTGTCGAAGGTGGAACCCTCCGGAACCGCGGTTGGCGAACTCTCTTCGAAGTTGGTGGCCGAGTTTGGCCTGGCGCGTGCTCCCGTGGTGGTCACTGGTGGGCATGACCAGGCTTGCGGCGCCCTGGGCGTCGGCCTGACAGAAGCGGGCCTGGCCATGGTCTCCACAGGAACGGCAGAAGTGGTCGAAGTGGCTCTTGATTCGCCCGCCATTAACCAGACTTTATTTGAGGGCAACATTTCGGTATACAAACATGTCGTGCCCAATCTGTATCTGGCGATGACCCTCAATCATTCTGGCGGCATGACGCTGCGCTGGTTCCGCGATGAATTCTGCGAACCGCAGATAGAGCTAGCTGCCCAAACCGGTGAGGATGCCTATGATCTGCTGCTCCGTGATGTTTCTGAAGGACCGACCGGCTTACTGCTGCTGCCCCACTTCTCGGGCAGCGGCACGCCGACCTTTGATACGGCCTCCAAGGGCGCCATCCTGGGGCTGACTTACGCGACGAAACGAACCGACTTCGCCAAGGCTATTCTGGAAGGCTTGACCTACGAACTGCGCCTTAACCTGGATTTACTCACGAATGGTGGCGTGCAGATTGATGTGCTGCGTGCGATCGGTGGCGGGGCCAAATCTTCACTTTGGTTGCAGTTGAAAGCTGATATTACTGGAATCCCCGTCGTAGTACCTAAAACCACCGAGGCGGCGGGTTTGGGTGCTGCCTTGTTGGCCGGAGTTGGGGCTGGAATCTACCCTAATCCAGCTGAAGCCGCAATGCGATTCCTGCAATTTGACCGTGAATATCATCCCGATACTGAAACCCAACCAACATACAATCACATGTTTGATCTATATCGACGAATATATCCTACAGTGTCCCCGATTTTTCGCCAACTCTAAAGCAATAATTTGGAGAATCGGTCATGATTTTTAGCTCCATCCTCTAAATAAACATTTTGTCATAACAACGGCAGATTCGGAAGAATGATATTTGGGCGCAATTTAGTATTGGCAAAACCACGAATTCTCTCGATGGGTAACCATGTTGCGATTGTTTAAACGAAAAGATGATGTCTTTCATCAGCTAATAGAGGATCAGGCAGGTCTGACATATAAAGGTCTCAAGCTATTGGTCAAGTATATGGAATCACGTGGGCGGGATAATGCAGAAAAAATGACCCTGAGAGAGAAGGAGGCCGATGAAGTCAGAAGAATACTCATCGATGAATTGAACCGCACTTTTGTAACTCCCTTTGATCGTGAAGACATCTTTGCTCTCTCACGTGCCATTGATGATGTTCTTGATTATGCTGATTCTACTCTCGAAGAGATGGAAGTTCTGAAGGTTATGCCAACATCCTATATGCAAAGAATAGCTTCGCTATTGAAAGATGCCGCCTTTGAGATCCTGTTAGCTGTCCAATGGTTGAAAAAGCATCCCGCAGTTGCCATTGATCACGCCCAACGCGCCAAAGCACTGGAGAATCGCGTTGAGAGCGTTTACCGGGAAGCCATAGCAGATTTGTTCAGTGGGCCTGAGGATGTTCATCATATTGTGGAAATGCTCAAAATGAGGGAAGTGTATCGCCATTTGAGCAACGCAGCAGATCGTGGTGATGAAGCAGCCAATGTGATCTCCGATATCGTTCCAATCCCCCCTCATCCAAGGCCTGGTTTGGTAACTCTCATTTTACTAGAACTAACACTCAATCTTTTCATCAAGCGCATTCATATTATCGTATGCTTATTGCTTTCCTATAGGCATCCACTAGGTTTCCTTCATATATAACATATAGATACCCTATTAATAGCTTATTCAAAACCTATATTACTGCGCTTTTCATAGATGCCTGGCATAAATTGACTATAGCCACCCCAAAGACACCTTTAGAAGGTGTCCTTATGTGTGCCCCCACGCGGACCTGTTCCAAATCGCACCCTTCCCTGCAATCAGGGGGAAAAGTCACTTCAGCATTACTTATCAGAACGATAATTCTCACGCAATAATCGCTAAGCAATGCTGGTGAATTCTAATACTAACGGGCTGTATGATTAGATTATTTTTAAAATCATTTTGCTCAAACCAGGGAATTTTTTAGTGTCGCTTCCAATCCTAAAGACCAAACTTGCCATTCCGCCATCCCGACCTGAACTCGTATTACGCCCACGCCTGATCGAGAAATTGAATACCGGTTTATCCCGCAAGCTGACGATTCTCTCCGCCTCGGCGGGGTTTGGAAAAACCACGCTGCTCAGTTCCTTCTTATTTTTCAGTTCCTTCAATGAATAAATCATCTGGCATGCCGCCTACAAAATAGGGCAAATCAGGATGCCCGAGCTGCTGGCGAACGGCATGCGCTTCACCTGTGTGAAAGAAGTAATGATAGGTGGTACGCAAGATCCTGGTACCAAAGCTTTCAGAGGAAGAAACACTACCTTCGGCCAAAACCTCTGCCATATCATCCTTGCTGAGCATCCCAAATAATGAATCTTCGAAACCTTTAGTTTTTTGCTCAGGATAGATCTCCAATTGTTCCGCGGTTAGCGTGTCCAAAAATGGATCTGCAGCCGCAGTGATTTCGTGCCAAACTTGCATCATCTCATCCAGATGTGGCGTTGTTGCTGGGTGTCCGAAACCGACCAATTTGTTCAATTGTGGGTGTGGTACTTTCCCCTGAGGGAAATAGATAAAATAATATTGCTCTTGAGCGGCCATGTGTCCTACCATCCAACTGATACAGTTCATTGGCATGATGCGATGGCGAGCATCTTCATCAGAAATACCTTCCAAACAGCGAGAAAATTCACTGCGGGCAAAACGTAGCTGGGTTACAAGGGGGTGCGTCATATTTCTTCCTTTCATAAGTGTTGATAGTTTAACTAACTTTGATGGCAAAAATATAAACCAAGCAACTTAATCAGAACTTAATGAGTTAATGGAAAGGGGAGAGGTTGTTGAATTTATTTTGAATATGCCGTATTTAAAAATGTGTTCCGTAAGCTTTCATTTTCTATTGGAGTTGCAATTGCCTGTATAATTTCACCCGCTTGTGCCAAAATCTGTTTTGCTTCTTCGTCACGACCGGTTTGTTTATATAATTCGGCTAATTGGAGGCGGGTACCCCAACGAATTGGTTGATATTGGATTTCATCCGCCATTACAATACCGGCTTCCATTGCGGTAATAGCTTTACGAATGTCGCCCATTTCTGCCAGTGCTTTGCCTTTTAGTTCGTGATTGAGGGCAATATATTTGCGAGTATTATTCGTTTCCGCTAAAAGTAAGCCTTCAATTGCACATGCCAGTGCATCTTCTGGTCTGCTAAGATTAATAAAACAAAACCCGCGAGCATGCTGCAACCTCAATTGCCAGCGCCATTTGTGAAAGCCAAATGCGCCATCATTGATTTGCGTTTCAATAATATTCAGCATCTCCAATGCTTGTTTTGGATTGCCCAAGTGCAACACATTCAGGCATACATTTAACCGAGCGCTTATCTCTGGTGAAGGTTTTCCCCATTCTTGGGCAAAATCAACCCCTTCCTGGTCGAACTTTAGCGCATTTTCATAATTACCAAGCTCGCGATACAACCAGCCGCGCATATTGAGTGCTTGGGCGAGCAGGTAGCGATCACAGACTTTCTCAGCTTCTTGCTGGCTTTGTTGAAAGGCGTCAAGCGCGCTGCTATATTCGCCGCGCCCTCCTAGGGCTCGTCCCAAAATATTCCAGGCATAGGCAATGGCATGGTAGTCATTTGTATTTGCCAATAATTCAAGTCCCTGCTCAGCAGCACGGGCAGCTTTATCAAAGGCCGCTTGCTGGGCATATAAAAAGCCAATCTCTACCAGAGCGCGAGCCTCTAATTGTTTATTATTCAATTGGCTACTAACAATTTGGGCGCGGGTTGCTGTTTCAAGGGCGTTGTTCAAATCACCCTTGCTTTCATGTGCCTCCGTGAGTAAAAGCAAGCTCTGAGCTAGATAATTATTGTCCCCTACTTGTTTAGCTGCCAGAAGAGCAGCTTGCGCTTCTGGTTCACCACCATTCGAGCGATGTTGGCGGCTAGCATTTTGGGCATTCAAGTACAGCAATTTTGCCCGACGAAGTTCATCGCTATGATCTTCAGCTAATTGGATACCTTGTTGAATAAATTCTGTCGCCGCTTTATGATCATCCAGTAAGAGATGGGCGTTTCCCAATCCATGATATGTATCCATTTTATCCGCTGGTTTATTGGAGAGGGTCAATGCACGCTCGAAGAGGTAAACCGCTGATTGGTAAGCATAAGTATCTAAAGCGTGTGCACCTGCTTGCATCCAATAATCCAATGCTATTTCGTGTTCTTCCCCACGCTCAAAGTGATAGGCTAGTATGGCCGATTTTTCCGTCATTGACTTCATTGTCTCTAAGGATGAGCCAATTTGCTGATGGTATAGTGTGCGTCGGGAGGCACTCAGATCTTGGTAAACAACCTCTCTAATCTTGTTATGATTGAAGTCATATTGCCCTTTACTCTCTTCCAATAATTGCAGCGCTGTTAGTTGCTCTACAGCATTAAGTAGTGTGATTTTTGGCTGACTGCTGATAGCTGTTAAGGTGGAAAAATTAAAGCTTCGGCCATAAACCGACATCCAATCTAGAACTTCCCTTTCAATTTGAGATAGGCGTTGTAACCTGGAAAGCACAGAATCGCGGATTGCATCGGGCAAGGCCAAGGCAGGATCAGTTTGAGATAATACTGGCCAATCTGTCTTTCCAGCATCTTCTAATAAACCCCCTTCACGTATAGATTGAAGTATCGATGTAAGAAAGAACGGATGCCCGGCTGTTTCCTGGTATAGCCAATTCCCAAATTGATCTGAGTAGCGTGCGGTATCAGCTGACTTCATCAGGAGCGCTTTGGTCTCTCTCTGTGTTAAACGTGATAATGAAAGGGATCTTACTTGTTTTTCTCGACGTAGGTTGTCAAGCAAAGCAACCAAATCGGTATTGGTAGCGAGGTTCTCTTCACGCAAGGTGAATATGATAGTGATTGGCACTTGGGTGATGTGACGGGACAAGTAGTGAAGACATTGCAGCGTGGTTATATCAGCCCATTGAATATCCTCGATAACCAACAATAATTTATATTGCTTAGACTTAATTGCAAAGAGTTTGAAGATGGCTTGGAACAATCTGCCCTGCTGACTTTCATCTAATTCATCAGATAGGGGTGCAGTTGTCATGGCCTCAACAGCTACCGCTTCCATTTCTGGAACCAAGAGGGCTAATTCGCGCAACCAAACAGAAGCTAACTGCTGCCAGTGCTGATCATGTTCCATTATTTGTCGTGCCAAATCTATAAACGGTTGATAAGGTAAGGCTTGTTCCAATTGATAGCATTGAGCGGTAAAAGATCGGAAACCTTTTCCAGAAGCCAGTCTGTTTGTTTCCTGTACCAGGCGAGTCTTGCCTATCCCAGGCTCTCCGGTAAATATCAAGATTCGCCCTACACCGGTGGCTGACTGTGCCAGAAGTTGATTGAAAAGATCAATCTCTTTTCTTCGGCCAATGAAAGGGGAAGACACTTGAGTTTCTTTAGCATCAAATCGCCAATCTCCTTCTAGTTGTTCGATTTGATGGGCTAGTTCTGTTGTCTCTGGCATAGGGTCTACGCCAATTTCTTTTTGTAAAACTTGCACCACCTCGTTATACACTTTCAATGCGGGGCCCCGCTCACCTAAGGAGATATGGCAGTGCATGAGCAATCGATAGATCGTTTCATTGGTATTATCCAGAGCCAGAAATTTTCGGCAATAATTGATGGCTTGTTGAATGTCCCCATTTTGTTCATTGGCCTTAGCCAAATTTTTCAGTAGTTGCTCGTAGCGTCGTTGCCATTGAGTACGGGCAAGTTGTACCCACTCTGCATAGGGTTCATCTTCGATGTAGTTACCTTGGTATAAAGAAAGGGCTGCTTCCCAGGCAGCAATGCCTTCGCTCAAATTTGTTGTTGATTGGGAGATGGTCAGATTTGTGGTAAAAGATTCGCAATCCAGCCAATAATTGCTCTCATCATTGAAACGGTATCCTTCTCCCACTTTGAGGATATAAGCAGAACTAGCTCGTGCAGGCAAGTTTGGTTCCAAGACACGCCGCAATTGGCTGATGGTAACCCAAAGGTTGTTTTTTGCTTTACGCGGCTGCAAATCAGGCCATAAATATTCAATTATTTGATCTGTTGGGACAAGCCGCCCTGGTTCGATCAATAATATTTGGAAAAGAGCCTTACTTTTTTGGGTAGGCCATTCCAGGAGATTTTTTTGGTGCCAAATTTTAAAAGGTCCCAGCATCTGGATTCTGAGAATGGCTGTTTCAGATTGAGTGCCTTTCATCATGGTAATTAACCCCGTGTGCAAGTTTTCCTGGGCTTGAAGAAAAGAAAGGAGCTCCGTACACTGAGATTGACAAAAAAATCAGATCGTACAGGAGTTCCCAAATAAATAGTAGCACATTTTTGATTACGGTTTATTGTATTGTGGACGATTCGATGAAAAGCATTCTTCAAAGAAAACGACTGCGCCAAACAGGGGTAGATGCAGGTGTATGGATGAATATTCAATATCTGGAGGAGCCTGCTCCCCTAACCCCAGAGTATCAAATGGATGTATTAAATGCCGACACTGGTAGGCTGGATTTCAATCAGGCTCAGTTGGAGTTGTTAGAAAGGATGGGGAAAAAAGATCGGGTCGAGACACTTGAAAAATCTATTAAGAGCCAAATTAATGCTAAAACTCCCTAACGGGAGTTTTTTCTTCTTCGGACGCTTCTTAGAGAGAAGGTGAATTCAAATTTTAGCGCAGTGTAAGTGCCCCCACGTTGATCTGTTCCGAACCGCACCCTGCTCCGATATCGGTCAAAAATTGCGGTTTACGGGGATAAAAAGTCACGTCAAAATTATGTATCAGAATGATAATTCTCGATAAGTAAACCGTCAAGGAATGCTGGTGTTACCTAAATTCCAATCTAAAGAACGACAAAACACGCGTGTGAATTCTTCTGGAAACCGGGAAAACATGTGGTGACCGCCCTTTTTATCAAAGGTATTGGTTTTCGATTGAAGATAACTCTATCAACCTTTAATGTGAGGCATAATGGTATCGGGCTCATGGCTGACCTTTATTGTGTCGTGTTTACAGCCATGATGCCCGATTCTCTCAACTTCGGTAAGTCATAATTATTTCATAGATTATTCACCACTTGGAAATATGACGTATCCCTCAGCGCGTGAGCCTCCAAGTGGCATGTTTCCACCACAGGCATCTGGAAAGAGATCGTGTAAGGCCGAGCCAGACATGTGCTTCACCTCAGTTTGGGTGAAATACCCTTCCAGGCTCCCAGTTCCTCTCAACCATGCGCTACCGATCTGTTCGCCCGGCAGGCCCTGGATAAAGAATAAACCTTCCCATCCACCATCCTGGTGTGCATCTGGAGACATTTCCAACTCGCCGAAAAAAGTACCGTGACTTGTTTCCGATACGATGTTGGCATTTGCCATATTAGTCCCTAGCCCGGTGTGAAAGTCCTTATCAGATATCACCTCACCATTAAGATGCCTTCCCCTGACAAATTTGGTGCCGTTTTCTTTCCATACCCTTTGAATTGAAACCTCTTCGCAGGATATAAAGTAATTCTCAATGGGAATCAGATTTTCATCATCTGCTGCAACAGGTTGAATTGCCAAGAAACCAATGACCATAACCACTACGGCAGCTAGAAAAACTATCAAACTTTTTTGTGCGATTGTTCTTTTCATTTTGATCTCCTTTTATTTTTTTAATTTGTTTGAGAATCATCCAAAATCTGTGTGATTATTCTTTCCATATCCGAACTCCTTTGTTTGTATCAATTTGATCCAAAAAAACGCGTTTCTTGCATTATATGGATTTTTGGGCTGTTCTGAGAAAAACCCTAACTTTTACCTACCCCCTGGTAAGTGAAAATCTATTTCCATGAAACTGCATTGACATGAGACACCCCGATATTAATCTTCGGGATGCGTCATGTGTTTTATCCCTATCCCCCCAGCTTCGCGCCCCCCTTCCCAATTTCTGTGGAATTGGGAAGGGGGGGGATTTTACGCAAAAATAGGGTTCCAGCTGCACAAATCGCAGCTGGAACCCTATTTTTGCGATTATCAGTGAGAGAGTAGCATCCTTGCACTCTCTCGCTGCCCCGGCACAGGAGTGCCGGGAATGATATTCTA
>CAZVPR010000080.1:0-22059 GCA_964629085.1 uncultured Anaerolineales bacterium
ACAAGTGAAATCAGAATCTTGACATTTTCGTTTTGGTTTGCTAAAATTCCAAATATTTAGTCTTGCCTAAAAAAGGATTTAGTCATCATGAGAGATGAGGTAACGCACGCAATCGAAGACTACTTGAAGACAATTTATGATTTGTCACTCAATTACGGGCGGGCCAGCACAACCCAAATTGCTGAGGTTTTGGATGTGAAAGCGGGTTCAGTCACCGGCATGATCAAGAAATTAGCCAGCACCAAGCCCCCCCTGGTGGAATATGAGAAACATCGCGGCGTAACTCTCACTCCTGATGGTGAAAAGGTCGCCTTGGAAATTATTCGTCACCATCGTCTGATTGAATTATTTTTGCATGAAACCCTGGGGTACTCATGGGATGAGGTTGATGCTGAAGCAGATCGTTTGGAACACGTAGTTTCTGAAAAATTTGGCGAGCGCATAGCCGAAGTTTTGGGCGATCCTACGCATGACCCTCACGGGGATCCTATTCCAACACGTGAATTGGAGATTCCCTCTTACGCTACCTTGTGTC
This sequence comes from uncultured Anaerolineales bacterium, assembly GCA_964629085.1. Taxonomy (GTDB): domain Bacteria; phylum Chloroflexota; class Anaerolineae; order Anaerolineales; family UBA11858; genus NIOZ-UU35. The sequence goes on from CAZVPR010000080.1 coordinate 536, forward strand.
TGAGCCATTTGCGTGAGGATGATCGCGGCACCATCCAGCGCGTGCGAGATACTGATCCCGGGCTTTTGCGCTATCTCAGTGAGCGTGGGATTACTCCACAAGCTACTTTTTCGATTGTGGCCTTTGCTCCCTTTGATGGCAATCTGACTTTACAGGTTGATGGGCAGGATGAGACAGTAGTATTGGGTCCGCGCATTACAGAACAAATTTTTGTCGAAAAAGAATAATTGTTTAGAGATATTTATGAACATTTTCCATTTGCTTTTTATCTTATCTTTTCTCAGCATGCTCATTGTTCGAGTTGCTTTTCATCGTATGGCTGCCAGGGAGCGGACAAATGTTGAACACAAAGAGAGCAACCTCAATGTAGTCGTGCGAGGGATTTTTGGTTTTGGCTATATTTTGAGCTTACTCATTTATATTTTTATGCCTAAATGGTTTGATTGGGCGCTATTTCCCCTCCCGATTTGGCTGCGCTGGGTTGGAGCAGTCGTTACACTGATCAGTATCCTAATGTTAGTCTGGATCCAATGGGCGTTAGGCGTACACTTTCATACGACAGTTCATACACAAGAAGAACATCAGTTAGTTTCTCATGGTCCCTATCAGTGGGTACGCCACCCAATGTATACTAACTTTATCCTGATGGGTTTGGGCTGGTTTTTGTTGACAGCTAACGGTTTCATTGGTATCCCATTGATGGCAGGGATCGTAATAGTGGTTTTGGTTCGCATCGAAAATGAAGAGGCTGTTCTCCTGCAGCTTTTCGGCGATGATTATCGAGCTTATATTCAACGTACCGGGCGATTTCTTCCACGCTTTTCACAATAAAGGATTAGACAATGGCTAAAGATATCCGCGTTCTGATTATTGAAGATGATCCCTATGCACAGGATTTGATGTCCTTGCTTCTCACGCGCGATTGGCGCACACGGGTAGTGGCCGAGGTATCCAATAAAACCGAATTGGAAGAATTCCTGGATCAGGGCGACTCGAGAATTGACGTGGTAGTGGTTGATGTTGAAATTCCTGGGAGACCGGAATTGCCTTATGATTTGGCGGCCATGGCTCAAAGATTACCCTCGCAACCCAGGGTGTTATTTACAGCCACCCAAAGTGTCCCCCAACCGTTGGAGAAAGTTTTAAAAGATAGCTGCGGTGGCTTCGTTCTGAAGAATGAACTGCTCTATGCGCTGGCTTCCGCGGTTTCGATGGTGGCTGCCGGAAAGTGTGTAATTACCCCAGGCATTGAAGGGCTTATCACCAATTATGACTATCCGTCCAATGTTCGAGTTCTCGATGGACGAAAACAGTGGTCAGCTTTTACGCCTCGTGAAAGGGAAGTCATCCGTCTGGCAATGATTTTCAATTTGGCCATACGCGACATGGCTGATGAATTAGTGCTTAGTCCGGGATGGGTTTCTGAAGTCGTCAGTATGATCTATCTGAAATTGGGCCTGCGCGAAATCTTGACAGGTGAATCCGCTTTGGAAGATTATTTCGAAGATGAGACCGTCTTGACCCATTGCCGCGCTATCACCCGGCGAGGGGAAGCCAGTGCTGGTGATAAGAAGCTGCGCAAAGCACCCTGGATGTCCACGTTAGCTTTTCATTTGCTGACCATACCAGAGGTAAAAGATATTTAGGATTTAGGTTCACCTAAACCCCCTAGATAATATAGGTATTGCATTTTTTTGTGATCACCATAATTGGAGAACTTTTCTAATTGTGATAGGAACGCTGAAAAGCCATGATTTTCAAGAATTTACTTCGACGCAAAGGGCGCACAATACTCACCATATTGGGAATCAGTATCGGTGTAGCGGCAATCGTAGCTTTAGGTGCATTGGCTAATGGCCTGGCTGCTGGATATGACTCATTCCTCACTGGCAGCAAGGCCGACCTGATCCTCAGTCAGCCGGAAGCCTTCGATATCAGCATGAGCACCGTTGATGAGAGCATTGGCGATGAATTAAGTGTCATGTCAGAAGTCGCTGCTGCCAGCGGTATGCTGGAAGGTATTGTGCAGGCCGAACAGATCCCCTTATTCTTTGTATTCGGTTATCCCGAAGAGAGTTTCTTGTTGGGGCGTTTCAACATTATCGACGGCGTTGGCCTTGATAGCCGAGGAGCGCAATACTCGCGTGGTACGCCCATGTTGTTGGGTTCTGGCGCTGCTGATGTGCTCGATAAGGTTGCTGGTGACACAATCCGCATTCAAGATCGAGTATTCAGAATCATTGGCATTTATGAGACCGGTGCAACCCTCGAAGATAATGGAGCTGTGCTGCCGCTTAGAGATGCCCAAGAACTATTGGGACGCCAGCATCAGGTGAGCATTTTCTATATCCAACTCAAAGATGCCAGCCTGAGCGAACGCGTCGAGCGGCGTGTCGAACGGCGTTGGCCTAATCTATCACTCGGCACCACCGACGATTTTGCCGACAAGCAGATGATGGGCGATATGATGAAAGCCTTCGTTTGGGTGATTGCCGGGCTGGCCATTGTGATTGGTGGTGTGGGCATGATGAATGCTCAACTCATGGCCGTCGTTGAACGTACGCGCGAAATCGGTGTTTTGCGATCCGTGGGCTGGAAGCGTTGGCGCATTCTAGCAATGATTTTGGGGGAGGCCTTGATAGTTGGTTTATTGGGCGGCGTATTGGGGATTGGCATTGGTTGGCTTTTGATCACATACTTCGAAGATTTCGCCGGCTTCTTTGGCGCCTCCTCGGGCAGCATCACGCCAGAACTGCTGCAACAAGCCTTTATCACGGTCATTATTTTGGGTTTTGTCGGAGGCGCATATCCGGCTTGGCGAGCTTCCCGCTTACCACCAGTGGAAGCTTTGCGCTATGAGGGGGGAGCCTCCGGTGGCAGCGTGCGCAGATTACCCCTGGGTGGTATGGCCGTGCAAAGTTTGTGGCAGCGCACGACGCGCACACTGTTGACCCTGGGTGCTATTGCCATCACCGTGGGGGGTATTGTCGCCCTCGAAGCTGCGGTTTTCGGTATGACCGACAGCTTCGCCGGATTGAGCGCCGAGTCAGAGATTATGGTGCGCCAGGCCGGAGTTGCCGATACAGAATACAGCGCGCTGGATGAGCGTGTTGGTGACAAAATGGCGGCTTTCCCAGAAATTGCCCATGTCAGCAGCATGGCCTTTTCAGGCACGATGATGCCTGATTCTGGGATGATTTTTATACTTATCGGCTATTCGCCCAATGAATATGCCATCAGCCATCTCAACCTGGTGGAGGGTGAGCGCATCACTGGTAATCGCCAGATCATGTTGGGCAGTATGATGGCCGAAGCGTTGAACAGCTCGGTGGGGGACACCATCGAGATCAGCGGCAGCCGTTTTAAGGTTACCGGCATCTATGAATCCGGCGTCACCTGGGAAGAAATGGGTGGGGTTGCTTCACTGCGAGATGTGCAAAATTTTATGGGTCGCCCGCGTAAAGTTGGTATTTTCATGGTCAAAGCCAATGATCCCCAACGGGCACAGGCTATTGTTGACAAGATCAATACAGAGATTCCTGACGCGCACGCTAGCCTGACCGGCGAGTTCGCCGAGGAAATGCCGGATATGGAAAATGTCTCGGCAATGCTGGGCTCGATCTCATTTTTGGCAATTTTTGTCGGAGGTGTAGGCGTGCTCAATGCCATGCTGATGGCTGTCTTGGAGCGCACCCGCGAAATCGGCGTGCTGCGAGCCCTGGGGTGGCGCCGCTGGCGCATTTTGCGTATGATCATTAGCGAGGCTTTATTGCTAGGATTGCTGGGTGGTTTGCTGGGGATCGGCATCGGCTATCTATTGTTCAATGCTTTGAACAGCATTCCACTATACAGCGGAATGCTGGTTGCAAGCTGGGAAATTGATATGTTTGCTAGAGCTATTTCAGTGGCATTGTTTCTAGGCTTATTAGGGGGGATATATCCCGCCTTACGAGCAACGCGCCTACAGCCTGTAGAAGCATTGCGCTACGAATAACAACGAGAAAACAATGATCTTCAAGAACTTACTTCGACGCAAAGGACGCACATTATTAACCGTTTTTGGAATAGCCATCGGCGTGGCAGCCATCGTGGCTTTGGGGGCTTTGGCCGATGGTCTACAGGCTGGGTACGACTCATTTTTAACTGGAAATCAGGCCGACCTGGTTCTTAGCCAGCCGGACGCTTTCGATATCAGCATGAGCGCCGTGGATGAAAAAATCGGCTCGGAAATTGCGAACATGTCTGAAGTCTCGGCTGTCAGTGGGATGTTGCAAGGATTGGTGCAGACGGGGAGCGTTCCTTTCTTCTTTGTTTTTGGTTATCCGGAAGAAAGTTTTATTTTGGATCGATTCCAGATTGTCGATGGTGTTGGCTTGAATTCCAGGGAAGCCAAACAGGCCCACGGAACACCTGTAATTTTGGGTGGTTCCGCCGCAGATACTTTGGATAAAGCTCCCGGAGATACCCTGCGCATTCAAGAGAGCGTCTTTCGCATTGTTGGCATTTATGAAACCGGTCAAGGGTTAGAAGATAGTGGCGCGGTCCTGCCCTTGAGAGACGCACAACAATTGTTGGGTCGCCAGCATCAGGTCAGCATTTTCTATATTCAACTCAAAGATGCCCCCTTGGCAGAACGGGTCGAGCCTCGCATAGAACGTCTGTGGCCCGATCTCTCCTTGAGCACCACCGACGCATATGCCGATCAACAGATGATGGGCGATATGATGCAAGGCTACGTTTGGGTGATCGCCGGACTGGCCATTGTCATTGGTGGTGTGGGCATGATGAACGCCCAACTCATGGCCGTAATGGAGCGCACTCGCGAGATCGGCGTATTGCGTTCTGTCGGTTGGAAGCGTGGGCGAGTGTTGCGCATGATATTGGGCGAGTCCATGTTGGTGGGTATCTTGGGAGGCATGCTGGGTTTGATGTTGGGTTGGTTGCTAATCTCCCAATTTGCTGGGGTAGCCACATTTTTTGGTGCTAGCACAGAAAACATCAACCCGGCAGTATTGCAGCAGGCTTTTGGCACCGTCATTGTGTTAGGCCTTGTGGGTGGTATTTACCCCTCCTGGCGGGCCTCTCGATTGCAGCCCATCGAAGCATTGCGTTACGAGGGTGGCACTGGTGGTAATAAAGCCCGTCGCTTGCCGGTGGGAGGCATGGCTGTCCAAAGTTTATGGCAGCGCTCTACCCGCACTTTACTCACCCTGGGTGCCATCGGTATAACCGTCGGCGGCATCATGGCCCTTGAAGGTACCATACGCGGAGCCTCAGCGATGGTATCGGGAATGGCCGGAGATGCCGAGATTATGATCCGCCAGGCCGGAATTGCCGATACCGGTTATAGCGCCATCGATGAGCGCATCGGCAAGAAATTGGCCACAATGCCGGAAATTCGCACGGTCAGCGGTATGTCGTTTACCGCTACCATGATCCCTGAAACTGGCGCTTTCTTTATTATCCAGGGACTGGCGCCCAATGAGTATCGTATCCAGCGTGTCAATGTAGTCGAAGGCGAACGCATGACTGGTAACCACCAGATGATGTTGGGTAGATTAATGGCGGATGCCATGGAAAAAGGGGTGGGCGAAAACCTGGAACTAAGCGGCATGCGATTCAAAATTGTCGGAATCTATGAATCAGGCAGCGCCTGGGAAGAGATGGGTGGCATTATCTCAATGCGCGATGCGCAGGCCTTCATGGGAAAACCGCGCAAGGTCAGCATGTACATGGTCAAGGTCGAAGACCCATCTCAGTCCCGCCAGATAGTCGATGCGATCAATGCCCAGTTCCCGGAGGTGCACGCTGCGCTCACTGGAGAATTTGCTGAGCAAATGCCCGATATGGAAAATATGGATGCCATGATGGCAGGGATTTCTTTTCTTGCGATCCTGGTTGGCGGCATCGGTGTGATGAACACCATGTTGATGGCAGTTTTGGAGCGCACCCGCGAGATTGGAGTGCTGCGGGCCCTGGGTTGGCGTCGCAGGCGCATATTGGGCATGATCATCCAAGAGGCGATTTTATTGGGAATTTTTGGAGCCATCGCAGGCGTTTTCATTGCCTTTGGATTGGCAGCTTTGCTGGCACAGGCCCCTATGGTGGGCGACTCGGTTTCTCCCATATGGGAGATAGATATTTTTATTCGAGCAATTGGGATTGCCCTGATGCTAGGTATTATTGGCGGCATTTACCCCGCCTTCCGTGCGACACGTTTACAACCCGTTGAAGCATTGAGATATGAATAATCAATTTAATAAATTTTTAGGAGATGCAACAAATGAAAACTAAATCCATCGTTATTTTGACCTTTGTTCTGGCAGTGATTCTGCTGGTCGGGTGTGATAGTTTGCCCGAAGGATTCCCAGGACAGGAAGAACCAACGCCAACCACCCAAGCGGTTATTGAAGATTTTGTGCCGGTGGTCAGCGCAACAGGTAAGATCCTCCCTGAGCGTTTTGCCTCGCTGAGCGTCACTGTCGCTGGCGTGGTAGCCGATGTTCCGGTCAGTGAAGGCGATTTCGTGACTGAAAACCAACTTCTGATCCAGATCAAAGGTGGAGAACAAGCCCAAGCATCTGTGATGTCTGCTAAGTTTGAGCTTGCTAATGCCAAGGAAGCCTTGGATGAACTTTACGATAACACCAACCTGCTGGCAGCCGAGGCGTTGAACACAGCCGAAGATGCTGAAGATGCTCTTGAGGATTTGCTCGACACTGAACTTCAAGAAGCCCTGGCGTTACAGGCCATTGCCGATGCTGAAAAGGCCGTCGAGGATGTTGAGCGCGTCTACAATTACACTACCAACACTGCTGATCAGGCTGATATTGATGCCCAAAAGGCTCAAGTGATTTTGGCCGAAGATGCCCTTGAAGATGCTATTGAAGACTTCGAGGAACATGAGCACAAGAATGAAGATGATATTGTGCGCGCTAATTTCCTGGCCCGAAAATCTGCGGCCCAGCAGGAATATGATAGTGCTGTTCGCCGTCTGAATGCTTTGCTCAGCACTGGCGACCCTGTCGATATAGCCGTTGCCGAGGCCGATTTGGCCACCGCTCAGGCCCAGCTCTCACAAGCCAGGCGTGATTGGGAACGAGTTCAAGAGGGCCCAGAACCGGGTGATGTCGCTTTGCTCGAAGCTCAGATTGAGAACGCTTACCGGGATTATGAAATCTACAAAAATGGTCCTGATCCTGATGATGTAGCTGTTCTCGAAGCTCGCATCGCCAATACTGAGGCTCAGTTGGACGCTGCCGAGGCTGCCCTTGAAGACCTGCAATTGCTGTCACCATTTGATGGGGTTGTCTCTGAGCTAGATATCAACCCTAACGAATGGGTATCCCCCGGAAATCCAGTTATTTTGCTGGCGGACTTGAGTCATCTACGAGTAGAGACAACCGACCTCAATGAGATCGATGTGGCTCAAATCAAAATTGGTGACAAGGCCATTGTCACATTTGACGCTTTACCGGATGTAGTCGTTGAAGGAACGGTCACAAAAATTGCCCCTAAGGATTCAGAAGGCTCAGGTGTCAACTATCCGGTCGTTTTGGAACTGGATGAAATCCCTGAAGGCTTGCGCTGGGGCATGACGGCCTTCGTCGATATTGAATTAGGTGATTAGGTACCAGGTTTCAGGTGAAAGGCAATCCGGACACCTGATACCCAATACCTGAGAAGGAATTATTATGACAGATGAAAAAACTTCCCCCAATCTGATCGAAATCAAAGATTTGACGCGTGTTTATGGGGATGGTGAAGAAATTCGAGCCCTGGATGGCGTCAGTCTCAACATTGAGCGCGGTGAATTGTTGACCGTGATGGGTCCCAGCGGTAGTGGAAAGAGTACTTTGCTGAATATGATCGGTGCTTTGGATAAGCCCACCAGCGGGCAGGTGTTCATCGATGGTAAGGATTTGACCAAGATTCGCAACAAGGACGAATTCCGCGCCCAAACTGTTGGGTTCGTGTTCCAACTCCACAACTTGATCCCTACGCTGACCGCCAGGGAAAATGTGGAAGTGCCCATGATGGGACAGAAAAATCTTTTTGCTCGCCGCAAACGATCCAAAGAATTATTGGATTTGGTCGGTTTGGGCGACCGGATGCGCCATTTGCCCAATCAGCTTTCGGGTGGTCAACGTCAACGTGTTGCCGTAGCGCGCGCGTTAGCCAATAACCCCCAGCTGATTCTGGCCGATGAGCCCACCGGCAGTCTGGATACCGAAGCCGGTCGGGCATTGATGGGCTTGCTTCACGATCTCAATCAGAGCCAAAATACAACCTTTATTGTTGTGACCCACGACCCGGCCGTTGCCAGACAGACCAACCGCGTCATCGTGCTGGAAGATGGTAAGATCGTGCGCGAAGACATTATCGGTTCGCCTATCGAAGAAGACCTTAAAATGTGGCGTCACTCTGGTTTGGGGCGGCGCTTCGTTGAGGGCGATGACGGTGAATTGGAGAAAATGGAACTTCCCAAAGCGGATGTCGATGCGGTGAAATCTTTGTTGGAATTAGCACATTAATTGGACGGACGATAGGAGACGGATGACCGAGAATGCCCGTCTTCGGTCTTCCGTTCTCGGTCGTTAATCACAAGAGCTTTATGCTAAGAAATTTTCTAAAACCAAAAACTTCTCCCATCATCATCGTCTCCGGCCTGCCCCGTTCGGGCACGTCGATGGTTATGAAGATGCTGGAAGCGGGCGGAATTGAACCTCTGACGGATAATATCCGCACTGCCGATGATGACAATCCCAAAGGGTATTATGAGTTTGAACGCGCCAAAAAGCTCAAGGAAGGTGATTTCACCTGGCTTCCTGAAGCCCAGGGCAAAGCTGTAAAAGTCATTGGTGCCCTTTTGGTGGATTTACCCACAAATTATCAGTATCAGGTGCTTTTTATGCGTCGTGATATGAGAGAGATTTTGGCTTCTCAAGCGAAAATGTTGGCGCGACGCGGCGAGGAAAGTAAAGTCGATGATGCCACCATGGCAATGTTGTTTGAGAAGCATATCAAACAAGTCGAAAGCTGGATGCGTGAGCAGCCCAATTTGCGCTATATCGATGTTGATTACAACGCCATGCTGACGGATCCAGCTCCACAAGTAAAAGAAATCAACAAATTTGTCGGTGGCCACCTAGACACCCAGGCCATGCTTGAAGTTGTTGATCCAAATTTATATCGTCAAAGGACATGAAATGGTTGGTGAGTTCGTTTGATAGCAGCCAACAAACAACTCAACGAACGAACCACCAAACTAAACAGAGGTTATTATGCCCGATCCACTTATTTCTTTAATTGTAGCTGCACTGCTGACAGTGCTGGGTTTTTGGATATTCCGGCCCGAGCGAGGTGTCTTCGCTCGCTGGCAACAGTCTCGCCGTATGACGGCGCGCGTGCTGCGCGAGGATGCGCTCAAACACATTCACCAGTGCGAAATCCATGATCAACGCCCCACGGTAAAGTCCCTCGCTGGGGCGTTGAATGTAGGCAGCGATGATATTGCCGAGTTGCTTGAGCAGCTCGAAACCAGCGATCTATTATCGGTTGAGGAAGATAGTTTTCGTCTGACGTCCCTGGGACGAGATTATGCCTTACAGATCATTCGTGCACACCGCCTGTGGGAACGATATCTGGCGGATGCCACCGGCTTCGCTGAGGCCGAATGGCACGGTCAGGCGGATGAGTTCGAGCATAGGCTTTCCCCAGAGGAGACCAGCCGACTTTCGGCTCGATTGGGAAATCCCACCCATGACCCGCATGGCGATCCTATTCCAACGGCAGCGGGTGATATATTTTATAGTGAGCGTATTTCTTTATCCAAGATGGAGATTGACAAACCCGCACGCATCGTCCACCTGGAGGATGAACCCGAGGCTGTCTATGCCCAGTTGATTGCCGAAGGGCTCCACGTTGGTATGGTTGTGCGTGTGCTGGAAACTTCTCCCAAGCGCATGCGTTTTTGGGCTGGCAACGATGAACACACGCTGGCGCCGCTGATCGCAGCCAACATCGCTGTGGAGCCGCTGCCCGAAGAACTTCGGGAGCAGGATTCCGTTGGAGAGACACTGACCAGCCTGAACCCAGGTGAGGTCGGCGAAGTTATCGAAATCACGCCTCTGATGCGGGGTGTCGAACGGCGCCGTTTGATGGACCTGGGGGTCCTTCCCGGAACAACAATTCAGGCTGAAATGGGCAGCCCAAGCGGCGATCCCATGGCTTATCGCGTGCGTGGTGCTCTCATCGCTTTGAGATCAAATCAAGCTGATCAGATTCGCATCAGTCGTGTTGAATTTTAATGGTAAAGGAAAGAAAAATGGTTGAAGAACTGACTGTAAAACAAACAGCAACTGCAGCCCCTTGTGAGACTTGCCCGGTGCACAACGCGGCGAATCTGCTCAAGTTGGGCGTGGATATGGAAAACTGGGATTTTGCCGTCGCCCTGGCGGGGAATCCCAACACCGGCAAAAGCACGGTTTTCAATGCCCTGACCGGATTGCGCCAACATACTGGCAACTGGCCCGGCAAGACCGTCACTCGCGCCGAAGGTGGCTTTGAATATGCCAGCAATCGTTATAAATTGGTCGATTTGCCCGGCACGTACTCGTTGTTGGCCACCAGCTTGGATGAAGAGGTCGCCCGCGATTTTATCCTCTTTGGCCAACCCGATGTCACGGTTGTGGTTGTGGATGCTGCTCGTCTTGAACGAAACTTGAATCTGGTTCTCCAGGTTTTGGAAATCACCAATCGGGTTGTCATTTGTTTGAATCTAGTTGATGAGGCGGAACGCCACGGTTTCGATATTGATGATCGCAGATTGGCGCGTGATTTGGGGGTGCCCGTTGTACCCACGGTTGCACGCTATGGTCAGGGAATGGATTTGCTTTTACAAGCCATCCACGAGGTGGCTACTGGCGATACGGTAGGCAAGCCCTATCATGTGAAATATGAATCCCCGGCGTTGAAGAACGCCATCACACAGTTGGCGAGTCAAATTCAAACTGCGCTGCCTGATCTGCCCAATCCCCGTTGGGTGGCCATGCGTTTACTGGACGGTGATGAGCGCATTGCGGATGCCCTGCGAAGGGGTGAGCTAGGGGATCTCACCCACGGTGATTTGGCGCAGCGTGCCGCACAGTTACAGGTTATTGGAAATCAATAATTAGGTATCAGGTGATTGGGTGTCAGGTATCAGGTGACTGCCAAATACCTGATCCCTGATCACCGAATACCTTTCTTGGAGAAATTATGAGTACTTTACAACAATCACTTACACCTGAAGAAATCCTGGACTCTGCCCAATCGTTACGCTGGGAAATCAGCAGTGATTTCCATGAGCAGGTGATGGAATCAATTTACACCGACGCGGCGCGCATTGCAGACCGGGCCACATCACGACCGGAGGAAAAGCCGCGCTTCGATCTGGATCGCACCATCGACCGATTGGTCACAAGCCGTACCTGGGGCTTTCCCATCATGTTGCTGTTGTTGACCTTGGTCTTTTGGCTGACCATTTCGGGAGCCAATGTGCCTTCCTCGATGCTGGCCACTTTATTTTTGGACATAATTCACCCGGCTTTGAAGAGCTTTGCCGCAAATATCGGCATGCCCTGGTGGCTGGATGGTTTCCTATTTGATGGCATTTATCTGGCCACCGCCTGGGTGATCAGCGTGATGCTGCCCCCCATGGCAATCTTTTTCCCGCTGTTTACTTTGCTGGAAGACTTCGGTTACCTGCCGCGCGTGGCCTTCAACCTGGACAACATGTTCCGCAAAGTTGGCGCCCATGGCAAGCAGGCCTTGAGCATGTCGATGGGTTTTGGCTGCAACGCTGCCGGTGTGGTGGCAACCCGTGTGATCGACAGCCCGCGCGAGCGCCTGATCGCTATCATCACTAATAATTTCGCTCTTTGCAATGGACGCTGGCCGACTCAAATCTTGATTGCCACGATTTTCATTGGCGGTTTGGTGCCCGCCTATCTGGCGGGATTGGTTTCCGCGTTGGCTGTGGTCGGAATCGCTGTTCTGGGTGTTCTGCTCAGTATGGTTGTTTCCTGGGGGCTTTCTCGCACCGTTTTGCGGGGTGAGGTGTCTACCTTCAGCTTAGAACTGCCTCCCTACAGACCGCCGCGCATTTGGCAGACCATCTACACCTCGGTCATCGACCGCACCCTGATCGTTCTCTGGCGAGCGATTGTCTTTGCATTACCCGCTGGAGCCGTGATCTGGCTTTCGGCAAACATCAATATCGCGGGTCTAAGCATAGCAGAGCACCTGATCGACTTCCTCAATCCCGCCGGTCTCTTGATCGGTTTGAATGGTGTCATCCTGGTAGCCTACATTGTTGCCATCCCGGCCAATGAAATTGTTATTCCTACAATCCTAATGCTGACCGTGTTAGTGACCGGAGCATCGGGTTTTGGCGAAGGGGCTGGCGTGATGTTCGAGTTGGATTCGAATACTGAGACTCTTTCTATCTTCCAGGCTGGTGGCTGGACCTTGCTGACGGCAGTCAATCTGATGCTCTTCAGCCTGATTCATAACCCCTGCAGTACCACTATCTACACCATCTACAAAGAAACTGGTAGTGCCAAGTGGACCTGGATTTCCTCATTGCTGCCTGTGGTGATGGGCTTCGTGGTCACTTTCTTGGTGGCGCAAGTCTGGCGTCTAGTGGCTGACATATTATAAATCTCACCGCGAAGGCGCGAAGACCGCAAAGATCTAATTTATAACTTTGCGCTCGGCCGAAGGCCCGCTTGTGGCGTTGCGTCTTCGCGGTAAAACTCTTTCAATGACGAACACCCTAGAAATTAACATCACCGGCATGGATTGTGCCGATTGTGCCCTGACCCTCGAAAAAGGGATCAGCAAGCTGGAAGGAATTGAAGGTTGCCAGGTCAATTTCGCTACGGCAAAAATGCAACTTTCCGGCGAAATTGATGAAATTGCTGTGCACAAATACGTGCAGGCGTTGGGCTATGATATTGCTGAGGCTGGAGACCGACCTCAGATCTTGACTGGCTGGAGTTTAGCCTGGGATGTGATCAAACGCCCCCGTAATGCTTTCGCTTTGATCGGATTGATCCTGGTAGTTATGGCTTTTCTCTTGGGGTGGTGGGGAGTGCCGGAATCGATCAAGATTACCTTGCTCACGATCGGTGGGTTGGTAGGTATCTATTACCCAGCCCGCTCGGGTTGGGCAGCATTGCGCAGCGGTCAGGGATTGGACATGAACGTGTTGATGACCATGGCAGCGATAGGGGCCTATTTCATTGGTGAATATGGCGAGGCCGCTACCGTGATCGTGCTCTTCAGTCTCGGGGAAGCACTGGAAGGTTTCACCATGCAGCGCGCTCGTGACAGCATCCGCAGTTTGATGTTGCTCGCTCCCGCTGAAGCGACTGTTTTGCAAGCATGTATGGATTGTGAGGGTCACTTGGGCCAGCCATTGCCAACTACTGTCATTGCAAGCGCAGCGAAGCAATCTCCTCACAATGCGGGAGATCGCTTCCTCGCAGAGCCATCAGCGGCTCCTCGCGATGACATGCCAATTTATGAGGGCGGCCCATGCCCCTGGTGCGGAATGCACGAACAATCTGTTCCAGTAGAAGCACTAGAAATTGGCGACCTGATTTTAGTCAAACCCGGCGACCGCATCCCTATGGATGGTGTCATCCGATCCGGACACTCCGCGGTAGATCAAGCACCAATTACGGGTGAAAGTGTGCCGGTTGAAAAACAGGTTGGCTCGGAAGTATACGCCGGAACGGTCAACGGCGATGGCGCTTTAGAAATTGAGATCACTCAACTCGCTGAAGATAATACACTGGCCCGTCTGATTCACCTTGTCGAAGAAGCGCAGTCCCAGAAGTCGCCGGTCCAGCGCTTTGTGGACCGCTTTGCCCGAATTTACACTCCAGCAGTGGTGGTTGGGGCAGTCTTGATTGCTGTGTTACCGCCCTTACTCTTTGGGCAGCCATTTTTAGATACCTCGCAGGGACATGGCTGGCTTTATCGCGCCCTGGCTATGCTGGTGATCGCCTGTCCCTGTGCCTTAGTGATCGCTACGCCGGTGACTGTGGTTAGCGCCATTTCGGCGTTGGCACGCCGCGGGGTGCTGGTCAAAGGCGGCATCTTTCTTGAAAACTTGGGTCGAATCCAGGTAATGGCATTTGACAAGACCGGAACCCTGACTCACGGACGCCCCGAATTGACGGCTATCAACTGTGTTGATGAATGCTGTCACGCAGCCAGGGAGGCAGCCGCCCGTCAGCAAGATAATTCATTTGTATGCGATCATTGCCAGGATATGCTCACCTTGGCGGCAGCCGTCGAAAGCCGTAGCAACCATCCACTGGCAGGCGCTATCGTCCGGGCCGCCAGGCGAGATGCCTTGCCTGAACTTCCCGCAAAGCAAGTCGAGAACTTGCCCGGCCGCGGGATTCGTGGTCTTGTTGATGGTAAACAAATCATCATTGGCAATCACAGCTTATTCCATACCGATAATGGCGGCTTCAAAGTGGCAGATTGTAACTTATACCTCGCCGATACAGCTGGCATAACCAAGCGCGATTTTTGTGAGCGCGTCGAAGCTGAAGAAGCTAAAGGTCGAACGGTAATGATAGTAGGACAAGATGATGATTTGCTAGGTTATTTAGCTGTTAGCGATCCGCCCCGTCATCATAGTCGCAAATCCCTGGTTGACTTAAAAGAAGCTGGTATCCGGCGTTTGGTGATGCTCACTGGGGATAACCAGGCAGTTGCCGAATCGATCGGTTCTGCTTTGGGCGTCGATGATATTCAGGCAAATATGTTGCCTGGCGAAAAATTACAAGCCGTACAAGGTTTGATGGAAGAATATGATCAAGTTGCCATGGTTGGGGATGGCATCAACGATGCTCCGGCGTTGGCTGCTGCCAGTTTGGGAATCGCTATGGGTGGGGCTGGAGCGGCGCAAGCGCTCGAAACCGCTGATATCGCCCTGATGGCTGATGACCTTTCCCAATTATCATCAGCAATTCGCCTGGGTCGCAAAGCCCTGCGCACCATCCGCTTCAATATCTGGTTTGCCCTGTTAATCAAAGCCGTGTTTTTGGTGACTGCTTTTATGGGCATCGCTACCATGTGGATGGCCGTTTTTGCCGATATGGGTGCTTCGCTTTTGGTTACTCTGAACGGAATGCGATTATTGCGCTCAAAAAACTAAAACGCAGAGGCGCGATGCCGAAGGTAGCAGAGACGCAGAGAAAAGAATTAATAACTCTGCGCCTTCGCGTCTCGGCGCCTCTGCGTTAAACTCTTTAGGAGGCATTTTGACTGAAGCTACGATTCGCCAACTCGAAGGGAAAGAAATGTTGGAAGTGCTCTATTGGTTGAGCACTTACTCTTTCAATCCATCACCCCCCATGCGTGACAAAGACGAATGGAAGGAAATGGCCAAGCAGCGTCAGGGGGTCAAATTCTATGCCATGTTTGAAGGAAATAACCCCGTCGCCAGTGTTGCCGAGACGCGCATGACCCAGCAGGTGCGCGGCAAACGCTTTGGGATGGCTGGCGTTTGGGGTGTGGCAACCCACCCAAATTCCAGGCGCAAAGGCTATAGTAAGCAACTCATGACCCGAATGCTTGAAATCACGCGCCAGGATGACCGTCCTGTGTCCACGCTGTATCCCTTTCGTGAATCGTTTTATCAACGTCTAGGCTATGTCAACTTCCATTTACCTCGCAAGGCGATTTTCAACCCCGCCGAAATCGATCCGCTGCTCAAGCTTGATTTGGATGGTGAAGTGGAATTGATGCTGATCGGAGATGGTTACGAGATTTATCGTGATTATCTATTGCGTTATCAAAAGTTGACGCATGGCATGGGAATTTTTGAGCATCCAGATTATGGCGCCGCCAACCAGAACCGCAGTTGGTTGGCCGTGGCCAGGGTCAATGATGAAGTCGTGGGTGTGATGTTATATTCTTTGCAAGGGGAGGAAGTGACCCGCTTCAAATTCCGTGCGGTCCGCTTTTACTATCATACCCCGCAAGGAAAATATTTGTTATTGAATTGGATCGCACGTCACGTGGATCAGGCTAACGAGGCGGAAGTCTGGCTGCCGCCCTATGAGCAGCCGGAAACCTGGTTCGAGGATTTGAACCTGAAATTGGAAAATGTTTGGATTCCACCCATGGGCCGGGTAGTGGATTTGGCTGGGATCAATGGTATGCAGGCTGGGGTAGGCAGTTTCAGCGCGCAGATCAGCGATCCGCTTTGCCCGTGGAATGAAGACACCTGGAAATTTGAGGGGGTCGGTGGAAGCCTCGAAGTGAGTCCCGCCTCCAAAGCCGACTGCCAGCTCTCCATCCAGGGCCTTTCGGCATTGATCTACGGCACCCACAACCCGGCCGATTTTTCCATCCGGGGCTGGGGTGACCCTTCGCCGGAAGTGCAGCAGGTCATGCAAACCGTCTTCCCGCCCAAAGTAGCCTACCTACATGAATTGTTTTGATGAGGCAAAATGCGTTGTCCATGCGCGTTTTGCCTACGCCGATGCATGGGCATCGGCGAAAGAATTTGTGCATTCCACTCGCTCTTTGGAAGCCTTCGGCGCTGTTGCATTAGCACTGGAGCAATACACTGGATTGAATTGAGAATAGATGAATTATGAACCTGCAAACCGCCATTAAAACTGGGGAAAAGATCGTATCTCAACTTGAGGCAGGGGATGTGGAAAGTGCTTTTGCTGTGTTGGCGCCGTTGCTGGCTGAGCGTACGCCCTTTCGATTCTTGGACCGCATTGGCAGCACTGTGGGTACCTGTGAACTGGAAATCGTCGCCGCTTTCCTGGAGCGGATTGCCAACGAAAACGTCGAGGGCGGCTGGCCGGTGATCGGCAGTGCCCTGCGCAGCCAGCTAAACCGTGATTTACCAGAGGCTTTTGAACGCGCCCGTACTTATATAATTTTGGCTAATGTCTGGTATGGAGCCGATATCCTTGGGGAGCGGGTGCCCGGTCCGGCCCTGACGACCCACTTCGAGGACGCGCTGGTGCTCCTGACGAATTGGCGCGCAGACTCCAATCAGTGGGTGCGCCGTGCTGTGGGAGTAGCAGTTCACTTTTGGGCCAAGCGTTCCAAAGGCAATCCGGCGCTTGAAGATCAGGCCGAAGCATTGCTCGAGTTGTTGGAACCTATGTTCAGCGAGTGGGATTTGGATGCCGTCAAAGGTGTCGGCTGGGGGTTGAAAACTCTGGGGCGCTATTATCCAGATTTGATTACAAATTGGTTGCCTCAGCAAATCAAGAAGAAACATCGCGCCATCATCCTCAATAAGGCCACGAAATTCCTGTCTCACGAACAACGCGCATCAATAAAAAGACGTTCTTTTGGGAAAAATTTGTAGATCTCAGAGAGACGCCCCGCCGGAGCGTCTTTACTGAAACTAATTGCAGAAGAGCCAAAATCGAAAGATGGTAAATGATGCTCAAATTCCAGGAGTATCGCGCTCGCAAGGTGCTCAACATCCACAAACATGTGGATGGCCCCTGGTTTTGGGGAAAATACACTGCTCATCCGTATGTTGGTTGCCGCAGCGGATGTGAATTCTGTTATTGCCGCGGCGGGCGCTACGCCGGTCGACGTGACCCAGCCGAGTTTGATGCCGTTATTCAGGTGAAAGTGAATGCTGTCGAGCAACTGCGTGGCGAACTCTTCAGCCTGGAGCCGGAGATCATTTCGGTGGGGGATTGGCAGCAGCCTGCCGAAGACCGTTACCGTCTTTCACGCCGCATGCTGGAAGTTGTCCTGGGTGTCGGGTTCCCCTTGTTTATTGTCGAACGTTCTCCTTTGTTGACCCGCGATATCGATTTGCTAATCGAGATCAACAAGAAATCCTGGGTGGGCGTGCTCTTCAGCATCAGCAACCTAAACCCGGAATTGAAACGCGCTTTCGAACCGCGCAGTCCAGGGGTAAAATGTCGTTTGCAGGCTATGGTTCAATTGGCCGAAGCCGGGATTTTTGTAGGCACATCCATGATGCCCATTGTGCCTTTTATCGGGGATGATAAGAAACACATCGAAGAATTGATCCGTGCTACAAAAGATCACGGTGGACAATATGTGCTGGCCGGTGGCCTGACCATGGATGGCGTGCAGGCTGAGCGAACATTACAGGCAGCCATTGCCTTTGATCCTTCTCTAGAAGATCGTTTTCGAGGATTGTATCGTTGGCCCATAGGCGAAACTCCAAAATATGGCCCGCCCAGAGCCTACAATGCCCGCATCGGACTGCTTGTGCGCGAGCTATGTGCTAAACACGGTTTGCTCGATCGCATGCCGCGTTATGTCGCTCCAGGCCCGTTGGATATCAACAAGCGCATTGCCGAGCAATTGTTCCTCAAAACTTATGATCTGGAGCTAGAGCAGGCAGGCAATTACCGCATCTGGGCCTACCGCAAAGCCGCCTGGACGGTTGATGAGTTAAAAGAGAGCATTGTTGATATTTATCAAACCCAAGGCGAAGTTGGTTTGCAAGCATTGCCCGATGTGGGCAAAAGCATTTCGGGAAAGATCGCTACCTGGATTCAAGATTCTATCCACCAAGATCACCAAGAAACATAAAACCATCATTCGTGATCTTCGTGTACTTCGTGGATTCAAAGGAGATGTACGTATGACATCAGCAACTGACAAAAAAGTCACTATCCGAGCAGTTATTGGGTTTCTGGGCTATTTGTTTCTAAACCCACTTATTCTATTTTTAAACGCCGGCACACTCAGATGGGGTATGGCCTGGGCTTATTTTGGGATATCGATCACGGCTACGATTGTCGGCCGTGTTCTGGCCCACCGCAGAAATCCAGATCTATTAGCAGAGCGGGCCCGCTCGCTAGACGCTGAAAACGTCAAGAAATGGGATAAAGTTCTGGTTCCTATCGCGGCGCTCTATGCGCCTATCGGGGCCATCATTGTGTCAGGATTGGACATGCGCAACAACTGGACGGATATGATTCCCCTTTGGGCGCAAATTATGGCCCTGGCAATCGCCACTTTGGGCTTTGTCTTTGCTTCCTGGGCGATGATCGAAAACCGTTTCTTTTCGGCTATGGTGCGCATCCAGGAAAATCGTGGTCACACGGTTTGTGATACTGGCCCTTATCGCTTTGTGCGCCATCCCGGCTATGCCGGAGGTCTCGTCTGGTATTTGATGACACCCTTGATCTTTAATTCGATGTGGGCATATATTCCCACGGCAATTTCGGTGATTGCTACTGTTATCCGCACCGCTTTGGAAGATAAATTCTTGCAAGCTGAATTGGAAGGGTATAAAGATTTTGCGCAAAAAACTCGTTTTAGGCTTTTCCCAGGTGTATGGTAACCCAGGCAGATAATCCCTAAATAATATGGGGAAAAATTCGAAAGTTCAGTATTTACAAAACATTCGGGACTTGCTATGATCTAGGGGAAATTAATAAACCAGGAGTATAACCGTGAACGAAAACCAACAAACTGAACAACTCTTGTCCTTTGCCGAGGAATTTGGCGTCATCTACGAGAGCTTTGGCGTGCCCCGCATGAGTGGGCGCATTCTCGGTTGGCTGTTGGTGTGTACACCAACTCATCAATCGGCTGGGCAATTAGCCGAGATGTTGCGAGCCAGCAAAGGCTCAATCAGTTCGGCAACACGCATCCTCATCCAAAGCGGCATGATTAAGAAAACCAAGTTCCCCGGCGATCGCAAAACCTACTATGTTATCCCTGCCGGTATTTGGGCGGATATCATTCGTATGCGCGATCGCTTCACAACTGTTTTCCGAAAACTGGCCGAACAAGGACTGGAACTGCTCGCCGACCAGCCGCCTGAAACTCGTGAGCGGTTGGCAGAGATGCATCACATTCATGCCTTTTTCGAGCGAGAGCGGCCCAAGCTAGTTGAGCAGTGGCTGGCTGCGTGGGAAGAGGAACGCAAACAGTTTGAGTGAGCGGTATTGTTCCAATTGCTTTAGGAGAAAAAATGAAAGACAACCACAATAATTCAATCCGTGCCGCTGACTATGGCCTGCCCCTGTATTTCGATATGCAGGCCAAGATGGGGCATACCAAACACCTTGGGGGCGTGGCCGCAACGCGAAAGTTGGCTGAATTGTGCCACCTCAACTCCAGCAATACCCTGCTCAACGTCGGTTCGGGGGCGGGGATATCGGCTGCCTATGTAGCCGAGAACTTCGGCTGCCATGTGGTTGGTGTGGACCTTCTGCCTGGCATGGTTGCCAGCGCAAAGCGATGGGCCAGTGAACGCGGCCTTTCCGGTCAAATGAAATTTCGGCTGGGAGATGCCCAAAATCTACCTTTTGACGATGATCAATTCGATGCTCTGATTTGCGAATCGGTAAATATCTTCATACCGGACAAACCTAAGGCAATCAGCGAATATCTGCGGGTTGTAAAACCCGGTGGTTATATTGGGTTGAATGAAGCCATCTGGGCCAAAGACCCCGTCGATGAGATTGCCGAAGTGATCACCGAGGCTACCGGGCAACAGTTCATGCCCCCCGAATATTGGGAGATGTTGCTTCGCAATACTGGCCTGACGGATCTGGTGGTAGAGCACCACACGTTAAATATGCGTGCTGAAGCCCGCAACCAATCCGGTTACCTTGCATTTGGTGAATATCTACGAGTATTTGGTAGAGCCATCAAACTTATGCTTACAGATCGCGAAACCCGCACTCTGATCAAATACATGTCATCCAATCCAAGACAATATTTTGAATATATGGGCTACGGCCTGTATGTTGGCAAGAATTCAAAATGAATACCAAAGATGACACTTCTCGTTTAGTCACTCGCTGGTTGATCCGCGAACTTATGGGGGTCGTCATAGTAGCGGTCATGCTCTTTTGGAGCGCGGGCCGCTGGAATTGGGGCTGGGGTTGGGCTTTGGTGGCTGTCTATGCCCTTTGGGTAGCAGCCAATGCTATGTTATTGATCCCCCGCCAACCGGAGTTATTAGCCGAGCGTGCCCAGCGCAACCTTTCTGGGATGAAATCCTGGGATAAAACTTTAATCAGCATTATTGGCTTGTGTACGTTGGTCAAGTACATCCTGGCCGGTTTGGATATCCGCTATGGCTGGTCGGCTCCCTTGCCGCTTTGGCTGCATATCGTCGCTTTGTTGATCTCCGCTTTTGGTTATGCCCTGGGCACCTGGGCAATGGTGGAGAATGCGTTCTTTTCAATGATCGTCCGCATTCAGGGAGATCGTGGGCATCAGGTTTGCAAAACGGGACCTTACAAACTTGTGCGCCATCCAGGATATTTGGGAATGCTGCTCTTTGAGTTTTTTGTACCGATTCTCCTGGGTTCATGGTGGGCACTGATCCCTGGTGGTATAGCATGTATGGCGTTGATCGTCCGCACGGCATTAGAGGATAAAACTTTACATGAAGAGCTTGATGGCTATGTGGATTTTGCTCAAAAGACACGTTATCGGATTTTGCCCGGCAATTGGTAAAAAGGTAATTA
>CAZVPR010000081.1:0-20936 GCA_964629085.1 uncultured Anaerolineales bacterium
AAAGAGACATCGCTTTCGGCATGATAAATATCCGTCAATGCCAAATGGCTAAACACACCAGCCACTAAAGAAAGAATACCAAAAACAAAGGCAATCGTTATCTGATGTTTGAGATTAATCATTTTTAGCTCCAGTTGTTTTACCGAAATAGCAAAGGGACTGCCACCAGCAAGAAGAGGCCCCAGGCCAGGTAAAAGTTGGCCCCAAAGCTAAAAACCTGCTGCAAGGACTCGACCCAGCGGTCCTTATCATCCCTGAACTGTTTGATCATCAATGCGATCAGGATGCCGATATTGATCGTATTCCAACCAATCACCGCTAAACGATTGATGGTGATACCCCAATCAACGGTTCGATAGACGATCGCCGAGAGAGCATAGATGCTAATCAACGTGCCCAAAACTGCAATCGCCATAATGCCGATCCGCAACCAGCGCTGTGTGCGCGGCTCAAGTTCATCGGTTTGTATGGGGGTTGCCCCCATGAGAAGCCCCATGATGGCAAAGAGCAAAGCGTTATATACAATCAATACTTCACGCTGCCTGAATGGTTCCATGAAGTTAAAGGGGATTACGAAGGTATACACCACAAGTACAGCCAATGCCAGGGGTAAAATCAGGCGCATCATGGTGGCAATGAATTTGCTCAAGCCCTGCGTGAAATCCTGCTGACTGGGTTCAACAGTCGGGTCGTACATGGTAGCTACGGCCAGGGTGGGCAATAGACCAAAGCCTCCCACCAAGATCAGGCGCATCACGGGATCAGGAATATCAACATTCAAGGCTGCAAACATGCCAAAGGTTATCCCCCCCAATACCATGCCAAATATCAAATACAATCCAGCCGTGATCATGGTTTCAATTGATTTAATCAAAAAGGCGAATCGATCCTGGTAATTGGATTTGAATCCAAGAACCGTGATCCCCAACGTTACCCACGCCAATAACGGCAAATGTATAGCCATCAGATCCAGGTAGCGCGTCTGGAATTTATCGCTAAGCCCTGGAGAGATTAGATAAACATACAACCCAGAAAAAAGCAGCGCTGCAGTTATGGACACAGCACGTGCGGCATACTTCTTGGCTGTCCCCGCCAAGAACCCCACACTGAACAGGGTCGCAATCGGAGACCAAAAGAGCACGAAATAAGGCAAATGATCCAAAAACACGGGTCCATCTTCAGTGGTGATCAGCCACAGCACTAGACCGGTGAGGACGCTCAAAGGAATGGCCAACTTCCAGTTTACACCCGTTTTGGTATTTTCCATTGTTTCGGGGTCTGCTTGCTGCATCCGGAAATACCAGGCTGCCAGTAGCATATTGTCTGGGCTCTCCTCGTAGGCAGCCAGCAGGCCGGCTTGGAAATCTTCCATTTCAGCCTTTTGACAAGCGTCCTGATAGATACCCTCCATGCGCTCAGGATCCTGACTGGCATCCCGAATATGGGATAGATATAACATTCTCCACCTCCTGATAGAAATCGCTAATTAGACCTGGCAGGTTTATTTGTTGTTTAATTTTTCAATTCTGAAGGGCGATATGAAAACTTGCCAGGTCTCGAGAACCGTTATTTGATTTTGAACTAGGGTATCAAAATCGCGATGACACAGCAAGCACCTGAGTGCTTAATTTACGCGCCTCAAGCGGTGGATTTCTTCCTCCTCAATATCTACAATCGTTGCCTATCAAATCCATACTCTGTGAGGTACATCATGACGCTCCGCCGTTTAGTTGCCATTGTGTTCATTTTTTGCTGTGTAAGCATCGCCTGGGTGATCCTGGGCACAAGCCTGATTACCCGATCCAGCAGCGGTTATGACCTACTTGATCGCCAGGTCCAAGGTTTATGGGGAGGAACTCATTTCCAGAGGGCACCCCAAGTGTTGCTCACCCTGGACAAAGGCATACCTCAATCCATCGAGCTTGATTCCAGCGACATCGAGGTAGGTATCCAGCTCGAACACCGCCGCAAGGGTTTGCTCTGGTATTCCACATACGATGTCAGCTTTGAAGGTTTCTACACCTTCGAAAACCCCCTGGATGAATCCGCCACAGCTCAGGTGCATTTTTCTTTTCCCTCGTATCAAACCATCTATGATGATTTCCAATTTCGTGTAGGAGATGTAGAAATTACACCCAGCGGGGATAACTCTGACGGGCTGGAAGCGATTGTCGAGCTGTCACCTGGAGTCAGTGAAGAGATCCATATCACGTACAAATCTCGCGGCCTGGATAGCTGGACCTACAGTTTTTCAGACCAAATCACCACCGTAAAGGATTTCACACTAATCGTGAATACAGATTTCGATTTATACAATTTTCCCGAGCAAAGCATATCAGCATCTGAAAAATCCCAGACTCCTGATGGTTGGGAACTTGTTTGGCAGTTCGAAAACCTGGTCTCCGATTTCGATATCGGCATCGAAATGCCAACCAAACTCAATCCCGGCCCTTTGGCCAGCCGCATGAGTTATTTTGCGCCAGTCTCACTGCTGTTCTTTTTCACCGTATTGGTGGTGTTGGGAGCGGTCAGCGGCAATAATCTACACCCGATGCATTATTTCTTCTTGGGGTCCAGTTTCTTTGCCTTCCACTTGCTCTTTGCCTATCTGGTGGATCACCTGCTACCAGGCATCTCGTTCATCATCGCAGCCAGTGTTTCGTTATTCTTGGTGATCAGTTACCTGTGGCGCGTCAAGGACCGCCGCTTTGCCCTGCGTGAAGCCGGGTTATCCCAATTTCTGTTCATGGTCCTGTTTTCGTATGCCTTTTTCTTCGAGGGCTATACCGGACTAGTGGTCACCATCGGCGCCATCCTGACTCTGGCGGCACTGATGCAGATTACGGCCAAGGTCGATTGGATCGAGATATTCCAGAAAAAAGAATGATCGCATTAACATAGTTACCCAAACCGTGAAGAGTGAAGGAAAACCATGAAAGTAAAAATGATTCTCCCCGCGTTGACGGAGGCCAAAAGCCCCTTCTTTCGCCCTATCAAATACTCTCTCTTTCCTCCCCTGGGGTTGGCGACTCTGGCCGCTTATCTGCCCCCACATTGGAACATCGAGATCATCGATGAGCATGTCGAGAAATTAAACCTGGACGATGAGCCTGATCTGGTCGTCATTCAGGTTTATATCACCAACGCTTATCGGGCCTATGAGTTGGCCGATCATTACCGGGCCAGGGGTGCTTATGTGTGCTTGGGGGGTTTGCACGTCACCGCGTTGCCAGAGGAAGCGGCAGCTCATGCAGATACGATTTTCCTGGGACCGGGTGAGGATACCTGGCCCCAATTCCTGGCTGATTTCCAGACCTGGTTCCCCATGCCAGTCTACGTTTCGCGTGAGCGAAGCCTTGAGGGTAGTCCTGCTCCCAGGCGTGATCTCATCAAAGGTTGGCTCTATCTGGTGCCCAATTCCATCGTCGTGTCGCGTGGCTGCCCCCACCGCTGCGACTTCTGCTATAAGGAAGCCTTCTATAAAGGCGGTAAATCGTTCTACACTCAAAGGGTGGATGCCGCTCTCGAGGAAATCGAATCCCTACCGGGAAAGCATCTTTACTTTCTCGATGACCACCTCTTTGGGAATCCAAGGTTTGCCGAGGCGCTGTTCGAGGGTATGCGGGGCATGGGAAGGGTCTGGCAGGCGGCGGCTACCGTGAATTCTGTGCTGCGGCCGGGGCTGCTAGAAAAAGCCGCCGACGCCGGGCTGCGCAGCTTGTTCATTGGCTTCGAGACGCTGCATTCAGGCAACTTGAAACATCACAGCAAACACCATAATCTAAACAAAAATATATTCACGAAGTACACGAATCACACAAAGCAAATCTCTGTGCTCTCTGAGAGCTCTGCGGCAAAATATGAGCGTGCCATCCAACGCACGCACGACCTGGGGGTGATGATCAATGCTAGCTTTGTCTTTGGTATGGACCATGATGACGAGCGCGTCTTCGATCGCACTGTGACCTGGGCCATCGAGCAGAGCATTGAGACGGCCACATTCCACATCCTGACCCCCTACCCCGGCACCGCTCTTTACGAGCAAATCAAATCCCAAGGTCGCTTGACCAACCACAACTGGAATCTGTACGACACGCGCCATGCTGTGTTCCAACCGGCCAGAATGTCTGCCCAAACCCTGGAAGCTGGTTACTGGAAGGCCTATCAAGATTTCTATAGTTGGGGATCGATTCTGCAATCGGCCTGGGGGAAGCAGCACTGGCAGCAGAAACTGCGCCATCTGGCATACAGCGGGGGGTGGAAGAAATTCGAGCCCTTCTGGGATCTGGTGATCAAGTCAAAACGGGTGGCCGCATTTATCCCCCTGCTGGAAACGATATTGAGTGGGGAAACGTCTCCCCTAATACAAGTAGAGACGCAGCATGCTGCGTCTCTACAAAAACCAAAGGTCCAGAGCACTTATTGAATGGCCTTCATAAATGCAGACCACACCTTTAAAGAATTATCTACGCCCGCTCAACGATCACCGGTCTGTTATGCAGTAATATTTGGCTGGCGTTGTCGAAAACGTTGGCCACAAAACGTTCGGGAATATCGACCATGGTGGTGTGATCTTGAATGAAAATTTTGCCGATCTTCTTGCCGGGGATATCGGCGCAGGCCGCGATGGTCCCAACAATATCCTGGGGACGTACGCCTTGCTTCTTACCGCGGTCGATGCTCAACCGCACCATGCCTTCTTCATGAGAATGGCGAGTGGGTTTGGGTCGGTGTTGATGGCGTGAACGATTCTTCCGTCCACGTTTCTCATAATTGGCACCGCGCTTGTATTCTTTGACATTCGAGATTTGGGCGATCGGGCGCTGTTTCTCCTCAGCCCGGGCCAGTTTCAGGGAAACGGCCGCGACTTCAACAGGATCATGCCCAGCTTCAATCAACTCAGCAACAATCTCACGTTCACGATGACAGCGACCGCGCTTCAACCACTTGTCCACATTCTTCAATAACACACGTTCACGATGTTCGTGAATCTCTTCGGATGTTGGCAGAGCGGCTTTTGTGATCTTTTGGCGGGTATATTTTTCGATGCGGCCCAAACGCCACTGCTCCGAGGGTGTCAGCAACGTGATGGCAATGCCGGTCTTGCCGGCGCGCCCTGTGCGTCCAATGCGGTGGACGTAAGATTCGGAATCGTTGGGCAGGTCGTAATTGAAGACATGCGAAATGTCATCGATATCCAGGCCGCGTGCGGCGACATCGGTCGCCACCAACACGTTGACGCGATTATCACGAAAACGCTTCAAAACCTGTATGCGGGCACCCTGGCTCAAATCTCCATTGAGGGCTTCGGCGGGAAAACCACGCTGGGTCAACTCGCTGGCCAACTGACCGCTGCCAACGCGAGTTTTGGTGAAGATCAGGGCGCTGGTGATATCCTCAATTTCGAAGAGGCGTGTCAGGGCAGCCAGCTTATCTCTTTGATTGACAAGATAATAGCGCTGTTCTGTCGCTTCTACGGTCAGGTGTTGGCGCTTGATGGTGATAGACTGCGGCTCCTGCATATATTTTCCGGCCAAACGCCGGATCGGGGCCGGCAAGGTGGCCGAGAATAAAGCCGTCTGGCGGGTTTCTGGCGTTGCCTTGAGTATGGCCTCGATATCCTCGATAAAGCCCATGCTGAGCATCTCATCGGCCTCATCCAAGACTACGGTCTCAACCTGACTGAGATCGAGCACCTTCTGTTTGATGAGATCCAACATGCGACCGGGTGTGCCCACAACTACATCTAACCCTTTGCGGATTCGTCGTTTCTGACGTTCGTAGGGTTGGCCGCCGTAGACTGCCAAGACTCGCACACCGCGCAAAACACCATAATCATGGAAAGCGTTGGCGACCTGCATAGCCAGCTCGCGCGTAGGGGCCAGCACCATGCATTTGATGACGCTTTGATCAGGCTCCAGGTTATGCAGCACTGGCAGCGCAAAGGCGGCTGTTTTTCCAGTCCCGGTTTGGGCCTGGCCAATGACATCCGCTCCCGACAGCATCAGGGGGATCATCTCGGATTGAATCGGGCTGGGGGTGGTGTAACCACGCTCGGTTACAGCCTGAACCAACTGCGGGTGCAGGCCTAATTCTTTAAATTCACTATTCACTTTTTGACTCCTGTTTTCGTTTTGACGATGACCTTTCCAGGTCAGTCCCTGTTGACTTATTACAGGCGACCCGTCCCGAAATCAAGAGCCAACTGTTGCAACAAAAAAGCTCGACCAAATTGAGTCGAGCGTTCTTTTGGAATACTCAAAACACTAAATTTGATAAATACTGATCCTACTCTGAATCAGCCGCCGGAGTATACCATGAATTGACAGTCGCACAAGGGATCTACCAACCCAGATACTTACCCACGATCTTTGATATGAACATCCATCTGAGGGAATGGCATCTCGACTCCGGCTTCATTAAGTGCATTGTAGATGGCCGTGTTGACTTTATCGAACATGCGGCGTGTATCGACATAGGAATCCAACCACCAGCGCACTCGAAAGATCAAAGCCGAATCGCCGAACTCCAGGAAAAGCGCTTCCACTTTTCGTTCGGATAAGACACCTTCAACCCCTCTGACAGCTTCGATCATCGTTTCACGTGCCAACTCCAAATCGGTGCCATAGGCCACACCCACATGCACTTGCAAACGATATTCATCATTGGGGTACGAATAGTTGACCACCAGGCTCTTGCCGATTTTCGAGTTGGGCACAACCACCATCCGATTGTCGCGCGTGCGGATTCGTGAACTGCGCAAGCCGATATCGAGCACATCACCCCAGGTATTCAAATCCATGATCTGGATGCGGTCGCCAATCCGGTAGGGTCGGTCGATCATGATCAAAAAGCCACTGATGGTATCCGACAAAGCATCCTGCGCTGCCAAAGCAATCGCCAGCGAGCCGATGCCCAAAGTTGCCACCATAGCGCTGATATCGACATCGAAATGTCCCAACAGGGTAATAATGGCAACCGCCCCAAGAATGATCAAGGCTATGCGGCGGAAAAATGGAAATAACTGTTCATCAAGATCGGTTTCTGTTTTAACCGCAATATCCCGTCCATACCAATCGAAGAAATTGACCACAAAACGCCAGGCAAAAATCAGACCAACCAGGAAATAGAGGATATAAAAAATATCACCAAGACTGTCGGACCATGATTCGGGAAAAAAATTTAGGCGCTGAATGGCAATATCGAAGGCAATCACAACGGTCAATAAATATAAGGGAGTTCGCGTCGCCTCTAAAATGGAAACCAGGCCATCGTCTATGGTGGTTTTTGTGCGACGAGTGAGCCGGCCAATGCCGCGATCGAGTATGAGTCTCACCAACCTGCGGCCAAAGATCAATACCAGAAGAATGATGATCAAAGAAATTCCCAAATTTAACCATTGTTCCAAAGATAAACCCAAAAATATATTATTCACATTTCACCTCCTATTGATTACTTGACGATATGATGATATTTTTCTGCAAACAGGGCTGTACTGCCGCCGGTATGCCAGAATAAAACCGTATCATTTTGAGAGAAAAAACCCTTACGAATCAGATCGATCATGCCGCCTGCGGCCCTGCCTGTATAGACAGGATCGAGAAGCAGGCCTTCGTTTTTGGCGAAAAGCTGCACCGCTTCTTTATCTTTTGAATTCATGATGCCATAACCATCTCCAGTGTAATCGGCATTCACCAAAATCTGATCGACCTCAAAGGTGGTCCCTGCTCCCAAGCTTTGTGCCGTTTCCGAGGCCAATCTGGCGACGCGTTCCTGCAGTAAATTCTGAGGCTCATCGACACTGATCCCTAAGACCTTACCATCAAATCCAAAAACCTCCGCCCCCAGAACCATGCCAGCCTGCGTTCCTCCGGATGAAGAGGGAAAAACAATCCAATCTGGGCTTAAATTCTGCTCGAGCATCTCTTGAATGGCGAAAACATAGCCAGCCGCCCCAACCGGGTTGGAACCCCCATAGGGCACCAGGTAGGGCTGGCGACCCTGGCTGTGTGCCACCTCGAAGGTTTTCTGCAGCACGGCATCTCGGGTGCTGAAATCACTCGCCCAGGCAAACTCGGCGCCCACCAGTTGATCGAGCAAGAAATTGGCCGAAGCTTTCTCAGGTTGTTCCCCAGCCAAAACCAAGATGCAATCCAGGCCCGAACGCGCGGCCGCGGCGGCTGTCTGCCGGCAGTGATTGGACTGCACCGCCCCGGCAGTGATCACCGTTTTGGCGCCCTGAGCTTGGGCATCCGCCATCAAGAATTCTAACTTGCGGGTCTTGTTACCGCCAAAAGCCAGGCCAGTTTGATCGTCACGTTTGACCCATATTTTTGGCCCACCCAAATGCGCGCTCAATCGGGGGAGTTTCTCGATTGGCGTCGGGAGATGGGCGATTTCGATTCGAGGCAGGTTTTTCATGTTGTCTCCAGATGAATCCACGAAGGACACTAAGAAACACGAATAAAGGTTTCCCTTCGCGATCTTGTTGAGATATGAGGAATCAATTTACAAAGCGTTTCCATTCGAGTTTACCGGAACTACCAAAGTTGATCAAAAGGCCTACTCTCATATCGGTTGCTTTAAGATATTGGATCAATTGCGCCTTTTCACGACCAGAAATTTTATCTAGCGCCTTGATTTCAACCACTATCTGATCATAACAAATAAAATCTGCGATATAGTGTGCTTTCAATAACTGTTCTTTATAGATTATTTCCAATCGCTTTTGAGCTTCAAATGGAAGACCGCGATTCCGTAATTCGACCTCAAATGCTTCTTGATAAACGGCTTCCAAAAAACCAGGCCCCAAAACACGGTGAACTTCTATTGCCGCCCCAATGACGTTGTAAACTTCCTCTTTCAAAATCAATTCAACCACTTCGACTCACCACTTTTAATCCATTAGTGATCTTCGTGCACTTGGTGGATTCTCTTTTTTCCTCGGCGGCGCATGATATCAAGGATACGCGGCAGAACCTGGGTGTACATACGATAGAGAACAGGCCGGAGGGGATAATCATAAGCGCCAACCGTTCGCAGGACTTGTCCCCCCAGACCACGCTTGAAGCGGTAGACGCCCCACATGGAGTCGCTCTCGTCAAAGATTTCCGGTGCGCCCCACAGATCATATTCACGGCAGCCTTTTTCTTTGGCTATGCGCATGGCTTCCCACTGCAGCAAATAGGGCGGCATTTTCTTGCGGTGCACTTCGCGCGACATGCCGTGCAGATACCAGGCTCGATCCCCAAAATGGAAGAGCATCAACCCGCCTACAGGTTCGGCATCAACTTCAGCGATCAGAGGTGTAAGCATTTTTTCTCCAAAGAAGGTGCTCCATAGGGTGTTGTAATACTCTTCTCCCCGGATCACGAAGCCACCGCGTGCCGAGGTCTTCGCATACATGCGATACAGCAGGCCAAAATCCGCCGGATCGCCCGCACGCACAACGACTCCCTTGCGCGCCGCCAGGCGAATGTTGTAGCGGGTTTTCTGCTTCATGCGCGCCATCATCTCGTCTTCAGAAGCCCTCAAATCGACCAAAACCGTATTGCGAAATTGAATCTGCTCAGTCGAATAACGCCACCCATTCTTCACCCACTCTCGGTAGATTAGCTCACCAAGGGTGTCCACTGCAACCCCCTCCTCACCAAGAACACCTCTACCCAAGGGGACATCAGGATCAATCTTAATGAAGATCGCCCCCCTCTTACGGGCCAGCTCGATCAAATCTGCCATAACCCTTTTCCGCAGATTGTCGTCAGCCCAGTCGCGCAGCATCGGCCCCTTGGGCACATAGAGAACCCGCAACCGAGCAGCAAATCCAGAAATGGAAATCTCCCGCTGTAAGATCAAAGCCGCGGCATCCGGTTGAGCATCATCCCCCCAAACTTTATAAGAAGCCTCCCAACCATATTGCGATTTGACCTGCCCCCACTGCCAGGTTTGCAAAAGATGGGGTTCTGGGAAAGACGCGATAATGGAATTCCAGGTTTCAGGATTCATAATTCAGTGTTCAGTTTTCAGTATACAGCTGGCAATCAATAAGATTTTTTCTGGATACTGCACACTGGTTACTTTAGCTTCCTCACATCCCCAACGCGCTGCGTGACACCCACTGCGTCCAGGTGTTCAAGCAGAGCAAGAACATACCGACGGCTGGTGTTGAAGTGATCGCGCACCTGGGCCACGCTGAAATCCCCTTGCTTTTCCAGAATTTGGCGAACACCAGCAACCATGGCCTGATAATCGTCCCAACGCAATACAACTTCCCCAGAGAGGGGAATGAGTGTTCCCGTATCGACCAGCGCGTTATATAGCTCCTCCCCCACGGCGGCGGCACTTTCCTTGATCGATGGAGGCGCATAGGGTTCGGCAGCAAATTTCTTCAGCAAGTCATTAACCAGGCTTTGGTGCTCATTTGAAAATTGAACGGCGAAATCCGGTCTCTTGACCACCGGCAGGGGATTTTGGCCCGGCAGTTGGCTGCGCAAAGAAAGTTCGGATATTTGCTCCTGGGCTTTCATGTCTGCAAGCAAGGCGTCGAAGACTTTGGGCGTCAGACCCAGGCGGCTCTTGAGCTCCTCGCGCGGGATGCCGTGCCTCAGCGGATAGGTTTGCTGATAAACATCGACTTCCCGAAAAACCCGTTGACTCGACTGCTGCCAAAACGAATGACTGGCTACCAGGGTGCTGGGTTTTTTGACTGGTTCGGGCCCTAATGAGATCATCTGCCCGGTTTCGATCAATTCTTCCACAGCTTCCGGGAGAACCGATTGGTCCAGACTGGCGCGCCCGACAACTTCACTAAATTTGACCACCCCCAGCGGCAGCAAGGCTTGCAAGAAGATTTCTGCCGGGGTACCCGCCGCCAGGGCATCAAATCGGTCCAAGACTGCCTGATCAAAGCGTTTGTGGCGTCCCTTAGGATGGGGATCAACCACCGAACCGCCGCCAATCGTCTCCGGGGGAGAAGGTCGTCGCAAGATAAAACGATCCCCTCGCACGGCGACCACCGGCTCCACCAACTCTAACTGCAACCAGCCCTCCTCGCCAGGCTTGAGCACATCCGTCCCCAACAATCGCAGGCGTGCCATGACTTCGGCTGCGCCCAAGAATAACTTCATCTCGGTGTTGTGCTTGACCGGCTGCTGTGCGCTGGGCAACAAGCGGAAATGGACATCCGTTCGGCGTGTGGATTTGTATTCATTTGGACGGGTAACGACTTGACCGCGCTGAACCTGGTCCAGATCAACCCCCGAGATGTTGACCGCGGTGCGGCTGCCTGGAACCGCGAGTTGTGTCTGTTGTTGATGGGTTTGCAGCCCCCGAACACGGCCGCGCAGATCTCCCGGTTGAAGGTAGATCTCCTCGCCAAGGGTCAAACTGCCATCGGTGAGGGTGCCCGTCACCACGGTGCCAAAACCGGCTACCGTAAACGCTCGATCCACAGAAAGACGTGGACGCCCTAAATCGGGACGCGGCGGTCTTTCGTCTAGAGCAGACTCGAGGGTTTCCAGGAGCTCAGGGATGCCGGCTCCACTTCGAGCCGAGACTCGCACCATGGGGGCAGAATCCAGCACGGTTCCAGATAATGTCTCGCGTACATCGGCTTCCACCAGATCCAACCACTCGGGATCATCAATCAAATCGATTTTGGTCAAGGCCACCACACCACCCTGAATCTGAAGCAAATCCAATATCGCCAAGTGCTCGCGCGTTTGAGGCATCACACCCTCATCAGCGGCAACGACAAAAATGGCCGCATCGATGGCCCCAATTCCGGAAAGCATGTTTTCGATGAAATCGCGGTGCCCGGGCACATCCACAATGCCAACACTTTCACCATTGGGCAACGTCAGCCAGGCAAATCCCAAAACGATGGTCAGGCCTCGCTCCTGCTCCTCCCGCAAACGATCCGGATGCGTACCCGTCAGCGCCTCGATGAGGGCTGATTTGCCATGATCCACGTGGCCCGCTGTTCCAATTACTCGCATTAAACACCTGAGCAAATAAAAATCGCTGATCGACATTTTTGATTCTCGATCAGCGAGGAGATCTGTATTTTTATGCTAACGAAGTCCACTTTGCAAACGTTCAAAATCTGCTGTCCAATCACGCACAGCTTCCAACATGGCGTGTAATCGCCGCCAAGAGAATTGTGAGATTTCCTGTAATAAATCTTGAACTTCTTGAAGAGAATCTTCCATCAATGTTACTCGTTCACCCGTTTTCTCCAGACGACGATTGGTGTCACTTTGCTGTTCATCATTTGAAAGCATATAATTTGTCCAGCGTTTCTGGTCGTCGGCCTTAAAAGTGTTCCAATCCTGTCGAAAACGTTCTTCTGTCAAGCGTTGCATTTCGGTCAACTCATTCATGCGGCGCTCGACCTTTTGGGATAAGTTCTCAGCTTTTTCTTGAATACGCTTGACATCCTGGTACGTATTATCAATTGCATCCAGGTGTCCTTCCATCTCAGAGGCTTGGGATTCGATGGTTTCAAATCGAGCCGTCCATTCTTTCCAAGTCAACGATCTTTCGGCTTCCAAAGAGTTTTGTTTTTCGAAAAACGCTGATTGAGCTTCATTTCGTTCTTGTTCAACAGCAACCAATTCCTTCAAGCGAGATTCTACTCGCCTGAATTCAGCATCAGAAACATCAAACCGCCCGCGGAATTCGTCTGATCTTTTACGCAATGCTGCGACTTCACCTTGAATATCAGTCAAACGTTGTGAATCTTGTCTTTGATTATCTTCAATAACACGCACAGATCTATTTTGGTCTTCAGAGCGAATCCGTAATTCATCAACAGCTTGGTTCAGGCCGTCAATCAGGCCCGATAATCGACCTTCTTCTTGTTTACGGGTATCCAAATCTTCTTGTAGGGATGGAATAAATTTAAGAGATTTCTGAGCTTCTGAAAGAGTAGTTTCAATACCTTGAACCTCTACGCGAAGCAGTTTTTTAATTTCTGTCTCACGTACTTCGGCTTGTTGTTTCTGCTGGGTTACCAGTTGCCCAAATTCCTCTCGGCTGTTAGCAAGCGCTTCATCAATTCTATCCAACCGCCCCATAACAGCTTTTAGATGCGTAATCTCGCTACTGAGAGATTTGTTTTCTTGTTCAGCCGCCCTCAGTTTTCCCTCCAGTGAGATAATTCTTTCTTTCAATTGGGTGACAGTATTCTTGTCTTTTCTTCGCTCATCGTCCAGCCATTCCAGACGACTCTCGATTTGTTGTAATTCCATGCAAATTTCTCCTGTATCTCCAGGTTGATATCACGACATTAAATGCGGAAAAATTATAGCATGAATGAAATGTTCAAGGAATTTGGGGTTGAAGAGTCAAGGAAAAAGAAAATATCGCCGGCAAAAACCATTGAGGAAATAATCCCATAATAAGCAATGCAGACATACCCAACACGAGCAGTACGCGTACTCCCAATTCTTGCCATCCTGGTTCCACAATTGGCATTTCTTCAGGTCCCATGACTAACACTGCCAAAGTTCGCAGGCCACCAATCATTAATCCTAAACTTGCCAGGAACGTTCCAACACTTATCCAAATGCCAAATTGTGCTAGCTTTTCCCAAAGTACTAAATAAATGGGAAAGCCCGCTAAAAGAGGTATTCCAACAAGTGAAAATATGGCAAGAATTATTCCGGCACCTACAATGGGGAATTGACGACCTTTTCCCTGTAATTCAGAAAATCGTAATCCAATAGAGTGCGATGTCAGCCTTGATAGGGATAATGCCCAAATGCCCAGAGAAAGAACTCGCGGAATTGTCAAAGCGAACAAGAAATTGGCGCCATTCGGAAGACTAATAGCCAAAAGGGTTCGGCCAATTTCAAAAATAACAGCAAATCCAAATAATCTACCTAGATGACGCTGAAATGCTGCCCACATCCCTCCTACAATTGTCATCATCAACCCCAATAAACGCAATACGTCTAACATATTCAAACTTTCCTGTAACCAAGGATACTGCAACAAGAATCCAACCCCGAAAAACAATATCACGCTTATTAGAATTGTTATTACAAATGCCGCCACGTAGGAGTGAGATTTTTCCATTAGCATTGGTATCCAGCTATACATAGGAAAAACTCCCAATTGAAAAGCGAATCCGAATCCAAAAAATATCGCTGCCCGAATTATATCTTGGGTGTTTCCCGCTTGTAATTCAGCACCACTCAGAAACCAACTAGCAATTAGGATAAATGGTAATGAGATAGTTTGAAAAGAAAGAAAACGTAACACTCCCCGATTTGCAATCTGTCCTACAGGAACAAGCATAAGCACACAAATTAAGCTTGCAACCTCGATTAATAATGCTGCGAACAGAATCGGCTCCACGGCTAGAGCTGAGATAAATACTGACACAACACTCATTCCAAGTGGGATAAAGATTCGAGGGATACGAGTAAATGCCGCGCCTACATACCAAAATGCCAAAGAAAAGAATAATGTGGAAATAATGGGACGGTCAAAGTTGGAAATGATAAAACTTCGACCTAATACAATAAACTCATTACTAATAATGAAAGCTCTATTACCCACCATCACTACTTCACCTACAGGCAATTGCATAGCCAACAATCCTAGAATAATTGCCGTTATAGTTCCCGAGATCAATACCACCAGGTTGAACCGCCGAAAGAGCAATAACACGAAAGATATTATTCCAGGAATTAGGACCCAGAGGACCGGTGCGCTCATTCTTGAACCCCCAAATGTTTCGCAACTTGAAGATACGCGCCTATGAGAGCCAATCCTAATGTATTGACTGCCAATAAGGCATTAACCAACAAGGAAGTTTCCATCGCAGCATAAAAAATCTCGAATCCACTCAGGACAGTTAACAAACTTAATATAATGCGCGTAGAATTGGCTGTCAGCCCCAAATGTACTAAACCCAACCCTAATAAAGCCAATGCGCCAAAAACCTGCAAATCTGAAGACCGAACTACTAGTCTCACGACATTCGGAGTAAATATCAATGTCATGAAAATGATAAACCCAGCTAAAAATCCTCTAAAAAGTATGCCACTAATCCTTTCTCCAAATTCATCTTGCCAGGATTCTGGTTGTTCGTTCAGTCCCATTCCTAAAACAGCAGCAGAAATCCACCCTGCGATTAATTTGACTATGGCATACTCAATAGGCCAGGCAATTGAAACTAACAAAAACACGCCCAAATATTGTGCGCCTAATGCACTTATGCTTACCCGCCAATTTCGACTGGTTAGCAATATCAATGCCGTAATAGCAACCAAGCCGGAAGCCATGGGAGCCAGTGATGTTATCGTCATCATTTAGCCACCCGTCCCCACCTGAGACACAAGAATTATCAGCAAAATAAGTATTAATATTGTCCACAGGACCCCGCCCTCTCCTTCTAGAATATTAGAGATTGACGAAAATAGACGGCCCAACGAACGATATAGCCACCAAAAAAAACCATACATCCATTTAAAGGAGAGAACCGAACCCAAAAAAGAAGTAATTCGGACGGGTAATTTTATCCCGCGACTGTTTGTAAAAATTATGCCCGCAGCCAAAATAAGGCCAATGAATCCCACCAACCATCCAAGGGGAAAGCCCGCTTCTGGAAACTGAAAATTTCCTAATGCCAACGATTGGCTCCATTGAGTTAACAACAGTAAAACCAACCCTAACGGATAGACAAGAACCATCCACGGTTCTTTATCACTGGCTACCTTGGGAATATTTTGGGAATGGCGGACGTACCCTACCAACAATAATGCGTGAGATATTATTAAAACGATTGTGACAAATGCACCCGTTTGTGAATGTATCGCACTTCCCATCCAGGATGGCGTAAACGGGAAAAGAGAAACACCCAAGACGCCAAGGATCAATAATATCGAGATGAACCGGTTTCTATAGGAATTCAAGAATAGCACGGAACCGGACAATAACATACCAATTCCCCAAGCAACACTGGCATCAGGCAACATATAAAGGGTCGCAACCAAAACAAAAGAAGAAAAACCTAGAATCCAATAGGGCCGGCCATCAAGCTCATTTTTTGCCTGGGCCCAGGCAAAACCACCATACAATGCACCTAATATTGCAGCGAAGAGAAATACAGGTCGCCACAACATGGAAACTCCTACATAAGCTAGCCGAGATAAAATAACCAGACTGCTAACTATTGGGGACAGACGAATAATCGTACCCAAGCCTTTTCTCAAAGGAGGTTCCTGAAAAAATGGTTGGTGAGGCGGAATTACGCCAAGGCGCATTCCAACGGCCAGCAATAATAAAACACTTACATCCTTTGGAATAGATTCAAAATCCAAAATTGCATTTTGGGATATTACAATCAAATTCGCAATTATTACCAGGAAAACCCCTAATAATCTGACGGAAAATGATACAACTACGCGTTCACGTTGTTCACTGGTAGAAACCCTCTGCAAAAGTATGAGCGTTTCAGAAAAATCCATAAATACCCAAGCAAGTACCAAAGTCAAAGGATTTGCTGCAAAAATTGCCAACAGACTTAAACCAGTCATTGCTAAGCTTGTTGCCCATGCTCCAGCATCAATCTCATCTCCTTGTATGACATCCGTAAGGAAAACCGAAATAGGAAACACCAATATTACCGTGGCAAAAATCCACGAAAGTTCATCAATTAGCAGTTTCGGTGTGGAAAGAAAAAATGCAGCTGGCTCCCATTGAACTAAAATTATTTGTATTGGAGATTGGGTTCTTGCAACCAGGACAAGAATCCAGGATAACAAAGCTCCCCCCAAAGCCAAAAACCATAAATATCCGGTCCGAATATTGAACCTATTAAGGATAAGAAGGATCAGTGAAATCACAAACAATGTGATAATGGCAACAAGTACAGTCATATCGGAAGAACTAAATTATGTCGTGTAAGTGGTAATACCTTCCGCACTGATTTTTCCCAACAAAGCAACCACTGTTTGATCTAAAAATGGATGCAGCAGGTTAGGAGCTACATCTGCCAAGGGTATCAAAACAAATGCTCTTTCATGTAAACGGGGGTGAGGAATTACCAAATGGGGCAAGTCGAGAATCATATCACCATAAAATAAAATATCAAGGTCAATCTTTCTTGGCCCATCTCGAAAGGTTGGAATTCTTCCCATTTCCACCTCAAGTTTTTTCATAAATGTTAACAATTCTTCAGGGGGCAAATCCGTTCTGATTTTAATGACCTGATTGAGGAAATCCGTTTGATCGAGATACCCAAAAGGCTCGGTCTCATAGATCTTCGATTCAGCCAACACTACTACTTCTTGCTGAAGTGCACTTATCGCTGAGCGAAGATTAGCTTCACGATCTCCCAAATTTGTACCTAATGCAATGTAAACGTCAGTGTTATCCATGAAAATTCATATAAGTTTTTCATCATGGCCAGGGCACTGAGACCGGAGCAGAGTAACCGGTTTTGTTGACCACGTGAATTTTAGCTGATGAAGTTCCGGCACAGCCTTGTTTGTCCTGG
Organism: uncultured Anaerolineales bacterium; assembly: GCA_964629085.1. Taxonomy (GTDB): domain Bacteria; phylum Chloroflexota; class Anaerolineae; order Anaerolineales; family UBA11858; genus NIOZ-UU35. The sequence goes on from CAZVPR010000081.1 coordinate 17,510, forward strand.
AATGTGTATGCCGTATTAGTGGTCTCATCTATCCATTCAAGCACATATTGACCATTGCAAAGGTTGGCCCGAACGAGGTAGTGTAAATCCACAGCCGATGGAGCTGGATTCCAGGAAACAATGACTTTGTTGCCATCACGCACCGCGCGAATACCTGTAGGGGCTGGAACAGCAGAATTGATCGGCGGATCGCCCGGCAACTTTTTCACACTATCCAAATCACCTTGAACGATTACCGTTGAAGTCGCTACCCAACAATGGTACGAGAAACCTTCCATTTGAATCCAAACCCAATTTCCAGCCCAGTCACGCCCATCCAACTGAGCCGTTGCACCTTCTCTGAATAACCCTGCTACCAGATAAACTGTGTTAGGTCCCCAGCGACAATTTACATTTTGCTCTGTGCTAACCGTTGCCCCCTCAAGGGTTGGCGAACTCGTCACCGAGGGAGTATTCGTGGGCAAAGGGGTATCAGTAAGAGTAACCGTATCGGTTGGTACCTGCGTATCAGGTGGGATTGGTGTATCGGAAGGAATGACTGTATATGTGGGTGTGAAAGTACTAGTAATTGTTAGCGTACTGGACGCAGTTTGAGTCGGTGTTTCGCTAAGTGTCTGGCTAGGCGTAAAAGTCATAGCTATTGTTTGGGTAGCTGTTGCAATGGCAGACACCTTGCTAATTGGCATATTGCATGCGCCATGTACAACCAGTAACAATATCATTCCCAGCACCCATTTTGAAGATAAAACGCGATGGGAAAACATTTTTCACCTCCTGGTTGTGAAATGGCATATCAAGGTACTGAGTTAAAGATACCACAAACCAGCAGTAGAATTGCAAAATCCTACCCTACCGGCTACAATACTGGTGATATTTTTTATCGACATTAAAAGGAAAAAGTAAGCAATGGCCAAAGCTACCTTTACATTCCCAGAAGGATTTCTCTGGGGAACGGCATCCGCCTCACACCAGGTTGAGGGGAAGAACACCAACAACAACTGGCATTACTGGGAAAAAGAAGGTCATATCATTGATGGCCATTCTTGTGGATTAGCTTGTGATTGGTGGGGTGGGCGCTGGCGTGAAGATTTCGATCGTGCAGCGAACGCCGGTCAGAATACACATCGCCTTTCGATAGAATGGAGCCGAGTCCAACCCGAACAATACCGTTGGGATGAAAACGCGTTAGATTATTATCGCCAATTACTGCGTGGATTGACCGAACGGGGCATGAATCCCATGGTAACCATTCACCATTTTAGCGACCCCCTTTGGCTCATGCATCTCGGAGGTTGGGAATGGGAAAAGGTCATCGAGTACTTCGAAGCCTATACCCGTAAGGTAGTCGATGCCCTGGGAGAATATGTCAACCTTTGGTGCACGATTAATGAGCCCAATGTCTTTTCTGTGATGGGCTATCTCTTTGGTGAATTTCCTCCCGGAAAAAAGGATTTGAACGTCTTGTATCGGGTAACAACAAACTTGCTACAAAGTCACGCAGCTGCCTATCGCGCTATCCATGAACTCCAACCTGACGCAAGAGTAGGTTTAGCCACTCAATACCGGGGCATACACCCGGCGAAAAAGAACTCCCCGCTCGATAGGTTTTTGGCCAACACACTGGGAAGTGCATTTAACGATTTATTTCCGCGCGCTGCCATGAATGGCGTCATGCACTTTTTAAACAAAAAGAAAACATTTCCAGAACTAAAAGGGACGCAAGATTTCCTCGGCCTAAACTATTACACGCGTGAATATGTCTCCTTCAATCCCCGAGCATTCAAAGACATGTTTTACAGACCATTCTATAACCCCGAATCCGAGCTCAGTCCAACCGGGTTCATCGCCAATGAGCCAAATGGATTTTACGAGGCATTGAAATGGGGTTTACAATTCAACGTTCCAATTATTGTCACAGAAAATGGCGTCGAAGACCCAGAAGATTCAATGCGTCGTCGATATTTAATCCAGCACATCTACCAAATGTGGCGCGCAATTAATTTCAATTGGCCCATTGAAGGTTACTATCATTGGTGTCTGGTAGATAATTTCGAGTGGGAACGGGGTTGGACGCAGCGGTTCGGGCTTTGGGAGTTAGACCCCGATTCGCAAGCCCGTAGCAAACGACCCAGTGCTGACTTGTTTGCAGCCATTTGCTCAGAGAATGCTCTCTCTTCGGAAATGGTGTCCCAATTTGCTCCAGAGCTATCTGAAAGCTTGTTCCCCGAATAGTAAAATGGTATAATCCCGCCCGCTGACGGAGACCCCGCAGCACGATAATTGGAGAGGTCGCATAGTCTGGCCTAGTGCGCGCGCCTGGAGAGCGCGTATACCGCAAGGTATCGAGGGTTCAAATCCCTCCCTCTCCGCCTTGGCGAAATGTAAATTCTTCGACTTTCGCGCAAAAAATCGCTCTTCATTTATTGAGCGATTTTTTTGATTCCCAGAGTTTGGCAGGCTTCAACTTTTGATGAATTAATTTCACCCGCGCTGCTCCTGCAATTTTTCACCTAGCTCGAAGAGGGTCTGCTCACCAAGAATCTCCTCAGCCAATGGGAAGGTATCCTTTTCTTCGCGAGAGAAATGTGCTCGGGCTACTTTGATCGCTTGTAAAAGATTCTTCCGGGCATGACCCATACTCTGTATGTCATCTAGAGTCGCCAACACATCTTGCATCAAGCCCTCTATTCGAGCATGATCCTCCCGGACTTTGCGAACGCCTTCGTCATCGCCCATCTTTGCTTCCAATGCTTCAAATAGCAGGTTTTCTTCATATGTAGCATGCTCTTCTAAAACAGCCGCCAGCTCAGCGCCAGGTTCTCTCACTTCTTTCAAAGTTTTGGCTTCGTTTAGCATTACCGCTTCAAGTTGATCTAACTTTTGAGTGATTTCGGCGTGATCTTGAACAAAAGCATCTGTAATTTTCATAGGTTCCTCAATTATGGCTTTTCATCATTTTACCATTGCCATTTAGTCACCTGGACGACCGAATCAGCAAACATGCAAAATTCTCCAAAATCAAACAAACCATTGAGGCTGCAAGGCTAATCTATTTCCCAGAATATGGGGCACATGGGCGATATAAATTAATAGCCTAAAACTGATGGATTCCACTGACAATAAATTTAATGAAAAACTCATCGTCGTGAATATGATCGGTTTTTGAAGCAATTCTTTGCATTATCAATGAGATTCACTAAGAAGCAGTTTTTCATTAAAATAGCCCGCTACTAAGCGAGCTTTCGACAAGGCGCTCCCGGTGCGACTCGAACGCACAACCGTCGGCTTAGAAGCTTCAAAGGCCGTCGTCTATCCCGTATATCTGGTGGTTATACGTCCGTAAAGTCCACATATGGGGGTATTAATTGTCCAATGTGTGCATCCTGTACAGTGCTTCCACTCAGTTTGCACGTCGGTTGCACGCCGC
>CAZVPR010000082.1:0-20771 GCA_964629085.1 uncultured Anaerolineales bacterium
ACGAATATAATTCATTTACCAAGAAGCTTAATGGATATTTTATGCCATCCTATCACTATCCGTTTGCAGGTACGTGTAACGTAATTAAAAAAACCAGATTGTTTTATGAAGATAATTTACCAACACTTTTTGGTAATAGTCATGCTATGTTGCCTGCTTCTTGGCTATCTCGTCATCCATATTTTAACAAGATGATTAATTCGGTATTAGGAGAGAAATTTGATTATTGTGAAGTTAACATAAGTAAATTTATAACGTTACCCAATGTATTCTTTGTTGGGAATCCAGAATTATCAAAAAGCAATATTCTAAAATTCTATTCATCATTAACAAATTGCGATTATGAGATAAAAGTTGTTCGGTCTGGGCAATATATTGCGATCTGTAGAATAATTAAATTATGCCATGATCAAATGATGAACGATATGTTGACCAATCTTTTCGACGAAAATAATTTAGAAGTTATTAATTGATATGTTGACTGTAATATTTATAATGACGTTTGAAATTATTAGGCGAATCTATGGAAAGAGATAAAATACAAATACACAATATCTTCATGTTATTAGCATTGGTTTTATTTACAGTCAATATCTTGCCCATACTTCAAGTATCTTTCTATCAAGATGATTACAATTTGTTAGATTGCCTGCAGGCTTGGGATAAAGATTTTACAAAAGCCATCGCCCAGGATGGATTTCATCAAGGTTTCAGGCCATTACATTTTGCTCAAAAATTGGTTTTGTGGAATCTATTTAAAGATAATTCAATGCTGTACCATGCTTTTTTAATTGGGATTCATTTTCTTTTTGGATTAATATTGTTCAAAGGAACATTAATTTTCTGTAATTCAAAACTACACGCATCTATTGTAGTACTATTATATTTCTCTTCTACAGTAACGAATCAAACAGTATATAGTTGGGGCGGATTTTTTTTTGTTGATATTATCTCAATTTTTATTATCTATTTATTAATCAAATGGAAAGATAGTGGAATAAATAACTATTTATATTACATATTCATATTATCCGGTATTGCAGTTTTCACAAAGGAAAGTGGGATTTCAATAGTTATTATAGTTATACTTTTTTCATTGTATTTTATAAAACATATTGGCAAAATAAACGCCTTTAAAGTAATTTCATTAGAGTTAATACTTATACTGTTTTATGCTATTATGCATTTAAATTACGCTCATGCGATTGGTGGTAAAAAAGACTTTGTAGATTTTTTGTTTTTTTCAAAAAGCCAGATTATAGGAGTCATAAAAGGCATAATTATTTCAAGTTTTTCTCCGTTCACATCAATATATTTGTCTTTACGAAAAACCGGATTTGCAACCAGTTACTCAATAATAACCACCGCTATATTAACGCTATCATTTTTCTGGATTCTGCTCGCTTCATATTCTTATGACAAAAAAAAAATTATTGAAAATCTAAAGAAACGGGTTCCGTTAGGAGCAGGAGTTTTGATCTTAATAATCATCCTTTTACTCCCCCATTTACCCGGAAAATGGTTTGAGTTAAGAATGTTGGTTGTTACTTTTGCTTTGGGAATGTTTTTATGGGGCATACTGTTAGCAGATGCCGTTTCTAACATTACAAATATTCAACATAAATTGCAGAAAACAATTGTCATTTTTATTTGCTTAATTGCAGCTTTTGGAGCAGGTACCCCGTTGTCACGGAACACTGAAGGTCAGGAGGAGGCGGCACGAATATTAACACAAATTGTGAAAGAAGCAGAACTAAGAAACATTACGACTTTATTTCTTTCGGATTTTCCCACTCAAGGAAGTTACTTTAGAATAATAAATGCACGCGGATTAGTCAGGTACGTATCCAACAGGAAAATTAAGGTTACGGCCATAACCAATCCTGATAACATTCCGATTACTGAGGAAAATTATGCAATTATTACATACAATGATTTTGGAAGCTATAAAAATGTTTTTCCTAACGATATCCCTATTTCGGTCAAATGGATGAATGATCCATAATCGAATGAGAAATGAAATATTGTTTTATAATGGTTCAGGCATTACCGGATCAAGTAAAGTTCTATCAAATCCAGCATATTTATGGGATAGTCATTGAGAATATCAGCCCACACGTTAATTACAAATCCTCATTCAAGCGGTTACATGGCATATCTCCCTGCTATTCAAAGTTTCCTGGATGTTGCGGATGAGGTTATTGTAATTGATGGGGGAAGCGCTGATGAGAGTTTGGAACGGCTCAAAGGACTTCACGGTCGAGAAAAGCTAAAAATTGTTTCTTCAGAATTTAGCTTTTGGGGGAACAATGATAGCTGGGAATGGCCACAGATAGCAATCAACCGGCAACATGGATTCGATTTGTGTAAAGGTGACTGGGCAATTCATTTTGATGCCGATTATGTTTTACCGGATTTTGAACAGGAAGCATTGCTTAGGGAGCTTGACTATTATAAAGAAAAAGATGTATTGTGTGCATTTAATGTAATAGGATTTAACAATGGTAGATATATAAAAACGAATGTAAAACGGTTTTGGTGCGTCAATAAAAAACTTGCTTTTGAAAGACAAATAAATCTTGTTTATGGTCTAAATTCAAAATCAGGAGGATTGGATAATCCTATTATGCCGGAGAGACAGGCTTATTTCATTGATCCGATCAACAAGCAACAAAAAAACTACTACTTGGGACAGAAGTTTGCTCATCAACATTCAGCAATATTAAATGTCAATTTGTATCGTTATGGGCATTTCTTTTTCTCTTCGGAACAGCTTCTTTATAAGGAGCAGAGATTGGAAAACGCTCTTGCCAGGTATCATAAAAGGACACCTGCAATAATACATGCTGATCGGACACCTTATAAGCGAATAGATGTTGAATATTTTCTAAAAAATAACCGGCACCCAAAAACAATTGAGAAATTTCTCAAAGAATTCCCTACTTTTGACATCATAGGATTGAGAGATTATGAGTATAACTGGGTAAGAAAATTGTCAGGTTTTTATCGCCGGTTACACAAAAAGTTTAAAAAATCCTTGTTAATGCGGATTTGGAAATGAAATTAACCACTATTTAAGAACTGGGTATGTCTGAAACATTGGATAATAAATCACCGATTCGTCATTATTTACGACGCTGGGTGATATACAGCCAGAATGTTCTGCGAGAACTGATACTACGCTTTCCCAGAAATGGTATCTTATATTGGTTTTGTAAGTGCTATGTTGATTATTACAATAGGGAGAATGATACAAATATGTTTCGAAACGGGGAAGCACGATTCTTGAAAAAGCATTTGAAACGATGTGGTAGTGATATCGTTGTTTTTGATGTAGGAGCAAACAGGGGCGAATGGAGTGAGATTATTTTAGGTATCAATCCCAAGGCTAAGATACATTGTTTTGAGCCAGGCAATCAAACCTTTCGAGAGTTGGGGAATAAAGGTTTTCCAGCAAATGTTGTTTGTAACAATTTTGCATTGGGTTCGCGTTCGGGAGTGCAGAAATTAGTTCTTTATGGAGAAACTTCAAAATATAATTCATTTTTTCCCCGGTATGATAAGGAATCAAAGTCCTATCAAGAAGTTGTCGTTAACACGATTGATGATTATTGTAAGCAGCATAGAATAGCTCAAATTGATTATTTAAAGGTAGATGTTGAAGGTAGCGAATTTGATGTGCTTCGGGGTGCTGTTGAGATATTATCATCTCACAGAATTGGTATTATACAATTTGAGTATGGAACAACGTTTTTAGATGCAGGAATTTTCCTGAAGGATATGTATCAGTTTGCAGCTAATTTTGATTATGAAGTATATAAAATACTACTACGAGGACTTTCGCCCGTAAATGGCTATCGACGCAAGCTTGAGAACTTCCACTATTCTAATTATGTACTCATATCAAAAGATAATGTTTCTTTGATTTCATAAATTTAATTAGTCTCTAAACATAAAAATTCTTGTACAATGGGAAAAAATATATCTACAACTAGGTACAAGCAAATAGGAGTGATGGAGTAATGGATTGAAGGAGTTTTGTTTTCACAATCCACTACTCCATTACTCTAACACTCCATTCCATGCAAATATTGGTTCTGGCTTGTCCGGGTTGGGAAAATAAAGAACTGTGATCAACAATCGACGCTCAAAAATTCTGTTTGTATCATATACTGCTGATTGGACAGGTCCAACTAACAGCCTCTTATTATTGCTAAAATATTTGCGGAAACGTTTTGATGTGGCAGTTCTATTACCTGGACATGGATTATTCTCAGAAACCTTGCAACGTGAGCAAATCCCCTTTTTTAGTTTCCCTAATCTCTCTATAAAAGCCATCCCTGCGATTTATTCTCTTATAAAAAAAGAAAGTTTTGACCTGGTTTATGGCAACAGCAAACATGGCAGTTCGCGGAATACACTTATAGCAGCAAAAATAGCGCGAAAACCTTTTGTTTGCCATATTCGTGAATCAGGGTGGTACAAACCATGGCGAAAATTGGGATTTTTATATTTTGCTGATCATGTTATCACTGTTTCAAACGCAGCTAAAAAATCCATACTACGTTTTGTGAAAAACAATAATATTGATGTTGTTTATAATGGTGTTGAACCGAATATCAATTCAGACGAAAAATCTGATCCGAATCAATTGCGTGCAAAGTTATTTGGGGATATTAATGAAAAAGACATTTTAATACTCTCTATTGGTCATATAATGCCGCGGAAAGGGCAAGAACATGCGATAATGGCATTTTCTAATTTAGTGCAACAAAATAACAAGTCTATTAAATTGTTATTGGTTGGAGCATTGGATCGTGGCAACCGTTATGTAAACAAAATAAAATCAATGATTGACGAATTGAAACTACAGCATCGAGTCATATTATCAGGATTTGTTAAAGACATTGAGAAAGTATATAAAATATCAGATATTTATTTACATACAGCATTAAAGGATCCACACCCGAGAACATTGTTAGAAGCAATGAATAACTGTTTACCCGCAATAGGATTTGAGGTGGATGGTGTATGTGAGACAATAGTACATGGCGAATCCGGATTTTTAGTAAATACAGGCGATATAAGCCAAATGACTAATTATTTGAATCGATTAGTGAATGAACATAATTTAAGAAATAAATTTGGCGAAAAAGGGAAGGAAATTGTTGCGAAAAAATTCTCAGCAAAAAAAACCGCAAAACAAATAATAACGATAATTGATAATGTTTTAGATAAATGAAAAAATCCAAAATTAAAGTATGTATCGCTTCAGAGATTTATTATCCTGTATATGCCGGCCCAGCTATAAGGTTTAGAAATTATTTACCAGGATTCAAATCAAGAAATATTGATCCAATAATAATGACTAATCAAATCACCGAGGATTCGATTAATCGTGATGGCTCGATACCAAATACAGGAAACTATACATTAAACACCCACCAAGAAATCGATGTGGAGAAAATAGATGGAACAGATGTTTACCGTTTAAATGGTAAACATAATTTTGTGAATAAACTTTCTAAGTATATTTTTGAAAAAAAACCGGAAATTGACATAATTCAATTTCTTTCAATCAATCAAAGGGCTATCCCAGCGCTTATCCGAATACGAAAAAATAATATAAAGACAATATTTACACAAACTTTATTGAGTCCCCTGTCGAAAAATCCATTTCGAGCGTTTATTCAAAAGAAATGGAGAGGATTAGCTTATCACTTTATCGATCAGATTGTTGTTAGTTCAAAAGAAATGGCAGATGATTTAAAAACTCTTAAAATCAAAACGCCGGTAAAAATTATCCCCAATGGTGTTGATGTATCAAAGTTTAGACCGCTAAAAATTAAAAGTCAAAAAATAAAACTGCGACAAAAACTGGATTTACCGTTAAATAAACAAATAATATTGTCGGTTGGTCCGGTTTGTCCCAGAAAAAGAAGTGATCACTTAATTTCGAGCTATTCGGAAATTCATAATAAATTTCCTGAAAGCTTTTTGCTAATGGTTGGTTCGAGGCATGATGCTAATAGACCGGAACTTAAGGAATTTCACAAAAATATATTTACCAGATTAAAAGATAAAAATGCTGACGAAAAAGTACTTTTTACCGGACCAGTAGCTAATGTTGAAGAATATATGCAAGCTTCTGATTTATTTGTGTTTACTTCAAGCAGAGAGGGAATGCCAAACGTAATTCCGGAAGCGATGGCATCAGGATTACCTGTCGTTACAACACCGTTTTTAGGATTGTCGGATGAATTTGGCGTGCCAGGTCACGAATACCTGTTAACCAGTTGGTCTATTTCAAAATTATCTGATGACTTGTCAGCATTATTGTCCGATAATTTGAGAACGAATCAATTAGCCAAAAATGGCTATAAATGGATTCAAGAAAACTTAAATGTTGAAAAGAGTCTTGACAATTATGCAGATTTATATAGGTCTATAAAAAATAATGATTGAAAATTCAAAAAATGTAATCATTGGAGCGGGTCCAACCGGACTTTCCGTTGCATCAAAGTTAGGTGATAATACCTTAATTGTTGAAAAAGAAAATCAGGTCGGTGGATTGTGTCGCTCAATATATGAAGATGGAGGTGTTTTTGATATCGGTGGTCATTCCTTTCATACTCCTCATCAAAATGTCGGTAAATTTGTAAATGATGTAACAGGCGGATTATTCTATCAGAAAAGAAATGCGTTTGTGCATGTCGATGGATATCTTATTGGATACCCTTATCAAAAGAATTATTCTAACATTAAAAACACTAAAATTGTTAATGAATGTAAAGCCGGATTAATTAATAAAAAGAGTGAATCAAAAATATCAAAAAATTTTGAGGAATATATTATTAATAAATTTGGCAATGGAATAGCCGATCATTTTATGCTGCCATATAATAGAAAACTTTGGGCTTGTGATTTAAAAGATTTGTCAATCGAATGGACTTCTGAAAGAATTGCCGGTAATAGAAATGAAAAGGAATCATTTGATGTTAATGGTGATAAAAGAAAACCACTTCAGCCTGATACAATGGTTGGATATCCAAAAGAAGGTGGATTTCAGGAGATTTTCAACCAAATTAGCATTGATATCGGCAGTATTGATCTAAATTATGATGCAGAGAAAATTTCTATTGATGAAAAAACAATAGTATCCAAAAACAAAAAAAAATATTCCTGGAAAAATATAATTTCAACAATCCCCATACCTGAATTAATAGGAATTATTAATGGTGTACCACGTAACATAAAAGATAGTCTGAGAGAATTAAAATACATGTCTCTTAAAGTAATATTAATATTGGCAAAAAACATTAATACCGATGTTCAACGGATTTATGTAGCTGATCCAGGAATTCCACCGCATAAAATAGCCTTTAATCATAATTCTTCGGATTCATTAAGAAAAAGAGAGAATCATGCTATTATGGCGGAGATATCTTATTCGGATACAAAACCAATCGATTCGGATGCTGTTAATAAAACAATTCGGTTTTTGCATTCTATGGGCTTTTTAAAATCATTAGAAGATGTTTTATGGACAGATATCATAGATGTGAAGTATGCATACCCAATTTATACTCATAATAGAGTTGGTGCTTTGGAAGAAATAAGAGATTGGTTGAGTAATAATAATATATACACAATAGGTCGATTTGGGGGTTGGGAATATATAAATTCAGACAAATGTGTAAGTTATGGATTGTCATTTGCAGAAAATTTATTAAAAAATGATAGTAATGGTTCTTTTAAATGAAAAAAAAAGTTAGAAGAATTCCAATTAAACAATTAATTTCAACAATCTGCTCTGTCAAATTACTATAGATTTCGGATGTTATGGAATTTGAGATATTTAATAATATTTTTTTTATAATTTTTGGGGTGTTGATTGCAGCCGGGCTATTTTTTCGTCCAGTAGTCGGTTTTTTTCTTTTGGTGCTTATTATACCCTTAGAAAGTGTTTTTGTTTTGCCAGGGGGCATAACCTGGGTTCGCATTGTTTTAATCTTTGTTTTATCTGCATGGATAGCACGTAAAATCATTTTGGATGAATCTTGGCATGCAATGCTTTCAAGCAATATTCTGTGGAAAACGTTACTGTTTTTGGGATTCGTTTTCGTTTCGTTTGTTTGGGCACACATGCCCGGGAAGGTGGTTGATTCCATTCCTACGCTCCTGGGTGTATTAGCTTTATGTTTGTTTATGATAGATGTTGGCTCGTCCTTGGACAGGGTAGAGATGGCTGTGAAGTTCTTGATATTAGGAGGAGTTGTTGCCTCAACATTGACGATCGTTCAATATTTTGTTTTGGATTTTTACCGAGCAGGTTCGCATATTACTGGGGGAATTAACAAGACCTCGGTTATGTTAGTGGTTTTACAACCAATGGCTTTTTTTTTATTTCGTTCATCACGAAGTTCTAAATTTTGGCGATTTATTGGTTTGATATATGTTGTAATAAGTCCATTGGCTGTGGCTTTTACGTTTTCGCGTATTGCTTATGCAATAATGCCGTTTGTATATATTCGACAATTATTTACAAATAAGATAGAAAGGATGCGCGAAGTAGTTGTTATTGCTATTCTCGGTCTATTAATAGCTACTTCTACAATTATTTGGGTACCCTGGGAAAAAGTAGAATTACGTTTGAATAGCTTATCTCCGCTAGTTGAAAATCCGGATGAAGTTGTAGGAGGCAGGGTATTTGTTTCATCACGAATACATATTTGGCGATGTGCATTCGAGATTTTTAAGGATAACAGTATCTTGGGAGTTGGAAATAAGCATTTTGGTTATCATTTTACACATTACCAATTTATAGTACCCGGGATGAAAAACGTGAAGAAAAAGTATAACCGGAGCCCACATAGCACAATTCTGGGAATAATGGCTGAGTTAGGGGTGGCTGGTCTCCTGTTATGGATTTTTTTACAATATACAGTATATAAAAATTTTCACATAAGTTTACAGAGTTGTGAATCTCAAAATGGAAAATCAAATGAATTACTGACTCGCGCGATCCAGCAAGTATTTATTATATTTACAGTTTATAGTCTTGTATCTAACATACATCTCGCTAAACTGTTTTGGTTAGTTCTTGGAATGAACGGGGCATTATTCAGGTTATCCAAATTGCCTGCTAATGAAGATGAATAGGTTTTAACCAGCAATATCATCTTCTTTTTCAATGTAACGGGGTAACCTGAATTATTCATAATTAATGAAAAAAAACTTTGAATGTAATTTATTCAGGGTGGAAAGTAAAAACACGTAAGGTAGTAGCTATGGCAACAGATAGACCTAATATTATTCTATTTGTAATTGATTCAGTCCGATATTACAGCACAGGTGGTATGGATGATCGCGATAAACTTAAAATGATGGATGAGTTTGAGAAAGAATCTATTTATTTTTCAACGGCGATTTCCTCAGCTCCAAGTTCAGTAATGTCTTGTGCTTCGATGCTAACAGGATTGCCAGCATACTATATTGCAAGAAATTATGAAGATTATAAATACGACAATGAATTATTTTATTCCTTGCCTTCGATACTTAATAATTTAGGATATGAAATCAGGTCAGGATTCGTCGCCCGGGAAATGAGAGATAAATATAGTTCAATAATTCCTCATTTATCCTCTAATAATTATCCAAAAGGAATAAAAGAGAATTATTTTTTTGATGGTTTGGGTTATGTTTGGCCAAATTCTATATTAAATGAAATTTTGTTAAACTATTTAAAATCGAGGATTCATGATGCCCCATTATTTTTAATTAACTGGTATAATGTACGAATGGATCCTAATACGTCAGACGAAGTTTTGAAAGGAATTCAAACACTAAAAGATTATGATTTATGGAATAATTCAATTTTTTTGATGTTATCTGATCATGGCTACTTAGATCCGAAGAAAGGATACACTCCTGAAAAATTAAAAGCTCAGGGTTTAACTCATGATTTGGTAATGACAGATGATAATATTAGAATACCGTTTTATCTAAGATATCCCGGAAGTTTGCCACAAAAAATTAATGAACAAGTATGTACGTATGATATATTGCCGACGATCCTTGAGTTGTTAGATGTTCAATTACCTGAAAATATGCCCTATAAGATTTTTGGATCAAGTTTGCTGCCTCTAATTAGTGATAATTCTCTTGGGTTAAAACAGCAATTTTCCGATAGAAAAATTAGAAGCGATGGTCGATTTTTTGCACAAGACCATCGTTGTACATCAATTCGCTCATTAAATTTTAAATATATAATTAGACCTGACGATAGTCTTGAAGAATTTTATGATCTTACAATTGATCCGGATGAAGAAAATAATATTATTAATGAAGAAAAAAACAAGAAAGAAATTCGGAAATTTAATGATTATTACGAAAAGACTGAAAACGAAATCATCGAATTTCAAGCACAATTTATGTTAAATAAATTGGCAGGAGGATTGTTAAACCAAGAGGCCTTAAAAAAAGATAAGTTACTTTTTATTGGATTCGGGAGTACATATTTTGTTTCTATTATTGCCAGGGTAGTTCAAAACATGATACCGGAAAATAAAACAGAATTCATATTTTTATATGATATGAATCCGCTGCCTTCCAAAATTAGCAAATATTTTCTTTATAATTACAAAAAAAATGAAATTTTAAGTAAATCCAATAGATGTGTTATGTCATTACCAAAATATGGATTAATTATTGCGTTAAATGGAGTAGGAGAGCAATACTCCAAATATCGAAATGATGTATTAAAAATATTGTCTTATGGTAAAATCATTAGTATTGATCCGAACATGGATATTCTAAAAGGTAAAACTGATATAAAAAGTTTTGGATATTTATTTAGAACGGTAATAAAAAAAAGCCGTTACTACGTTAGTAATCCAAAATATTTTTTAGAACATTTCAAAATTGGTTTGAAAAGGTTGTACAGTTAACAGCAAAAAACGAGTCAGGCAATGTGCGGAATATTATGTATTACCAATAATCGGTTTCCAAAAACGGAAATTAAAAACAGTCTTTCTTTAATGAATCATCGAGGACCGGATAGCAGCGGTTCCATCGAAATTGACAACAATTACCTTGGCCATGTAAGATTATCGATTATTGATATTAATGAAAGATCAAACCAACCATTTTCAAAAAACAAAATTCATATTATTTATAATGGTGAAGTCTATAATTATAAAGAATTAATAGTCGAACATAAATTAAATGTGCAAACCGAATCGGATACTGAAGTCGTTTTGGAAATGTATCGAAAGTATGGCGAAAATTGTCCCAAGTATTTTAATGGAATGTTTGTTTTTGTTATTTATGATGAGAATAAAAATGATATTTTTGTAGTTAGAGATCGTTTAGGAATAAAACCACTCTATTATAGGATAATTGGAGATTCATGCATTTTTTCAAGTGAAATATCAGCTATATTAAATATTACTCATGATGAATATGATGAATTTGGGTTTAGGCAGTATAAAAAAATGAGAATGACTTTAAAAGGTTATACTGTTTATAAAAATATAAAGATGTTCCCGCCAGGACATTATTGGATTAATGGCAAAGAAAAAAGATATTGGGGTTTACAAATTGAAGATAAGAACCCTCCGACTGATGAAACATTGGTTTCATTGATCAATGATTCTGTCAGATTAAGAAAAAGAGCCGACGTCCCTATTGGCAGTTACCTAAGTGGTGGTTTGGATAGTACGGTCTTAAGTTATATATTAAAACCAACTCATACCTGGACAGTGGGTTTTGAAAGTTTAAATGAATTCAATTGGAGTGAATTAGCTAATAGCCGATTACAATCAAATCATCATAAAACATTGGTTACTTATGACCAGTTTAAGTCAACTGCTAGATGGATGGTAGAAAAAAGGAAGGAACCGTTATCCGTACCAAATGAAGTCCTCCTTTATTTAATGACAAAAGATGTGAAAAAAGAAAACACCGTTATCCTTTCAGGTGAAGGTGCAGATGAGTTGTTTTGGGGTTATGATCGAATATTCAAATGGGCACAATCAGCAAAAATACTAAATATACAAGAATTCGACAAAATGTATTGTTATGGTTCTCATGAAGATAATGAAGTTTTGGATTTTGCACTGGAAGGGATGAAAGGAAATACAGTACTGGATAAAGTAGCCTATTTTTTTCAAATCCATCATTTGCATGGTCTGTTAAGAAGAGTGGATAATTCTACCATGCTCTGCAGCGTTGAAGGGCGTGTTCCATTTGTAGATCATAGGCTTGTGGAAATGATGGCAGGGACTCCGTTTGAATGGCGAATGGGGAATTCATTCAAAGAACCTTTAAAGCGTAATTTTAAAGACATTATTCCAATGGAGGTGATACAAAGAAAAAAGATCGGATTCCCGGTTCCATTAGATAAAATATTTCTAAAAAATACAAACGGAAAAACACCCATGGATAAGTGGCTTTCATTTAATTTTAAAAATCTAACAATGAGATAAAACTATATATGTCATCAAATCAAAAACAAATAATTATTGGTTATACGGCAGGCGTATTTGACCTGTTTCATATTGGTCATATAAAAATATTACAAAGAGCTAAATCAATGTGTGACAAATTAATCGTGGGTGTTACCACAGATGAGTTGGTTAGCTATAAACATAAAAAAGCTGTAATACCATTTGAAGAACGTATTGAAATTGTTTCAAATATAAAATATGTCGATATTGCTGTCCCACAGGAAACTATGAATAAAATGGATGCCTGGAAGCGATATAAATTCGATTTTATGTTTGTTGGCGATGATTGGTATAACACGGAAAAATGGAAAGAATTTGAGCAACAGTTTCAAGAAGTGGGCGTGAAAATTATATATTTCCCATATACCAAAGGAACTTCATCTACATTAATAAATGATTTTCTGATAGAACAAAGACAGCTAAATAACAAAAAATGAAATATTAATTTGATCACAAGAATCCCTATAAGATAAGTCAATGTCAAAAATTTGGATGATTATATCAAGTTTTTATCCAGCTGTTGGCGGGGCGGAAATACAAGTACAACGTTTATCTAAAGTTTTATGCGATCAGGGATGGAATATACATGTACTAACACGACGTCACATGCCTGGTTTTCAAAATTTGCAAGCAAAGCAAATCATAAATGGAATTCCTGTTACGCGATTCTATAGCCAGGGTAAAACTAAAGTTGGACTGCTGTTATATATGTTTGGCGCAATGTGGTATTTATTTCAGAATGGTCGCGGTGATATATATCATGCCCATGGGGAAGGAACGCCTTCATGGATAGTAGTGCTGGCTGCTCGACTTTTTGGAGGTCGGTCAGTTTTGAAACTCCGAACGGGCGCTAATTATTATCAACAACGATATTTTCTCGGTTTTTCCGGATTACAATTTCGTTTTTTGTTGCGGTTGACTGACCAGATAATTGTGGTTAACCAGGAAGTCAGTAAATGGCTCATTACAAAATTGAAGGTTTCCTCTAAAAAGATTGAATTGATTCCCAATAGTGTAAATATGGATGAATTCTATCCAATGTTATTGGAGGAAAAAGAATCTCAACGAAAACGACTTGGTCTTCCTGTCAATAAGATGTTATTTCTCTATGTAGGGCGATTAAGCAACTTGAAAGGAGTGGACATCCTTTTAAAAGCATGGAGCCAGGTACCCAAATCTTCTCGTCAAGATATGCTGCTCCTTTTAGTGGGAGATGGTCCCGAACGCCGGGCTTTGGAACAAATATGCCAGGATTTGGAGATTAATAGTTCAGTTTGTATGCTGGGCATGAAACCGAATGTTAAAGATTACTATTGGGCAGCAGATATCTTTGTTTTACCATCACGTACAGAGGGACAATCTAATGCCCTTGTTGAAGCTATGGCTTGTGGTTTACCGAGTATTGTTTCTGCTATTGGAGGTGGTGTGGATTTAGTATTGAATGGTCAAAACGGTTTTTTGTTTGAAGTAGAAAAACATGAGCAATTAACGAATCGTCTTAGAGAAACATTAAAATTACGAGAACGTTGGCATGAAATGGGGAAGAAGGCAAGGGAAACTGCATTGGAAAAAGTTGCCCTGAATGCAAACGCTGCTCGACTTCACAATTTATATTTGGACTTATTGTAGACGCTATGGTTAACAATAATAGGAAATATTTTCGTGAGACATATCCTGAATTTTGGATAAAGAAACAAGAATCACAAATTGGCAACTATTTCCATCATCAATATCAACAAATTTCACTTGATCGTTTGGATTGTTTTCCGGGATGTAAACTATTTGAATGTGGGTGCGGTTCAGGAGAACTTCTAAAGCGAATTGAGAAAAAGTATGAAAATATGCAGTGTTTTGGAGTTGATCTTGGTCGAAATAGCTTGCTTTGGGCAAAAAAACACACATCAGCTAAATTTCCTCAAAACCTGGTTGAAGGGGATATCACATCTTTACCAATAAAAGATAATGCTGTGGACCGCGTTTTATCATCATCTGTGCTATGGTATTTAACAGATCCTCAAACAGCCATTCATGAAATGATTCGTATTTTAAAACCTGGTGGTAAATTTGTATTTGACATCCGCTCGCCTTACCACATAACCAATTGGTTTACACAAGTATCATTAAAAATGCGCAGGTTCAAAGAGAAAAAAACGATTCAATATACGTTTTTTACACCAAAACAGATTGACATATTTTTACAATCATTACCAGTCGCATTCGAAATACAAGGCTATTATGTTTTATTACCAACAAGGTTGCCAGTATTAGGCAACAAGTGGGGGGACTGGTCCCGTTATTCTTCTTGGCTTTCATTTCGAGCAGGATATGGATATGGGAAATGGCTTTCCCAAAAACTTTTGATTTCTGGTTATAAGCTTAATGATTGAATGACAATATTTATTGATTTACATCTAAATTTATAATGAAAGAAAACAGCGCATTTTTACTACTACGAATCCCGAGTGACGAATGAGAATTTGTCGGATTGCAAGAATTTATCCGCGCTCAACATTCCCTGGTTCGGGGCTGGTTGCTTACAAGTTAAGTGAGTTGTTGGAATTCCCTTGCTTGTACATTGCCAAGAAATTTCCAGGAAAAGCGATCACATTTCCAAAACATGTTAAGGCTATTTTTGTTGATTATCCAGAGCCAAATTTTCCCGATGGGAGCAATATTACTAAATTGTATTTGCTGTGGTTGGGAATCGGCAAAGCTTTTGGAAATTTGGTGTTAATAGCAAAAACGATCATTCCCATCTTAAGATTTCATCCTGATATCTTACACTTACACACTCCGTTGCAAATTGCTTTAGGGATTACTGTTAAGTTGATTTATCGTTGTCCCCTCGTTCTAACATTTCATGGAACCGATTACAACCATTTTCAAAGGAGCAAAATATTACAGACCATTGTTCGGAAGTTTGTTGATCACATTATTTGTATATCTCCAAATATGTTTGATGATGTAGTTGATCGTTTGCCAATGGTATCAGCTACCTATGTAGAGAACGGAGTAGATCTGGATCTTTTTGCTCCAAAGTTAACAGATAATAAAAGGAAAAAGCAAATTGTTGCAGTTGGACGATTAGTTTGGCAAAAGGATTACGAATGTTTAATAGAAGCCGCTCGTGACGTTTTAGCAAAACACCCTGATTATCGATTTGTGATTATAGGAGAAGGCAATTTAAGAAATTATCTTGAGACATTAATAAAAGATGACAAATTAGAAGAAAAAATTTGCTTGGTTGGAAATATTCCGCAAGAAAAGGTCGTAAAATATTTACAACAGAGCAAAATATATGCAATGTCATCAGTAACAGAGGGATTTCCAAAAGCCTTGATAGAAGCTATGGCTTGTGGATTACCCATTGTTACGACAAATGTTGGGGCATGTCAATCTGTTGCCCAAAATAGTGGATTTGTTGTTCCGGCAAAACGCCCTAAATTGATGTCAAATGCAATAAATGAATTAATCGAAAAACCATTCCTTTGTGAACAATATGGAAAGACTGCTGTTAATGAAGCTCAAAAATATGATTGGCAGTCACGGTCTAAAAAAGTTAATAATATCTACGGCAAGGTCTTAACGCGTTTAAGCGCAAGCGAAGGCTGAGGCAAAGGCGAAGGAAACAAATAGAAAATTGGATTTTATAACCCAACTTCGACAGAGATTATTAAACTCCCTTTCAGATTGGCTTCCTGCACGAAAAACGTCTCTTAAATGCGCGCTCATTCAGAGAAAAGTGTTTCGTTGGTCTGAACATTTAATATTTGAAATTGATTTTGGGAATTCTATTAGCAAACAGATTTTAGTTAAAGTCCTTCAGGATAAGAAGGAAAAAAGTCGTGTACAAGAAGAGAATATACGTCCCAATCAAAGCGCCAAACTTGAATACGAAGCATTAACATTTATATATAATGCATTTTCCGGGGGTAGAAGAAGCGGAATAACAGCAGTTCGCCCTGTAGCTTATTATCCTGAATTAGAAACAGTCGCACTTGAATACTTACCTGGCAAATCCTTTCTTAGTCTTTTATTGGAAGCAGGTCAAATTCCCAGGAATAAGAGTAAATGTAAAATTGCTGAACAAACAGCATTTAAAAGTGGAGAACTCCTTAGTGTTATTCATAACACACGAAACGGAGATTATCCGAGATATGAAAATTTTGATCATATTTCTTATTTGGAAAAATTACGTGACAAAGCCGAAACATTAGAAAAACTAAATGGCACAAAACCTGTTCGAAAGCAGATTGAAAAAATATTAAATAGGATAGATATTTTTTTAAATTATCGTGATGAGAAGGTTATTGTGAGTTTCAGTCACGGGGATTATTATCCAAATAATATAGTGCGTTTGCCTGATGGGCGCATATTTACAATAGACACGACCCTTCACACGATAAATCCGGTGGAGCAAGATATTGCAAAATTTTTGGCTGGTGTTTCAATAACAAAGCGCGAAATGCTTTGCGGATCATTAGGGATGCATAACAAAATTACGTTTGTTATGTGTCAGGCGTTTATTAGAGGTTATCTATCATCAGGGAATTACAATCAAAGAGTCTTACTGGTGTTTCAATTGCTTGCTTATCTTCAGCGTTGGATTGAAATATTGCAAATTTCTAATACTATGGGTGCAAAACTGCCAATCTCTCTATATGAAAAATTTCGTATTACACCGGTTATGCTTGGTAAGATAAAGTTATTATTGGAAAAGATAGAAAAGGAGTAGCATTATAATGGTAGATTATGAAGCAAAAGAATACTATCAAAATAATAATGTTGCAGAACAATACGATGCTCAATATAACCAACCTATAAAAGTGTCGAGTATTCGTGCTAGAATTTTTGGGTGGCGAGAAAAAAGAACTTTTCTCCGCCTGCTTAAGTCTGTAAACATTGATAAAAAAGAAGTGCTTGATATAGCATCAGGCACCGGGCGATATATTGAATTATTGCTTAAGAATGGATGCCAAGCTGGAGGAGTGGATATCTCAAACGAGATGTTAGCGCTTGCTCAAAAACGAATCGGAAAACATCCCAATTTACTTTTCCTCAAACAAGGCGATGCTGAAAATCTTCCTTTTCCGGATAACTGCTATGATTTAGTTACATGTATGAGATTATATCATAGAATCCCGAATGAAACTCGAATTCAAATGTTGAAAGAAGTAAAAAGAGTGGGTAAGGGAACTGCAATTTTATTTTTTGGATTGTCATCTCCGTGGCTAAAATATCGGCGCGTTTTACGTGAAAAAATTATACCTGGTCGCCACAGCAATCCTCATCCAGTAACCAGGAAAGAACTTGTAAATGAGTTGAATTCAGTTGGGATGACTATTAAGGGCTCTAAATGGGTTTTACCATTTTTTGCTGAGGGAATGCTTACAGTTGTAAAGTGGTGAGCTGAAATAAAAACAACTATAATATTTTTATATTAACTCTTCCGGATGAAAAGCAAAATAGTTTTTTTTATTACTGAAGATTGGACCTTTGTAGAGCATCGATTTACTCTGGCAAAGAAATTGGTGAAAAATAAATGGGATGTTGCAATATTAATCCGTATAAGTGAATTTGAAGGTCTAATAAATGATGCAGGCATCAAAACATTACCAATCTCAATTTCCAGAAAAAATATTGATATAATATCAGAACTCAGGAATCTTTATGAGGTATTCAGTTATTTAAAAAAAGAGAAACCCGACGCCTTACATGCAGTAGGTTTAAAACCAAATATTTATGGCGCCATTTTATCCAGGTTATTAAAAATTAAATTTGTTGTTCTATCTATTCCTGGAGTGGGCACTGCATTTCATTCCTCATACATATTCAGAAAATTAGCTCAATTAATCTACAAATTTACATTCCGAGTTCATAATAATTTAAAGATAATAGTTCAAAACGATTATGATCGGAATTATTTGTTAGCTAATAAAATTGCAAAAAGCAATTGTCAGATAACAAAAATAGAAGGTTCAGGAGTTGATCCAAAACGATTTAAATATTCAAAAGAAAATCTTGATTCTGATCCAATAATTCTTTTTGCTTCGAGACTATTAAAAAATAAAGGACTTACAGAACTTGTTGAAGCATCTAATATTTTATTTGCTAAAAATGTAAAACATAAATTAATTGTTGCAGGGAGATGTGATTCTGAAAATCCAAATGCTTTTAATGCTACTGAAATAAGAAAGTTTACTCTTAATTCCCAGATAGAATGGCTCGGATATAGAGATGATGTGAACCTTTTAATATCGGAGTCTAATATTGTTGCTTTACCTACCTATTATCCGGAAGGATTGCCCCAAATTATTATTGAGTCGATGTTAGTGGGGAGAGCAGTTGTCACAAGTAATATACCTGCTTGCAGGCAGTTAATCGAGCATGGTCGAGAAGGTTTTTTGGTTGCTGCAAAAGATGTGGGATCTTTAGTTACGAGTCTTGAAAAGCTAATACAAAATCCGCAAGTCAGAATAAATATGGGTATAAAGGCCAGAAAAAAGGCATTGGAAAGATATGGTGATGACAAGATTTTTGCTGAGCATCTGCAAGTTTATCAAAATTCTTTTTGAAAAATGAACTCGGGGTGTTTTCATAAATGTGTTTAAAAAATATTTTAATTACGGGAGCAAATGGTTTTATTGGAACCTATTTGGTACAAGAATTGTTGAAAGACAATTATAAGTTAATACTTTTAGATAAGGAATTTTCTAGTGAAAAGTTAAATAAGCAAAAAAATATCAAGCAAATAGTTTGGGATATTTCCGAAGACAAAACAAGCAACGCAAATATTCCCAAGGATATTGACGTTGTTTTCCATTTAGCCTCGTATGTTCATAAAGTTCCAAAATCCAAAAAAGAAGAAGAAGTTGTAAAAAAGATAAATATTGATGGATTAATAAGACTTTTAAATACATTACCTAAAACGGTTAAACAATTTATTTTTTTTAGTTCTGTAAGTGTTTATGGAATCCAGAATGGAACGGGAATTACAGAAGATCATCCTACAGAACCTACAACCATATATGGGGAAACCAAGTTACAAGCAGAAAAAATATTAAAGGATTGGGGAAAGCAAAATAATGTCATTACAACATCTATAAGATTGCCCGTTGTTTATGGACCAGGAGTAAAAGGTAACTTTTTATCTCTAATAAAGTTAATCGATAGAAGGATATATTTCCCAATTGGTTCCGGAGAAAATCAAAGAAGTATGATCCATGTTAAAAATATTGTTGATGCTGTTAAATTCATTATAAATATGAAAAAGATGGACAATAAGATTTATAATCTTTCGGATGAAGATGATTATTCCATTAGTGAATTATATAGAATAATCTCTGCAGAATTAGGCAAAAAAAACCATAGTTTTTATATACCAATTACATTAGCCACAAATATTGCAATGATTTTGGATAAATGTTTGTCGATTACTAGGCTTAAGCCACCATTTATATTAGATTCTGTAAACAAACTATCAGGATCCTTGACCTTTTCATCAGACAAATTTTATTTTGAGACTGGTTTTAAACCAAAGCATAATATTAGCTCTAAAATCAAAAATACTATTGATTGGTATCTTATTAATAAAAATAAACGACATGATGAGTAGAATTGTTGCTTTTTTAATTTTAATATTACTATCTCCAGCCTTTGTTGTTATCTCTATTATAATTATATTGGATGACGGAAGACCAATACTATTTAAACAGAAACGTATTGGTATAGGTAATTCTGAATTTTTTATATTTAAATTCAGAACAATGAAGAAAAATATGCAAGACTTGCCGACTCATTTATTGGAAAATCCTGAGTCATTTTATACAAAAATAGGTCCATATTTAAGAAAACTTAGTTTAGATGAAATCCCCCAGATAATAAATATTATTAAAGGTGATATGGTGTTTATTGGTCCCCGACCTGCATTGTATAATCAGTATGATTTAATAGAACTTCGCACAAATAAAGATATTCATAAATTAATACCTGGTATGACTGGTTGGGCCCAGGTTAGTGGTAGAGACGACTTAAGTATTTATCAGAAGGTTAGCCTGGATGAATATTATTTGAAAAACAAATCAATAATGCTTGATTTGAAAATAGTTTTTCTAACCTTCTTAAGGGTATTTGATATGAAGGGTATATCTCATTAATTACAAATGTGTTTACAGTTTTTATATTTTCAGGAGGTTGATTTTTTATGGTTCGCACGTTCAAGTAATAAGTGCAACAGTTATCTTTAAATTTCCTATCTTCATA
>CAZVPR010000083.1:0-20737 GCA_964629085.1 uncultured Anaerolineales bacterium
CACCAGGATACCCGGACTGGAGTTTTTGGATACAGCAAGGATAGGACGCCTGGCCGAACCGGGCGATTCAATATCTGTTGCCGAAGTGTTGGTGGAAATGCTGCGGGATGATGAATTTCGTCAACACGCTTCTGTGCGTTCTGTGCAATTGGCTGCCGAGAAACATAGTTGGACAAGTGTGGCTGAGCAAGCAGGCCAATTGTGCTTAGATGCAGTAAACTTGAGATAGATTTTTCTTGACACAACACAACCTTTGTGGCAATATGCACTGTTTGAATTATGACAATATCGACTATAAATTCTGAATCTGATAGTGGGTGGGACCTTATCATCCGCCCCCAGCGCGCCTGGTGGGATTTGCGTTTGGGCGAATTATGGCGCTACCGCGACCTGATCTGGTTGTTCGTCTGGCGCGATTTTGTCGCCTATTACAAGCAAACGATTTTAGGCCCGCTGTGGTATTTGATCCAGCCGATATTGACGACGACTGTGTTTACTGTTATTTTTGGGAACATAGCGAAGATTTCGACAGATGGCCTGCCACCGTTCCTGTTCTATCTGGCGGGTAATACAGTGTGGGGATTTTTCGCCAGTTGTGTGCAGAACACGGCCAATACGTTTACGGGCAACGCGGCGATCTTTGGCAAAGTGTACTTTCCTCGTTTGACTATTCCCATTTCGGTGGTGCTTTCCAACATGATTTCCTTTGCCATCCGTTTGGTGGTGTTCCTTGTGTTTCTGGGTTACTTTCTGGTGACCGGTGCGGAGATACAACCGAATTGGTGGTTTTTATCCTTGCCGATTCTCATATTCCTCATGGCCGGGATCGGACTGGGTATCGGCATCATCGTCTCTTCGTTGACCACGAAATACCGAGATCTTCAGCAGTTGGTTGGGTTCGGTGTGCAGCTAGTGATGTATGCCACGCCGGTCATCTATCCAATATCCAGTATCCAATCGAATTGGAAGTGGCTGCTGCTTGCCAACCCGATGACACCGGTGATTGAACTGTTTCGTTATGCGTTCCTGGGGGTCAGTTCGCTCGACCCGTTATATATCCTTTACACATTTGTCTTCATGCTCATCATCATGTTGATTGGGGTACTGATATTCAACCACGTCGAATCAACCTTCATGGATACGGTGTAATCCCATGAGCGTCGTTGTTATCTCCATTGAGAATCTTTCTAGAGTAAAATATTGACTTTATGCTGGTGTCTTATCGAATTGCGAAACCGAGGTAACAGAGATATGAATAATATTCAAGTATATGTACCAGAATCTCGCCAAAAGCAAAGTTTTTTCCAATCTTGGCAGATCATGATTAGAAATATTATCCATTATCGGGAATTAATCTTTCAACTCTTCTTCCGAGATTTCATCGGAGGATTTAAGAAGACAGTATTTGGATTGGGGTGGCTATTTGTTTCCCCGATTTTGGGAATTATCTCTTGGGTATTTTTAAATGCTACGGGTATTCTATCCCCTGGTGATGTAGGTGTCCCATACCCAGCTTATGTGCTTGTCGGCTCAATGATATACGGTCAGTTTATGGGCTATTATAATGCTGCTATTGGTACCATTGACGCGGGGGGTACTTTTATCAACCAAGTCAACTATCCTCACGAGATACTTCTTGTAAAACAAGCTGCTCAATATTTATCAGGATTCGTGATTAGTTTCGTTCCGAATATTCTTGTTTTGACCGTGTTTGGTATCGTACCATATTGGCAGACGTTGTTATTCCCGATATTGACTTTACCGCTCTTCTTTTTTGGCGCGGGATTTGGACTTTTGGTGTGCGTCACAAATGCGGTGTCCAACGATATCGGAAAGGTGGTCGGTATTCTTTTGGGCTGGGTTCAGGTAATCACCCCGATTGTCTACTCTTCGGATATTAACAATTCTTTATTGCAGGAAATTATCAAATGGAATCCACTAGCATATGTAGTTACAACCGTACGTGACTTGATTTTTTTTGGCACAATGAATTCGCCGATGGGTTACATTGTTTCATCGCTTCTCTCTCTTTTTGTCTTTTTGTTTTGTTGGCGATTATTCTATGTGTCGGAACAGCATGTGCTAGAAAAACGATTACCATAATTTAAGGGAAAGTATCATGAGTAATGAGCGTGTTGTTATTGTCGAACATCTTTACAAGAAGTTCTGTTCAGATTTGAAACGGAGTATGGTGTACGGAGTCCAGGATATTTTTAAAGAATGGTTAGGCGTTTCAACAAAGCGTGGTATTCTACGTCAGTCGGAGTTCTGGGCTTTGGATGATGTCAGCTTTGAACTTAAACGCGGGGAGACGGTCGGCATTATCGGAAAGAACGGGGCGGGAAAATCTACATTGTTGCGCCTAATTAACGGGATTTATCCACCGGACAAGGGACGGATTGAAGTGCATGGTAGAATGGCTGCGATGATCGCCTTGGGCGCGGGATTTCATCCACATTTATCTGGTCGGGAGAATATATTTTTAAATGGCACGATATTAGGCATGTCCAAAAAAGAGATCCAGTCAAAACTTGATGCGATAATAGATTTTGCTGAGATTGGAGATTTCATCGATGCTCCAGTTGCATCTTATTCTTCTGGTATGTATGTGCGCTTAGGATTCGCGATTGCCACGCATTCACCAATAGATATTCTATTAGCCGATGAGGTTTTGGCTGTTGGAGACTTGGCATTCAAAGTAAAGAGTTTTGATCGAATTGGGGAATTAAGGAAGAAGGGAGTTGCCACATTGCTTGTCTCCCATGACATGGCTCAAATCTCCATATTCTGTAATCGTGTACTACTCATGGATCATGGGAAAGTTATTTATTTTGGAGATGTTGATAAGGGGATCGAGCTATATTTGAGCGATTTCTTGCAGAGCCTGGAAACCGAAAGATTGATAGAGAAACCAGCAATGGGGAATGATGATTTTATTGTTCATGATGTCCGGTTTACTCCAGAATTATCAAATGGTCAAATCTATATGAAAAAAGGACAGCCTCTTTCCCTCACGATTGAGTATACCGCCAAGCGAGATCTACCTGATGTTTCGGTCAATATAACATTTGAATTACCGATCCCAACATCCAACCCATTTTTCCAGGCTACAAATGATTCATTCAATAAGAAGATAAATCTTGACAGTGGTCGAGGCACATTGGTAACTACAGTTAAGAATATCAACTTGAACAATTTCAAGCTTTATATGAATTTCTCTGTATGGTTGGATAATCATAAGACCATTGCCTTGTGGTGGAAGCGTGTGCCAGTGTTTGTGGTTGGAGATTCTTTGTCTTCGGGGTTTGCATTCTTCGATGTAGAATATGAGATGCAATAAAGCGCAAAATTGTTTTTCATCTCCATATTTATGCTCCAAGAGAAAAACAGCTCACGAATTTATGAGTCAGATTATTCGCAGCTGATAGACATGTATATTGGGCATCCGCAGTAACTGCGACCTCCACTCAGATTTGTTCAATTTTGGCAGAACAAGAATGTTCCAGGCCAAATCCCTTATTTGGGACCTTGATTTTGCGCTCTTTTTGCGCAAAATCAAGGTGAGAATTATGTGCTGCTTGTTAGGGGCAAAGAGGTTACAGACAAAGAGATTTTCTTACATGTTATTGGACACTTTGACAATCAAGAACAAGGCGATAATGAGCGGGTTATCTTTCCTAATTCTATCCATCAGTATGCTCCAAGAGCTTTGATTTTAACTGTCCGGGACCCTGAGATAAAAGTCAGCCTCTCCTGGTGTGAAAACATATAAGGAAATCTGTCCGCTACATTGAAACTACTCAAATCAACTGAATTCTAGTAGTAGCGAATCGCACGATGATTGGAGGAGAAAATAAGGGTGATTTTCCACTCAGGAATTAGATGGATATGCAAACTTTAAAGAACCTGTTCTATAAAATTAGACGCCGCTGGTTTGAACTTATTAAGCGAAAACTCAAACAACAACAGGAGATACAGTCAAATAATATTAGGAAACCATATTCAACATTAGTGCAGTTGAAAAGAGCTTTTATTTCTTTGGAGCAAAGCCCCTCCGTGCTTTGTCTAGGGGATTCTGTTTGGGAACGTATTGCCAGAGAGGACGTAGATCAACGTTCATTAGGACAGATGCTGTCAGAAAACCTGAAACAGACGATAAGCGTCACAAGTATTTCACAGTCGGCCTATAATATGAGAGTGTATTTGAACATAATTAAGGTGTTAGAAAAAATGAGGCATTACCCTCGGTTAATTCTTTTACCAATCAACTTGCGTAGTTTTTCTCCACAATGGTTTTTGAATCCATTATGGCAGTCGCAACGTGAGATCCAAGTTCTGGAAGAGTACAGAGCCAATCCCAAAATGAAATTACCAGTCATAGAACCGGTACGTGAGACCCCAGAATTATTCAAATCGTTTGACGCTTTTCCTGTCGATTACCCAAACTCGGAATTTTCTACGGTGGGGCAGTTTCGTAAACTGATTGCATCGAAACCTGCTGACGAGGCCCAGAAAACTTTTCGTCTCAAACAAATATTCATATTCCATTACATGTATATACTTTTATCGGATCATCCCTTAATAAGAGATATGAATTATGTGTTGCAAAAACTGAGTCAGATGGATATTGGTGTTCTTCTCATTGTTACTCCAATTAATTATCAAGCCGGGATGCGATTCGTGGGCAGCGATTTTTTAAGCCGTGTGGAATTGAATGTTCAAGTGATTTTTGAGCGTATTAATAGCTTCCAGGGAGAAAGGAAGCCTTATTTCATGGATTATAGCAAACTCCTTTCATCTAAACATTTTTTCCACCCTGCTGATGCTACTGAACACTTAAATCAGACAGGGAGAACATTACTATCTGAGCGGTTGGCAAGCATGGTAACGGCCATACTTGCTGAATGGAATGAATCTCGATGAAATCTGACAAACCAAGAGAGTTTCATAAACGAATTATCGTGCGATTGCTTAATAAAGTGGGAATCGCTGCTTTTGAAAAGAAGCCGGGTTATTCCTATCTTGATAAAAGGCTATATGAATATCAAAGGAAGAACTCTATAATCAAGTTAAAGCCGGGCTATAGTTATGTGCCTGATTACTTTAAAACTACGAGGCACAAGCAAATAGATATTCGTAAGTTACAAGGATTTGGTCAGCTAGCAAAAGAGGTCAGTGATCAAGACAAAACGTTATTAGGTTATGATAGGCTTTATATAATTTACCAACTGCTACAATCTTTAAAAAGATTTGTAGACCAACCTGAACGTATCAATGTTGCGGAGGTTGGTGTGTATAATGGAGGAAGCAGTTATTTTATTGCTTCTTGTGCACTTGCTATGGAATTGAATATTACGCTACATGGTTTCGATACCTTCTATGGGCATAGATCTGAAGACATCCTCCCCAATGTGGATGACGAAAATAAGCACAAGGCTGGTCTTTTCAACGACACAGATTTTATGGAGGTGAGTGAGTACCTTCGCAAATTTGAAAATGTTAGGTTATTTCAAGGACGCTTCCAAGACACCTGCATGCATGTAGAGCAAGAACGGTTTCAATTCGTCCACTTGGATGTAGATCTTTATGATCCCATTCTCTACGCGCTAAATTTTTTTAGTAAACGATTAGTAAGCAAAGGTATCATTGTTGTCGATGACTATGGGAATCGTAATTGTCCGGGAGTTTTGCGCGCAGTGGAAGAATTTCATTATCGTAACAGAAATTTCTTCAAATTAAGTCCATTGACGGGACAATGTGTTCTAGTCAAAGATTGATTTACGGAGGGGGTGCTATAAAATTACCGCAAAAGATTAGCCTCATTCGCTAGAAAAACTAACGTAGAGACGATGAGTCTTGGTTTATTATTCTCTGCTCATTTACGTCTATTGGACACTTTTTCAGTCCACAGAATCCAATGTATCAGATCAAGTTAAAACCATTAATCTGGGTGACTTACTAAGACAAGCATACAATTGACATGGGCATAGTGCTTCTTTCCAGGATACAGTTTGTACAAACCTATTATCCCGTTATTGGTAGACAATGCCCACTCTTTTCTTCCCTTAAAGCGCATATATAATGGTAGCATGTCTGCTGGACACTGCAGTGTACGAAAATCAGAATTTTCATTACAGATATGTATGCAATACGATAAAATCTGGAACTCAAATGTTGAAGCCATCGTGAGAGTTATTAGCGTTTTTGCAGGCCTCCAAGCCACTCGCTCTATTAACATATTCAATATCAATGCTTTAACTTGAGATTCTATTTTTTTCCCAAGAGATGATTATGGTATTGAAGTTGAGCACTGCTAACCTGTGAACCAATTTCATGCGTTGCGTAAACTTTGTCTTATAAGTACAGGGAATTGAAAAGGTGAATTTTCAAGATTGCAGGTAGTCACAGAATGAATTCAGTTTGACACAATGTCTATGATATCCCAAATTTCTAGTTTCTTGTCCAAGCTGTACTGGAAGAAGAAATTGAATCCTAGCGAGAGTCAGCATAGCTTGCATAGGGTGCTGGAGCAGTATCAAGGTGTCTGGAAAAAGGCAGTTCATGATTCCAGGGGCGGAAAGCGCGTGTTGGTTGCAACAAGTATGGGTGGGTTTCAAGCAGGTGCAATGCTGGAAAGTGTTCTATCTGCAGCACTTACTTTGCGAGGAGCTGAAGTGTCCATCCTCCTCTGTGATAGTTATTTGCCAGCCTGCCAGATCACAACGATTAATTCGGCTGGCCCTGAGCGGATGTTGCAGCCTGTCTCGCCGCCGAAGTGTGGTTCCTGTTACCCGGCAGGAAAAAGGATGTTCGAGCCGTTAGGTCTGCCGATACATTGGTACAGTCAATTGGTATCAGATAGTATGGCCAAAGAAGCAGCCAAAATTGCAGAAGAATTGCCATTTGAATCTATTCCAGATTTTCGGTTGGATGGTTTGGCAATTGGTGAACACGCTATGGCGGGGGCGTTAAGATATTTTGCACGCGGTGATTTGCAAGGCGAGGTGCTGGGAGAAGCGATCTTGCGCCTCTATCTACGCTCATCCCTGCTCGTGGTTTATGCTATCCGTTCTTTTCTGGAGTGCAATTCTTATGACGTTGTTTGCTTTAATCACGGTATCTATGCCCCGCAAGGATTGATTGGCGAAGTGTGCCGGCAAAAGAAGATCAGGGTGGTCAATTGGAATCCCGCTTACCGACAACATACTTTTGTTTTTAGTCATGACGACAGTTATCATCATACTATGATTACTGAACCTACTGCCGATTGGGAAAATCTTGATTGGTCTACAAATCTAGAAACAGTATCTTTGAAATATTTGAAGAGCCGTTGGCATGGGACACAAGATTGGATCTGGTTCCATGAAAAGCCTATTGATGATATTGATTCCCTTGCGGAGGTAGCGGGAGTCGACTTTTCTCGGCCGGTTGTAGGTATGCTGACCAGCGTAATGTGGGATGCCCAGCTACACTACCGCTCCAATGCTTTTCCGAACATGCTGTCATGGGTCCTGTGGACCATCAAATACTTTGCCCACCGCCCGGACCTTCAACTCATTATCCGTGTACACCCAGCAGAAATCAGAGGAACCATCCCTTCGCGTCAGCCGCTCGTGAAAGAAATCAAACAGATGTTCCCGGTACTGCCTCCCAACGTGTTTGTGATTCCCCCGGAGAGTCAAGTCAGCACCTATGCGGTGATGGAGCGCTGTAGCCCGGTGATTATTTACAACACCAAAATGGGCATCGAATTATCTGGTACGAACATCCCGGTGATTGTCGCCGGGGAAGCATGGATTCGCAACAAGGGATTCTCACATGATGCCAGTTCGCCGGATGAGTACCGCCAGATTTTAGATACACTGCCTTTACTCCAGAAGTTAACACCGAACCAACTTCTTCGCGCCAAGAAATATGCATTCCACTTCTTTTTCCGCCGTATGATCCCGTTGCATTTTATTACCGGCGGCAGAGGTGCAAAATTAGAACTTGAACTCATAAATTTGAAGGAATTATTGCCGGGCAAGCATATTGGCCTTGATGTCATCTGTGATGGCATCTTGAAAGAGACGCCTTTTATTTATCCCGCTGAAAACTACTTATAAGAAAGCTATGTACAATTTCATTCGCAACATTATTTCAAGAAAGCCTCCCGCTGATCGGTCACTGTACAGCTTCAAAGGCCCCTTACCTTGGTCGGATGGATATTCCCGCCATCGCATGAAGTTTATCCAGATGGCTGTGAATGACCCTGAACTTGAGCAGTGTTTTCTAGGGGGTACTTCAATGCCTAAAAATTACGGCAGACGACTTGATGAACGGGTGGTAGAATATCCGTGGACGTTGAGTCGGGTGAGGAAAGATCCAAGCAATCTAATGGATGCTGGTTCAACCTTAATGAAATACGATTTTCTATTGGATCATCAGAGCCTAAGAAAAAAATATATTACAGTTTGCACCTTGGCGGATGAAAAGGTGAAAGTCGTTGATCGCCCAAATCTCTCATATCACTTCGACGACCTACGTTCGACCAGTCTACCAGAGCAGTCTTTTGATGAAATCGTATGTATCTCAACTATCGAGCATATAGGGATGGATAACACCCTTCTCTATACACGGGAAGAAACATATCGCCAGCAGGAATTACATGATTACGAGAAGACAATGAGAGAATTCCATCGTCTATTAAAGCCGGGTGGTCAATTACTTATGACGGTTCCCTATGGATGTTACCAGAACTTGGGCTGGCAGCAGCAATTTGACCGCACGATGCTGATGAATGCTGTGACAGCTTTCGATGGCAAGCTGATCGAGGAAATTTACTTCCGCTATACAGAATCTGGATGGGACTTTTCCGATGCTGACGCGTCTGCTTCCAGTGAATATTACGACATCCATTCGCGAAATGACTATGATGCGGATTGCGCCGCCGCGGCGCGCTCCGTTGCCTGCCTACATTTCGAAAAATAACCTTCATCTTTGTGTATGAGATGCCCATGAATATTGTAATGGACGGATATACCTACCAGGCGCAAGCGAGCGGAGGTGTTTCGAGAATCTACAATGAGATTGTTCCGCGCATGTTGGAATTGGATGAAAATCTTTTTTTTGAGCTTCTGACTCATGGTCGATTGTCTCAAGCACCCCCCAAACATCCGCGTCTTATTCACTATGGTATTTCGCGGTCGCCCAATAGCAGATCTAATTCGAAATATTGGCAGCCAGCCCTAAATCGAATTCAGCAGGTTTATGTGAATTGGCGAATCGGTGATGGACGAAATAAAATATGGCATCCTACTTATTTCGCTGTCCGAGAGAGATGGGCGGGTGCACGCGTTGTGACTGTCTATGATATGATCCTCGAGCGCTTCATGGATCAATTCAATAGTCCCGACTTCAATCTGGTCCGCGACCAGAAGAAACGTGCCGTTTTATCTTCAGATATTATCATTTGCATTTCTGAAACTACCCGACGGGACGTTCAGGAGTTTTATGAAGTTGATGATTCTCGTCTGCGTGTTGTTTATCCTGCCTGTAGCGCAGGCTTTACTCTTCTGGATGGCAAAGACGGTGCTCTTAAAAGTTGTGCGTCGCTCCCAACTCAGCGTCCTTTTATTCTCTTTGTAGGCAAGCGCCGGGAATATAAAGGTTTCCCTTTGTTGGTAAAAGCATATGCCGGATGGCATCAACGTAGTGAATTTGACTTGGTTTTGGTCGGTAACCCACTTACTGGTGAAGAAAAAAAAATGCTCGATGCCCTAAAAGTTCTGGAGAAAGTTCACCTCCTCAAGGGTGTGAGCGATGAGTATCTTTGTTGTCTTTATAACCAGGCGGCGGCGTTTGTATATCCTTCTTTCTTCGAGGGGTTCGGAATTCCTCTGCTGGAAGCTATGTCGTGCGGCTGTCCGATTGTTGCATCTTCCATTCCAACTACTCATGAGATAGCTAGAGATTTTCCGTATTATTTTGAGTCTGGAAATGCTGATGCGTTGATGTTAACGCTTGATCAGGCAATCACTGATGGGCGCAACCCATCTCGAATAAAAACTGGGTTTCAGCGCGTGAGCCACTTTTCATGGGAAGATAATTCCCAGCAGACTTTGCAGATTTATTACGAACTTTTTAGAAGTTTGTAGAATAGATGCAATCGTAACTCTTCCGCTTGCTCTAGAAATTCGCACTGTTCCCCGTCTTTGTTTTTGCAGAAGCCTTTTATCAGACCCGCGGATGTGCGTCGCGTAATTATCAGCCTGACAACGGATAACACATTCACCCTCACGCGGGCCATCAGACGGCGGCGTAATACTGGCGTGGCAGGAAGTAGCGTAAGTTCCCCGTTGACTTCAGTCTGGACGGGCAAAAATTGCCCTCCTCAGTGGATAAAATTAACTTTATCTGCTTGGCGAAAACAGAAGGCCATGTTAGCATTAGCGTCCTGGGTCAACAGATCAAGGTTGGCGAGCGGCTCAAGATCAATTACATCATTGCATCCCTTTATACAAAACCAAATAACACTGAAGATATTACTAAGGCACCGTTCGGAAATAACTTCCCAGTTTGTAGTGCTCGCTTTAGCGTGCTGATGCCCGCACTACAAGCAAGTTATTTTTGGACGATCCCTAAGGGGTCGTTTGGTGATAGAATTTGCTCGCAATCTCACCAAAAATTAAGACTTAAAGTGAACGAAGTGCTGACGGCTACCTCTGCCACAAAAGTATGCCTTAGATTACTATCCGTCTGCACTTAACCTAGATGATGTCATGTTGCAGGGTACTGTGAAGACGTATGATTGAGGTAGGATCGATATAGAGATTACCTCATCGTGAGAGTTACTGAGATTGATTAGTCCCCGAAATGTGATTGGATAAAATAGTTATCTGGCCTCTTTGCTGACCCCCTCAGATAAGTGGCAATAGAGTCTGTTATCATATAGTTATGAATAGCGGCCTACAACCATAGTTGGCAGTCGTGGTTGGGTGGTTGTCTATTCATCCTTATAGATATGTTGGCCGATCCGGCATACGAGCTTTGAAGAGATGATATGAAAATAATGTTGAGCATTGTCATAGGAACGTATAACAGGCTTAGTTTACTTCAGCAATGCCTTGACTCGTTAATTGACAAGGTCAGCATTGAGCATGAAGTTATCGTGATAGATGCTGGCTCTACGGATGGTACCCTGGATTATTTGGAAAGTTTGCAGGGCGTTCGTCTGGTGAATGATGGCGAGCTGGTAGGGCAGGCGAAAAGTTTAAACCGGGTTATCAAAGCCCTCCAAAGCAGGTACGTTTGCTGGCTCAGCGACGATAATGTTGTACTGGGTGGAATGCTGGATTTGTCCGTCGAGACACTAGAAAAGCACCCAGATATTGGGATGGTTGGCCTAAAAGTGCGAGATCTTACTGGCCCCTACGCAAGCTCGATGTCCTACCTAGGACGTATTTGGCAATCTGGGATTCTTAATTGTAATCAAGGGATGCTTCCTACTAAATTATTTCGTGAAATTGGGGGTTTTGATGAGGATTTTATAGATTATGGCATTGATATAGATCTAACATCGCGAGTCCTTCTGGCGGGTTACAAGGTGGTTTTAACAAGGCGCGTTGCAGTTCATCACTATAGAAACCATGAGCAGCAATTATGGATTGATTATAAAGAACGAGATAAACGTATTGCGGCTGCCAAGAGCCTATACAATAATAAATTTGGAAACTTAATTGAATTTGAGAAAAAACATCAAACTAAGCCTGGGTCAATCCTTAATAGAGCAATGAAAAAGTGCATTTACAAGAAGTGGAAATGGGGGATAAAGATCCTTTATGGAATTATTAGAATCCTCGGCGTGCCTTTGAATAAAAAAACTGAACAAAATGAAAAGGAAAGGGATTTGATGAATGTTGTCAATGGAAAATTCATTTCGATATTTGACCCCGTAAATAAATTTCGAAAACCTTATTATCTTGTTCAGAAGATTCCCGATTCGTTTCGTCCGCACGTGCAATTGGACAATTGAGGGAAGCTGAAATAATGGTGTGGTTATGTTTAGCTATTCTGCAAAAGAGTTAATCTCACTGTGTTAGCTCTACGCCCTGCCCATTCATCCAATTTGGGGTTTATACGCGAAAAACCCAAGTTTCTTCCTGTATATCCCGACAAATACGTTGATTGCAAGGAGGGATGATGATCAGGGACGAGGATTTTTCTCTTCCATAGAAAATATAACCCCTCCACGAGTGTTGAGCGGCATAGGGGAAATGAGGTTTAGGTGAAAATACTATTTGTCTTCAATAATATTTATTTCTTTCGGTACTTAGATGGAGTAGTAAGAAGCTTGCGGGCTAAAGGTCATGATGTTGTGGTAGCTGCCAACTTTACAAGATTGTCCGAGGGTTATACTGATCGCGCCTTGCAAAATTGTATAAAAGAATCCGGTTGTCAGACAGAACCAATTATCTTGCCTCGGGGATACTCAATGATAGGTGCAGTGCTTCGCGACATTATTGGGTACGCAAACTATTTCCGTCCAGGACATCCGTCTCCGACTTGGGCTGCCAGGTGGAAAAGATTTCTTCCTCCGATTGCACAGTCGTTTATTAATTTCCCACTTACTAAACGCTTGGTACGGAGCCACATCATGCGTAATATTTTACGTACCATTGAGCGGAGATTAGTACCAGATAGTAGAGTGGTTAGAAGACTTAAAAGCGATCCGCCAGACGTGCTTGTTGCTTGTCCATTTATATGGACTTTATCTGCAGACGTCGATTACGTAAAGGCCGCCGCACGAATGAATATCCCCACTGTAGTCGCCGTTGGTAGCTGGGATCATCTAGCTGGGAAAGGGATCTTTCCATTGATACCTGATGTTACGCTTGTCTGGAATGAAGAAATGGCACTCGAAGGGATAGGTATTCAAGATATTCCAGCCGATAGGATTGTGGTGACTGGTGCTCCATCATTCGATTTCTGGTTTGAGGCAGAACCAACCGTAGAACGCACATCATTTGTTGAACAAGTTGGCCTAAATGACGACAAGCCGTATATTATTTATCTATGCTCATCCAAACCTATTGCCGGCGAAAACGAGCCCAGGGTTGTTAAGGAACTAAGTGAAGTTCTAAAAAGAAACAATGGGACCAAAGCTATTCAGATTCTCGTAAGGCCATATCCCTCCCGGGCGTACCTTTGGAGAGGTTTCGACATTCCAAACGTAAGTGTCTGGCCTAGAGAGGGGGAGTGGCCGGATACAGATCAAGCCAGGCAAAACCTATTCAATTCGATTTATCACAGCATGGCAGTCGTGGGTATCAACACAACGGCGATGCTCGAAGCCAGTGTCATTTCAAAGCCATGCCTAGCAATTATGACTCAAGAATTCAGGGGATCCCAAGTCGAACGTGCTCATTTCCAGCAAATCCTTAGAGGCGGATTCTTAGAAACTGCTGGGAGTTTTATCGAAGTTCAACGTCTCTTGGATGGTCTCCTTGATGGGATTGACAAAAAGGAAACTATCAGAAAGGAATTTGTCAGATCGTTTCTTAGACCTCGCGGTTTTCAGAATTGCGTTGCTGAACTTGCAGCAAGCGCTGTTGAGATGACAGCTAAGCACAAGAGTGCTATCGAAATCAGCAAGTATATTGGTGATAAATATAGCGTGATCTCTAACAGCAACCAGGTTAGCACAGGATAGTACATTGTCAACAGCTGCTCAGGTAATGCGAATGTTTCATGGCGAAATGTGATTGGATGAAAGCAAAACGTGATTAAAAAATTTTTAGTGGACACTTTTTATCATCTAACGAATAATTTATATAAACGATTTTTGAACAAAAACCCAAGGTTTCTTAGTTCGCAGCCAGAGAAGATCTTTGGCAGGGTTGTTGTACAGAACACAGCAAGTAGTTCGGAATGTCCTTTTTGTAGCAGTAAACGTATCTGCTCGGTTGGAGGGATTATTTACCCAAAGCCGATAAAATTTGCTGATACAAAGATAATCCTCGCTCGTGACGCGGAGTTGTGGAAGTGCAAAAACTGTCGATCAGGGTTCGTCCAGAATTCCGTTTTAGAGAAGGATGCTGTTGAATTTTATTCGAGTAAAAAGCCTGGCAGATGGTCTTCAACTCAATCATTTGTGAATAGAAGGCCCTCCCAAGTAGTTGACGCCATCCGAGCGCAGATTGAACCCGGGATGAGGGTTCTTGACATAGGTTGTAGTAACGGAACTTTTTTGGATTTTGCATCTGAATTAGGTTGTGAAACTTATGGTGTCGAGTTTTCTAAGGAAGCTATTGCCATTGCGTCTGCCAAGGGGCATATTTGTTGCCAGACCATTGATGACTTGGATCCCACATTATCATTTGATGCGGTATTTTGTTTCGACGTAATCGAACACGTATATGATGTTGAAGGATTAATCAAGCGATTCACAAAGCTTGTAAAATCGGGCGGCTTACTAATCATACTAATCGGTGATATCCAATGTATTAATGCTATTAAGCATGGCTCATTATGGTGGTATCTTCGGTATCCAGAACATGTAAGATTTCCTTCAGTGGAGTACTTCTCTACCTTGCAGAATTTTGAATTGCTTGCTGTTCATAAGACATACGCTTTGCAGTGGCAGGACGGAACACGTGTGTGGAAGTTAAGAAACATCATAGTAAATAAACTGACCAGAAAATATTATGGTATGCCTTCTCTTACACCGGACCATATCCTTGTCATCCTTAAAAATATATGATATATGCCCAGCCT
The DNA here is from genome assembly GCA_964629085.1 of uncultured Anaerolineales bacterium. Classification (GTDB taxonomy): domain Bacteria; phylum Chloroflexota; class Anaerolineae; order Anaerolineales; family UBA11858; genus NIOZ-UU35. The sequence continues at coordinate 14,755 of CAZVPR010000083.1, forward strand.
TGAGTGAGCTGCCATCACATCTGTTTGCTCTGGATCGCATGGATTTCGAGAGATTTGGAATGATACCGATAAGTCAAAATAAGCTTCCAAGTAATAAACCACACGTTCACCAGTTAACCGTGATTGAAGATTAATTATGAAAAAAAATATTTGGTTGAGCCTTATTGCAGTAACGGTATTTGCTGTAGTTATCTTGCTATTATCTTACAAAATGGGTTTAACCTATCATCAGAACAACCTCACTAAGGGAGATTCTACATATTATTATTATATTTCCGGGACTGTACTTCAGGAGGCAAAAACCAATGGAATTTTGAGAGCAATTATGATGGTTGCAACTTCCCCTGGTAATAACACAATACTGCATTATTTAGTCGTGGCAATTCTAAGCCCCGTCCTCCCGTTAGACACTAGCATAGGTGTTATTCTTAATAGCATTTGGTACCTGTTCATGGCGGCCAGTTTGAGTTTATTCTTTTGGAGTAAAACCGAAAGCATTGTTTTATCAATTTTGCTGCCCATACCTATGTTGATAGCCAGTCTTCCATTATTAGATGTATACCAAGGTCTGACAGATTTGCATGTCAACTTACTGGGTTATACTCTTGGAGTCAGCATAATGTGTTTTGTGTTATTAAGTGGCTATTTGCACAAGCCCAAACCCACAATAGTGGCAGGACTATTTCTTGGATTACTAATGTTGGGTCGTGTCCATTCCGTGGCGTTGGTAGGATTTGCAATAACGCCCTATTTATTGAAGGGATTATTTTTTACCTCAAATCTCAACAAACGTAAAACATTTTGGGGCTTAGCAATATTATGTAGCGTGTCCTTACTCGTCAGTGGCTGGTGGGTAATTCCACGCCTCAGTGCTTTTTTACTTCCTTTCCAGTGGTATGGTGTTCCACGAGGTTCATTAGGTGTTGTAACGACTTATGTCAGCGCATGGAGTTGGATAGATGTAGTCTCGGGATTTTTCTTTTATAGTATTGCTTATTATCCCCTAACACTAGTTTTGTCGTGGATCCCTGGTACCCAGGTCGTTTCGAGTCGAAATTTCTGGTTACTTCTAAAACGTATCAACTGGATATATGTCTGGATGGGCATCTCTCCACTATTGATTCTGATTATGATGCGTTCAGATTACAGATATTACGGTTGGCCAGCTTTGTTTGGGATATATTTGAGTGCAATTTTTCTTTTCAGGGATACTGAACAAAAGGAAAAACCTCTTAATAATCCGGTATTTCGATGGTTATTAATTATTACAATATTTGGCGCCATTATTGGTTTTATGTTTCGAATGGTCTCGACACATAACACAATATATACCGACAAGCAAAGCGCGCTTCAGGCAGTCGACGCAATTTTTGATGATGCGAGCAACTCCAAAGTCCTCAATGCCGAGATAAGGGTGGGGATGACATATTATGGGTCTCTGAATCCAGGAACATTGGCTGATGTGATTATATTTGATAAGGAATGTCCAGCTTCTATCCAATTAATCTCGCTTGACGCCATGGTTCCATCATTGGGAGATTGCAAAAGTACTTTGTTGCCCGAATCTATTACCCAGGATCCCACTGAATGGGAATTGGAGATTATGGGCGATGAAAAGATTACAGTGAAGACGGCATTCGATGCATTATCTTCCGAAGCAGATTATGTGATCATTTTATCGCCCGCCAGTTGGGAGACAACACCTCCGATGTACCCCGAGTACTGGCCTGAATGGGTCGAGTTGAGCCAGCGGTTGTATCAGTCCGACTCTTTTCATCCGATAACATCATCATTGACAATCACACCTCTTGAAAAAATCATCGTGTTAGCCAGGGTTCCTGAAACTAAAACGCAATAAATCTTTGCATGCTTGTATTAACCTGAGCGATAGTAAAAAGTGAATGTAATTGATATATCCGTTGTGATCGCTACTTATAATGAAGAGCAGATAATCGTCTCCAGTTTGCAGCGGGTGATTTCTGAGCTTAATAAACGTCCCACCATAAATTGGGAACTTGTCTGTGTTGATGATGGCAGTCTTGATCGTACTGGAGAATTATTGGAAGAATTTTCATCTCATGAACCTCGGATGCATGTACTGCGTCACCACCGAAACTTCGGCCAGGGACGAGCTCTACGGACAGCATTTAATATTTGCCGGGGTGAGGTGATTGTCACTCTGGACGCAGACTTGAGTTATGATCCGCGATACATTTTCAGCTTAGTTGATGCCCTCGAACAAAACAATGTCGAAATAGCCCTGGCGTCGCCATATACAAAAGGGGGCATGGTTCGAAATGTGCCTTTTTATCGGCATATGCTCAGCCGGTTTGGGAACTATTACCTGGCGCGTATGTCACCTTATCGGGTTGCAACGAGTACAAGTGTTGTGCGCGCATATCGCAGGGATATCTTGGATTCGTTGATGATGACTTCTGATGGTATGGAATTACAGTTCGAAGTGTTGATGAAAGCGCATGCTTTGGGGGCAAGAGTTTGTGAAGTGCCGGCTCAATTACAATGGGAGATTCAGAAAGTAGTCGAAGCTAATTTAGGTCGCGTATCAAAAATGCGCATCATAAGCACCATCCAAACCTATCTGTTTATGGGGTGGTTGGCCAGGCCAGCAGTAGTTTTCATGGCGCTAAGCTGGTTGTTGATTTTACCTGGGGTATATATGTCCTTAGTGCTTTTATGGCGTGTAATTGAACAAATACCCCTTTATTTAGACGAGGGCTGGGTGCAGGCAGTTTCAATCAGTTTACAGCAAGTTTTCCAGAAATTCACTTATAGTTTTATTATTTATGGTGGTATACTGCTAATTGGGCTTCAAATATTCACATATGCTTTGCTGTTACTTCAAAACAAATATTACTTCGAAGAGCTTTTCCGCTTGGGTCAGGAGGTATGGAAATTACGATCCAAGGAGATGTACTCTAAAAAAAGGTAGCTCAATTATATGTGTGGTATCGCAGGCGTAGTTTCACCTCATAAGGGGCGCATTCAGCAAGATGAACTCCAAAGAATGGGCGACACAATGAACCATCGAGGACCAGATGATGAGGGATTGTATCTCTCAGAGCATGTGGGATTTATCCACAAGCGCCTGAGTATCATCGATTTGGTTACAGGTCATCAACCAATTCCTAATGAGGATAACACGATCTGGATTGTCTATAATGGGGAGATTTATAATTATCTGGAATTGCGTCAGGAACTTTTAAACAAAGGACATCGATTCCGAACATCTTCAGATACAGAGGTTTTAATTCACTTATATGAAGAATATGGTCCAGAATTCTTGCTAAAATTAAACGGGATGTATGCCTTCGCGATATATGACCAAAAGCTCGATCTCTTGATGGCTGCTCGTGACTACTTTGGCATCAAGCCGTTCTATTATTCATATAATCAAAACGAGTTCATTTTTGCTTCCGAAATAAAGGCTATTGTTCATATTCGCCCAGAGCTTCAGATTCCCAATCAACTTGCCCTTTATGACTATATTACATTTCAGTTTTGCCTTCATGATAAGACATTCTTCAAAGGAGTCAAGAAACTGATGCCTGGTCACTATCTGCTGCTTGAAAATGTGAGCACAGAACCCCAATTGAGAATTCACCAATACTGGGATTTAGAATTTTCGCTAGACTTGGAACACTCTGAGGAGCATTTTGTTGATCAACTCATGATGTTGTTGCAGGATGCTGTGCGCTTGCAACTGAGGAGTGATGTTCCTCTGGGCAGTCACTTGTCTGGGGGAATTGATAGCAGTGTTGTTACTTGTTTAGCAGCCGGGTTACTCAACTCTCCGCTAAAAACTTTTAGTGGTGCCTTTGATTATGGAATTGACTACGATGAAACCAGTTATGCCCACCAAGTAAGCGCTTTCGCTGGCACGGAATATAATGAAATTCGTCCCACTGCCAATGATTTTATGGACAGTATATCAGATATTATTTACCAGATGGATGAGCCAGCTGCTGGACCAGGTGTTTTCCCACAGTACTTCGTATCCAAACTCGCTGCGCAAAAGGTAAAAGTTGTTTTAGGGGGCCAGGGGGGTGATGAGATTTTTTGTGGGTATACACGTTATCTGGTGGCATATCTGGAACAATGTCTGAAAGGCGCAATTTTTGAGAGCAACGATGAGGGAACATTTGTTGTTACGATGGAATCTATTATTCCCAACCTGCCAGTTCTACGGGAATATGTACCAATGCTCAAATCATTTTGGCAAAGTGGCATCTTTGGTGAGATGGATCATCGGTACTTTCACTTGATAAACCGGAGTCCTGATAGTGCGAATTTTTATTCAGGTGATTTATTGAGTGTGGGGCGAGATTATGATATTTTCGCTTCCTTCCAAGAAATCTTTAACAGGCCTGCAACAAACTCATATATAAACAAGATGACCTATTTTGACTTAAAAACCTTACTACCGGCATTGTTGCATGTCGAAGATCGTACCAGTATGAGTTTTTCGCTTGAATCTCGTGTACCACTTCTAGATCGGAGGATTGTTGAACTTGTTGCCAGAATTCCCCCGACAATTAAATGGGGGGGTGGTCGGAGCAAACATATTTTCAAGCGGGCAGTGGAACACTTGATTCCAGAAAAGATCATGGTGCGGAAGGATAAGAAGGGATTTCCAGTTCCTCTCTCTGAGTGGTTGAAGGGAGAATTGAGGGATTTTTCGCATGATATTTTACTCAGTGATGCTGCACGACAGCGTGGTATCTACAATATCCCTCATTTGGAACAAGCAATTAGTGTCGAAAAACAGTTCGGCAGGCAAACATGGGGATTGTTATGCATGGAGTTGTGGTTTCAGAGATTTATTGGATAAACAGTGTTTAAGCGGCTAGAACAATTTTACAGGTATCGGAGAATAAGATGAATATAGAAGCTAGATATAAGGATCACGCTATTGCTTTAGCTCGAAATGGGCAACTGGGTTGGCTTGCACGAACTGCGTTGAAATATATTGCAATTCCCACTGGAAAAGCAATAGGGAAAGCAATAACCGGACCCATTATAGGAGGTTTACTGCTAAACTATCGTTGCAATTTAAAGTGTAGTTATTGTAGCTATTGGAAGATAACCGATCCCACTGGTGAAATGTCGACCGAACGCGCGTTGGATCTAATTCAGCAATTCCATGATATTGGCACATCAGGTGTGGGTTTGATGGGAGGTGAACCCTTTCTTAGAAAGGATGTTTATCAAGTTATTCATAAGATAAAAAACCTTGGAATGACCTGTTCCACTACCACAAATGGTTATCCCCTTACGGGTGATAATATCGCTCGATTAATGGATACTGGTATTGATTTTATCGCGGTAAGTTTGGATTCTCCGTACAAAGAGATCCATGATCGGATAAGAGGAATGTCAGGAGCCTTTGAAAAGGCCATTGATGCGCTGCGAGCTCTTATTGAATATCGAAATCGGAATAATTATTCTTCTCAAGTTATTTTGAATGTAGTTATTTCGGGCACTAATTTTAAGGACATACCTTCCATGGTTACTCTTGCAAAGGAGTTAAATGTCGATCATATTTACTTCCTTGGGGTAGATCTGGCCCCTGCGTCTGTTGGTACTGATCAATTGGAAGTGAAGCAAATAGATTTAGAAGACCTTGAAGGTGTATTGGATTATCTCTATGAAGAAAAAAAGAAGGATGATTTCATTAATACATCCTTTGGGCATCTAAAACTTATGCGAGATTTTCAATTTCACAATATTGCTTTTCCATATGAATGTCTTGCAGGTTATACATCATTGTATGTAGATACGTATGGAAAAATTTTTCCTTGCAATGCGTATCTGGAGCGAAAAAAACATATCGACCAATTGGAAGATGGCAAGACCTTGAAAGATGTTTGGAATAGCCCCAATTACACTCAGTGGCGCAACGAATTGCTCAAGTGTAAAGCCTGTTATTGGCCATGCCAACACGAATTAAACTTGATGTTTTAGG
>CAZVPR010000084.1:0-20588 GCA_964629085.1 uncultured Anaerolineales bacterium
GTTTTGATCATCTCTCAAAACTTGTTGCTTCCAGAATTATCCCGTATGATTTTTATCGGCGAACAATCCGAGCAGGCTCGACGGCAAAGCGATCAGCGTTTCCGGATGGTGGTTGAGAGTTCCCGAAACGGTATTTTCATAATCGGTGATGAGTATAAATTTAATTATGCTAATGACCAGTGTGTTAAGTTTTTGGGATACAGTGAATCTGAATTGATCGGACTGGATTTTCGTCAGGTTCTGGATGAAGAGAGCAAGCAATTGGCCGCCGATCTTTACATTCGTCGTCAGCAAGGTGAGCCATTGCCATCGAGCTACGAAATTAGTATCGTTCGCAAAGATGGTCAGAGACGTCAATTAGCGATGAACGTTGCTGTGGTAATGGATGCAGACGGAAATCCGCAGACCATTGGACAGGTAAAGGATATTACTGAACAAAGGCAATTTGAACAGTCTGTCCAACAGGCTAATTTAGTCATTGAATCAAGCCCAGTTGTAGTTTTTCGCTGGAATGCCGCAGAAGGTTGGCCGGTAGAATATGTCTCCGATAATGTGCGGCAATTTGGGTACACGCCAGACGATTTCTATACGGGTACGGTTCCTTACACTTCTATCGTGCACCCGGAAGATTTAGAGCGCTTCCATCGGGAGGTACTCATACACTTGGAGAGGGGTGACGAGCAGTTCGAGCAGCAATATCGTATCATCACCCAAAATGGTGATGTGCGCTGGACCGATGACCGCACAGTCGTCCAACGTGATGATGAAGGTAACGTCACTCACTATCAGGGAGTTGTCATTGATATCACCCAGCAAAAACAAGTGGCGGAGGACCTGGCCCGCAGTGATGCACAATTCCGGGCCTTGATTGAAAGTGCCCATATCGGTATCATGGTTTTCGACCATGAGTACCGGTTTGAATTTGTAAATGAAGCCCTTTGCAGAATTTTGGGCCGTAGTCATGACAAGTTGATTGGTTCAGATTTTCGCAAGGTTTTGGATGAGGTAAGTTTACAGGTCGTCACCGACCGTTACCTGCGGCATCAAAGAAGAGAAAGGCCTTCTCCGAGGTATCAGTTCAATATATTGCGTCCAAGTGGAGCAAAACGTCGGGTTGAGATCAGTACTGCGATTACATCGGATGCCGAAGGTAACCCCCGTACCATGGCCCACATGACGGATATTACTGAGAGTGATTTGTTGAAACGACAGGTGCAGGAAGCTTATAAGCGTCGGGGATACCACGTAAAGGTCAGCACCGAAATTGCCCAGGAAATTTCACAGGCCACGGTACTGAGTGAACTCTTTGAAAAAGTTGTCACGCAAATCAAAAAACAATTAGGTTATTACCACACTCAATTACTACGTTATGAACCCGCTCAAGATGCTGTAGTATTGATCTGCGGGTATGGAAATCCTGGCCGACAAATGGTTGCTAATGGTCACCAAATGCCGCTAGGCATCGGCCTGATTGGTATCGCAGCGGAGACTGGCAAAACGATGATGCGCCCAGACTTGACGGAAGATCCGGATTGGCACCCCAACTCCTTGCTGCCCAGGACTCGAGGTGAGATTGCAGTGCCGATCAAGCTGGGTGCCCAAATCCTGGGTGTGCTGGATGTTCAAAGTGATGTTGTTAATGCACTCACCGAAGACGACAGATTGCTTTTGGAAGGAATTTGTGGTCAGGTAGCTATCGCTATGGACCAAACCCGAATGCGCCAAGAAATGGATGAGCGTATCCGTGAAGTCAGCACATTTTATCAAGCCATGAGCCAGGAAGGGTGGCAGCGTTTTCAGAATGCCAGTGATTTTCCAGAAGGATTTTTCTTCGACCAATCATCACTTCACCACATTTCCGAAGTTGAAATCAACAAAGATCAATACTCCGAAGTACCAATGTCTTTGCCAGATGGTGCGGTGATTGGGACTCTTGCCATCGATGAGAGTCCAGATAAACCGTTGACAGTGGAAGATAGAGAATTCTTGGAGCAAGTCTCTGAGCAAGTTGCATTGGCATTGGATGGTGCTCGCCTGACCCAGCAAACTCAGGAAGCGCTGGGCGAAACTGAAGTGCTGCTAACTACAAGTCGGATGATCAACGAGGCGCTTACCATTGAAGAAATGCTTGCCGGCGTGGCTGAAATGGCGCCGCTGATGGGTATCGAAAGTGTTTCTTTGCACCGGGTCTCCAGTTGGGATGAAATCCACCTCCCTCGAACGTTTGATTTGTTTGAGGTTACCATTGCAGAACGGAAAAAAGAGTTTGTTATTACTTATGAAGATGATCTCATACCAGATGTCCAGGAGATATTGAGCATTATGGATGCCCCAGGTCAAATGAGGATTTTTTCTGATGCCGACGATGAAAATTCCATCATGCCCTTAACTGTCAGAGAAAATTTGACCAACCGTGGACTGCGTGGCTCGATGATGATCGGGCTGTTATCGGGTGAACGAGTATTGGGCTTTCTTTCCTTGAATAGCGGCCAACCCATGAACATGGTCCCCGAACGGAGTATTCGAATTATGCAAGACGTTCTTGTGGACCAAGTATCCACGTTCTTGGAGAATATGCGCGTGATTGAACAGACCCAGCGTAAAGTCGATAGCGAAACCCTGGTCAATATTATTGGCCAACGCATTCAAAGCACGACCAGTGTTGAAGATGCATTACAGGTAGCCATTAAAGAATTAGGCACAGCTTTGGGCGTAAAAAAGACAGCCGTTCAATTGGAATTGCCTCGCAAGGATGGTCAAAAGTCCTCAAAATCCGAATAGGATTGGATAAACCATGACGAAGCCTTACGTGATCTCAATTTGCCATCAGAAGGGTGGTGTAGCCAAAACGACCACTGCTTCTGCTGTGGCCTCCTGGCTGGCAAAGGCGGGTCAGCATGTGTTGTTAGTGGACCTGGACCCATCTGCTAACCTGACAGCCGGATTGGGCATCAATCCTGGAGAGGCAACCCATTCAGCTGCTGATTTTTTGCTTGGGAACGATACGCTCATGAAGGTGGCGCGCCCCTCCGGGGTTCCAGGTTTGGAGATCGTCGCTTCGAACAAGGAAATGACAAAAGTCCTTCAGTTTATTTCTGTACGTCCTAAGTATGAGACCTTATTTCGTGACAATATTTCCTTGAATGGCATGTCACAATATGATTTTGTGGTTATTGATTGTCCACCGACCATGTCTGCAATTACTATTACGGCATTGGCGGCTACTCATCTGGCAATTGTACCAACGCAATGTGAGTATTTTTCGATCCAGGCGTTGAATAGCGTTTTCAAAGTGATAGAAAGAGTTCGGCAGCAATTTAATTCCCAGCTTAATTACAGGCTTTTAGTGACCATGTTTGATAAGCGGGGAAATCTGCATCAACAAATCCTGGAGCGGGTGAAAACCCATTACGCGGATATCCTTTTCGACACAATTATTGGCGTGGACAGCAAGTTGAGAGCCAGCCAGGTTGCCGGAATTCCCATCACGGAGTTTTCGGCTTCCACTCGTGGCGCGCAACAATATCAGGCATTAATGAGAGAGATAGTAACTTATGTCGAATAAAGAACCCTTCAGAGACCGGTTAGATGATCTTTTTTCAGATGTCGATCATCCCGAACCAAAACCTGAAAACGAGGTTGATTCCTCAACTCAGCTAATTGATGCTGAAGATGATGAAAAGGATTGGCTTAAGAAGCGTTTAGGTGGGTTTGGTCTTTCTTCAATAGCGATTAGTCGTGATCAAGTAGGGTGGGAAGATTATCTAAATGCCATCGATCGTAGTGAGCGTATTGGTTTTGAATTCGACCAAGAGAAAATTTCATTTGTGCCAAGGAAGTCAGGTGCGGATAGCGAATATGGGCAGGTTAATGATAATGCTATTAAGGTTCCTCTACAAATTGGGGAAGAAATTTTGGGTGTCCTTCAATTGGAAGGGGATGATGATCTTCCCGAAGAGACTTCTGAATTATTAGGTTCCATAGCTCAGCAAGTTACTCAGCATATCGATAACTTGCGCCTGTTGGCCCAGGCAGAGCAATATCGTTCCGAAGCAGAGAAAGCCACGCGCCGTCTTACCCACGAAAGCTGGCAAGAGTATTTACAATCTGAAGAAACCACGGGAAAAAATTTTATATATGACCAGGATAATGTCGAACCCATTGATCCTGAAACTTTAGAATCCAAGATCGATGGCGAAAATTTGAGTGATTTTGCTCTCTCAGTGCGGGGGCAATCCATTGGTAAGATTGTCATTGCCGATCCGGCTGTCGATGTTGAAAAGACCAATGAACTGATTTCCACGGTGATTAACCGCTTAACAGGGCACATTGAAAACCTGCGACTGCTCGATGATACAGAACGCAGCCGTCAACAGTTGGATAAACGCGCCTCCGAGTTGGAGTCGGTTGCGGAAGTTAGCACCACAGTCTCTACGGTTCTAGACCCCGAAAATTTGCTACAGAGCGTGGCCGATCTTACTCGTGACCGTTTTGGCCTTTACCATGCCCACATCTACATATTCGATAAAAATCAAAAATCCTTGGCGCTGGAGACTGGCGCTGGCGAAGTGGGCGCCCAGATGGTCGCTGAAGGTTGGAGCATCCAGCTCACCAGCGAAAAATCATTGGTCGCCCAGGCAGCCCGCACTCGTAAAGGAATCATCGTTAATGATGTGCGTTCGGACCCCGACTATTTGACCAACCCTTTGCTGCCGGAAACCCGATCTGAAATGGCCGTGCCGATGATTGTGGGTGAGCAAGTGGTAGGGGTACTGGACGTGCAATCGGATCGCCAGGATTACTTCACTGATGAGGATGTACTCATCATCTCTACCCTGGCTTCTCAGGTTGCTGTGGCCTATGAAAACGCCAATTCATTCCAGCGCGTCCAGCAGGCGGCAGATGAGATGGCCCTGCTGTTCGAAGCCAGCCGAACGATGAGTATTGAATCCCTGGATGTTTTGGATGTTGCCCGAACGGTGGCGCGCGCATTCGTTCTAATGATGCCCAGATTCAGCGACCCACATTTTTCCCCTGAATGTGAGATCAGTTTGTACGACCAAGATCAAAATACTTTGCACACAATCATTAAAGTTTCCCTGGATGACGACCAGATAACGTTAGTGGAAGATACGGAAGGCGTGGTATCCAACTGTGAAGATTATCCTAATATCATGCGAGTCGTGGGAAGTAATCAGCCCTCCATTGCACACGCCAGCGATCCCAATATGGATAAAGTGGAGCTGGCCTATATGCAAAAATATGAATTGGCCAGCGATATCTCCTTACCCTTGACGGTAAAAGGCGAGATCATTGGCACAATCGATTTAACAACCTACGAAAATGAGTTGCATCTCACACAAGATGAACTAAACTTAGCGATGACGCTGGCCAACCAGGCTGCTATTGCCATCGACAACGCTGATTCTTATGAGCGCATTCAGCAGGCAGCCGATGAAATGGAGTTGCTTTTTGATGTCAGCCGTGAGCTTTCGTTGGGACATCTTGAAGTTCAAGATATCGCCAATACGGTGGCCTATTTATTTGTCACAAAGATGCCCAAGTTCAGTGAGGTGCGTTACTATCCCGAATGTGAAATCAATTTGTATGATCGAGACAAAAACATCTTAACAGCAGTTTTCGAAGTTGCTTTGGAGGATGATCAGGAGACTTATTTTGAAGATGTTACAGGTGATGTATTCCTGTGTACTGATTTTCCAGCCTTCATGGGTGCCATTGAGAACCTAAAACCATGGATAGTCCATATCAGTGATCCAGATGCGGATCCACTGGAACTGGACTATATGAAAAAATATGAATATATCACCAATATCACCTTGCCCATGGCTGTGAAAGGTGAACTCCTGGGTACAATCGAGTTAGTTACGTACGAGGAGGAACTGCACCTATCACAGGATGAAATCAACTTAGCGATGACGCTTGCCAATCAGGCTGCCGTAGCGATGGAAAATGCTCTCTCTTACGAACGTGTACAAAAGGCGGCTGAGGAAATATCCCTGCTCTTCGATGTCAGCCGAGCTATAGCAGGGGCACCCGTTGAAATTGATGAGATTGCCCTGGTGGTTGCTCGCAAATTCATCGACGTGTTGGGTATTCCCGAGTGTTCGATCAACCTTTTTGATCCTGATCAATATAACGTAAAATCTATACTTGATCTTTTTATTAACGAGCAAGGGGAAGAACAAATCAGGGAGATTGATAACTGGAAATCTTTCTCATTGGATGAATATCCTGATACGACCAAGACCATTGCGAATATGCAACCTGCTGTGATTCACGCCAGCGATCCGGATCTTGCCCCCTCTGAATTGGCTTTAATGAAAAAGTATGATATCACAACCAGTGTGGTGATCCCTCTGATCGCGAAAAGACTGCCGATTGGATACCTTGAGTTAGAAAGTCCGGGGGATGAGCGTGTTTATTCTCAGGAAGAACTCAATCTGGCGATGACCCTGGCCAATCAGGCTGCCGTATCACTGGATAACGCCAAATTATTCCAGGAAGCGCAATCCCGCGCCGCCCAAATGGAGGCCCTGGCAGATATTGGCAAAGAGGTCACTTCTACCTTGGAACTTGAACATGTTTTGGAGAAAATTGCAAATCTTGCCTATACCACACTAAACGCAAATTCCAGCGCGGTCTATATACCTGATGACAATGGGCGAGAACTCAAACCAATTTCGGTTTTTGGTGAAGAAGCACAAGAGACTCTCAACGAGATGGTGACCATTGGTGAAGGAATTATCGGCAGTATTGCTGCCACCAAAATTGGTGAGTTGGTTAATTATTCCGATGATGATCCCCGCGCAATTCTTGTTTCCGGTACGGAATGGAGCGGCAAATTTCATATGATGGTATCACCGATTCTCTCTCAGAATGAACTCAGGGGGATGTTGGTCACCTGGCGAGAAGGTGATGATCAGATGTTCTCAGTTTCAGAATTCGATTTTTCAGAAAGCATGGCTCAACAGGCTGCTGTGGCTATAGAGAATGCGGAATTATTTGAGAATGCCCAGGCTCGTGCCGCCGAAATGGAAGCCCTCGCGGAGGTTGCCAAGGATGTAACATCTACTCTGGAGTTGCAAAGTGTACTGGAACGGATTAGCTTACAAGCAAAAGAAATCTTGAATGCATCAACCAGCGCGGTCTATATTCCTGATGCAATAGGGGATAAGCTCACTGCCATTGTAGCTTTTGGAGACGAATCGGAAAAGATAAGGGGTTACACGATTGCTCGCGAAGGTGAGGGCGTTATTGCCAGTGTTGCTCGTTCTAAAGTCGGCGAACGAGTTAATGACTCCGCGCTTGACCCTCGGGTTACCATTGTTCCAGGGACAGAAAGAGAAGAACACGAACATTTAATGGTCTCGCCGGTCCTTTCTCAAGAAGAGCTGCGAGGTTTACTTGTCATTTGGCGAAATGGCCCTGATCAGTTATTTATCGAATCTGAATTCTTGTTCCTGGAAAGCCTGGCCCAGCAAGCTGCCATCGCCATTGATAATGCCCTATCCTATGACCGCATCCAAAAAGCAGCCGAAGAGATGAGACTGCTTTTTGATACCAGTGCAAATCTTAACCAAGAAATGCTGGACCCCAAAGAAATTGGTAACCTGGTGGCTCAGGTCGCCGGCCAGGCCATGCAGGTTTCTCAAGTTACGGTTTCGATCTACGATCCGGAAGAAAATACCCTTCAATCCATTGCCGACTATGATATTTTTAGCGAGGATTCGAATATTCAGCCAGAACGTGTTGGAACCATTTACCATCTCGACCAATACCCGCTTACCCAGAATGCCATCCAAACCATGCAGCCCTTTGTCGTACAGGGCAGTGACTCCGATGGAGACCCCAACGAAATAGCATATTTTGAGCAAGCCGGCCTAAAAACTGTGGTATCACTACCGATGGTGGCCAAAGGACAAACCGTTGGCCTGATTGAGTTGGAAAGTTATGATGATGAACTCCATTTTACGCAAGACGAGCTCAACCTGGGTATGATTATCGCTGGACAAGCGGGTACCGCCATTGAAAATGCCCGTCTTTTCGCTGAAACCCAAACGCGTGCCGCTGAGCTTGCCACGGTGGCAAAAGTGAGCACGGCTGCGGCCACGATTTTGGAGCCGCAGGCTTTGCTGCAATCGGTGGTCGATTTGACCCAATACAGCTTCGAACTGTACCATGTGGCCGTTTATCTGGTGGGGGCAGGGGGGCACTCGCTGAATTTTTCTACTGGTGCTGGTAAAGTTGGGCCCAAGCTCCTCGCTGAGGGACATTCACTGAAACTCGGCGAGAAGAAATCTGCCATCGCCGAAGCAGCCCGCTCACGCAGTGTGGTTATCGTCACAAATGCCAGCGAAGATGAAAATTTTCTGCATCACCCTCTCTTGCCCAACACCTTGAGCGCAATGACCGTGCCCATGATAGTTGCCGATGAATTGATCGGCGTGTTCAACGTGGAATCCGATCAAGTGAACCATTTCTCAGTTGCGGACGAGGTTACCTTCACTACCCTGGCTTCTCAAACTGCGGTAGCTTTGAGAAATGCGCAGCTCTATGCGGAACAGATGGAAACGGTAGAGCGGTTGCGAGAGTTGGATGAGCTCAAGTCTTCGTTTTTGGCTAACATGAGTCATGAATTACGCACGCCGCTCAACTCGATCATTGGATTTACACAAGTGATCATGGAAGGGTTAGATGGCCCCTTGACCGAGGACATGGAAATGGATTTGGGTTTGATTGATAAGAGTGGCAAGCATTTGTTGGCCTTGATCAATGATGTGCTTGATATGGCCAAGATCGAATCGGGCAAGCTCGTCTTAGCAATTGAGAGAATCCTCTTGACAAAAATGCTCGCGGACGTGCTGCGGACGGTTCAGCCCTTGGCCGATGATAAATCTCTATCCCTTGAAATGGAAAGTGGAGTTGATGACGCTATGGGCATCATGGCGGACTCTGTGCGTTTACAACAGATTTTAATGAACTTAATGGGTAACGCGATCAAATTTACTGATTATGGTGGTGTTACCGTAATAACCAAGAAAACAAAGAAAAACGTGTTGATTAGTATAAAAGATACAGGTATTGGAATTCCCGAGGGTAAGCTAGAAACAATATTCGAAGCGTTCAGCCAGGTAGATACTTCCACAACCCGAAAGGCTGGTGGTACGGGTCTGGGTTTGCCCATTAGTCGCCGTTTGGTGGAAATGCATGGCGGCCGCCTGTGGGCTGAAAGCAATGGCGTGCCAGGAGAAGGTTCCACGTTCCAGTTGGAACTGCCCATCAAAGCTATCGTGCCCGAAGATAATCTAGGAGAGGACAAGTAGCTTATGGCAAATCCACAATACATGCAATGTGAATTGTGTGGAAATCAACAGAATTTCCAACCTCTGCGCCCCACGATTTGTGATAAGTGTGGTTCATTTTGGGTTGAAGCCATATATGATTATGAGACATTTAAACGGGAAGCGATGCAAGGCTTGCCAGGGCGCTCTTATAATATTTGGCGCTATCATGATATTCTTCCTGTTGAATTGAATTACGACCGTATTTCCGAGAATACCGGCGGAACCCCCATGCTTTTTTCCCGTCGCTATGCTGAATATGTTGGGCATAACCAGTTGTACATCAAAGATGAACGCTATGGCCCCACAAACTCTTTTAAGGATCGGCAGGCTGCTGTGGCTGTAGCTGCCATGCAAGAAGCAGGCATTAAAGAAGCAGTTATCGCCTCAACAGGCAATGCAGCCGTGGCTTATGCCGCAGCCTGCGCCCAGGGGAGTATCAAGCTTTGGGTCTTCATGACCAGCCAGGTGCCTCCAGAAAAATTGCGCGAAGTAGCCCTTTATGGGTCTGAAGTTGTTAGTGTTTCTGGAACCTATGATGATACCAAACGTATAGCCGCTGAGTTTGCCGCCCGTCGTGATTTGTTGCTGGATCGGGGAGCCAGCAGCCTCGCGGCGCGCGAATCTATGAAGACCATTGCCTATGAGATCGTAGAGCAGTTGGATTGGAAGGCGCCCGATTGGTATATTCAAGCAGTGAGTGGTGGTTTAGGCCCGCTCGGCGTGTATCATGGCTTTCATGAACTTTACCAGATGGGATTGATCAACAAAATTCCATCCTTGGCAGTAATTCAATCCGAGGGTTGCGCGCCGATGGTGAATGCTTTTAAAGCAGGCCAAAGCGTTGCCGAACCGGTGGTTCCTGATACACTAATTGCGATTTTGTCCACCGGGGATCCGGGTACAACATATACGTATCTTTGGAATCTGACTCAGCGACATGGTGGTGAGATGGAAAGCGTTGCTGATAGTGAGGCCTTTGCGGCCATGCGCATGCTGGCAAAAACGGATGGATTGGCTGTCGAGCCAGCCACGGCGGTAGGCTTTGCTGGTTTCGAGAAATTAGTTGAACATGGCAAAATTGATCAGGATGAGCTGGTCGTGGTCAATTGTACCGGCCACACTTTCCCTGTTGAGAAACATGTGTTACAAGACCAGTGGCGCATCGATTTAGATTTGGCAGAGACAAAGGCGGCTGCCAAAGTAGACGGTTTCGGTGCTACCCTTGATCATCTGGATGAAAAAACTACGACTGTTTTGGTAATCGATGACAATCCCGATGCAGTTCACCTCATCCGCCGAATATTAGAGAAGAAGAAAAATTACCGTGTTTTCGATGCCAATGATGGTTGGGATGGACTGGTTCAGGCCAGACAGCGCATCCCAGATTTGATTGTTTTAGACTTGATGATGCCCAAAATGGATGGTTTCGGTGTTTTGGAAAATCTAAAACTCGATCCGCGTACAGCAGCCATTCCTGTAATTGTCGTCAGCGCTAAGGAATTAACCTCTGAAGATTGGCGGCGTTTAGACAATCAGATCGAAGGGTTATATCAAAAAGGATCTCTCCCGACCATGGATTTCGTAAACCAGGTTGTGGAAGTGATTGAAGAGAAGGTATAATAAATTTTTGGGAGCAAATTATATGACATATCAAATTCTTTACGTTGAAGATAACCCGGACAATATGCGCTTGGTCCAGCGAGCGTTGAACGCACGAGGCTATGAAGTGCATGGTGCCTTCAATGGCAATGATGGTCTCTCCGTAGCTGAAGAAATAAAACCCGAAGTCATATTGCTTGACATCAATTTGCCCGATATTGATGGTTATGAAGTTGCCAGACGCCTAAGAAAGAGCGATGTCACTTTCTTGCGTCATGTCCCCATCATCGCTATTACTGCCAATGCCCTCAAGGGCGATGCGGAAAAAGCGTTGGCGGCTGGCTGTGATGTTTATATGGCGAAACCTATCAATGTTCGTGAATTGTGGGCCCGGGTAGAAGCATTTCTCCCTGACTTAGAAAATTAAGATGTCATATTTAATCTATCTAGAATGCTACGATTGTGGCAAGCATTATGATATAGATCAGATCCAAACATATTGTCCAGATTGTCAGGCACCATTATTGGCCCGCTACGACCTGGAGAAAGCTGGAAATGAAATAGATCGTGATGCCTTCAAATCACGCCCGCGCGGAATGTGGCGTTGGCGAGAAATATTGCCCGTATTTGATCAAAAAAATATGATCTTTTTGGGGGAGGGCGATACTCCCCTGTTGCTGCTCCAGAATTTGGGGACTGAGCTCGGTTTGAATAATCTATTTGTCAAGGATGAAAGCTTGAACCCAACCGGCTCATTCAAGGCTCGCGGTCTGGCCGCAGCTGTTTCCAAGGCCAAAGAACTTGGTGTCGAAAAAGTGATCATCCCCACCGCCGGAAATGCAGGTGGTGCCATGGCGGCATATGCTGCCCGCGGTAACATGCGCGCGCATATCTTTATGCCAAACGACACGCCCGCAGCCAATGTGGAAGAAAGTCGCATTGCAGGAGCGACAGTGATTCTGATTGATGGCCTCATCAGCGAGGCTGCCGGAATGGCCGGTGAAAAAGCACGCGCCGAAGGCTGGTTCGATGTCTCGACATTCAAGGAGCCCTACCGGTGTGAAGGCAAAAAAATTATGGGGTATGAGTTGGCCGAAGAATTCGAATGGGAATTGCCGGATGTGATCATTTATCCAACCGGTGGCGGTACAGGATTGGTGGGTATGTGGAAAGCCTTCAAAGAGATGGCTGCTATGGGTTGGCTGGAATCTGAAAAACGGCCGCGCATGGTCTCGGTCCAATCTGAGGGGTGCGCGCCGGTTGTAAAAGCATTCCAGGAAGGGAATCCATTCTGTGATTTCTGGACAGACGCCAAAACGATTGCTTCTGGTTTGCGTGTGCCCAAGAGTTTTGCAGATCAGGTAATCCTGGACGATTTGAAGGAAAGTAATGGGAATGCTGTGGCTGTTAGCGATGAAGAGATCACCAAAGCCCAAAAATTACTGGCCTATAAAGAAGGTGTTTTCGCCGCCCCCGAAGGTGCTGCTACCTTAGCGGGATTACAAAAATTGGTCTTGAATCAATGGGTTGACCCAGATGAAAGGATCGTGTTGTTTAACACCGGTACAGGCTTGAAGTATATTGATAACCTTATATAACAATTTATGTTAGGCTAAATCTCCATTAATGATGGAGATTTTTTCGATCCCTCTCAATTTTGTTGGGAGGGATTGTTTCATCTCTCAATATTTGTATAATTTTATTTACGGCGTTGATCATAGCTTGGGCAACGCCAGGGCGGATTAATGGGGATGATGTTACCTTTTTTGTTTGTAGGACGACTATAAAAATAATAGAATCAAAGGAACACGAAGCCCTGGAGGAAATGCTATGCGGAAGTTTATAGTAATTTTGGTAATTCTTGTTGTGCCAGTATTATTAGGCTGTGTTGCAATTGGTTCTATGATAAACAATATTACGGATGGCGTGCTCCTGGTCGATAGAACGGAAATTGCTTCCGAAGATTATCCTGATTTACCCGCCGTGCCGGCGTACCAATCCTTGCCCTGGGTTCCAACAGGTGGCCCCGTTGGAGGCTTGGGCTATGACATCCGTATGGACCCGCGCAACCCCGACGTAATGTACGTCACCGATGCCTGGGCGGGAGCCTTCAAGAGCGTCGATGCTGGTAAGACCTGGTTTCCGATCAATAACGGCATCACATCTCGGGTTGGCCCATCCCTTGATGGTATTCCTGTTTTTAGCCTCACCATCGATCCGAACAATCCTGATACGCTTTGGTTGGGCACTCAGTCAGCTGGCAGCGTCTTCCGCAGTGATGACGCTGGTGAGACTTGGCGCTCGATGAGCAATGGAATTCTTGAACAGGCGCTGACCATTCGCGGGTTCACAGTTCAACCGGGCAACTCAGAGGTAGTTTATTTGGCAGGTGAGATTTCTAGCTGGGAATGGAATGGCAGCCCTCTGCCCGGATTGGGATTCGATTTGACCAAAGGCACTGTTTACAAAACTATCAATGGCGGGCAAAGTTGGCAGCGCATCTGGCTTGGCGACAATCTGGCCCGCTATGTGCTGGTCCATCCCAACGCCCCCAACCGGCTATTCGTTTCGACAGGCATCTTCGACCGTGAAGCCGCCAACAGCAATCATGAAGCCAGGGACCCTGGCGGAGTGGGCATTGTGCGTTCCCTTGACGGCGGTCAGAACTGGGAAGTGTTGGGAGTCGAAAACGGAATCCATCCCGATGAGTTGTATTTTGGAAGCCTATCAATGCATCCTCAGAATCCAGAAATCTTGTTGGGCGCCGCGGGTAACGATCCTTATCAATGGTATCTGGGGCGTGAAATCGGGGCCATTTATCGGACCGCGGATGGGGGTGATTCCTGGCAGCGCGTGTTGCACCTGCCCAACGCCAGCGCGGTTGAGATTTGTGAGGGTGATCCCAAAGTAGTTTATGCGGCTTCTTTGAGTGGTTTCTATCGCAGCGATGATGGTGGTTTGACATGGCTAAAATTTGGGGGCACGGGTGACCTCGGACAAAATGGAGATTCCCTTTGGGGTCCGCCCGGCATCGTGGCCGGTTTCCCCATCGATATGCAGTGTGATCCCCGCAACTCTATGCGCATTTTCGTCAATAATTATGGTGGTGGCAACTTCCTCAGCGACGATGGCGGCCAGAATTGGATTGACTCAAGTAAAGGCTACACGGGCGCGCACATGAAGCAGATTAACGTCGCCGCAGATGATCCCGCCTTGGTTTATTCCGCTGCCCGCAGCGGTGTCTTTGTCAGCCGGGATGGCGGCGAAATATGGGACGGAATCTCTCGTGGATCTGCTCGCGCCATGGAGGCCTTTGTTGTCGCTGTTGATCCAAAAGATGCGAACCACATCATTTCCGTGGTCGCTGATGCCGGGCCAATTCCTAAAATTTCCTACGACGGCGGTCTGACCTGGAATGAAGCCGATCCACATTTGTGGGCCTCGGGTTTTGCTGGGCCAGGGGACTTGCTCACAAAGATAAAATTTTCCCCGCAAGATCCAGCCTTGGTGCTGGCAATCCAGGCTCAAGATGAGTGCTACGAATCCGGGGAGTGCAGAAATGGTCGTGGTGTAGTAATTTCCAAAGATGGGGGTCAAAGCTGGCAGTGGTCGAATTTACAAAAAGGTATGGCTACCGACCTGGTTTTTGCTCAGGATGGCAGCGTATATGTTTCTGTATATCCAGGCGATCTTTATCGTTCCTATGACTCTGGGATGAATTGGGAACTGGTTTCATCCAATGTGGCATCACAAGTCGTTTTAGAAGACCCTGACCCTGATCTACCAGCTGCAGCATTGATTTCAATTTTTGTTGACCCATTCAACCCGGACTTGGTATACGGCGGTTTCCTTCGAGGTGGTGTGATGGTCAGTTTAGATGGTGGGCAGTCGTGGCGCGCCTCTTCCATTGGAATGCCCCCCGAGACAACCGTCCGAGATATTATTGTCGATCATGCGCACCCCGGTGTAGTTTATGCAGCTACCCGCGATAGCGGTGTATTCCTCTCCTTGGATGGCGGCGAAACCTGGCAGCCAATCAACGATGGTTTGTTGACCCGTGCCAGCGTCGATATGGCATTGTCGAAGGATGGCCGCGTGCTCTATCTGGCCACCGAAGGCGGTGGTGTTTTCCGCTTGGGAATGCCCTAATTGTATTCAGAAGTGCGACTCACCCCTGGGCGAAAAGTTGACCTTCTCATGAAACGAAAGCGAGCTTACCCATGAATAAGATTACCATCGTCGTTTTCATCATTGGAAGTGTGGCCTTGATTTTTGTGTCGCTTACCTTGGTTCAGGCTCAGGAAATCGCGCCTCCTGCCTACGAGTCCGAGCCTTGGGTCAAGTTGGGGGGTCCGCCGGGGGGGATTGGATACGATATCCGCATGCGACCTGATAATCCTGACGTGATGTTTGTATCTGATGTGGTTGCGGGTGTACATAAAAGTTTGGATGGCGGCCGCACCTGGTCTCAGGCCAACGATGGTATTCCAGCCGATCCGACTGGGGGTGTGCCCATATTCTGCTTGACCATCGATCCTAATAATAACAACGTAATTTGGGCAGGCACCTATCTCTCGGGGCATGTCTACCGCTCAACGGATAACGGGGCCACCTGGCAGGCTCGAGATAATGGCATTTTCCATGAAGGTCGCAGTTGGCGCGGCATCACGGTTGACCCCAATAACTCCAGCGTTGTCTACGTAGCTGGCGAAGTCAGTTCGTGGATGTTCGATGGCGTAGGTGGGCAGACTTTGGGTGAAGTTTACAAATCGACGGACGCCGGAGAATCCTGGAATTTGATCTGGACCGGGGATAATCTGGCACGCTACGTTTGGGTTGATCCGCGCAACTCGGCTCGGTTGTATGTCACGACGGGAATCTTTGATCGCGACCCAGCCAATTCAGACAAAGACAATGGTGTTTGGGGCGGGGTTGGCATTCTACGCAGCGACGATGGCGGCATTACCTGGGAAGTGATCAACGCAAAGAATGGTCTTGATGGCATCATTGTTCCCAGCCTTTTCATACACCCAGAGAATCCCGATTTCTTGATTGCCTCAACCACGGGTCCCTTTGGCGGGCCTTTCCTGGAGACCTCTGGTGTTTATGCGACCTATGATGGTGGTAATACCTGGGAACAAATTCTGCAAAATCCGGAAGGCGGCATGGAAGCGGTAGAAATCGCCGAGGCGGATCCCAGCGTTTGGTACGCCGCCGGAAATGTCGAAGAGAAAGGCGCGATGATCTGGCGCAGCGATGATGCGGGCGAGTCCTGGCAGAAGTTTCCTATTCGCACTCAGCATAGGGCGGCTGGTTTTCCCATTGACTTGCAAGTTGATCCGCGCGATCCCTACCGAATTTTTGACAACAATTATGGTGGCGGTAACTTTTTGAGTGAAGACGGCGGTGAAACCTGGGTGGATGCCAGCCGCGGTTATACGGGGGTCAGCATTCTTGGCATCGGCGTGGCCCCCTGGGATGGCAATATCGTTTTTGCGAACGAATTCCAAAGCAATGATGCTGGCGAAACCTGGATGGGTCTCGGTGGCCATGCGGCAGCCTTCGATTTTGCCCCCTCAGAATCAGGGAGTGAGATGCCCCACTTGATTGCCGCGGATTGGGAAACCCTGGTTCACAGCTACGATGGCGGTAAAAGTTGGGTTGACTTTACGATTATGTGGGAAATCGGCAAGGAAATTGATGCCGGGCGCGTACCCGAAGGCGCCACACCGATGCGAGCTTTTGCCTTCGCGCCATCGAATTCTGAAATTGTGTACGCCGGTTTTGCAAACCAGGGCTGTTTTGGGGATGTTCCTTGGAATTGTCCTTTGCCTTCCCCTAGATTTTCGCGCTCATCGGATGGCGGCTATTCCTGGGAAGCCGTCGAGGGAACGCCTTTCGAAGGCGTCGGCATAACGGCTTTGGATGTTCATCCCCGAAACCCCCAGAAAGTTTATGCGGCCACCGCAATTGGGCTGTTTCTCAGTGAGGATGGTGGATTTAACTGGCGTCAGCTCCAAGGATTGAGAGAAGTCACAAGGCATCTCCCCCGAGGGGCTGAACCTTCGCCGGGTGAAACTTTCATTGTTTATGATGTGCTCATCGACCCCTTTGATGATCGGGTGATATATGCGGCTACCTTGGAATACGCCGTTTGGCGCAGCAGCGACGGCGGCGAAACCTGGACCCAGGCCGCGGCTGGGATGGACCCCAACGAGCAGATGTTCGCTTTGTTGGCGGACCCCAATCGACCGGGTGTACTCTACGCCAGCACCAGCCTCTCTGGCGTTTTCGTGACCACCGATGGTGCCAGTAGCTGGCGCAAACTGGGCGAAGGCCTGGATTTCTTCAATATGAAAGATATGACCCTTTCCGCGGATGGCTCGGTGCTCTATGTCGGTACTGGTGGCCGCGGCGTTTACCGCCTTGGTACACCGTAGCGATTGTCAAATAGGATTTTGCCATGAAATGCAAACTATCATTCACTGCTCTACTTCTCTTGGTCACACTGGGACTGGTGGCGCTTTCGGGATTTCAGAATCCCGCCAAACTGCAGAAAATTTCGGGGATCGTGCTCGATGACCAGGGCCCAATCTCAGGCGCTGTGGTGCGTCTTCAAGCCACCGAAATATCCACAGAAACAGATAAACATGGGCGCTTTGTTTTGAAGGATCTGCCGTCCGCAGAAACTGTTTTTGTTACCGCCTGGGCCGAAGGTTACTATATCGCTGGTGTCAAAGCTGCACCGGGCGATGACGATGTTGAAATTCATCTTGAAGCTCATCACGCAACCGATAATGCCGATTACGAATGGTTGCCTTCGCAGTACCACGCCGGCCTGGGTGAGGATCAGGGCTGTGCCCAATGCCACGCCGCTGAAGATCCTAAAGTAGGGTCATTGCCCGTGGACGAATGGCTTCAGGATGCCCACTCGCAATCGGCAACCAATCCCCGCTTTCTGAGCATGTATTTGGGCCAGGATATGGCGGGCAACCAGAGTCCGCTGACGCGCCATGCCAACAGTCGAGACTATGGCAGCTTCCCACTGGGCCCAGATCCTACCAAGCCTTATTACGGCCCCGGATATAAGATCGATTTCCCCGACACGTTGGGTAACTGTGCCGCCTGCCACACCCCGGCAGCTTCGGTCGATAATCCCTATGGTGTCGATCCGAGCACTGTGAGCGGCGTGCCAGCGGAAGGGGTACCCTGCGATTTTTGCCATAAGATTTGGGATGTGCGCCTGGATGAGAGCGGCGTGCCTTACGAAAATATGCCCGGCGTGCTCTCCTTTGAGTTCCGTCGCCCACCCGAGGGGCACCAGTTTTTCGCCGGTCCTTATGATGATGTTGCTCCCGGCGAAGATACCTATTCGGTCCTGCAAACCGAAAGCCAGATTTGCGCCCCCTGCCATTTCGGCGTTTTTTGGGATACGCTGGTCTACAATTCCTTTGGCGAATGGCTCGACAGTGCGTATAGTCACCCTGAAAGCGGTCAAACTTGCCAGGATTGTCATATGCCCCCCTTGGGAAACACGAAATTTGCGCTCTCCGAAGTAGGCGGGTTGCAGCGTGATCCAGAGACGATCTTCAGCCATCGCATGCCTGGTGCGGCGGATGAAGAATTGCTACAAAATGCGGTCTCGATGCAGGTTGATGCTGAAATGATTGATGATCAGGTTCACGTGCGTGTGGAAATTACCAATGACAAAACCGGTCACCATGTGCCGACAGACAGCCCCTTACGTCATATGATTTTGTTGGTGGATGTAATCGATGATGAGGGCAAACCGCTCCCTCAGATTGATGGACCAACGGTTCCCCTTTGGGGTGGGGAGGGCAGCCCCGAAGATGGATATTATGCCCAAAGTCCTGGAACAGCCTATGCCAAAATCCTGCAGGAAATGTGGACAGAGATCAGTCCAACAGGCGCTTACTGGAATCCGACCCGAATTCTTAGCGATAATCGCATCCCGGCATTGGAGAGTGACATCACCGAGTATGTGTTTCAGACATCCCAGGTTGCTGAAACCTGGAAGGTCTCAGCAACGTTGATATTTCGGCGCGCATTTATTGAGTTGATGGATCAAAAAGGGTGGGATGTCCCCGATATTGTCATGGAAAAGGAAATTTTGACGGTATGGACAGAATAAGTCATTCGGGCAAGAATTATGCTTATCTTTCTCATCCAATCTCGGAACTATGATTCAATGTAGGTCACACCCTGTTGGAGTTTCGTTCGAATTGCAGCTTGTTTCAGACATTGGATAAATTGCGGCCACTGGGCTGCAAAATTGTGATATTTGGGAGCCTCTTCAAAGGCGAAAGATTTGGCCGCTCGAATTACCTCATTGGGGGATCCATATTTTCTGGTTAGGGTTGGTGCAGCCGCTTCTTCCAGGGCTAATTGTGCTGCTGGAATAAAATCCGTATCGAGCAAGCGCCCTGGGTATGCGCCAAATTCTTGTGGTTCTAGGTCTGCCAGTAACAATTTCTCCCTCTCGTAGATGAAACGGATCACATCCTGGCGCAGTTTTGCGTAGGCTGGGGCTTCGTAGTGGCGCGGCGGAAGGTGGGTGATGGCCAGGTTAGAATCAAAATAAAATCCAAATCCAGCCAGGCGGGCATTGATCACATAATCGGTATCCTCGCCACGGGTGATAGCCGGATCGAAGCCCACTTTCGAAAACAATTCCCGGTGGAAAACCATGTTGCCGCCCAAAGCCATGGACGTTGGCTTGATCTGCTTTGGATTTGCCATCAGGAGGCGCATTTCCTGATTCATCAAGGCAGATTTATCCCGCAAGATATTCTGTACCCGTGCGGGCTCAGCGATGTAAGGGCTACCCTGCTCATCAAGGTATGGTCCGGCAATCCCGCTGACCAATTGCCCTTTATATTTCTGACCAATCCACCCCTGGGCGTGGTGCAAATAATCTGGCGCTACGATTTCGTCATCATCTAAAGCGACGATCACCTTTGCACCCAAAGCTGCCGGAACTAGCAATTGCATGTTTCGCACCGCCCCATACCCGCGCATCCCGACAACTTTGGCATCCAACCCTTCGGCTGAAAGAATCGCTGAAACCAGAGCGGCTGTCTGCCCATCGGCCACATTCAAATTGAGACCTTGCCGGTAATCGCTCAATATCTTGCGTACGTTGGCCGATGCTGCACGCTCATATTCAGGTGCTACTGCCGAGACCAGGACCAACACTTGGAGGCAGGTGTCAGTTTCCATAACCATCAGACTGTCTAGCAGGCGTGGCAATGTGCTCTCACCCTGCAAGGGGGTAGGGTGGTCATATGGACCCTTTTCGGCGGGGCCCCAGTACGTGGGAATCACGATCCAGATCGCCTCATTTTTTGTAGTTGTATTCATCGGTTATTTCGCCTATATCTGAAAGAATAAGACCTTCCAGGATACAAAATGCTGGAAGGTCTTATATCACCTGAGTTGCATTTAGTAATCAAAATCGTTGGCCGTAGTCGAAACGTCCCGAATTGCCTTCGATTTCGTTCTGCTTCGCTCAAGCAGTTATCGGTGTTTCATATTCGCAACTCAGGTTAAACTCGTATATAGACAAATGAACTAGCCCTGATCTTAGGTCAGGGTGAAAAATGG
>CAZVPR010000085.1:0-20479 GCA_964629085.1 uncultured Anaerolineales bacterium
ATAGTGGAAATCCAATTAATTCCCGAGTTTTGGAACAAGATCCTTTTGGGATGCGAAGAACCTAGCTTTCTGGGAAAAATGTCTGACCGAAACCGTAATCGCCATCCCAGCTGCTTTTAGCCAGGTCTTAAATTTGTGCCTTTCCCCATATTCGGCGCGCAGGATGTAATCGTCCTGTTCGATGGCATCCATAACGCCCTCAAAGCGCAGACAGTACCAGTAACCAGCCAGCTTGCAGCGCAAGACATCCAAAGTGTCCAAATATTCTTTCCCGGCGTCGAAATAGCTGTGGGCCAGAGCGATCTGTCCTTTGACGAAATCCTGTAACACTTCGCCGCGAGCACGCCTTTCGGCGGGGTCGCACAATGCGGCCAGGCTGTGCAGGTTGTGTGGTGAAATGCCTTTCTCGGCTAGATATTCGCGCGGGATGTTGATATAGCCTTCCTGGATGTCTTCAAGCATATCACGCAGCATATGCACCATATGAGCGGCTGTGGCTGCCAGATAGCGGCGCTCGTCCTCGGAGTAGGGATGATCGTGGCCTATGAAATGTTGGATGCAGTCCGTGACAGCCACTCCCAGGCGAGCGGAATACCATTCTAATTCGCGCTGGCTGATCAAAAAGCCGCGGCGCTTGGCATCGAAATCCAGGATGGCCAGGAAATTGCGTACATAAGAATGCAGTTTGCAGCTTTCAGCGCGTTCATGGTCGATCAGCTCGGCGATGAGTTCTTCCTCAGGGGCCAAATCATCAAAGGATTCTCCTTTGCACAATCCAGCCACCAGGCGCATTTGACGGCTGATGAACTCCATGCGGTCTTCTTGGGTCTGGCATTCTTCGTCGATGACGTCATCCGCCCAGCGGAAATAGCTGTAGGCGCGGTAGCAATCGTCTTGCATGCCGTGGTCAACCATGAAGAGGGCAGTCAGGTAGGTTTGTTTGCTGCTGTTCCAAGTAATCGTACGTGCTAATTGGGCGGTCATTGTAACCTTCTATTTATTCTCGTTTACACACGTTTCAACCGAGGATGAACGGGGATAATTTGATAGCTTTAGGCTGTTACAGGTGTTTGGACCATCTCAACCTGAGGGGCACCTGCTTCTCGCAGGATGCGCTCTGAGACGAGTTTGGCAGAAACCAGCACTGTTGGCAAGCCCGTCCCTGGGTGGGTGCTGGCCCCCACAAAGTACAGGTTCTGATACTTTTTGTGCCGGTTGTGCGGGCGCATATAGCCCATCTGTAAGAGATCATGACTTAATCCATGTGCTGATCCCTTGTTCAGGTTGTAGCGGTTTTCCCAATACTCCGGCGTCAGGTTTATCTCGAATTTTATGTGATCTTCAATATCTGTGATGCCCAGCCGTTTCAGGCGTTGAATGGCATATTCTTTACAGTGTTTTTTTATGGCGGGCCAATCTTCGGAACGGTCACCGACCAAATGGCCAATAGGGAAGGCCACCATCAATGTATCTTCACCGGCGGGTGCCATGCTGGGGTCGACGCGGGCAGGGGCGTGGATATAGAAACTGGGTTCGTCGGCGATGGTGCGGCCGTCGAAAAGGGCGTCAAAACTCTCGCGGAAATCATCGGCGATGAACAAATTGTGAGGTCCAATCTGTGGGTACTCTTTGTCCAATCCCCACAGCATGACCAGCGCAGAGCAGCCATACTTCTTGTCGTCCAGCCGCTGGGATGTGCCGTCATCGGGCAGCATTGCGCGGTAAATATAAGGCAGGTCGGCGTTGGCGATGACCAGATCAGCGTCGAGCTGTTGCTTTCTTTCCATGAGCACGCCAGTTGCCCGATTATTCTCGACTACAATTTTCTCGACATCGGTATCGAAAATGAACTCGACGCCCCATTGCCGGGCAATTTTCTCCAACGCCTCGATCACGCTGTACATGCCGCCCTTGGGGAACCAAACGCCATCGGCCAGCTCTGTGTACTGCATCAATGAAAATATGGCCGGGGCTTCCGTGGGGTTGACGCCCATGTACATGTTCTGGAAAGTGAAGGCAACCTTCAGGCGTTCATCCTGGAAATATTTGGCGATATGGTTGTAGTGTTTTTTGATTGCTTTTAGACGCAGCATTAACAGCAAGTTTTTGAGGGTGAAAAACTGGTGCCAGTGTTCAAAAGCGCGCTGGACGACGTTTGGCAGGGCGAGCTGGTAGTGAAGCTGGCCCTCAGCAAGATAGCGCACATACTGGCCAAAGCTGCCTGGCTCGATGCGTTCCAATTGATCTTGCATTTCCTTTAGATCCGAGGTCAGGCGCAGCAGCGTGTCGTCATCGAAATAGATTTTGTACGTCGGGTCGATGCGGATTAACTCGACATGGTCTTCAATACGCTCGCCAAGTTCTGCAAAAGCCTGTTGATAAAGTTTAGGCATCAAGAAAAGGGTAGGCCCGGTGTCGAAACGATGGCCATCTTTCTCGATAATGTTGCAGCGCCCCCCTGCGCGTTGAGTTTTCTCTACAACTGTAACCTGGTATCCGTTTTGTGCCAGGCGGATGGCAGTTGCTATGCCTCCAATGCCAGCGCCGATAACCAGGGCATGTTCATTCTTCATTGATATCTCCGTGGTGTTTCCGTTGTTTCTTTGATGTCTCTCAGTGATATACGTGTTTTTCTGTGAAAAGTTTCACTGTTTCCATCACATAATAAACGTTCTTTAGACAGGAATTATTCGGTGAGCAAGCTTGTGCAATTCTATATTGTGATTTGAGCGGGACACCCTACATTATTGAGGTATTTGAAATCTCCATGACCAACCCTTGGATTTCTGAAATCTGATAATATATATGACGCAAATTGACATATATGTGTACTATACTTCCCTTCGAGAGTGAATAATGAGCACAACGGCTACTCGATTGATTACCTTGATCATGCTGCTGCAGCGTCGTCCCAACCAGAAGGCCGCTGCCCTGGCTGCAAAACTGGATGTGTCTGTGCGCACGCTGCACCGCTATTTCGGTATGTTGGAGGAGATGGGCATTCCCATTTATGCTGAGCGTGGCCCCTATGGTGGTTTCTCGTTGGTGCGCGGTTACAAACTGCCCCCGCTGGTTTTCACACCTGAGGAAGCCACAGCCATCTATCTGGGCACCAGCCTGGTCGGCCAAATGTGGGGACGCCTCTATGATGAAGCCGCTCAGGGAGCCATGGCAAAGTTGGAAAATGTCTTGCCTGATGAGCAACGCCAGGAGATCGACTGGGCCCGTCGATCGCTGGTTGCCACCGGCATGCACCGCGCCGACCCTGCCGAAATCTCCCTCTTGCTGGAAGATTTGCGCAAGGCTGCCAGAGAGCATGTTCGAGTCCAAATGATCTACCAAAGCGGCAGCAAGCCCGTACCCTCACAACGCCAGGTGGATGCTTATGCCCTGGTACACCGTCATGGTTGGTGGTATCTGGTGGGCTTCTGCCACTTGCGGCAGGGCTTACGCATGTTTCGCATCGATCGCATTCAGGAGTTGGATTTGATCGACCAAGATTTCCAGATACCTGATGATTTCGACGTGCACACCTTTTTGGCGGAATCTTTCAAAGATCAGCCAATGGTACAGGCACGGCTGCATGTGGAACCTCATGCAGCGCATTTGGTCAGCAGTATGCCGGGATTTGAATCCAGCCAGGATAAACCTGACGGCAGCCTGGAGATTGTGGTCAGCGCGCCTGATTTACAATGGCTGGCTTCGCTGGTATTGAGTTTTTCATCTTGGGTCAAAGTGCTCGAACCGCCTGAGCTGCGCCATATGATCAAAGATTGGGCGCGAGCGACGGTGGAACTATATACTGAAAAATAAAAATGTATGCGCCAGCACTCATGGGCTGGCGTGGCGAACGAGTGTATTGAAAACACTCGCTCGCACAGGAGATCAAAAATATGAAAACTATTCTAATCATCGTAGGTGTAATTATCATACTGGCTCTCATTGCAGGGGGATTGTTCTGGTATATGTCCCAGCAACCCATGTATAAACCGGGCATGGTTCGTGCGGAAGAAAACCTGCGCGCGCCGCTCGAGCCACCGTCTCAGCCCGAGGAGGCCGACGTTTGGCAGGTTGAGGCGGATGTGGAGCTGGCTCATTTCTCCGAGGGAAGTGGCCGCAATGTGCTCGTCATCCACGGCGGGCCAGGGCAGCCTTTCATTGAGCCGGTCAGTGGCTTATCGCTTCTGGCCGAGAAATACAAGATCCATTACTACGCCCAACGTGGTTGCGGTGCCTCCTCGCGCCCCATTGACCGCTTCGACTCGAATAACATGTACCAAAATATGCAAACGCTCGATCAAGCCCTGGGAGTCGGTGCCCAGATCGCTGATATCGAGCGCATTCGCCGCATTTTGGGTGATGAGAAGTTGATCCTGATAGGGCATTCTTGGGGTGGCTTGTTAGCATCCCTGTACACGGTGGAATTTCCCGATCATGTTGAAGCCCTGGTCCTGGTTTCACCGGCAAATATGCTGGTCATGCCACAAGTTGAGGCCGAAAGCGACTTGTTCGCTAGCGTGCGCGCCCAACTGCCGCCCGAAAAGCTGACCGAGTATGATGCCTTCATGAAGGAGTACTTCGATTTTGGGGGGCTCTTCCAGAAGTCTGAAGATGATCTGATTGCTATGAACCAACAATTTGGTGAGTATTATGTCAGCATCCTTGGTGAGCCCAGTGACGCCGATAAAGCGGCAAACGCAGAAGTCCCCGAACAAGGTCGCCCTGGAGGCTGGATGGTCTGGGCACAGTATATCAGTTTGGGTCGGCGTTACGACCTTCGTCCCTCTCTGGCTGATGCTAACGGACCTGTGCTGGTGATTCATGGTGCGGCAGATTTGCAAAGCGAGGCCGCCAGTTACCTTTATGTTGAGGCTTTTCCTAATGCAGAATTTGCTGTCATCGATAAGGCTTCACACTTCGCTTTTGGGGAACAGCCGCAAGAGTTTGCTGGGATTGTGATGGAGTTTCTTTCGGAGTAGAAATCTGCCTTATGTAGAGACGCGGCATTGCCCCGTCTCTACGTTTATTCAGGTTGGAGATTAAGATGGTTATTTTGAGTGCTTTTATCTTCGAGATTGTCCCTGCTTGCGCTTGGCGTAATAGGTTTTCTGTCGGGTCTTTTTTCTGCTCATTTGATTTGAACGGCCATTGAATTGATCTTCAGGCTTGAAGCCGCGATAATCAAATTCCGCCAGGCGGCGGCGTTCGAGTTTTGTTTTTAGGGTTTTTTCGATATCTCGTACCATGATTGCATCGTCGGGAGAAGCGAAAGAATAGGCTTCGCCGTTTTGTTGGACGCGACCGGTGCGCCCGATTCGATGGGTATAGGCGTCAATGGTATCAGGCATATCAAAGTTGATCACGTGGGTTATGTCCGTGACATCGATGCCGCGCGAGGCAACATCAGTAGCTACCAGGATATCGTATTTATTACTTCGAAAACCATTGATCGCCCGTTGGCGTTGGTTCTGCGACATATTCCCTTGCAGGGCTGCGACGCGGTATTTGCGCTTTTCCAGATCACGGGCCAGAAAGCGCGCTCGCCGTTTTGTGCGCGTAAAAATCAACACTTTTCCAGTTGCCGTATTCTTTAGCATCGTAAAAAGAAGTTGCTTCTTGAGATCAAATGGCACCGGATACAGGGCGTGCGATACAGTTTTTGCGGGAGCAATGATACCGATTTGAACGGTAGCCGGGTTGTTGAGAATAGTATCAGCCAATTTGCGAATTTCTTTTGGCATGGTGGCCGAAAAGAAGAGCGTCTGTCGGTTTTTTGGGACAAGTTTGATAATACGGCGAATATCAGGTAAGAAGCCCATGTCCATCATCCGGTCTGCTTCATCCAAAACAAGCACCTCAACCTGGGAAAGATCCAAATGGCCATCGCTGACGATGTCCAATAGGCGGCCCGGACAGGCCACAATGATCTCTACGCCCTGGCGCAGCTTCTCGACTTGGCGATTCTTGTTTACACCACCATATACTGTCACGCTGCGAATTTTAGTTTGTCTGGCCAATTTGGTTATGGCCTGATGGGTTTGTTCAGCCAGTTCACGAGTGGGTGAGACGATCAGTGTGCGCGCTTTGCGCAGCTTGCCCTTTGTCAGGCGCTGTAATATCGGCAACACGAAGGCTGCCGTTTTGCCTGTGCCCGTTTGGGCGATGCCTAAGACATCACGACCTTCCAGCACATAGGGAATGGCTTTTTCTTGAATGGGGGTAGGGGTGCTGAATCCAGCAGATTTGATCCCCGCGTTGATGCGCGGGTCAAGAGAAAAACTTTCAAAATTCACGAGATGTACTCCTTGACTTGGTGAGCCAAGTCGCACACTCAGCCCTAACTAATAGAATTCTTCAAGCGGCAAAGGAATGATTCGCCAACAAGACGTTTGAGTATAACAGGGTAATGCCCTTTGCGCAAACGCACTTGATAAAGCATCAGGCTCATTGCGCACACTCAATTGCTTTGGAGCGAGTAGCGGAAAGAAATCTTACTGATCGAAATGTATATTGACAAAACCGGGATCAATGGAAACAGGAAGGCATCAGTCGGCACACCGAATGGATGAGAGGAATCCAGGTTGTTTTCCAATCCATCTGGATACCGCTGATCCTTCCATATTTCTGTCAGAGCCGGCACACAAGTGATCTTCCATAAATTAAAAGACAGTTGATATTTTAGGGTAGAGACGTCATCTTTCGTTGCAACGCCTCTACCATCGCTGAAGGTTATTTATTTTCGATTAGAGTAGCAGCGCTGGTGGCGGCGATCGTTTTCTCAAACTGCCCATCACCTCTGCTGAGTCCGTAAACCACAATCTGGCTGCCCTCTTCTCGGCCGATTCGCTCGAGCACATTGAGACGGTACATTTCCATGGCTCGGTCGCTGAGCAATTCTCCGGCTTCCTGCAGTTTCTGCGAGATCATTTTCTCCGCTTCGGCTTCGGTAATCTTGGCCTGCGCAGCGCGCTGGGATTGGGCGATAACGCTTAATTCCTGAATTAAGTCCTCAGGAACATGAACATCGGTAATCTCTACCGAGGAAACATCCACGCCAAAGGTGGATGCCGCAGTGTCGATGATGGTTTTGAGTTTTTTAGATACCATTTCTCGTTCGCCAAGCAAGTCACTCAATTCCATAGTGCCTATGGTGTCCTTGAGGGCGCTGTTAGCGGCCTGGAAAACAGCTTCGCGGTAGTTGGCAACGGCCAAAGCAGCGGTCTCTGGGCTCTCGACTCGCCAGAAGAGAACTGCTTCGCAGCCTACGGGAACGTTATCTGAGGTAAGGGTTTGGGCGGCGGTGATGACGCGCGTTTGTACACGCAAGTCCAAGGTCATGGCTACTGAAGCGTAGAACGGGGGGTAGGGGATTACCCAGAAACGGCCTGGTCCGCGCACGCCAGCGTATTTTCCCATTTTGAGGATTACGACGCGTTGGAATTCAGGAATGACATACAGTGTGCGGCTAATCATACCGGGGATGATTAGCGTGAAAAGTCCACCGATGACCATCCAGGCAATTCCCAGGCCCTCAGCGATACTCATTAGCAGTAATGAGATGATCACTGTGAGCAGGCCTAAAAATATAAATAGCCCGAACCAGATCAACGCTCGTAAAACGCGTTGAACGCCGTATAAGTTTTCCGTGGGGCTGGTACGGGGAGCTGGTAAATTCACGTGTTGTTTAGTCATTTCATCTCCTTTTAGATAATACATCACAATTTTAATTTCGATTGTATCAAATTGCTGATTGCACGATACACAATTTATCTCGGGGATGGTTGATTGTCGTATTTGTCACAAATCTGACATTAGGACAAAAGAGCGGACAAATCCCAGAAAACTCTAAATTTACCTGTTATTGCGAGCGCGCCAGAGGCGTGCCTTCGGTAAGCGTGGCAATCTCATCCTAAGTTTTAGATTGCTTCACCCCCGCCAACGGCGTGCATACCACGCTATGCGGCTCTACGAGCAGGTGGGCCTTGCCGTAGGCACGTCTTCGACGGGCGGGCCAGCACAGGGGTTCGCCATGACATGTCCGACTCTTGTCCGAGCTTGAGACAAATTCCTTGACCTGCATTGATAATTAGTGTAGACTTTCCCTCGCTGTTTAGACACGGAGGCATCCTCATGCGCCAAACAACCGAATAGAACTGTGTAATTGCCACTGAGGTGACAGTTCTATTTTGTGTTGATGAATTGCACCTCCCGTTTGATAAACAAAATACACAAACATTTAAGTTTTAGGCCACGGTGCATTTCCAGACCGTGGCTTTTTTGAGTCAAATGGCGTAATCCTAGCGCCATTTGACCACGCCGATCCATGGTGATTGGAAAAGATGACAACAGAAGAAATGGAAAGCAAATATGAGTACACTACAACTTCCCCAAAAACTAGATGATGGCCTGCTATTGCGCTGGGCCACACCCGATGACAATGACCAACTCATTGAGTTGGCCTTCCAAGCCCTCGATGAGGGAGAAGAAAAATACCCCTTTGTAAAAATCTATTTCCAGGATTGGGTAGATGGAAAATTCCCCCTTCTGCGACATGAAGATATGACCGTAGTGGAAGATACTAACACGGGTAAAATCGTTTCTTCAATGTGCTTGATCTCGGAGATATGGCGTTTTGGAGAGACCCCCATCAAAATTGGCCGCCCTGAATTGGTCATGACCCATGAAGGTTACCGCCGACGCGGGCTTATTAGCAGACAATTCGATGTCATTCACGACCTGAGCCAGCAGCGCGGCGAAGTGATACAGGTTATCACAGGCATTCCATCACTTTATCGTAAATTTGGCTACGAGTTGTCGCTGGAGTTGGGTGGTGGATACCGAATTTTTCCGTCTAGCTTCCCCAAGCTCAAGGATGATGTTGCGGATCATTATCGATTGCGGGAGCCAGTCAGTCAAGCCGACTGGGCTTTTGTGAGGGAACTTCATGATAGTAACACGCGTTCAATGCTGTTCTCGATGGATGTTCCCGACCCTGTCTGGGAATTCGAATTCGATGGCTACACCGATGGCTCGGATAGCAAATTCCACTGGCTGATCATCGAAGACAACACAAGACAGCCCTTAGGATACCTGCATCACGACCATATATTCTGGAATCCGGTGATGGATATCAATTTCCTGGCACTGAAGCCAGGAGTTGGTTATCTCAATCTGTTGCCCCACCTGCTGCATGGACTATGGAAGATCGCGCAGCGCAAATTCGTGGATGATTCTTTCAATCATCCCGCCGAAGAAATTCGCGGTATGTATCTGCGCCTGGGGCGGGAGCACCCCATCTATGATGCTATTGGACGGGATGTGATGCATAAAGCACCGCCTTATGCTTGGTATACTCGCATCCCTGACGAAGTGGCGCATCTGCGAGGTGTCATACCTCAGCTTGAGAAACATCTTGAAGATTCGGTGGGAGCAGGATTCAGTGGCGAGTTGAGGCTGAACTTCTATCAGCGCGGAGCCCACCTGAAATTCCAGGGGGGGAGGCTGGAGATCGAGTCCTGGCTGCCCCCAGACGGATCCACGGGAGATGCTCATTTTCCGGCTAATTCCTTTTGGTCTCTGCTCTGCGGGCAGAAATCCGCGGCGCAACTAAACGATGAAATTGCTGACTGCTGGATGACGCGTACCGCCCGAATCTTATTGGATTGTCTTTTCCCCGAATTTACCGGGCAGGTATGGATTGTTGGCGGAGGGGGATAGATGGGATTGAAGGATCTAATCAATGAGAGAAATAATGATGAAACTAAAATTGCGTAATTTCGAAAGTGAGGACGATTATTGGCGCATACGCGCGTTCCTGCGAGATATTTTTTTGCTCAATAATCGTCGAGAGTTGACCTGGCACGTTGCCCGGTTGGATTACTGGCTTTGCCATTTGATGAAAAATAAAATGGCAGCTGTGCGGGAGTTGATCTGCCTTTGGGAAACGGCTGATGGCGAAATTGTGGCCGTGATGAACACAGAAGAGCCGGGACATGTTTATTTGCAGGTCCATCCAGCTTTTCGCAGCATTGAATTAGAATTGGAAATGATTGCCCTGGCCGAGGAGAAATTTTCCATCGAATTCAAGGGGCAACAAGCAGTTTGTCTCTGGGCAGATTCGCAGGATGAACTACGGCATGAGGCCCTGAGAGGGCGTGGATTTGCCCAGGGAAAATGGACCGAGTACCAGTGGCGTCGCGATTTGGATGCAGAACTCCCCGAGGTGGTGGTACACGATGGTTACGTATTGCGATCTCTGGGTGATATCGATGAAGTCCCGGCTCGCAGCTGGGCTTCCTGGCGCGGATTCCATCCCAATGAACCGGATGAGGAGTATGAAGGCTGGGAATGGTATCTCAATGTGCAGCGCTGCCCGTTGTATCGCCGTGACCTGGATATCGTAGCGGTGACCTCGACGGATGAAATCGCCTCGTTTTGCTCCCTCTGGTTTGATGATGTCACCCGTAGCGCCTATATCGAACCCGTGGCGACTGTTCCAGAGCACCTGCGGCGTGGCCTGGCGCGAGCAACGATCACTGAAGGCTTACGACGTCTGCAGAAAATGGGCGCCACGCGGGCATTTGTGGGTGGTTATGAGGAGAGTGCCAACGCCCTCTATGCGTCAACACTCTCACCCGACCATGATCTTTCCCAGCAATGGAAGAAAACATGGAGTGCATGATAGAAATACCAGGAAATAAAAATGGATACCATTCATCGAACAAATCGCGAACGCTGGAATGCATTGGCTACAGCCTATGTAGAATATACTCGTCCCTTTATTGATTTCACGAAGGACGATGCCGAAAAATATGTGTATCGGTATGGCATTCTGAGCAATATCGCCAAGAAGAAAATTCTTTGTTTGGCAGGCGGTGGCGGCCAGGACTCGGCGGCCTTTGGATTGCTGGGTGCTGCTGTTACCATAATGGATCTTTCGGAAAATCAGTTAGCGCGTGATCGGCAGGCTGCGGAGCATCATGGTTACGAGATCCAAACCCAGCACGGAGATATGCGTGATCTGGCGCGATTTTCCGATGATCTATTTGATATTGTCTGGCAGCCCTACTCGATCAATTTCGTCCCCGAGGTAGATCTTGTGATTCAGGGTGTAGCTCGCATCCTGCGCTCTGGGGGGATTTATTTCCTTCAGTTTGCCAACCCCTTCGTGCAATCTA
The DNA here is from genome assembly GCA_964629085.1 of uncultured Anaerolineales bacterium. Classification (GTDB taxonomy): domain Bacteria; phylum Chloroflexota; class Anaerolineae; order Anaerolineales; family UBA11858; genus NIOZ-UU35. The sequence goes on from CAZVPR010000085.1 coordinate 11,178, forward strand.
TCGATGATGAAGCCTGGGATGGCCGTGCTTTTCCTCTTAGCCATCCTTATATCGATGGGGAAGACCTCTCGGAACTTTTCCCTCATTGGGATGTCGAACAATCCGATGGGACGACGCAACAAATACCCAGCCCGCATGAATTTCGCCATACCATGAGCAGCATGTTGAATACGCTATTAAAAAACAGATTTGCACTTTTGCATTTTGACGAGTGGATGAAAGAAGATGTCAACCCAAAGCCAGGCTCTTGGGCACATTTCACACAGATTGCCCCGCCATGGTTTGACTCTTTCTGGCGACTTGAAAAATAAGTTGCCGCAAAAAATCCCGCAATTTGGAATGGAGTTCCAGACGGAACTCCTCCGAAAAAAACAGTATAAAAAGGAAATAATATGACCGACTACGTTATCGAGTTTGAGATTTTTGAAGGCAAAGGTGGCGAATTTGATCCCGACGGGGAACGCCCGGATTTTGCCAAAGAAGGGATTTGCGCCTGGATGTACGGCAGTTACCAGATCGGGGATAAGTTTCGCTATCCGGAAGATCTGGGCGAAATGTGTCCCTGGCTGGTGGACAGTCTGACGGGTGTGGTTCGGGCTCTAGAATTTGGCGGAACCTTACCTTGGAAATATCAGGGCACGCCCTATGAAAAACGAATCGACCCTAAAGGCGTGACCACGGAATTTGTGCGCTGCCTGGACCCCACCGTTTCAGGGATTGTGGTCAAAGTGACCCGGACTGCAGTTCCCGCTGAATGATTGGCGCGCAGCAGTCTGCAATCAATTGAGCCCCGGCGCTATTCAGGTGGATGCCATCCAAGGTAAAATGCAAGCCCCGCTCGTGGGCATTCTGATCAACCTGAGCCGGTTCCTTCAGCATAAAGACATCCAACATGATCCGCGTTAAGGTGGTGGCAAAGTATTTAGAAATTTCCTTGGAATCTAACGCTTCGATAGCTTTCTGGCGTACATCTAGGAATTCGATGATCTTAAAATTTTCCGACGTATCTTGAGCGATGCCAGATAATTCGGCGAGTTCACAGTTGAAGCGGTTTTGGGGATCTTCACCGATTAACCAGGGAGAAAGTGCTACCACCTTAGTCGCCTGCATTGAAATAATTTCCAGGATCTGACGGTAACTTCGTTGAAACTCTTGGGCATCTTTGGAATGTGATTGGCCCTTCAAAAAGCGAATGATTGGAAAAGTCCAGGAGGCTTTGTGGAAGACATCATTAGTTCCGACCCACACGAAGGCCAAATCAACCTGTTCGAGTTGTTTTATCTGGTGCAGTCGTTCTAATAGGCTGACACTTGAATCACCACCCACACCGTAGTTGATTATTGTACACTGTGGAAATTTCGATTCCAGGAGAGGGATAAAGGAGACTCCAGGTACGCCTTCTGTAAGGCTGTCGCCCCAAAATGTGATCTTCATATTGTTTCTTACATTAATATTCAGCTCTATGGGCGTAGAATCAGGCCTCACCACGCAGAATCCCGCCCGAGGTAGTTGTTTTGAACGCTGTTTTAATTAATTGGTTTTTTCTGCGTGGGTATTTTTCCCTTGGTATAGGCCATTATGAAAGCATCCACATAGAGGGGGTCTAAGTGATCCCCGGATTCTTGCTTCATAATTTCAAGAGCGGTTTCCAGATCCATGGCAGGGCGGTAGGGGCGGTCCGATGTGATCGCATCGAAAACGTCTGCTACGGCGACAATTCGGGCAATATCAGAGATTTCGTCCCCCTTCAGTCCATTCGGATAGCCCTTGCCATCCATGCGTTCGTGATGATGCTCCAAAGCGGGAAGTTCCTCCCGAAGATGCCGCACATCTCGAATAATATTGGCTCCAATTGCGGGATGCTTTTTGATCTCGTCATATTCTTCTTTTGTGAGGCGGCCTTTTTTCGTCAGGATAGTATCTGGCACCCCGATTTTGCCGATGTCATGAAGTAGAGCTCCAAGGCGAATTTGATGTGTCAACTCTGGTGGTAATCCCATTTCATTGGCGATGGCAACACTGAAATCACTGACCCTATGCGAATGCCCCTCTGTGTACGGATCCTTGGCATCGATGGCTGCGACTAAGGCTTTGATAGTGTTCAAGAATAGATCATCAGCATTGGCATATAGATCGGCAATATGTAGCACAGATGCGGCTTGCTCAGCCAATGTACTTAATAGTTGGGCATCGTTTGCATCAAAATCGCCGTCGATTTTGTTGATCGCCTCTACGCCTCCAATAATGCGAGATTGTGAAGTCCCGCGTTCGCGCCCCAAAATTACCGTTGGTACTCGCAATGGTACTGCCAAAAGGGAATTTGTTGTCATTCCACTGACTTCGTCAATGCCATCGTAATGGCGTTCATCTTTCCTCGCATCACTTAGATAAACCACTTCTCCGGAGTTTATGACATGTCCGATGATCCCGGTATTTAGCGGCATCCGCAAGGGTGGTAAGCTGGTTTTGTTGATATCTCTACCAAAATATAGAACTAAATCATTTCGTTCGTCATCCACCAGAAAAAGGGAACTTGCCTCGGCTTTTAGCAAGTTGCGAGCCTGGTCAATGATCAGATTCAAAATCTGATCCCGATCAAGTGTGGTGCTGATTTCTGCAATCAGGTCGATAAGGGCTTGAAGATGAACGCTATGCTGTCGGCTGTTGCGCAGAAGCATGGCTTTCTCATATTCGGAAGCCATGCGATTGCCTAACATTTGAATTAATTGAATTGGAGATTGCTCATAATTAAAAACCTGAACAGCTCCTATCGCTTCTCCACGCAGCAACAAGGGAAAAGCAATCGAATTGGACAATTCATGATCATCGTCATCGATGGGCCCGTACCAGCGAGCGTCCTTAGTTAGGTCTTCAACGATGATGGCTTTGCTCTCTTGGATACACGCTCCAACAATTCCTTCATCCCCTTTGATGCGCTGCCCGATTAATTCTTGATTGGCTTGTTTTCCCCGCACTACCTGAAATACCAATTCATGCTTCTTTTCATCTAATAGATACATTGTGCCCGTGGAGGCACCACAAACCAAGATTATCAGATCAAGCATCTGGCACAACAGTTCGTCCAGTTCGGTAGTGTTAGCAATATGGTTGGCGCGCGCCAATATCCGATAAAGCTGGGATGTTTCATCCACAGCCTTGAGTGGGCCGGTTTTGCGCGTTCGTTTGCGAAACATTTGATGATTCTATAACTCAGGTGTTGCTTTATGCCAATCGGTCACCTGTTGGTAAGCGTGAGCAGTTTTCAACAGTGTTGGCTCAGCATAAGCAGTCCCCAAAAGTTGGATGCCTATCGGGAGATTTTGGGAATCGAATCCCACTGGAAAGGAAATGCCTGGAATCCCAGCGAGATTTGCCGGAAGCGTGTAAATGTCTTCAAGATACATGGAGAGAGGATCACCACTGTGAGAGCCAATCTCAAAAGCAGTGGTTGGGGCGACAGGTGCGGCAATCACGTCGACGGAATCGAAGGCGGAGATAAAATCCTGCTGAATGAGATTTCGTACACTTTGCGCTTTTCCATAATAAGCGTCCTGATAACCTGCCGATAGGGCATAAGTGCCCAACATGATGCGGCGTTTGACCTCGCGCCCAAATAATTGTCCTCTGGTATTGGTATAAATATCCAGCAAATTCTTCCCATCCAGGCGCGGACCATATTTGATGCCATCATAACGAGCCAGATTTGCGGATGCCTCAGCGGGGGCGATCAAATAATAAACGGGAACTGCATATTGTGTATGAGGAAGTTTTACTGGATGAATTTCAGCGCCTAGCAATTCCAAATTTTTTATTGCTTCTAAAACACTGGCTTCGACTTCAGGATGAAGTCCGCTGCCAAAGTATTCATCAGGCACGCCTACGCGCAGAGTTTGGATGGATTCTGATCCGTTGAGATTGATATTATCTTTGGGGTGTTGCGAACTAGTAGCATCCAAAGAATCGTGCCCATGGATCAAGTTATAGATTATTGCGACATCATCGGTATTTCGTCCCAAAACACCGACAGAGTCTAGCGATGAACCATAAGCGAATAAACCGTAGCGTGAAACCCGGCCGTAAGTTGGCTTTAGACCAGTTGCCCCACAAAATGAAGCGGGTTGGCGCACGCTGCCACCGGTATCCGTGCCTAAAGCAACCGGAGCCATCCCAGAGATGACGGCTGCCGCGCTGCCTCCGCTGGAGCCCCCCGGAACACGGCTTTTATCCCAGGGATTGTGTGTCACCCCATAGGCAGAATTCTCGGTTGATGACCCCATGGCGAACTCATCTGTATTGGTTTTGCCCAGAATGATAGCGCCTGCGTCTCGCAGGTATTCAACGGCGGTGGCATCATAAGGGGGTAAGAAATTCTCCAAGATTTTTGAGCCAGCAGTACAGGGTAATCCTTCCACGGCCAGCACATCTTTGATTGCCAGGGGAACACCTAATAGAGGCGCAGGCTCTCCACTTGCAGTAAGTTGTTTATCGGCGGCCTCAGCCTCTTGGAGGGCGTTTTCCAGATTCAGGGAAATATAGGCATGTATATCAGGTTCCAGTTTTTCGATACGGTCAACGTAAGCCTGGGTTAGTTCACGGCTGGAAAGTTCGCCGCTTTTTAGCGCTTTGATAGCTTGTGATAGGGTGAATTCTGTAGGATTATCCATGAGGTCGCAGTGGAAATTTTGGCGGGAATTTAATCAAAAACTGGGGGAATTTTGAACTGTCGTTTGGCCGCATCAGGCGCATTTTCGAAGGTTTTTTCCAACGCTTGCCCTGAACGACTTTCATCGTCTCTCAAAAGGCTTTCTAGAAGCCCCAATCCAGCATTCGCTGAAACTGCTGATATATCAACCGATTGGAGCGCCTCGAAATGATCCAAGATTGCCGAAAGTTGTTGCTGGAAACGTGCTTTTTCTTCGTCGGTCAATTCCAGGCGTGCCAGTTTTGCGATGTGTTCAACTTGTTCGAGTGTCAGTGTCATGGGATGATTATAACTCATGGAAGTTTGGTAGCGGGTGATTTGTATGTATTGCTTATGCAATTTATCACCCTGAGGTGCCCCGCAGGTGCAGTCAAAGGGTCTGGCGAAGCGCAAATTTCGTCCAAAACCTGGGAAAATCGCTCCGTTACACCGTGCCCGCCTTAGAATGACGTTATCACTTACATTGTGGCCACCACCGGAAGTTTGAATAAGGATTACCAACTTTGGGCATACCACAAAAGGTAATCTGCAATGTGTTTTGACCAGTAATCCTCGTCATGCGTGCCCTGAAATTGGAACCATTCGTGAGGGATTTTTTCCTCTGTGAGTACAGTTTCAAGCTGAAAAGTGTATTGTCTCCAGCCATCGTCTACCCCGACGTCCATGTAAATACGTGGTAGTTTGTCCCTGGGGATAGCTGCTACCATATCGCGAATGCGTGAAGGGCCATCAGTAACAAATGTCGGTGTGCTGTGAGCACCAATACTGCCGAAAAGTGTCCATTGGGAGATGCCAAGATGGATGGCCCAATTGCCGCCGCGTGATAGCCCGCCGATTGCTCGATGCTCTCTGTTGGCAATCGTGCGATACGTTTTATCGATATAAGGAATTAATTCTTTTGTGATTGCTTCACCATATGGATTTTCAGGGGGAGGGTTGTGTTGATCCTGTTCGCCAGGCATGATGATAATCATCGCTGGAATTTGTTTGTTTGAAATCAATGAGTTTGCAACCTCATCAATTCCCAAGTGATCCCATTGATCATCAGTATACGTTTGACCGTGCAGCAAATACAGCGAGGGGTATTTCAGGTTGGGCTGTTGATCGTAGCAAGGCGGCAGGTAGACTCTGAAGACGAGAGGGTCTTCGAGAAGACTGGAATTAATCTGTTGTATTTCAATGGAACCTTCAGCGGATGTGCATGGCAAAGGTGAAGGTGTAGGAGTAGGTGTAGGTGTAAGTGGAATGACCGTTTTTGTTGCAGCAGCAGTTGCAGTGACAATCGGTTCAGTTGTTGATTGTACGGTTGTGGGAGAAGCAATGATCGAAAGGGATATTTCAGGTGTGGTTCTTTGCGGGGGAGAGAGCTCTAATTTGGGTGTAGGTGTTGCTATTGGGGAGCAGGCGCCCAAACCCAAGGCAAATGCCATTATGGTGACGAGAAGCCAACGAAGATTCACTCTTTTTGATTGTCGCTGTTCTTTTCTTCCGTAGACGGTTTTGATTCTGCTATATCTTCAGGGGGTAAGCCCAAATCAACTTCTTCTTCCATGCGGATTTGTCCACGCAAAAAAGCACCTTCTTCAGTGGAAAAAGCGGCCGTGACCACGTCTCCCCAAACCCGGCCCGAACTTCGAATTTCGACCTTTTCTGCAGTAATATCGCCGCGTAATGCCCCAGCAACAATGACCATATGCGCTTTAACATGCTCGCAGGTAACCCGTCCAGTCTCACCTACAACGAGCATCCCGCGTAGTGAAATTTCGCCATCGAATGCCCCTTCGACTCGAACACCGCCCTGGCCATGAATGGTCCCTTTCCAGGTGATCCCGCTCCCCAAAACTGATGTTACTCGGGTAGCAGGAGCGGAAAAATTTGTAGTGGTTTCTGTAACGTTGTCGCGTCTTTTAAACATATTTCTATACCAGCAAAAAGGATTACCGCTAGTTTACCATTTCTGCAGAAAACGCAAAGGGTCAAAAATATGTTCAAATGAAGGTATATGGGATATGTATCCAATTGGAATCATTGCTCGGAAGAGACACCCCAGCGAGGTAGGTTCAAATCGCTATAAGATACTGGTTGGGGGAGGTTGGTTTGCCTTATCACTCACCACATATATTCCGACATGGAAATGCTGTTTATGAAACTAAGAAAGCGAAAACTTTTGATAAGGTCAAAGCAATTAGCCAGAATTTAGGTCATAAAAGCGTTGTCACAACGGATAGTATTTATGGTGTTTTGAGTGAAGAAGATGTAAAAGAACGAATTGCTAGTCTGGGGGAAAACGATGGTTCGGAAGTTGAAGTTTCTGAACAAGATTATCAATTATTCTTAGAGTTTTTAGCCTTTAAAAAACAAAGAGCGCAAAGAAAATAAATACATTTTGCGCTCAAAAAAGGGTAAAAAGGTGGGCGGTAATGGACTCGAACCATCGGCCTTTGCGATGTCAACGCAACGCTCTAACCAACTGAGCTAACCGCCCGAATTTCGTGGAGAATTATACCACCACCATTCTGAAATGCAAGCCTCCATGGTATTTTAAGTTGGTAAGAACCTGGTGTGCATCCTACGAACATCCTCCCTGTATCCTTGCTAGATCCTGGCTAGATCCTGGCTAAGCCCGAAGACTACTTTCGGTATCAAAAAGCTTGACATATCGATAAACATCGATTAGTATTGGGACGTATAGATAAATTTCGATATGAAAACAGTAACGATAGTATTAGACACGGTCGAATTTGCTAAGGCTTTAGCCGATGAGACTCGCCAAAAAATCATGGCGATTTGCTGTTGTGAATTGCTCAGTGTAAATGATATTGTCAAAAAGCTGGATGTCGCCCAACCAACCGTGTCGCATCATCTCAAAATTTTGAAGAATGCCGGATTGGTCAAATCCGTGCGGCAGGGAAAGCAGATCTTATATACCCTGGACCAGAAACGCCTGGCTCAAGGATGCTGCCAGGTTGCTGAAGATTTTGCCCCAAATCAACGTATAAAAATGGTTGTGGAGGTGCCGGAATAAACCGCTAGCGCATTTTTTTTACTATAACCTATCGATAAATATAAATATGTAAATATATAAGGAGATAAAGTATGACTATAAAAGATAAAATCCCTGAGGATATCCGAGAAGTTGTTCGTGAACGTTACGGCCGTTTGGCTGAAGAGCATAAAGAAGGAACACAGGCTGATTGTTGTGCACCACAATCTGGTAGTTCTTGCTGCGGCCCGGAGAGCGAGTCTGATCTGGGAGTGGTAGCAAAACTTTATGAGGACAAAGACGCGTTTGAGTTGCCAACAGAAATCACTGATTTTTCCTTGGGATGCGGCGACCCGGTCACGTTGGCTTCTCTTGAAGAAGGGCAGACAGTTCTAGACCTGGGCTCAGGAGGCGGCCTGGATTGTTTCCTGGCCGCCAAAAAGGTTGGCCCGACCGGAAAGGTCATCGGTGTGGATATGACCGCTTCGATGATCGAAAAGGCCCGTGCCAACAAAACCAAAGTTGGGGCCGAAAATGTTGAATTCCGTCTGGGAGAGATTGAACACCTTCCCGTCGGTGATAACAGGATCGATGTGATCATCTCCAACTGTGTTATCAACCTTAGCCCAGACAAGCCCCAGGTATTTGGTGAAGCCTTCCGGACCCTGAAACCTGGTGGTAAGTTAGCGGTAAGTGATATTGTCACCGATGGTCCGCTCCCAGACGAGATCAAGAACAGTCTTAGCGCCTGGGCTGGTTGTATTGCTGGGGCAATGGACGTCAAAGATTATGTGTCGGCTATTCGGGATGCGGGATTTACTGATATAGATGTGACAGCTACTTATTGGGATCAGGTGATGATTGATACTGCTTTGGAACAGCTCGGCCCAGATATTAAAACCCAGATCGAAGAAGCTGGAGAAAAAGGAAAGGCTGTATTGGTTATCAATGAAGACAGCGATCAAGATGTGATTGTGCTTGAAGATGCAGATGTTATCCAGGATTTTGATCCACAAAAAGCAGTCTTCAGCGCCAAGGTCACGGCCAGGAAACCGGAATAAGGAACTGCACTTCTCGAAGGAATGTGGCTTCTAGTAGAGAAAAGGAGTTTTTATGCTTTCAAAACAACAGCTAAAGCTCTACGATGATTTCTATGATTCTGCCCGGAATAATGATGTTTTGGATCCTAAAACAACGCTGATGATCCATCTGGCAGTTGCCATGGCAACCGGTTGCGAACCATGAATGCAGTCTTACTATGGCGTGGCCAGAGAACAAGGTTTTACCCGTGGCGAGATCGGCGCGGTGCAATCGATTGTAATGGCAGTAGCTGCTGGAAAAATCAGAGCGCAGTTTCGTGAAGCGCGACTGAAGAGATAATAAACAGGGAATGCTTGATACCTGAAAAATGGGCCCTTAAAAATCCTTACGAAAGAAGGCAATTGCTATGACATTGAAGCGATGGATGTTGCGCCCGGTTGCCTTTCATCCTTCGGATGTGCTTCGCATGTAGCGAGGGTTGTCATAGAGAGTCCTGGGCAAGACGTTAAACTGCCTGATACTTAATTATGGCAAGAAATTCCAGGGGTTGACTTTGGCCGTGCCGTACAATAACTC
>CAZVPR010000086.1:0-20452 GCA_964629085.1 uncultured Anaerolineales bacterium
GCCCTCCGCAGCCAGTCGTTCATGCCATCACAGGTGATGGCTTAGTAGTTACTTGGTTTATTAGTAATGAAACCAACCTTTTACCCGGTTCTCGCATTTTACTTTCTTGTAAAACGTCAATACAAGTTGGTGATTTGCAGCATTATCACGGCAGCTATCTCTACACTTGGGCCATTGATCATTTCCGGGCGGCCAATAATCGCTACCCTTCAAGAAATGTGGTTTTCTTTTGGGCAGGTTAGCTCGTATTCAATGAACAATCCATCTCCATTTTTCATACACAGTGTTGCTTTGCAAAATTTATCACCACTTATCTTTCGGCTATTTAACCAGTACTCTGTGCTAACGAACACAATTTCTTGGCTGGTAATCTTAGGATTATTTGGTGTGACATTCTATCTGGTGTCCAAAAACCGAGCAGATGCCCATCATAGCTTATTGGATATTAGCTTGGTTTCAATGTTTACATTTCTAATTATTTATCACCGTAATTATGAATCTTTTTTGGTCATTCCTGGGATTTTTTATGTTTATCTAAAGGTTAGGGCGGGATCAATAAACAAAGATAATTGGGTGCTTTTGGTGATATTTACTACAATACTCGGCATAAAACTTTTACCCAGCAACACGATAATTGTGATGTTGGGATTGACCCCATTTAGTTATGAGTCTTATCTTGTTAGATTGATCGCTCCAATTCACGCTTGGGCTAATTTATTGATATTTGGAATTCTGCTTGGATACAAAATTCGTCAAGTACGGGGGAAACCAACGCCGAAGATTATTACCGAAACTATTGAATCGAGGCTAACATAGCGGGAACACTGGCGCCACAAATTGCGATACTAAGGGTTGAACGCAAATCTACCAGATGTTCAAAGAGGAGGGAAATATTGAAACTAAAGTTGATTATTAATTTGTAGGGAGTGGTCGAAATCATGGTGATTGTGAGGGAATAAACCAGCATCCTGAGTGCACGGATTATCATAACGTGCGTATCGCGCCCGCCCGTCGAAGGCGTACACATCGAAGATGACCCTACGGGCAGCATGGCGCGCGTCCGTTCGGGAAGGGTGCGTATCACACAATGCGCCCCTCGATACAATCTCTGATCGCTTGGGGGTCATGACACGGTTCAATCTGTTTCTTCCTAAGTAATACCGACAAAGTTAAAACATCAAACAGTTTGAGCGTTTTCCATTCGCCATCTAAGGGATTCTATTTGCGTTGGCAACGATTTTGTTATCCCTTGGTTGGACAGGGAACTAAAAGGGCGGTGTCACTGGATATAGGATTGGGTTGGACACACTTGAATTTAATGGGCTGAGCATTCTTGAATTGGAAATGCTGATTGGAAGGAAACAAATACAGCAATAAATAGTACTTTGCCAAGCTTTATCTACCACACTAATTGGATGGTTACCATGTAGTGATACACAAATCTAGCTCAAGTTAAAACTTTCGATTTTAGATTATTTTGTATTTGATTCAATGTGGCATCAGGATATTTTTGTCTAATCTTGTGAGTTTTGCGATGATAATGTACAATCAATAAGAAAATATGTGGACAATATATATGATAAATGCCGAATAAGGACTATTTGGCTGATTGTTCAACCACATTTCCCACAATGTCAAAAATTTAATGAGGAGCTTAGCATGCTGAAGAATTTCATTTGCCGGATAATAGCTAGCAAGAGAATTATTTTTGGCCTGTGTATATTCATGGGGCTATCGATTTCAAGTATGCAGATAGTCACAGCCGCTCCAAATGATTCTCCTGGAAAAGATGAGAATACTCATTATGCTCTTGAATACAGCTTGCCTGAGCCCTTCCCAGCGTATCATTGGCCGGAGGGTTTAGTGGAATATTCCTTTAAATTCTCGGAAGGTTGTGAATTGGATGATAATGAACGATACAATGATTTTGTGATCGAAGAGGGGGGGTTCTGGCGTGAAGAACCAATATATATTCGTTTAGCAGGCGTTTTGTTGGAAAAGCGTGGCGACAATCACGCAGGTTATGTTGACCCTGGTCAGCGTTTCATACCAGTAGCCACTTGGGCAGAAATTGAGTCATACGAAGAAGCTGATAGTTTTAGTCGGCAGTGTGAGATTACTTTTTCTGCGAATGGTGTGGATTACCCATTGATTGAGAAAGTCATTTATGCTGATAGAGAGGCAGAGAGCGATAAACAACCTGTCACTGAACATGAAATAAATTCGAATGCACAAGATGCCAGTTATGCTCTTGAATACAGCTTGCCTGAGGCTTTCCCAGCGTATCATTGGCCGGAGGGTTTAGTGGAATATTCCTTTAAATTCTCGGAAGGTTGTGAATTGGATGATAATGAACGATACAATGATTTTGTGATCGAAGAGGGGGGGTTCTGGCGTGAAGAACCAATATATATTCGTTTAGCAGGCGTTTTGTTGGAAAAGCGTGGCGACAATCACGCAGGTTATGTTGACCCTGGTCAGCGTTTCATACCAGTAGCCACTTGGGCAGAAATTGAGTCATACGAAGAAGCTGATAGTTTTAGTCGGCAGTGTGAGATTACTTTTTCTGCGAATGGTGTGGATTACCCATTGATTGAGAAAGTCATATATTCTGAAAACGGCGAAGTTGTCCAACAGGATCAAGCTGATGAAGGAGCTTCTGAAGAAGCCCCCTTCGAAAATGTAGATGTGCATTTCACGTCTTCAACCTTTACATTGAATCGCTGGTCTGCTGGTCCTTTAAACTATACAATTTATGGACTAGGTGCCTGCGAGGCAGAATATTCCAATGCTGTAGAAATCAGTTATGATGCGGAAATTAAACTTGGTGTGGCGTATTTCCGCGTCGGCGGCGTACATTCCAAATCGGGTGAAGGTCCCTTGCCGAGCCTTCATCCAGATCAAACCACAGCGGCGCAAGTCACTTTGCAAAATATTAATAATCAGAGTGATTTGAATGATATTTTGGATACCTGTAGGTATGAAATTGAATTTGGAAATGAGACCTATCCATTGGATATTCAAGAAGTGGTACGTGTGGGAGAAGAAGCGGTTGCGGTCCAGGAACCAGCTCCGACGATTTCGATCACCGTACAAGAACCAAGTGCAACCCCGACGCCACTTATTGAAATTCTAGAGTGTGATTCTAGTGTTTCAGATTGTGATGGTGTGGATGACGCAAACATTCATGATGTTGATATCAGTTTTAATGATCACTCCGGAAAAATCACCTTTGATGTGGATGTCAGCTATTTGGCAATGACCCATTCTTTGAAATTGGTTTTGACTTTTCTGGATGAAAACGGAGATTTTCTTTTTCCCGAAGAAAACCCAAATCAGGATTTTTCGAATCGTGTGGCGGTAGAGCAAACCATATTGACTTCTTACTCCGAATCTTGGAGAAATATGACCGCCCAGATTCAAATAACCTACGATCAATTTTATGAGGGAAATCGGTCTTATACGCCTTTTATTTCTGCGATCAGTGATCAAAAATTTTATGATCAATATCAAACATCGCCCATCTTCGTCGATACCGTTATGGTCCGAGCTAGCCAGGGAGGCGCGATACAAATTAACATTGAGTGCAACTCAAATACAGACTCGGATTGCGATGGGCTGGATAATGAAGAAGAATTATGGGTGGCGCAAAATTTTGCACCAATTTATTTATTCGATCGGGATGAGAACGAACACAAAAAATTAGAAACTCCTGATGGGGATAAGCGTATGGAAGGATTTGTAAGTGGCGTTGAAGAGTTTGAAAATGTCGCTTTCCTTTACCAGGTTTCCCCCGTAAATTGCATTGAAGATGGAAAACTGTATGGAGACACAAACGATAAATATAATCCATCGGGTGTATTACTGACAATTGTTATGCTCAACGATTATGACTACGTACCATTGAAGCAAAAAGATGACCTGGTCGATTTCGTCACTGGCCCTGGGGAGCACGATACCTTTGCGCATTATGGGGATACTGAACGCACGCAGATATGTTTAAGCAGAAAAGCAAACGGCAGCTTGGGAACATCAGACAAAGGAGCAGAATTCTATCCGCATTCGTCAAATAGAGCGGGGGAGAAATGGGTATTCCGGCCAGTAGCTGTCAGCATCAAGCGTCATGGCCATGATTTTAATTATTCTCCCAACGAGATACCATTCTGGGGAAGAACTTCTGGATATTTATCCCATCCCTATTTCTGGGTTTCTGAAGGCAAGCACGGTTTATATGTCAGTCATGATGAATGCGAGAGCTATCCTGACGCTTTCGACGTCACTCTATTAGAAGGTGGATTTTTCGCTTATTTGGGTTGGGATGAAGATTGTTCTGGGTCAGATTTTGATGAAATACACCCTACGATAACTTCCGAATTTAATGTCGGAGAATATCGCACTGAATTAATCATCAACACTTCTGAGCGTCCCAATTTGGCAAATGCCTTTCCAAAAGGGGAATGGGTATGGGCGCTTGACGATCATGAGCGTTATGATCGTAATAAAGATTATTTTTGTGGTGGAAATGATGTGGAAAATCCGAGAGATAAACACTCCATCGTGAATTTTGGTAGTGGTGATTTACTGAGCGGATTATTATCGGCAGTTAGCCCTTTCGCAGATCCTTTGGATATGGTGGATATATTTCCAGAAATTAATCTGAAAGAAGGTATATATGAGCAAGCCATTTGCGCAGGAGGATTGCACGGCAAATGGTATGTGCCTGCCATTTATTGTCTTGATTTATATGCCAATATTCCAGGAAAATGTGATTGAGAAAGCGAAGAAACTGCCCTTCTACAGATTATGCAGAAGGGCAGTTTAATGTATCGAAGAAACATCTTATTCATAAGCCAATACTTCTCGGATGGTCAGACTGGCCGCATTGCGTGCCGGCAGGATGCTGGCAACCACCGATAACAGCAGAACCAAGGCCAGCCAAATCACAAATCCCTGGAAGGTGTAAGTCAATGGCATGGCAGAGCCCAGCATGGCCTCGCTGATAATGTTGAGTAACACCCGGCTGATGGGGAATGAAAGGCCAACAGCAAACACCCAGGTGATCAGGCCAATCGTGCTACCTTCAATGACGATGGATTTGATAATCTCGCCATCCACAGCACCGATGGCGCGCATCACCCCGATTTCACGGGTGCGTTCCAATACATTCATCCCCATGGTGCCGGTGAGTCCAATGCTGCCTACAAAGGCTGTGATCAGCGCCATGAGCAAGAGGAAGATGATCAGAACATTGATGCCTTCAGCGCTTTGATCTTGGGTGACCAGCCCGGCCTCGACCTCATTGACCATAAAGTCACGGTCACGCAGATATTTGTCTAACGTTTGGCTGACCATTTTTTGTTGTTCCAGGCTGTGATCACTGGTCACTACTCGGAATGTCATCGCCTGATTGGGCATATTCAAAATATCGGTGATGAAGTCGTAGTCTGCATATCCTAGAGTGTCGTCCATGCCGCCGGCAAACCGAAACACACCAACTATGGCCCAGTGTTCATCTTTGCCCTCAGGTGTCTCGACCAAGATGGTGTCGCCGGGTTGCAGGTTTGGATAAAAATCATAAATCGTATCGGAAACAACCAGCGCCTTGCGTTCTCCAGGCAGCAGCCAGCGACCGTCAAGGATTTCTGCTTCGACCAGTTCAGTGTCGTTGGGGGGCGCCAAAATGTTGATCTTTTCGAGGACATTGTCATCAGAGTCTAGAATATCGACGCTGGCAGCGCCCCAGCCTTCGACGTCAACCACCCCCGGAATGGGCAGCACGATTCGCTCAATTTTTGATACCGAATATGGACGGTTGAATCCCAAGGTGACGTCGGCTTTGAAATGTTGCGCAACTTGATCCATAAAGTGATCCATGGATGAGCGCACATTGAATACACCAATGAAGATGGCCCCGGCAATCGTCAGTGTGAAAATGGTCAAAACCAAGCGACTTTTCTGCCGGAAAGTGTTTCGGAAGGATAATTGGATTGGCCTCGAAAGCCATTGCACTACATTGGAAAAGCGATTAAGCCAATTGCCACCTGAAAAATTAGACCCTGACCGGTCGTCGCTGATAGCCTGGCGCACATTCACTTTTGATCCGCTCCGCACCGGAACGAAGCCTGCCACCAGGGGAATCAACAGCGCAATCATAATTTGTAAAATGGTGGCTAAAGGCACTATCCGAAATCCCAATAGTTCTGCATTGACAAAACCAGTGATGAATTCCGCGAAAGCGTAACCTGCTACTCCGCCCAGGGGTAACGCCAGGCTCAGCGCTATTGCCCCGTAGGACAGAATCAAGATGATATACATCCCCAAGATTTGTTTGCTGCGCGCGCCCACCAGCTTCATCACGCCAATCTGACGGAAGTGTTGGCTGAGCAAAGCGTTGAGGGTATTGACAATCAGCGAACTGCTCAGGATGAGAATCAGAACCCCAAGGGCAGCCAGCACGCCTAACATCGCCAACACTGTTGAACCTAACGGATGTTGGTCTGAAGGACGTAAAGCTGTGCGATAAACCTCCCGGTTATTATCCTCAACCTTATTTTCGATGGACACGGTTACTTCCGAGATTAGACTTTCGTCCGAAGAATCACCATTAATGCGGACATAAAGATGGTTGAAAAAATTGCGTCCACCCATCCACTCGAGAGTATCCAGGGTAACATAGCCCTTGGCTCCGCCCAAAAAATTGTTGCCGTTGCTTACCGGGTCTGAAACCAGTCCAACCAGGGGCAGGTTATGGGTTGAGCCATCGGACATTTCCACGGTAATGATGTCTCCGACCTGATAGCCGGTGCTATTCAGGAAATCTTCGCTAACGATTAATTCCCGTTTTCCCGGCGCATTCATTCCAGAGACGGGCGAGAGCAGATTTATGGCGCTATTCTCGAAATCACTGATCGCAATCAATTGGATATTCAGCCATTCTTGTTCATCGAGGCTGGTGCGCACATTGAGAATTTGCCTTCCCTCGGCATCCAGCACCTCGGGGAGATGCTCGATGGAACGCACAAAGTTTTCGTGGAAAGGCTCGGTAGTGATGTCAATGTTGGCCGGGTTGCGGGCAGCAAAGGTGAGGCCGATATCCTGGGAAAGGATTACATAGGCATTGACGATTGTGCCCAATGAAAAAACGCCCACGGCTATCGAGGCGATGACAAGCGTCGTTCGCAGTTTGTTATCCCACAGGTCGGAGATTACTTTGCTCCAACGTGGTTTGAATAGATTCTTTTTTGATTTCATATGGATTAGATTTGAATGGATTGAACTTCGCGGCTGCGGATTTGAGCTACCCTGTCGAAAGCTTTTCTCATGTTTGGGGAACCTTGCAGTAAATTGAGAAATTCAACCTTGGGGATCAACGCCAGTTCGGCGGGCCCCTGTTCGGTTGCGCGCACACCTGCAAGTGAGGCGCCGCCTCGTATGAGTTCGATTTCGCCAAAGAATTGGCCTGGTCCTAATCGCCGCAGGGTTGTTTCGGGGATCTTCGAGTTGACCACGATTTCGACTTCTCCACGGGCGACGATAAAGAAGTGGTCGACAGCCTGCCCCTGATTGAGAACTGTGACGCCCGGTTCGAAGATGCGCTTCTGAGATTGTCGTGTTGCAGCCAACATCTGGGGATGATCCAGGAGGGGCAGCGCGTTCACGACTGTCTGGTCGATCACCTCACCATCTGAAAGGATGATGGTTTGTTTGGTGCGGTCCATCAGCGATGGATCATGGGTTACGATCAAAACTGTTTTCCCATTTTGGGCCAGCGACTCAAATAAATTCAGAACGACATCCGCGGAGCGTGAATCCAGGTTGCCCGTTGGCTCATCCGCCAGAATGATTGCTGGATCGGTGGCCAGTGAACGGGCAATGGCGGCATTCTGCTGTTGACCGCTGGAGACGTTGCCAGGGAGTTTGTGGGCCTGATCTTCCAACCCAACCATCTGCAGGAGTTCCATGGCGCGCTGTGGACGCTCGCGAAAGTCATAAACTTTGCAATAATCCATGGGCAGCATCGTATTTTCCAGGAGTGTCAGCGTCGGGAGAAGTTGAAAAAACTGAAATACCACCCCCATGTTGCGACCGCGCCACAAGGCGCGTTGACTTTCGGTCATTTGGTAAATATCATCGCCATTGACGATAACTTTTCCGGACGATGGATGATCAATGCCGGTGATCATATTCAACAAAGTCGATTTGCCGCATCCCGACTTGCCCACAATAGAAACGAATTGACCTTGGTCGAACTGTACATTGATTCCTTTGAGTGCCTCGAATTTTCCGGCCGCATTCTCGTACGTTTTGACAATATCTTTGAGAACTATGGCGGCCTGGTTTTTGGAAGATTCACTATTGTCGTTGACTTTGGCGCCAAACGGATTCGTTCCCGATGTAATTTCTATGTTCCGAGAATTGTCGGGGCCTTTCTGGTTCCCGTTTTCGGCGTGAACCGAGACCATTCTGCCGTCCGAAATGTGCAGCCGGCGGGAGAAGCGTCCAGCCAGGCTTTCGTCATGGGTGACCATAATGATGGTTTTGCCCTCGGCGACAAGCTGCTCGAAGATGTGGAAGATGGTTTCGGCGGTGACGGTGTCCAGATTGCCTGTTGGTTCATCGGCAATAATAAGTGGGGGATCATTGACCAGGGCCCGGGCGATGGCCACTCGCTGTTTCTGTCCGCCGGAAATATGCGCCGGAATTTTGTAGGCGTGCTCAACGATGTCGACCAGTTCCAATAGTTTCAGGGCGCGCTCTTTGCTAGTGGTCGGATGATAGCTGCCGGTAAAATCCTGCGGCAGCATAACGTTATCGATCAGGTTGAGGGCGGGCATCAGCTCGAAGGATTGGTACACGATCCCCAAATTAGTGCCGCGCCAGATGGCAAGTTCATCCTCATCCAATGAGTGAATGGGCGCTTCCTTCGCATAGCCATCTTTGGTTGCGTGAAAGATGACCTCCCCAGCTGTAAGCGAACTTACGCCAGAGATCATATTGAGCAGCGTTGTTTTTCCAGCCCCGGATTTGCCGGTAATTCCCAGGAACTCACCCGCATTGACCTCTATTGAAATGTCATTCAATGCCCGAAAGGGCCCATCTCCTGTAGCGTAATCTTTGACAACATTTTTTAGTTGTAATATTTGTTGAGTTGGCATATTAAAAACCTCCTGGAGGAGGTTTACTGTTAAATATTTTGTTTTCTCGTTTTTACCAGTAACCACGCATCCAAAATGATGTTCAAATTATCATTGGAGGCAGGTATTTTGTTGAGATGTCAGCAGACACTATGAATATGACAGCAGTCATTTTTAGTTTTTTAGAGGACTCATCTGTTTGCCGAAGAAACCGGGATTTTCCAGGTCTTAAACCCCGTTTCTAGAATCTATATCCGATTTCACAAAAGTATAGTGTAAACTAAGTAATCTAATATAATCTAGGCCAAAGAAACCGGGATTTTCCAGGAATTTAAAACCCGGTTTCTAGAAACTCAATTTGGAATTTGGTCAGGGAGCGTGTTATGAATAACCATGAAAGCGAACAAGAGCGCTTGAAGCGCATCCGCGATCAGCAAATTCGTGCTCGTGATCCACAAATCAAAGAAAGACAGACCAGCCGCAGGATCAGCCACCAGCAAACCAGAAAACGTCAAAATGAGAGTTTCTTCAAGGATGCGGTAAAAGATGTCCCTCACAGAGTAAAGGGCTTATACATTGGGGCATTATTAGGACTGATAATCTTGTTGGTGTTACCCTATTTTGTTGAAGGAAGGACTGCCACGGTTGTTGGCATTGCAGCGATACCTATTCTCATGGGTTTGGGCTTTTTCTATGGCTCCTCTTTTGATTGGCGTGATGATATTCGAGATCGGATAAACTAATGATGGCAATTAAAAAGCCGATTGTTTTGATGCGCGGCGGCGGCGATTTGGCCAGTGGCGTTGCCCTGAGGCTCCATCGCATCGGGATTAATCTCATTATCACAGAATTGGCTCAGCCAATGGCAGTCCGGCGGTTGGTATCATTTTCCAATGCAGTCTTCGAGGGGCAGGTTGACGTCGAAGGGGTTACTGCAGTTTGTGTTGATACTTTGGGTGACGCCCAGGCAGCTTTGGGCCAGAATCAAATTCCAGTGATCGTCGATCCAACCTGCGAAATCCTGCAAAAAGCCCTATTTGATATCCGTGCTCTGATTGATGCACGCATGACCAAAAAAGCCCCTGATTTGGGAATGGATGCTGCTCCGTTTGTGATCGGCCTTGGTCCTGGATTTGTCGCAGGTGAAAATTGCCAGGCCGTTATCGAGACCAACCGCGGTCACAGTCTGGGCCGCGTGATCTGGGAGGGCGCTCCCGAAAAAGATACAGGAATCCCAGGAAAAGTATCTACATTTCGGGCTGAGCGTGTTTTGCGGGCCCCAATCGATGGAGTGATTGCTGCAAAGAAAACGTTGGGGGAGCACGTTACGGCGGGGGAATTGATTGCTCAAGTAAATGGAGAACCGATTCTAGCCCCCTTCGGGGGAGTGTTGCGGGGCTTACTCCATGATGGCATACTCGTTCACCGGGGCATGAAAGTCGGCGATGTAGACCCGCGCGACGATCCCAGTTATGCCTGTCTCGTATCAGAGAAGTCATTCGCCATCGCTGGGGGGGTGTTAGAAGCGTTGTTAAGTCAGCCCGAAATGCGGCAATCCTTATGGAGTTGAGAAAAGCAATGCGAATGCCTGAACGACCCCGCCTGGCATTGGTCGGTTCAGGGGGTAAATCTACAGTGCTTTTTCAATTGGCACGCGCAATGGATTCGCCGGTCATTGTCTGCGCGACCACCCATTTATCCTTGGAGCAGATCGAACTGGCTGACCATCATTTTATCCTTGAGACCCTTGAAGATACTAATTTCATTATTGACCGACCGCTCTTTGGGGTAATTTTGCTCACCGGGCCCGTCGTTGGTCAGCGTACTTTGGGTTTGAGGTCTGAAATCATGGAGTGGCTGCATCAATTTTGCGGATACAGATCCCTGCCGCTGCTGATCGAAGCCGACGGCTCACGCCAGCTCCCCCTCAAGGCTCCAGCCGATCACGAGCCGGTTATCCCAAATTTTGTCGATACCGTTGTTGTGGTGGCCGGGATGTCAGGTGTTGGCAAGCCCTTGAACGACGAGTCGGTTTTTCGACAAGAATTGTTCACAACTTTATCTGGCTTGCAATTGAAGGATGTGATCAGCCCTCAGGCTTTAGCCACAGTTCTGGGACACGAACAGGGCGGACTGAAGGGCATCCCAAAAAATGCCCGCAAGCTGCTGCTGCTCAACCAGGCAGACAGCATAGAAGCGCAAAGCGCGGCGGGAGAAATCACCAATTTGGTGAAATCAAAATTTGATGCGACGATCGTTGCCTCTTTACAGCCAGATGCCATCATTCATTCCGTAAATGAACCCGTAGCTGGCATTATTTTAGCCGCGGGGCAAGCCAGGCGGTTTGGCTGGCCAAAACAACTTCTCTCCTGGCAGGGAAAATCCCTGGTTTGGCATGTAGCAAACAAAGCGCTCAAGGCAGAATTGAAACCGGTGATCGTAGTTGGCGGGGCCTACACCGATCAATTGAAGGATGCTCTCAAGGACTTAGACGTCGATATTATCCATAATCCAGATTGGGCTGTGGGCCAGAGCAGTTCCATAAAAATTGGCCTGAAAGAGTTGGCTAGGCGTGGGAGCGCGGCGATCTTCCTTTTGGCCGATCAACCCCAGGTTCCAGAGCTATTGCTGCGGCAATTGATCGAGACTCATGCTCATACTCTCTCACCTATTGTTGCTCCACTTGTCCAGGGACAGCGCGCAAATCCTGTTCTTTTTGATCGCGTCACCTTCAAAGAATTCGATCGGTTAGATGGTGATGTTGGCGGAAGAAAACTGTTTGCTAATTTTCCCGTAAAATGGGTGGAATGGCATGATGATTTACCGTTAATCGACATTGATTCTCCTGAGGATTTCAGCACTTTTTTGGACAGATTTGGGGAATAGGACTCTTTTCCCCTTGTATTTCATTCGCTAGTATGATATTTTCTAGTACAATTGTTATGAGGTTATCACATATTTGATATGATTGAATTAAGGATGCCCCGATGGCAGACAACCGCAAACGAATAGTCATCGTCGAGGATGAACCCGATACCATCGAAATGTTTGCAGAAATGATGCGTTTGGGGGGGTATTCCGTGTTAAAATCTTATGGCGGAACACCAGCAATTGCTTTGATAAGCGATGAAAAACCAGACCTGGTGGTATTAGATATTATGATGCCCGAAATGTCAGGCATGGAAGTGTTAAGGCGCTTGCGCAGTGATCCAGAATTGACCAGCATTCCAGTAATCGTAGTTTCTGCCAAGAGCATGCCGAAAGATATTCAAGCAGGGTTGGACGCAGGGGCTACGGCCTATTTGACGAAGCCAGTAACTTTTCAGCAACTTCAAGAAGCCGTACAGGAAACATTGGGATCATAATTTAAGGAAGGAATTGCAAGGAAGAAGATAGATGTCAGTTGTTCGGGCCTTTATCGCTGTCGATCTGCCTCCCGATCTCCAAGAGCGTTTAGCAGAAGTAACCAAAGAACTAAAAATGCAAATGGGAGATGTTCCCGTGCGTTGGGTGCCGGCAAAAAATATGCACCTGACCCTGAAATTTTTAGGCGATGTCTCTTTGAGCAACCTTAATGTTTTGCAGGATATTTTAAGGGGGGAAGCTGTGGATCGTGAGCAAATGGTAATTAGCTTGGGGGGGGTGGGTGCCTTTCCGAAAATAAGACATCCGCGTGTAGTTTGGGTGGGTGTGGAAGGTCCCCCAGAGTTAATCTCGCTTCAGAGGGGCGTCGACAATCAAACTGCCCGGGTTGGATATTCTAGGGAACGCAAGCCTTTTCTGCCACATATTACCTTGGGGCGTGTTTCGCGCAATGCCACCCCCGAACAAGTTCGTATCGTTGGGGAAGTGCTGAATACCCTCAATATTGGATACGTGGGAACTGCCCGAATTAAAGGTGTACATCTTTACCGGAGTGATTTACAATCTAGCGGTGCTGTTTACAGTCAAATTTTCTCTGCCCCATTCGGGGGTTGAGATCTATTTGTGAGAGGATTTATTGGATACTTTAGAATTAGCTCATAGCATAGTCAACGCCCTGGAAGAAAAGAAGGGGGAAGATATTGTTTTGTTGGATATTCATGATGTTTCGCTGATTGCATCTTTTTTTGTGATTTGTTCTGGCACCAGCCCGCGCATGATTGATGCCTTATCGGAGGCAGTTGTTTCTGAAATTAAACAGATCACTGGCGATCGGCCGCGCATCGAAGGCTCGGCTCATGGCGGTTGGATTCTGGCTGATTACGGCGATGTGATCTTGCATCTCTTTTCTCCTGACCGGCGAGATTATTACGCCCTGGAAGATTTGTGGAGCGATGCCAGGGTTGTTCTGCATTTGCAATAGGTGAAATCGTTGGAATGAAAAACACCCTCTCGATAATGAGAGGGTGTTCAATTTGGAAGTTAAGAAGTTCAACTTCTGAAAGTGATTAGTTATCCGGCTCTAAATAGGTGATGGCATTATATCGGCGGGCACCCCAGCCGACGGTGCCATCGGGGAGTTTGATTAGCCACCAGAGATCGTCGCCAAGTTGCGTCTCATCATAAACTAAAAATGAATAGCCGCGCTTGATCGCGCCCACAGTGTTCTTTTCGTGAGTGGTTGGTCTGGAACGCAGCCGCAGGGCCGTGTAGCCCCGCCGTAGAAAGCCCTTGAAGGGATATTTCGATTTTGGCGCCTCTGCAGCAGCCACTGGTGGTTCCTCTGTGACCGGCTCTTCCTCTTCGGGCGGGGGCGTATCATCCACAGCATCGTCCGAATCTTCAACAGCGCCAGTGCCCCATTTTGCGAATTTGTAGAACTCTTCCTCTGTCATGTTGATGCGGTTAACATCGATACCTCGGGTTGCAACCCCAAATTCGGGCCCGCGTCCATTTTGATCTGCGCTGTATTGCCACAGCCACCAATCGTTCCAAGGTCGTGGGCGATAAATGCTGTTGGGGTTGTTGGCCCAGGGATGAGTCATGCTGTTGCTGTAAAGTGCGACCCATAGTTTGTAATCTGCTGCCCAAGCCGGGGCACCGACATTGGGGTTCCAGAAAGTCGCTCGGGTGTAGATGATGCCTTTCACGCCCAGTTCGGCTTCCACAGTGTCTAGAAATTCTTTGATCTCAGTCTGCATCCGGGATTTGCTGACGTTTCTGGGATTTGACTCGACATCAATAGCCGGTGGTAAATTCCATTTCACAGATTTGAGCAAATTGCAAAAATATTTGGCCTGCTTGATCCCATCAAAATGGGGATAGAAGAAATAATAATACCCCACCGGGACGCGCTGGCTGAACTTTTCGGCGTTCTCACGGAATCTGCGATCGGTGAAGCTTGCACCGGTGTTGCGGTCAGTGCCTCCAGCCCGAATATACATGGCCTTTGTGCCAGCGCCCAGCATCTTGCCGACGTTGATATCGCTCTGCCATTTGGAAACATCAATTAAGGGTTCGAACATCGCTGTGCCTCCTATTTTGAATGAGGGCCTATCAGAGTTAGCATAGCAAAGATAAAGTGGAAAGTCAACGAGATAATAGGAGAATTTTAGTCTGAATTATGAGCCAGATGAGCTAGATTGACAGGGACAAGCGCGAAATGGTGTAGTCAAGAATAACTTGTACATTATTTGTCACGAATGTCCCTGTCCCCTGCAGGGATGCTTCGAGAGGGCATCTCAGGGGGATAGTATGTTTTTGTAAACACTTTCATACACCACTACCGAATTTTCTTTCTTGATCATTCTCGATATTATTCGTGGAATTCGAGCCATTCAACTCCATTCGTGATTTTCCTTGTCCCGTTCAGTTGTTCAACCGTTACTTGTCGGATGCAAAAAATCTGTGTCATCTAGGTTCAATTAAAACGTCCCTTTATAAATCCCTCCATCGACAGGCAGCATGGTCCCGGTGACATAGCCAGCCGCGGGCGATAGTAAAAATACGGCCACATTGGCGAATTCATCCGGGGTGGCCATGCGGCCCAAGGGGCAAATGGCCAATTGCTTTTGCAACTCTTCTGCGACGGAAGTGCCATTGGTCTGGGCGCGATGATCTAAGAGTTGGTAAACGCGTTCAGTCTCCGTGATGCCAGGAAGGATAGAGTTAAAACGGATTCCAGCAGGGCCCAGTTCCAGGGCCAAAGATTTGGTTAATCCAATAGTGGCAAGTCGAATGCTGTTGGAGAGGACCAGATGGTTGATGGTTTGCTTTACTGAAACGGACGTGATCGTGAGTACGCTGGCAGCATCGGATTGGCGCAAATAGGGCAGTGCGGCCCGAATGAAGCGCATGTGGCTGAGGAAGGAAAGCTCCACAGCATGCTGCCAGGTTTCATCATCGAAGGATTCGAAGGCTCCTGCTGGCGGCCCACCAGCATTGGTGACCAGCAAATCGAGCCCCCCTAAATTGGAGATTGCCTCTTCGATCAAAGAGATGGCAAAGGATGGTTCAGTGACATCGCCCGGGAGCGGAATCACCTTTGTGCCTGCCTCCCCCGCTAAACTCTGGGCTGCCTGGGTCAGTTTCTCCGGATTGCGGCTATTAATGACGACATCACAACCTTCCAGCGCCAAACCACGCGCTGTGGCGTAACCCAGCCCTTTGCTGGCGCCTAACACTAAAGCGCGTTTCCCGCTCAATTGCAGATCCATTGATTTCCTCCAGTGGCACTAAAGAAGTTCAACTTCTACACGTATTTGACAAAACGATTATTCTCATCCACGATAATGTTTTTCATCTCTACCGGCTTATCCGTGATCTCAAATCCCAAAATTATTAATTCTTCTCCCATTTTGATCAGGTGTGCCGCGGCCCCATTGACGCTGATGATTCCAGAACCGCGCTCGCCAGAAATGACATAGGTTTCCAGGCGTGTCCCCGTGGTCACGCTGACAACAAGTACTTTTTCACCGATCCAAAGACCCGACTTCTCGATCAGATCCTGGTCGATGGTGATGCTGCCGACATAATGAAGGTCCGCCTGTGTGACGGTTACTTTTTGAATTTTCGATCTTACTAATGAACGCATACATATCCTTTTTATGATTTGACCATACCAGACTCGCTTGCCCCCAGATACCTTACCAACAGATTCTCGCCCCTACAATATCTCCAAATACTCATCCATAATCGTTACATCCGGCCAGTTGTTTTCTACCCATTTGGCTACATTTTGCAAAGCTCTTTGGGTGTGAACTTTGTTGTTGCTGATCAGCGCGCAAGCGATAGTGGCGCTCTGCCAGACATCGTTGTGATCGATTTCGGCTGCGGAGATATTGAACTCACGATGCAAGCGTGTGAGTAGCGGTTTCAGCCGGTGCCGTTTTTCCTTCAACGAGGAGCAGCCGGGGATGTGCAAATGTAAAGTTAGCAAGCCGAGTGACATGATTCTGATACGATGCAAATAGTTTGATTTTAAACGCCCATAGTATAATGGAACTCATGAAAGAAGCAAGAGCATGGATTTTTATGATTGCCATCCTGGCCTTGATTGGATGGGTTGGGTATTCGGTGGTTAGCGCGGTCAGCGATATGACAGGGGTTGTCCGTGAGACAACCGAAAATGCCCTGGAACCGATGAACAACATTACCGGCGGATTGGCAACGCAAGTGACGCAGTTTATGAATCCCACCCCCACGGTGTTGCCGGACCCGGTTACGATCATCCGTGACGTGCGCACGATCGCTCGTTTGGAGACCATCCATTACACCATCGAGAAAGTGGTCACTGCGGATAAAGGCCAGGGTAACCTGGAGTTCCTCTTTGGGGATGAATTGATCTTTGTGGCCCATGGGGTCATGATTGGGGGCGTTGATCTGGACGAGTTGACGGAGGACGATCTCTGGCTCGATGGGGGTGTGCTCTTTGTGCGCATGCCCACGGCCGAAGTTTTCATCGCAACCTTGGATAACGATAAATCCTATGTTTACGACCGTGATACCGGGCTGTTCACAAAAGGCGATATTCACCTGGAAACGGCCGCCCGCCAGGTCGCTGAGGCCGAGATTGCCAACGCCGCCATGGAAGACGGGATTTTGGAATTGGCTCAAATCAACGCCGAAACCTATTTGTTGCGTTTCTTACGTACGTTGGGCTATCCAGACGTTGTGTTTGTATCCGAATGAATTATGCCCTTTAGATACGCTCATTCCAATCGGGATGAGCGTATTTTTCTTTAACAAGATAATTGGCGCGGGCAAGTTCGCCGGGAGACAGGCCAGTGACTTCAAAGTTCAGGTTGAGTGCCGTTTTGAAGGCTTCACTGAATGCCGAGGCAGCTTCCTCCCAAGAAATGATTTTTCCCAAAACTGATTCTACAGTCGTAGCTCGTTCTAATAGGCGCTCGCCGGCTTGCTGGCGCGATAATTCATCTTCGAAGGAAAGTGCCTGTGCTATGCGAGCAAGGTCCCCAGTTAGCGGCAATGTACCGTGCTGCAATACACCGTCCTTTTTGCGGGCTTGCGCACTGCCGATCAGCTTTTTGCCACCGGCAGTAATCTCATAATGAGAAGGTACCTCGAAGCAGATGGGCTCCGTGTTTTGAGGTCCACTTGTTTCACCATCTTTCGGTGCCGCTCGGACCGGCAATCCCAGAATTTCCAAGGCCTGCATGAGAGCTTGGGACAGTCTGCGGTAGCTTTCAATGACACTGCCAACCAGGCGGGGCTCAGATTGCGGGCCGATCACTGAGTAGGTCAATTCATTGGTATGCAAAATGGCCCGGCCCCCGGTGATTCGTCGCACGACTTGCCAGCCGGATTGCTCGATTCTGTGGTGGTCTACATCGCCAAAAGGTTGCGCATAGCCAAGAGAAAGACAGGGGGGATCCCAGGCATAAAGCCGCAGAGTCGGTTTCACTTTGCCCTGACCGATGGCTTCAAGGATGGCTTCATCGACGGCCATATTCCAGTGGCCAGGGGCTGGCAGAGTGTAAATCAAGCGCCAGTTTCCCTGGGGTAATATAGACATCATGATTGGGTGGCGTCCTTGAATTGGGTGGTTGCAGCTTTGACCTGATCAGGGTGCAGCGATTCCAGCGGCGGGCGAACAGACCAGTTCGAGAAGCCATGACAATGGGCCAGTAACCCTTTCAATGTCGGGCCGTAAGGAGAAAAGCCTTCCAAAACCGAGCGCCAGGCTCCAAGTTGATTTTGGACTTCAGATGCATCTTCTCCCCTTTGATAAGCGTCCCACACAACTCTTAGGGTGGGTGAATGGATGTTGGCCATGGCGGTGATACAGCCCGCCGCTTTGTTTTCCATAGCGAAACTCAGCAGCCGATCGTTGCCCGTGAGAACGACTAGTTCGCCTTTGAAGTGATCCCCAACGCGTTGGCAATAATCCAGGTCCCCTGAAGAATCTTTGATGCCAGCAAATTGATTGGGATACTTATCTTTCAGGCGCACAAGAAGCTCAAAGGACAGTGACACGCCAGATACGCCCGGGATATGGTATCCCATCATGCTGCCATCACCGGGCACAGATCGCTCTATTACAGCCTGAAACCAGGCCAATAATCCTTCATCACTGACCTGGCGGAAATAGTAGGGAGGTAAAGCGACAACGGTCTGAAACCCTGAATCGAATGCTGCCTTGTTTAGGAGAGCGGTTTCCTCCAGGCTGGGGGTACCCGTGCCTGCCATGAGTTGGAATTCCGGATGAACGTCTCGGACCTTTGT
Source organism: uncultured Anaerolineales bacterium (assembly GCA_964629085.1). Classification (GTDB taxonomy): domain Bacteria; phylum Chloroflexota; class Anaerolineae; order Anaerolineales; family UBA11858; genus NIOZ-UU35. The sequence continues at coordinate 18,801 of CAZVPR010000086.1, forward strand.
TGCTGCCCGCATAATATCAATACGTTCATCTGCGGCGAAAGATGGTCCCTCTCCGGTGGTCCCCAACAAAAGCGCACCATGACAACCGCGTTCAGCGTAAAAGCTCAATAATTCGGGTACTGCCTCCAGATCGACCGAAAAATCATCTTTCATGGGTGTCACTGCAGCAACATATACTCCAGCTAATTTGTGAGATGTTTTCATAATCCTGCCTTGAATAGATGGTTTCAAAGTTGAGCAATATGATAAACCCTCATCTCAAGAATTTCAATGAGTGATTGATTAGTCGATATGAAAAATTATGGAATTGCCTCGATAATTAGCCAAGTTAACTATTGGGGTAATTATAGTTAATTAACTTGACAAAACAGAGACTCTTGTCTATACTGACTTTGCTCTCAGGCAAAATCCAATTTTATGGTAAAGGAAAATATTGTTGTCACCAAATCTTTTGTCCCAGGATTTGAATAGTAGGACCACCAATAAAAATGCGGTAATTAATCTTATTCGTTTTACTTCTGGGGGAATTTCGAGAGCAGACTTGGCTCGGAAATTGGGGATAAGTCGAGCAGCAGTAACAGCCATAATCAATGAGTTAATAGAAAAAGAAATTGTAAGAGAAACCAGCAATGGTCCCATTACAGGTGGTCGGCGTTCGAAGCTGTTGGGTATCAACGCGGGGGGCGGCCATACAGTCGGAGTAGATATTGGTGCCACCCATGTTGGGTTGATCGTCACAGATTTGTCTGCTCAGGTTCTGCACGAATTAGAAGTATCATTTGACATCGGTCAGGGACCCGAAACCTGTCTTGCGAAAATCGATGATTTGCTGCGGGAATTGTTAGTCAAAGCGGATCTTCGTCTTGATCAAATTCTAGCGATTGGGGTGGGAGTTCCTGGGCCGGTAGTCGCGGAGGCTGGAGCCGTGGTTGCACCGCCGATTATGCCAGGATGGGATAATTTCCCAATCTTGCATCACTTGAATTCTTTGTGGCATTGTCCTATTGCTCTAAACAATGATGCCGAATTGGGCGCTTTAGGCGAATGGGCGTACGGGGCAGGTCGCAATGAAAGGCACTTGCTTTATATTAAAGTTGGCTATGGCGTGGGTGCTGGTGTTCTCATCGATGGAAAAATATATCGAGGGGCTTCTGGGAGCGCCGGTGAAATCGGCCATATAACTATTCTTGACCAGGGTCCGGTCTGCACTTGTGGCAATGTGGGCTGTTTGGAATCGTTGGCAGGTGGGAGAGCAATTGCAGATAAGGCCAGAATGGCCGTACAATCTGGTCAGCGCAGAACTCAATTAGCTCAAAATAACAGCCGGACAAAGCAAATCACAGCTTTTGAAGTTGCTGCGGCTGCTAGAATGGGAGATCTTGTTGCCCAGGAAATCATTACCGAAGCGGGAGACTACCTCGGCATTGCGATTGCAAATTTGATAAATGTTGTAAATCCTGGAACGATCGTGGTTGGCGGCGGTGTGGCCCAGATGGGAGATTTATTTCTGGAGCCAATTCGACGGTCAGCCCATGAGCGCAGCCTAAGGGCAGCTGTTCAAAATTTACGCATTACAGCTGCGACCCTCGGTCGCAGGTCTACTAGTATGGGGGCGGTGGTTCAAGCACTGTCGATTGCGTTGTACCAATTAT
>CAZVPR010000087.1:0-20327 GCA_964629085.1 uncultured Anaerolineales bacterium
AAGATGATCTTTGCCAAGCTTGCAAAAATTGTCTGGCAGGGGAAATTTGTCGAGGCAATGCCTTTCGCCGCTTTGATCGTGAAGAGACCCCATTTATCGACATGAGCCGTTGTTGGGGCTGCATGGAATGTATCCCGGAGTGTCCCTTCGACGCGGTTGTGCGCCATAGTTACAAGGAATAAGTTTTATGCATTCATTCTTCGAAGATTTTCTCGAACGGTTGACAGCGATGCACAGAGGGTGCTTGAAAACAATCGAAGGCTTATCTCCCGCAGCCTTGGATTGGGTGCCCGTAAAAAATCCAACCGCGGAGATGAATTCCATCAATGTGCTGGTTACGCATCTGGTTGGGGCTGAAAGGTATTGGATTGGCGATGTTGCGATGGGTGATGATTCAGGGCGAGTACGACATGAAGAATTTCAGGTTAGTGGCCTTCACGTAGAGGATTTATCTGCGAAAATCAATGCCGCCACTGATTATGCTCGTTTAGCTGTCGAGAAACTGAACATCGAAGATTTAAGCAAAGAAACTATTTCTCCTCGAGATGGAGAAAATTTTTCAGTCGGTTGGGCACTCTTGCACGCACTAGAGCATACCGCCATTCATTTAGGACATATTCAACTCACGCGCCAGCTTTGGGATGAGCGGATCGTTTAGCGTATTAGTTAGTCGATGGATTGGGAGAAATCATATTTATCGAAGTCATAATCACTTCTTACTATTATCTTTGGGTAGTTGAACACTTTTTCTTCAAGATTGGTATTTACTACGAATTTTTTTTGAAGCTAGTTATTGAGCTTCAAAAAATTGCTTTATACACTAATATATAGAGCATACTTTGAGAAAATCCCCGGCACATTCCAGAACCGACTGGAATAACACGTCGTTGTTTTCAATGAAATTGGGGGATAAGTGATCCAATAATTGATTGGGCCCAGTAATATCAGTTTTGATATTACAATACTGTAATGTGCCTATAATTTCCTTTGAAAAGATAAAGTACATTTGTTAGGGTGAATTTTTGTATTTCGGGAATTGGTAATGGGAAAAACTTCATTTCGAATAATAATTATATGGCTCATTTTCGCTGCTATAAACTTTGAACTGCTTGTCTTAGATGAAGCGCAGTTGATCAGTATTGGATTGGATACATCTGCATTTTTCCCAATTTCTGTATTTGATCTAAAGTTCCATGCTTCCGGTTTGAAATATGGTTTGTTGTTTTCGGTTGGACTATGGCTTGCCATGAAGTATTCTCATCGGTTGAAATGGATACATATATGGATCTTGGGACTGTTTTTCATCGTAACGGGAAATTTAATGCAGGGGGGGATAGAACAAGGATTTTATGATCCATTTATTCAAGGGCGTAGCCAATATTTTCATGACGCCCAAAAAATTGATGATTGGTTTCAATGGTTAGCCAATTTTACACAAATACAGGATACTCTCCGGGTTCATTCGAAATCACATCCACCATTTGCTGTTTTGCTTCATTACTTTATTTTGGAATTAGGCAATGGTCGGTTGGAGGTATTGGCAGCCTCATTTGTTTTCTTTTCCAGTTTGTCAGTAATACTTTTCTGGCAGATATTGAAAACAATTGGAGTAGATATTGCGCGGCGAAATCAACTTTCGATCCTTTTTGCGGTAATTCCCGCAATAAATATTTACAGCTGCATATCTCTTGATGCGATAATCCTGACATCTTCTCTTTTGATCATGTTAGGTATCGTCCAAATTTATAGATATGGAATCAGAATATTTAGTGTTGTTCTTTTGTTTTCCGGGTTAGTGTTATCAAATGCCTTGTCCTTTGGAGGTCTCTTTTTCTTTTTGGTAATATTCGTATTGGGTGTAAGGGAGTTTGTGATTAGTCGGAAAATCGGGTTATTGGTATTGTTGGGAATTATCCTGGTTTTGGGTGTTTTCATCAATGAACTATCTGGTCGATTTTGGGGATACAGTCACTATTTGGGTTTTATCAATGCTAGCAAATTTGAAAATCCAAACGGATTTCGAGCAGTTGCAGAGCCAGTCAATTACATTCTAACCAGGGTAGAAAATGTCGGGGAGATTGCACTGTTTTTATCAGTTGGGTGTTTAATAGTTTTGTTCCACCCAGAGCACTTAAAAGTCAAACTTAACAATTTTCATAGCAAATGGAATGCAATTTTTATTTCAGGATTCTTTGTATTGACAGCGATGTTTTTGACAGGGGCTTTTCGGACCGGAGAAACAGCCAGGGCGTGTCTATTCTTTTACCCATATGTTTTTCTTGTCTTCAGAAAACTAGAAACCCTAATGTTGTCAAGACTGATTTATGTTGCTGGAGCACAAACAGTTTTGATGCAATTGTTTGGTAATTATTTCTGGTAATTCTTTCCTCCCCAAAAATACACCCTCCAAAATTTATATCCAAATCTTGAGCCCATTAATGAAACATCAAGAGAAAAGTTATTGTTTGAAATGTTTCTTATGTTAGGATGTTCATACGTTTAATTCCCTGACAAGTGGGCTTAGATCTAATATTTAAGCGAAAGTTTAGGATTGAAATCTGAATATTGGGGGATGCTAATGATGATTTGTTGGGAGCAATTATGAATCCTCGAAATATGATCAACGAGGGAATTTTTATAAGCATTCGTTGGAAAATGATTTTTTATCTAACGATCATTTTCACGCCCCTATTTGCAGGTGTATTCTTTTTATTTTACAAAGTCTCTACTGATTTTGCTCTTGAAAATCTTTTTTCCGAGTTAATGGAGGTGGCTAAGTATGCAGCTGAGGGCATAAATGGCGATTTGCATCATGCGCTATACCAAGACGCTGAGTATGATTCAACGCTAGAATGGCCATCGGGAATGACCGATGAACGGTATTGGCAAATAGCGGAATGGCTCTATAGTGTTCATCGCAGTAACCCGCGCGCGCTTTTGTATACCTATGTATCCCCCGAACCTGGAATCGTTGAATTTGTTGTCAGCATGGGTCCATTGATGGATCCAGTGATTGGTGCTCATTTTCGTGAAGAATACATCCCGAAACATCCCTCGGTGATCCTTGATGGATTGACGAAGGAAACTCTTTCCGAAAGAGTCGTCACCGATAAGTGGGGATCATGGGTTTCCGGTTTTATTCCAATATATGATGCCTCTGGCCAGATAGTTGCAGCCGTTGGGGTTGATTACAAAGCGGATAATATTCTTGAGATTCGACGCCGTTTAAGTAGCGCATTCATCCCTTTCTCTGTCATTACCTATATTATTTTGTTGATTTTTATGGTTGGGATTTCAAACCGTGTTGCTGTACCAATGATTTCCCTTTCAAAATCAGCAATCTCGATCGGCGAAGGCAAGACAGCAAATAATCCAGAAAAATCACGAAGAATTGGCCAGGTAAAAGATGAAATAACTGTTTTGGATGAAATCATTACTGAAATGGGGCAGAAGGTACGTTCTCGTGAGGAACAGCTTACGCTCTTGACCAAACAATTGCATCATTTTTACCAGGCCTCAATTGAATACAGAGAAAATGAAAATACCGCCCTGGCATTGAATATTCACGACGAGATTCTCAGTCAACTAGCTGTGATGTCCATGGATGACACAATATTGGACAATCCAGAATTTGATAAACAATTTCAGGAATTAACCAACCGCATCAGGAGAATGATGTCTTCCTTACGGCCAGTGATGCTCAACTACGGTCTTTGGTTGGTGTTAGAGGAATATGTCGAGGAATGTTCCAACCGCATTGGCTTTGATTCACAAATTCAATTAGACATCCCTCTATCTAAAGCGCGTTTTGAAGCAAAAACTGAAGAACATCTATTTCGGATCGTTCAACAAGCCTGTGAAAACTCTCTCCGCCATGCGAATGCCAAGTCGATAAAAATTGATGGAAATATCACATCTGAAGGAGTAAATATCATTATTGAGGACGATGGTATCGGGTTGAATATTGACAGGTTAGATTTCAATTCACTTTTGTCTAATGGTCACTTTGGCTTGGCAAGTATGTTTGAACGGGCTACACTTATTGGGGCCAATTTGAAAATTGATTCCGTTAAAGGGGTGGGAACAACAATTGGCGTGCAATGGGATAATCCTGAATGATAACGAGAAAAATATTTGTGTTATATTTCTAATACGGAAATTCCTTTGAGATGTTTTTATCTGGATGATGAACAGCCTAGGAGTCGTTTTATTTACGCCTTATTGTCATTCAAGCGTAAAAACTGGTCTCCACAATGCTATCTATAACCTCCATATCAGTTGATAAATGGGTGCTACAACCCTCGGGTGAAACCAACCATAAATGCTGCGAAGAGGGGGGAAACTCTTAATGTCCTGGCAGTGGACGCCTTTCGCGTTATTACCTTTCGCAGCAGCCGTTATTTTGATCATAACAGGATTCATCGTCATGCGGCGTCACAGAAGTGCAGCATCCAATACTGGAGCTGTGGTGCTATTCGCCTGCGCAGAGCTTATGATCGCTTTTTTATTAGAGACAGTAAGCACGGACATCTCCTCAAAGATCTTCTGGACTAAAGTTCAATATGTAGGGCTAATTGTTGCGCCAACAGCCTGGATGATTTACTCGTTGCAATACACTGGGCGTGGAAAGTGGCTCACGGTTCGGAAAATACTTCTATTGAGTAGTGTTTCACTCCTAATCATGGTGCTGGTTTTTACCAATGAGGCCCATAACTTGATCTGGAGTGATATAAAGTTAGACACCACCGGCCCGATTCCCGAACTTGAAAAAACCTTTGGCATAGGCTATTGGGGAATGGTTTCATACTTGTACGCCCAAATGCTTGTCGCTGGTGGCTTACATGTCGAGATGTACATTCGCTCACGGCGCTTATTTCGTTGGCAAGCCTATGTGCTAATTTTCGCTACGACCTTTCCCTATTTAGGCGCGGCATTCGATGCCTTCAATATCAGCCCACTGCCTAGACTCGTAGCAACATCTGTCGGTGTAATGGCCGGCAGCCTGATAGCCGCGTTTACCATTTATGGTGTTCGGCAGATTGATTTTAGGGCAGTAACTCATCAAGCTGTTTTCGAGCGTATGGGGGACGCTGTAATTGTGCTTGATGCAGAAGGTTTTATTGTCGATCTGAACCCAAGTGCCCAACAATTAATGAAACACGACGGCTCGCAAGCCATTGGCCAACCCATCGCTCAAATAATGCCCTACAATTTAGATTTCTTGCAGAGCGATGCGGAAGCAAGTACTGAAGTTGTTATGGGCGAGGAAAACGAACAGCTAACTTATGATTTGCGAGTTTCTCCCTTAACCGACTGGCGCGGTCAAATGGTTAGCCGTGTCATGGTTCTGCGAGATATCACCGAGCGCAACTTTGCAACTGGTTTGATATCCCAAAAAGCTGAGCAATTATCACGTTCGAACGCTTTCATTACCGCTCTCAGCCGAGTTTCAGCGCATATTATGACCACACAAGACATCGAGCAGGTTTTGGAAACCCTTGGGGATGAGCTCTACGAACTCGATATCCTTTGCATGGTTACCATGCTAGATTCTCAAGACCCCTCAATGGTGATCCGCTACTCTTCAATCAGGTCGGAAATATTGGAGATAGGGGAAAAACTTCTTGGATATTCGATGCGGGGTTTTCGCTTGAAACGAGAACAATTCCCCATCTGGGATGAACTTATAGAGCAAGGGCAAGTAACGATACTCGATGACGAGATTGCGATGGTGACAAGTTTGATTCCGGGCATCTTGCGCTCGCTTGTTGAACGAGTATTTAAGCTGGGCGGTTGGAATCCTGAAGGGATGACATATTGGCTGCCACTATTGATCGAAAATCAGGTTATTGGCGCTATGATGTTATGGGGACCAGACCTGCGTGAGAGCGATGTGCCAATTCTATCTGTTTTTGCCGGTCAGGTTGCCTCCGCTTTGGAAAGTGCACGCTTGTACGCTGCTGAACAGGAACGTACCGCAGAATTATCTTGGGCCAGTGAGCTACTACAACAGGAGCTCACTGAGCGAAAACAAGCCGAACAAGCGATACAAGCCTCCCTCAAAGAGAAAGAGGTATTGCTAAAAGAGATTCACCATCGCACAAAAAACAATCTCCAAATCATCTCAAGTTTGATCACCCTTCAATCCGGACTCCTAAAAGATGAGCGCGTGGTATCGATATTCGACGACAGCCAAAGTCGCATCCGATCAATGGCCTTAATCCATGAGATGCTTTACCAATCGGAAAATCTGGCAGAAGTCAAATATTCAGAATATATTCATATGTTGATCTCACACTTTCGGGATACCTATTACTCGAACTTGCAAAGGATTGAATTTATAGTTAATATAGATGAAATTTTCCTGAGCATAGATCATGCTATTCCCTGTGGATTAATTCTGAATGAGCTAGTTTCGAATGCACTAAAGTATGCTTTTCCCAATGATCAAGCAGGCAGGATATCGGTTGATTTTCAAATGGATGGCAAGGAATATATCCTAAGAGTTCAAGATAATGGTGTTGGCTTATCCAATGAGATTGATTTCCCCAATTCAAATACATTAGGTTTGCGCCTGGTTTCTTCTTTAGTCGATCAGTTGCAAGGGAGCATTACCTTGGATCGCTCAGTGGGGACAAAATATACCTTAAGGTTTCAAGATATTGTCGATGTAGGATAAGAAAATCTGATGGGGAAACTTGATGAAGAGAAAAATCAAAAGTTATTCACTCGATAAACCGCCAGGGACATAGACGGTGTTCCAGCCAATCCACAGTGAAATACAGTCCTAACCCAAGCAGGCTCATGGCGATAATGCCGGCATACATGGCTGGATAATCAAAAAGCGTGCTGCCTTTGAAATAAATGTAATAGCCCAATCCGCGTTGCGTAGCAAAGAGCTCAGCCACGTATAAAACCGCCACAGCTGTTCCCACGGATTGTCTTAAAGCAGTCAAGATGGCAGGCAAGCTGGCCGGCAGATACACGAAACGATACAGCGCTCTTCGTCCGGCTCCCAAACTGCGCACACTCTGGATCAACTCGGGCCGCAGGCTGGCAGCTTGATCTCGCACCAGCACCAGGATTTGAAAAAATAGAATGATGAAGATAATGAGAATCTTGGGGAGATTGCCGAGGCCAAATAACAGGATCAGCACCGGTACCAGAACGACTTTCGGTATCGGGTATAGCAAATAGATCAATGGTGAGAAAAGCGCATTGAGGCGCGGTGACTGCCCCAGGATCAATCCTGCCGGTGAAGCCAGAGCGATAGCTAATCCTGTGCTGGCAACTACTCGCCACAAACTTACGGCGAAATGTCCCCACAATCCATTACCTAACTCCCGAAAGAAAGTTGGGATTACAGCAAATGGGGAGGGCAAGATCGGTTGGTTTACGATCCAGACCAAAAGCTGCCAAAGCACCAACAAGGCAATCACCGCAAAGAATAGATCACGACGTTTCATAGTTCGGCGCTATCCATTCTCGATCGTAATTGGCGGCAAATTTGGAAATATTCATCACTGTTGCGGTATTCGAACTCACCTGCACCGTAATTTTCGATCACAATGGGATTTGTGTTAGGGGGATTTCCTAGCAGTAGGATTCTCTTGCCAAGGATAACCGCCTCCTCGATGGTATGCGTGACAATCAGTAATGTGAGATTTTCTTCGAGCTGAAGCTCCAGTGTCAGATTTTGTAGGCTCTCGCGAGTGGGTGCATCCAGGGAAGAGAACGGCTCATCCATCAAAAGTAGATCGGGGCCCAAAGCCAATGTACGGGCGATGGCTGTGCGTTGGCGTTGACCCCCCGAAAGTTGGCTGGGATATTTTTCGGCATGTGGAAGCAGCCTGAGACGCTTCAACCAATGCTCGACATTTTCAACCGGCTCATAATCCGCGGGAGCGTGGGTTCCATCCGGGCCATAAAAACCTCGGATACGCCCGCCCAGTTGAGCATTCTCCCGAACGGTCGCCCAGGGTAATAATCCATATTCCTGGATGATCAGGCCTGTCTGCGGGCGCGGCCGTTCGACGGGCAGATCATCGATCAGAACCTGTCCGCTGCTTGAAAAACGCAAACCGGCCAATAAGTATAACAACGTCGATTTACCACAGCCTGAAGGCCCCAGTATCGCCCAGGTTTCCCCGCGCTGAACTTCCCAGGTGAAATCCTGGAATATTGGAGATTGATTTCCATAGGCGAAGGTGATCGATTCAAGTTTTATCATGGAAAACTCAAACCAGATTTTATCCTATAAATACCTATCCGCATAAAAAATGCCACAGATGAGCACATCATCTGTGGCAGGGGATTTGATCATTTTGTCAGTTAGGGCAGGAATTCTGCAGTCACAGACCCTTCATAATCAACGCTATTTTCGATCAGGCCTTCATTCAACGTCCAATCGACAGCATCATTCCATTGGGCCTGGGAGGGGACTCCGGCGGTGGGGAAGGGATTTACCGTGTAAGATTCCATCAGAGGCGGGGGAACCAGTCCTTTTTCTGCCATCAAGTCGGCATATTGGGATGGATCAGCGTTGATTTTCTCAACAGCCTGCTCCACAGCTGCCAGGAATTTTTCAATCGCTTCAGGATGAGCGTCAATAACATCCTTACGGAATGAGAACACGCTGAAGCCAAATTCGGGATAGCTCGTATCGTCTACGACCACCACTGCTCCGCCCTGGAGGGCCAATGACGAAGCTGGATCGGGCAGCATGGCTGCCTGAAGTTCGCCAGAACCCAGCAAAGCTAATCGGTCGGGAATCTTAGGCACGGCGATGGAAGCAATTTCATTCTCGGTGAAGCCTTCGGCTTCCAGCAAGCGATCGGTGAGATATTCGATCACGGTGCCTTCTGAGATGCCTATCTCCACACCCTTCAGATCTTCAACGCTGGTAATGCCGCTATCAGCAGATGCCAAAATCCGGAAAATAGGCGCCTCGCTGGTTGCAGCGCGTGCTGTGCGCACAATTTGCACCTGGACCTCATCCTTGTTGTAGAAGAGCGTCGAAACAACCTCGTTGAGCATACCGTCCGCTTCCCCCGCCGAGACGATCTGGTCGCGTTCCGGGGCTGATGAAACTGGGATGATCTCCACACTGACGCCTTGCTCCTCAAAGAATCCTTCTTGAGCGGCAACATGAATGGATAACGTGTCGAGCACAGGCAGCAATGCCATGCGCAAGGTAACCTGTTCAGGTTCGGCTGAAGCGCAGGCGCTGAGTATCAGACTGAGGCTGATAACTAGAATGGTAAGAAAAATTGATTTGTTCATAATGTTCCTCTTTTTAAAACCTTCAAGGTTTGTGAAACCTTGAAGGTTTGGTTTGAATTATTGAATTTCCAACTGACGGATTTTCTCCTCCGAAACACCCACGCTACGCAGCAACATCGCCCGCAGGGTTGGCAAAACGCGTTCCGGGTCAGGGTGCCCGGTGTGCACCCACTCAATGACCACTTCATCGATGGCCCCCATCCATACGTAAGCGGCGATTTCCGTATCCAAGGGTAATAACTCACCCTCCTGCAGTGCTTCGTCCAAATGCCGTTGAATTATTTTGATGAAACGTTTGTGGATTTCCCGGCGTTTTTCTTCAAAGGCCGCACCCAGACCCGTGGCCTGGATCAGGAATATTTTGGCCAACTTCTTATAGGATGCAAAAGTCTCCAGGCAGACGGTCAATGCCGCGTTGACGCGCCGGACGCCGCTGGCTTCTTTTTCAATAGCTACCTTTAGACGTTTTTCGAGAATCCCCGCAAATTTGTCCACTAATCCCAGGAAGATATCTTCCTTGCTGGGGAAATGGAAATACACTGCACCTTTGGATGTGCCTGAATCCTCGACGATGTCGGCTACTTTTGTATTGTGATAGCCTTCTTGGGAAAACCGCTCAACAGCTGCATCCAGAATGCGTTGGCGGGCTGGGGTGTCTTTTTGTGTTACCATAACTTCCTCGGAACAGACCGACCGGTCGGTCTCGCCGATAAAGAATATCATATGCCAATAAAATTGTCAAAGGTTTGGCAATGAATGACTTTTATCACTCCAATTCGGACAAACCTTGTGCTAAAATTTTTCCCCGGTGAAAGAAGATTATTTTTCCCCCGAAACGATCCAAGCAAGTGCTGCAGTCATGCTCAATGAGCTGCATGTTTCGGCGCGACGACCAACAATTACACCTGCTAAATCTGCATTGTTGATATTGGATTTCCAGGATTATTTTCTTGATCCGGCTTCACACGCTTTTATCCCAAGTGCAGCGTCGATTTTGCCAGGAGTGCAAAAGCTCATTGAGGCGTATTCCCATCAGAAACATCTCATCATTTTTACTCAGCACATTAATTCCCAGGAAGACGCAGCCATGATGGGCGTGTGGTGGCACGAACTGATCACAGCCGATCACCCATTATGCGGCATTACGGGGGAATTGGATACCAGCCGCGGTACTCTTCTGCGCAAAACCCAGTATGATGCCTATTTCGGTACCGATTTGCAGGATCAGTTGACCGAAAAAAATATTTCCCAGGTGGTCATCTGTGGCGTAATGACCCATCTTTGTTGCGAGACGACTGCCCGCTCGGCCTTTATGCGCGGCTTTGAGGTCTTTTTTACTGTCGATGGTACGGCCACGTATAATCGGAAATATCACATGGCGGCCTTGAATAATCTGACCCATGGATTTGCCAGGCCCATGCTCATCGATGATGTTTTGGCCGCGTTTGGGGGTTCTCAGTGAGCGTCAGTTCGGTTGCCATCATTGGGGCGGGTCCAGCCGGTTTGTCAGCGGCCATCCAGTTGAGACGTTTCGGATTTGCCCCGCTAATTTTTGAAGGGGGAAATGTGGGAGGCCTACTGCGCAATGCCAATTTGGTAGAAAACTATCTGGGATTTCCAGGAGGGATTTCAGGGGTTAAGTTGATTCGGCTTTTTGAGGAACAGGCTTGCACAATAGGGGTATCCATTACACCCGCGCACGTTGAGCTGGTCGACTACAATGGGGAATACTTCACCTTAGAAACTGTCTCTGAAGAATTTTTTGCTCAGGTGGTCGTCATCGCGACCGGGACCCAGCCGCGCCACTTCACTAATTTTGAGATTGATAAAATAGTTCGCGACCGGGTTTTCTATGAGGTGCATCATCTGTTCGGCCAAACAAATAAACGCGTGGCCATTGTTGGAGCTGGGGATGCTGCCTTTGATTATGGCTTAAACCTGGCTAGGCGTGGTAACGAAGTCCTGATTCTAAACCACAGCGAGCATTTGAAATGTTTGCCCTTGCTTTGGGAGAGGGCAAGTCGTGAAGATCGAATCCAGTATTTGGAAAATACGGCCATAAAACATGTGGGGAAATCGAAGACCGGTTTGGCGCTTAAGTGCAACAGCCCTCAAGGTGAAATAACTTTACAGGTGGACTATCTCTTGGGCGCGATTGGCCGCGTTCCGCGTTTGGGCATAATCTCACCTCGGGTGCAGGAGCAGGCCCAAACGTTGCAAAGTCAGGGGTTGCTCTATTTCGTAGGAGATGTTAAAAATGGTATTTATCGCCAGACCTCCATCGCCATCGGTGATGGGGTCCGGGCAGCTATGCAGATTTGTCAACACAAGGAGTTCGCAACATGAACGTCGTAGCATCATCCGGCAGAGATGATATCGCCATGGTTTACGTGGCTGAGCTTGAAAAAGGAAAATTTATCGAGTTCGTCGAAGCTGTCCAGCCACCCATGCCGCGTGAAGAGAAATGGGTTTTGATGGTATCCACCCTATATGGCTGCCCGGTTGGCTGTTCGATGTGTGATGCCGGTGGTTATTATCACGGTAAAGTTTCAAAAGAAGACCTGTTCGATCAAATCGATTATATGGTCGATTTGCGCTACCCCGACTGGAAAATCAACACGGACCAGTTCAAGATCCAGTTTGCCCGCATGGGGGATCCGGCCTTCAATATGGCTGTGTTGGATGTGATCGAGGAGTTGCCCAGCCGCTACCAGGCGCCAAATTTTATGCCGTCGGTTTCTACGATTGCTCCCCATGGTGTGGAGAACTTCTTCGAACGGCTGCTGGATATCAAGAAAGCTCAGTATTGCGGCGGTCATTTCCAATTTCAGTTTTCGGTCCACACAACGGATCAGACTATGCGTGACGAGATGATCCCGGTCAAAAAATGGAGTTTCGCTCAGATGGCAGAGTTCGGCGAGCGCTTCTATCAGGAAGGTGACCGAAAAATCACTTTAAATTTTGCCTTGGCAGAGGGAAAGCCGGTTGACCCGGATGTGCTGTTACAGTACTTCTCTCCTGAAAAATTCCTGATCAAGATTACCCCACTCAATCCTACGTACCGGGCAGCAGAACATGGTCTGGAATCGTATATTGATCCATACAGCAAGAACGATGACTATGAAGTAATTGAGAATTTACGCGCAGCGGACTATCAAGTGATTATGAGTATTGGGGAAGTCGAAGAGAACTATATCGGCAGCAATTGCGGCCAGTATGTGCGTCGGCACCTGGAAGCCATTGATGAGATGATCGACGGATACACTTATCGGATCAGGGAGTTTGGTTAACGAAAAATTTTTTGCCGCGCAGACGCGAAGAACGCCAAGGTTTTATTTAATATACTTTGCGATCTTGGCGTCTTCCGGGCTTATTCTATTGGAGTTTATCCGACAATAATCATCGCGTTAGGCGACGATATTTAATGCGCTTGGGGGTGTCAGCATCAGCGCCGAGTTTTTCACGCCGTGCAGTTTCATAATCCGACCAGTTGCCTTCAAACCACTCCAGGTGGCTTTCTCCTTCGAAGGCCAAGATATGAGTGGCGATGCGGTCTAAAAACCAGCGGTCGTGGGAGACCACGATGGCGCAGCCAGCGAAATTCTCCAGGGCTTCTTCCAATGAGCGCAGCGTATTGACGTCCAGATCGTTGGTGGGCTCGTCGAGCAGAATGACGTTCGAAGCCTCCCTCAGGATTTTCGCCAAATGGACACGATTACGCTCACCCCCCGAAAGGTCTTTGACCTTTTTCTGCTGATCACTGCCCAAAAAATTAAACGAAGCCACATAGGCGCGTGAATTGCGTTTTCGTCCGCCCAGGTGAATAAATTCCTCGCCTGCGCTGATCTCCTCCCAAACGGTCTTTTCCCCATCCAAGGTATCCCGCGACTGATCTACGTAGGCCAACTGCACTGTCTGGCCGATATTGACATCGCCTTCATTAGGGTCTTCTTGCCCGGTGACCAGCCGCAACAAGGATGTCTTGCCTGCGCCGTTGGGGCCGATAATACCCACAATGCTTCCGGGCGGGATGCTGCGGGTGAAATCGTCGATCAGCAGACGCTCGTCATAGCCTTTACTGACATTTTCGAACTCGATAACCATATCTCCCAGGCGCGGCCCCGGTGGAATATAGATTTCCAAATCTTCACGACGGGCCTCATATTCCTGCGAAAGCAAGTTTTCGTAGGCAGTATAGCGTGCCTTGCCTTTGGCATGGCGGGCTTTGGGTGCCATGCGGATCCACTCCAACTCGCGCTCGAGAGTTTTAACGCGTTTTTGCTCCGCTTTGGCTTCAACTCGCAAACGTTCCTGCTTTTGCTCGAGCCAGGAAGAATAGTTGCCCCTCCAAGGGATGCCATGGCCGCGGTCTAACTCTAAGATCCAGCCGGCTACGTTGTCCAGAAAGTAGCGGTCGTGGGTGACGGCGATCACCGTGCCTGGGTATTCTTGCAAATGGCGCTCCAACCAGGCCACCGATTCGGCATCCAAATGATTGGTGGGCTCATCCAATAATAGAATGTCGGGCTTGGATAGCAGTAGGCGTGTCAGCGCCACGCGGCGGCGTTCACCGCCAGAAAGTATGGATACCGAAGTGTCCGGGGGTGGACAACGTAGGGCTTCCATAGCCATATCCAAACGGCTGTCGAGGTCCCAGGCATTTTGCTGATCGAGCCAGTCTTGCAAGCGGGCTTGTTCAGCGATCAGATCGTCGAAGTCGGCATTGGGGTCAGTAAATTTTTCGTTGACCTCATCAAAAGCTTTGAGATTATCGATGATCGGTTGCACAGCTTCTTCGACGGTTTCTTTGACGGTTTTATCTGAGTTTAGCAGGGGTTCCTGCTCGAGGTGCCCGACACTGTATCCAGGGGAAAAAACAACTTCCCCTTCATAGCCCTCATCTTTTCCGGCAATGATGCGTAACAGCGTGCTTTTGCCCGAACCGTTTAAACCAACTACGCCGATCTTTGCGCCGTAATAAAATCCCAGCGAAATATCTCGGATAACTTCTTTGTTGCTGGGCGGAAAGCGCCGGTTGACCCGTACCATGGAGAAAATAACTTTTTGATCGTTCATTGGATTGCCTCGTTTTGGGATTCACAGAATTTTATCATCACTTGGCATACTGTATAATTCAGCCTGTGATGAAAAATGATGATCAGCGGCGATTATATAACGCCAGATTGCTTGTTCAACGCTTGGAACGTTTGTCAGCGGATTCGGTCTGGGCGCATCGAGCCAGCGGGGTGCGGGCATCTTTGCACAAAGCATTAAATAGAAAAGGGGATGATCACAATTTGGCTGAGCTTGACCCATTGATTGCACTTGGGTTTGATGTTTTGCAAGAGGCTGCCAAAGAAGTCCCTGATCCTGATGATTTATGAGCAAGGGTCTTTTTGCAGGGAAGTATCGGATCAGCTCGACTCGATTGCAAGGTTGGGATTACAGTTCGCCAGGGTATTATTTCGTGACGATTTGCACGCGGAAATTTCAATCGTTTTTTGGCGAAGTGATTGATGGAGAGATGAGATTGTCGTTGATTGGCGAGATGGCAAATTGTTGTTGGAAAGAAATTCCAAACACTTTCCAAATGCCGGGCTGGATGATTTTGTGATTATGCCCAATCATGTGCATGGAATTATCGTTATTAATGAATCCGAAAATCCTGTAGAGGCGTTGCATGCAACGTCTCTTCGAGAACGTAAGGGAGAAATGTCCAAAATTTCACCAAAGCCTGGCTCGTTATCCGCAATTGATCGATCTTACAAATCTGCCGAAACGCGTTGGGCGAGGAAAAACGGCCACCCCGCTTTTGCCTGGCAACCCCGTTTTTATGACCACGTTATTCGCGACAACAATTCCCTCCATGAAATTCGAAATTATATCTGTCATAATCCACTAAAATGGGATTTAGAAAAATATAATCCCACAAAGATTGAAGGTATTGAATAATGAGTCTCAGAGATTATCTGAATCGCTTGGACGAAGAAGGCCGCCTGGTTCATATCACCGAGCCGATATTAAAGCAATACGAAATTGCCGCGGTTCTCAAACAACTGGAACCCCGCCCGGTAATCTTCGAAAATGTGATCGAATCGAATTATCGGGTGATGGGCAACCTGTTTTGCAGCAAACAGGATTTTGTAGATTATTTTGGCATCCCGGTGGCAGAGAATATTTCCATGCTGACGGATGCCATTGATGCGCCTTCGCAACCTGAACCGATTTCAAAGGCAATTACGGCTCCCTGTCAGGAAGTTGTGCTTCTCAACCCAAATCTTTCAACTCTTCCCATTCCATTTCATTTTGAAACTGATGGCGGGCCGTATATTACGGCGGGCGTTTTCATCGCCGGACACCCCGAATACGGACAGAACCTAGATTACCATCGCTGCATGCAGTTTTCACCGACCGAAATGGCCATCCGGGTGGTCAAAGGGCGGCATTTCCACAAATTCTTGGAAGATTTGGGGCAGGTAGATGTAGCGGTTTGCGTCGGCAACTCGCCTAATGTTTTGACAGCCGGCGCGATTTCTGTCGAGTTGGGTATTGACGAATTGACCATAGCCAACGCTCTCGAGCCGCTGCAACTGGTGAAGGCCAAAACCATCGATTTGATGATCCCAGCTGAGGCCGAATTCGTTTTGGAAGGCACGGTTTATCGCGACCGCACTCACGCGGAAGGCCCCTTTGTTGATCTGACCGAAACTATGGATGTAGTTCGCCAGGAACCGGTCTTTGAAGTCAAAGCGATCACTCATCGCAAAGATGCTATCTGGCAGGCGCTGCTGCCGGGCGCTTTGGAACACAAACTACTGATGGGTATGCCGCGTGAACCAACCATATTCCGCAAAGTCAGTCAGGTGGTCAAATGTCTGGATGTCAATATCAACCCAGGGGGCTGTTCCTGGCTGCATGCCATTGTACAAATCGACAAACAGCACCCCGATGATGGCGAGAAAGCAGTCCGGGCAGCTTTTGCTGGGCATCGTTCATGCAAACATGTTTATGTGGTGGATAATGACATCAATATCTATGATCCGCTGCAGGTCGAGTGGGCTATGGCAACGCGGTTCCAGGGAAATCGTGATTTAGTAATGCTTGAGCCGGAACTTGGCTCCAGCCTTGACCCTAGCGCCGAGCCGGGGACCAAGCTGACCAACAAAATGGGCTTCGATTTGACTGCGCCGGTGGGTGAGGCACGACGGCATTATGATAAAGTCCCTTATCCCAATGTTGATTTTGATAAGTTCAATGCATTATCCACGAAGGACACCAAGGGACACTAATTTTCCCTTCGAGTCCTTCGTGATCTTGGTGGATAAAGAGATGAAACTAACCTTAGAAGAGCAAGCAATGCTGGATGGATTGCAGGGGCGGTCAACTCAGAAGGCGATGGAGATCCTGACCACTTTGGGTCGTATCTATGGTGCTGATAAACTGATCCCGGTCAGTTCGGTGCAGATTTCGGGGGTCAGCTATGCCAACCTGGGAGAAGCGGGATTAGCGTTTCTCTCGGAGATGGCCGAAGGCGGTGGCCGAGCCCGGGTATTGACAACTCTAAATCCAGCTGGGATGGATATTGAAAACTGGCAACAATTGGGGATCAGTCCCGAGTTCGCCGAAAAACAACAGCGCGTGCTGGATGCCTTTGAGCGTATGAATATCATCAGTACAGCGACCTGCACGCCATACCTGATAGGAAACCTGCCGCACTTCGGAGAACATATCGCCTGGGCCGAATCCAGCGCGGTGTGTTACGCCAATTCTGTTTTGGGTGCCCGAACCAACCGAGAGGGAGGTCCCAGCGCGCTGGCTGCATCACTTACCGGATTAACACCGGCATATGGCTTTCACCTGGATGAAAACCGCCGACCAACGATCGCTGTTCAGGTGGAGGCGGAGATTGATGAAAACAGTGATTTTGGCGCTCTGGGAAAAGCGATTGGGGAGGAGGTGCAGGGGAGGGAAGGTGCAAAAGTGCCGTTTATTCGTGGGATTGAAACGGCCACAGTCGAGAATTTGAAATCGTTTTGCGCTTCAGTGGCAACCTATGGAGGCGTGGCCCTGTTCCTTTTAGACGGGATCACCCCCGAAGGTAATCAGCATTTGTCTCCTGAAGATGAGATCACCATTACAACGAGTGATATCACAAGAGCCAGACAATCCATGATCGACGCGACATCATCCCAAATAGATTTTGTCAGCCTGGGGTGCCCGCACCTATCCATTAAAGAAGTCGCCCGCATTGCAGAATTGCTAGCTGGAAAAACTGTAACCAAAGAATTCTGGATCACCACTGCTCGGCCAACCAAAGAGATTGCCGACCGCATGGGGTACACCGCGGTAATCGAGAAGGCTGGGGCCAAATTCGCTGCTGATACTTGCTGCGTAGTGGCACCGATCAAGGAACGCTTTCAAGCTTTGGCAACAGACAGTGCCAAGGCTTGCTACTACGGTTCAGCCAAGAATAAATTCAAGACCGTGTTGCTTCCTTTTGATGAAGTAGTTGGCGAAGCGATGCGATAAAAGGAAGAATCGCTCCTCATTCTGGGTTTGATTGTTGATTATCAGTTATGCAAGGGCGCTTGTGACTCAGCATAAAAGCGACTACAATTGCCCTATAGATCATAGGAGAATTTGCAATGATTGTTCCCTATGGGCCGATCCTGGTCGTTGAGGATGTCCCACATATTTTAGAGTTGTTGGCTGTTACATTGCGTTTTAAGGGTTATCCCGTTGTAACAGCGACCAATGGGGAAGAGGCCTTGGAGATGATTGCCAAAGAAAGACCAGCGATGGTGATCACCGATATCTTGATGCCCCGCATGGATGGTTTTACTCTGATGCACCGGTTGCGCCAAGATGCAACCATGAGTCGTATTCCAGTTGTGTTTTTGTCGGCCACATATATTACGCCAGAAGATAAAGCCTTTGCCCTTGAATTGGGGGCAGTGCGGTTTTTGGAAAAACCCGTCGACACACCGGAATTCTTGTTGACGGTAGCAGAAATCCTGACTCAGGGCCCTCCCACTATTCCGCCACCCATGGAAGAAAATAAGTTTTACCGTGGCTATCGTGAACGGCTCGAAAGCAAATTGCGCCACAAAAGTCAACAAATCACTCGAACGGAACGATTATTGGATACTCTACCCGATGAGCAAAAACCTGCCTTTGAAGCAATTCTCAAAGAAGCACGGACTCATCGATTAGAGATACAAGAAGAGCTTGACGAATTGTATAGGATTCTTTCCCAAGGGGGCGGGTCAAAATAAAATTAATAGAAAATAATAAAATTGGCCTCCCGTTTATTGTGAGCAACGGGAGGTTTTTTATGGAGAATTATGGAACCAACACTTAATGATGTAATCGAAATTGCACGCGCCGCGGGACAGATTCTGAAGGAAGGATATGGCGAAAATTTTCGAGTGGAAAAAAAGGGAACGATTGATCTGGTAACGGAGGTAGATCACCGTTCAGAGAAATTCCTTCTCAATACGATCCAAGCCAAGTACCCTCGACATAAGGTATTGACCGAAGAGAGTGGTGAACAGCCTGGTGATGACGACCACGTCTGGTATATAGATCCCTTAGATGGAACGATCAACTTTGCCCATGGGATTCCAATTTTTTCGGTCTCAATCGCTTTTACCAGGGGAAATCAACTGGAATTGGGCGTAGTCTACGAACCCATGCGCGAGGAATGCTTTTATGCGCAACGTGGTAAAGGAGCCTGGCTAAACGGTCAACCTTTGGGCGTGTCTGAGGCATCCGAACTTGAGCACAGCCTCCTGGTGACAGGTTTTTATTACGACACCTGGACCAACCCAGTTAACAACCTGGATCATTTTGTGAATCTTACTTTAAAATCGCAAGGAGTTCGCCGATTGGGCTCAGCGGCTATCGATCTGGCTTATGTTGCGGCTGGACGGTTTGATGGCTATTGGGAGTTGCGTTTAAATGCCTGGGATATTGCTGCAGGTGCTCTGATTGCTCGGGAGGCAGGAGCATTGGTAACCGATATCGACGGAGATTTGGATCTCTTGCAATCGCCTTACTCGGTGATCGCCTCCACACCGAAAATTCACCCCCAAATGTTAGCTGTTTTGAACGATGGGAATAAATGATCTTCACTCTTTTCGGAGCAGAGCATCCATTTCTTTGATGATCACGCGCGAGGTCATGTCCATGCTCAGAGGTGTCACGGACACCATCTTTTTGACATGCACGACGTAAGCGTCAGTGTCTTCCCCACATTGATCCCAATTTTCAGCGACGCGGTAATCCAGGCGAACCGGTTGATCCCAAGTTTTTCGATCTGGGCGAATGGCTTCATAGAAACGAGTCTGTGAAAGCCGAGTGATTTCCCAGGGTGTTTCTGGAGTTGCCTGTGAAGGGATTTCTACTTTGAGGACATGTACATCAGCGGGCATTTCCTGCTTGAGAAGTTTATCTCCAAAAAATGCCGCGAAATAAGCAGCAGTGGAGAAATCTATGTCCGTGGAGTAAGAGAGGTGGGTATCAAGGGGCGTTTCTAGTGAGATTGCGATAGAAGGCACACCCAGGGCAGCACCTTCAAGAGCGGCACCAACAGTACCTGAGACGGTTACACCATTGCCAATATTTGTGCCGTAATTTATCCCCGAAACGATCAGGTTCGGTTTGCGAGGCATGATTTCAATTGCTCCATGTAAAACAGCCTGTGCTGGGGTGCCTCCAACAGCATAAACTTTCCAGGTCCTGCCGTTAACTTTTAATTCTTCTAGAGTGATGATGCCATCTGAAGTAGAAGGCAGACTGCGTCCAGTTCCCGAGTTTTGATTTCGCGGCGCGGCTACGGTGACATAACCCAACGATTCTAAAGCTGCGGCTGCTGCCCACAGGCCGGGTGATTTGATGCCGTCATCATTCGTAAGCAAAATTTGAATTTGTTTTTTTTCCATTAGAATCCTGAAAAAGAAAAAGAGCGGGATGATTCCCGCTCCAGTTTGGCGCCCTCGGCGTGACTCGAACACGCGACCCCTTAGTCCGCAACCAAGTGCTCT
>CAZVPR010000088.1:0-20318 GCA_964629085.1 uncultured Anaerolineales bacterium
CCCATGGCGTGACCACCATATGTGGCTAAACCACGGGAAATCCCAGAGACCCAATATTGGCACTCTTATTTTCTTCGTAATCTGCGGTAGAATTGGCCCATGTCTGATTTTATTGTTGGAGTCCGTTTTCAGGATGTTGGCAAGGTTTATCATTTTAGCGCCAACCAGTATCCTGATTTGATTGTGGGTGACCGGGTGGTTGTAGAAACCAGCCGCGGTCTGCAGTTAGGCGTGGTGGCTCAAATCCTCGATGAGCCGGCTGAACCCGAGAATGGCCCTTGGAAGCCGGTAGTACGTAAAGCCACGGCGCGCGACTTGGTCCGGCGACAGGTTTGGGAGATGAAAGAAAGCGAAGCTGTTGTAAATTGTCGAGCGAAAGTCAAAGAATTAAAGCTGGCCGATGTCAAAATAGTGTCTGCGGAATTCACCCTTGATGGCAGTCGTTTGACTTTCTTGTTTACCAATGAAGGTAACGACAAACTTGATCTGACGGCCCTGCGCAAAGCGATGAACAAGATGTACCGGGTCAGTATCAATATGCGCAAAATCGGTCCACGTGATGCTGCCAAAATTTTGGGCGGTATGGGTGCTTGCGGACTCGAATCGCGTTGCTGTTCTCAGTTCATGGGCGAATTTTGTCCAATTTCCATAAAGATGGCTAAAGCCCAGAATGTATCATTGGCCCCCTCCGAGATCACGGGAATGTGTGGCCGGCTGCGTTGTTGTTTGCAGCATGAATATGATGCTTATGTCGAGGCACGCAAAAATTTGCCAAAACCAAAAAAGATTGTCAGCACGCCCATGGGCGAAGGCCGGGTGATCCGAGTGAATCCGCTCAAAGAAACGGTTTTGGTCAATCTTGGCGAACGTGGGGCAAAAGAATTCCCCAATGACGAAATCCAACCTCGGGATCAATCAAAACATCAAAATTCCAAATAGAGGTCTCCATATGATGGATTATTATACTGAAGCTTTAGAGCTATTTGATTACACATCAAGCCTGCGGCGTGATTTTCATAAACATCCCGAATTGGGATTTCAAGAGGTGCGCACGGCAGGAGTCGTAGCCAAAGAATTGCAAAAGCTAGGCCTGGAAGCCAGGACCGGGATTGC
Organism: uncultured Anaerolineales bacterium; assembly: GCA_964629085.1. Lineage (GTDB taxonomy): Bacteria > Chloroflexota > Anaerolineae > Anaerolineales > UBA11858 > NIOZ-UU35. The sequence continues at coordinate 1,114 of CAZVPR010000088.1, forward strand.
CAAGACCGGCGTGGTTGCCATGATCGAGGGAGTTAAACCAGGGCCGGTAGTGCTGCTTCGCTTCGATATGGATGCCCTGCCCATCGAGGAGGAAACTGGCGCAGAATACGCCTCACAGACTTCTGGAGTTATGCACGCCTGTGGTCATGATGGCCACACAGCTATCGGTCTGACAGTAGCAAAGATGCTGAATGCTCATCAAGCAGATTTGTCTGGATCGGTCAAACTGGTGTTCCAACCCGCTGAGGAAGGCTTAGGCGGCGCGGAACTCATGGTCAAGGAGGGGGTGCTGCAGAACCCACGTCCGGATTATTCGCTTTCTTTGCACTTGTGGAATGATAAACCTATGGGATGGATTGCCGCATCGCCTGGGCCCATGATGGCCGCCTCGGAAACTTTCTCGGTCCGAATTTCTGGCAAGGGCGGGCATGGTGCCTTGCCGCACCAGACGGTTGACCCGATTTTTGCTGCTGCTCAAATTATCACTGCTTTGCAGAGTATTGTCTCTCGCGATGTTGACCCGGTTGAAACGGCTGTAGTCAGCGCAACTAATTTGCACGGCGGCTCGACCTTTAATGTAATCCCACCCTATGTCGATTTGCATGGTACCATTCGCACATTCACACCAGAAGTGCGCGCCCTGGTTTTGCGCCGGTTCGAGGAGATTGTCGAAGGAATAGCTGCATCCCTGGGTTGCCAAACCGAGATCAGCCTCGAAGACGTCACCCTGGCGGTGGATAATGATCCTGACCTGGCCAAAATAATGCAAGGCATTGCCGGGGATATGTTCCCTGACGCTCCCCTGAGCAAAGAATTCCAGACCATGGGGTCAGAAGATATGTCCTTTATGATGGACGATATCCCAGGATGCTACTTCCTGGTAGGGTCAGCAAATACAGAAAAGGGCCTGGATGCCAAACACCATCATCCCAAATTCGACTTTGATGAGCAAGCTTTGCCGCGCGCCGCGGCTTTAATGACTGCCGCAGCCATGAATGTATTGAGCAGTTGATGTAAAAATTTGGTTGATTAATTTTGTGAAAAGGGATAAAATTGACGAAATAAGATTATAATTATCCGAATACAATCAATTCGTATACCACCAATGCCGCGGACTTTAGGTCTGCGGTTTTGCGTTAACTAAAGGAGAATTGAAAATGAAGACTCGAGGAAACCTTATCGTGCATTTGAATTTGGTGGTTTTTATATTACTATTGGTGTCTTTGGCGTGCAGTGCAGCCGTTGGGGGTGAGGAGCAACCTATTACTGAAAATGATCCCACTTCGATCGACCAGCAAATCAACGAAATTATTGCCGATATCGATCCAAATGATCCAGACAGCTTTGGGGCACCCGAAGAAATCGTAGATATGGGAAGACCGGCAGTACCCATATTGTTAAATCTGCTCGATTCTCAGGAGCTAACGGAGAGATATGCGGCGATTTATGTACTCAGTCGATTGGCTCAATCTGAGGATATTCCTGAATTGCGTAAGGGTCTCAACGATCCAGACTTGAGCAATCGGGCTACGGTTGCTGCGACATTGTTGTGGTTAGGTGATGACAGTGGAGTGACGGTTTTAGTGGAAGCCGCAAATTCTGACCAGGTTCTGTCATTCAGCCATCCCCCAGAATTGTTGGCAGACTACGCTCAACGCGTTTTAGATGGAATAAACTCACAGATTCCAGCTGTTCCAGAGCCCAGAATGCCGGGTATCGGTGTCCGGGCGGTTCCAGCAAAACTGCCGCTCCGTGATGTCAAGGTCACATTGACCGATTGCAAAATTAATATTGAGATCAAATTACAGTTTGTTGGGGATGGTGCATCCGAGGCTTTGGCTGAGTTGTGGGGCAAAGCAATCAAAGAGATGTGGGATGGACGAAAAAGCAGCAAATGTTGTGTCACCTCGGTGTCGGTCCACACGAAGGTAGGGGGCGTCGTCGATGATGGGTATGCACAGGTAAACGTTAAAAAGATGCCCCATGCTGGCGCGCGGCATACCTCAAGGATGACCCTGACCGGCACGGTTGGCGCAGATGGTGAAGCCAACAATATCGTCGGAGAGTGGGATACAAATGATACCGGGGCGGTAGCGGCCCATGAAGTGGGTCATGCCCTTGGCATTGACGACGAGTATGGTGCCAATGGAAAACCCACTGGTGCCGCCAAGGGGGAAGCGGAAGGGAAAGGGGCACCCGGTATTATGGCTCAAACCTGGAGCGATGCTGAAGGACAGACGCCCATCCCAAAACCGCGGCATATCGACACAATATTAAAATCTCGTGGACTTGTTTGCCCGGATAAGTGCCAGGCAGCCTGCTTGGCTACACCCACACCGACCACCTCCATGACACCTTCACCAACAACTGCACCCAGCGACACACCAACATTAACATTTACCAAAATGCCCACAAATACGACAGAACCACCGCCAACACCGGTGCCTGTTTCGGGACGATATGATTTTGGTTTTGGGATCACTCAGGATGATGGTCAGCATGGGTCTTTCATCGATATGCCGCAAAAACAAACTCTCTGGGTAGATTTTGCCGGTGACGTCGACATTTCGTCTGGCCTGATCACGATTGGCGGTGCGGCACCATTTGTCGAAGTCAGCGGCAATTTAAATCCGAATGATGGCACTTTTATCGCCACTGGCCGTGGTACGGTGGCCGGTTTCCCGAATATTGCCGTCACTTTTGAAGGCCTAATCGGAGATACGATCACTGGTATTTATGGTATGGGTGTGGATGGGGGTTTACCCGGTGGAATGGCGATTTACTATCAAGCTTTGGGGGAGTTGATCATATCTGAACCCACACCAACAACTGAGCCTGCCTCAGAAGAATTACAGGATGCAGCCAAAAGTTTTGCCGAGGGTTTCAATCAGGCTATGGTTAGCGGAGATGCGCAATTTTTGCTCGATCACCTTCACCCCGTTGTCTTTGAAAAATATGGACCAGAAGCTTGTGCATTTTATCTTAACGGTGTCGTTGATCCAAGCTTCCAAATTGAGATTCTTGAGGTGCGCGGACCCGGAGTTTGGTTCTATTCCAGGGATAATTTTTCGCATCCAATCGAAAATACATATACTACGGTAATCGATAGATCTTATCAGGGACAGACGATAATGACTGAGATGCATCTTACATATTTGGATGGCCAGGTGCATTGGTTTACGGATTGTGGAACTCCCCTGACTACGGCAACCGTTTTCTTTGAATCGCCGACTTTTTGTCGTGCCGGCCCGGGTTTAGAATTTGAAGAGGAGTGGACATTTGCTGCTGGAACAACGGTTCCCATAGTGGGTGTGAATGACAATGGTTGGTGGATTGTCCAGGTTGACGATCCCAATACGCGCACCGAATGTTGTTGGGTCGGAGCTGGCACCCCTCAGGGCGATTTGGGTGCGATTCCCTTGATCGTGCAGCTTCCACCGGGGAGTTCCTGTCCATGAGATGTGCTGTCAAGTAACCAGGAATCAAGCGATTAGAATCAGAGTAAATTGATCCCCTATTCCTTTGATTAATCATATATTTACTTGACCCTTCCACCCCGGCGTGCTAGAATCATCCCTGAATTATCATATTAATCGGAGATAATGACATGAGTTATTGGCGTTCACCATCAGAGTTCTTCAAATACCTGGCCCGTGACGCCAGCACAGACCCGGAAGGGGCTCAATTGCCGGCTATGAATACATTGAGCGATGAACTGGAAATTTCTGTGGCGCGGTTGCGCGAGCAGTTAGAAGTTGCCAAAGCTTTGGGTTTTGTAGATGTCAAACCCAGGACCGGGATTCGCCGGTTGCCGTACAGTTTTTTGCCGGCTGTTTGGCAGGCGCTATCTTTCGCGATGAAAACCGACCGGGCTCATTTCGATGCATTTTCCAACTTGCGTAAACATATGGAGCTATGCTACTGGCATGAAGCTACCCAAGCGCTGACCCCGGAAGATCATGCCTATCTGCAGTCTTTGATGGACGGTGCCTGGGGGAAATTGCGCGGCACCCCCATTCGAATCCCACATAGCGAACACCGTGAGTTTCACCTGACGATCTACCGCCGGTTGGAGAATGTCTTTGTTCAGGGAATACTGGAGGCTTATTGGGAAGCTTATGAAGCTGTAGGACTGAATGTGTATGCCGATTACGATTATCTTCAGGAGGTCTGGACGTACCATCAACAGATGGTCGATGCTATTTGTTCGGGTGATCTCGAAGCTGGGTATAAAGCTTTAGAGGATCACACAGATTTGCTGTATCACCGTTTGGGAGCAGGATCACCCGAATGGTAGTACCAAAAAATTATAAGTGGACCAGAAACCAGGATCGCAAGCAATCAAGTACCATTAAATGCCTTCCTGGTTTCTTTATCAAAAAAGATATAGGAGATTGAATGTCTACCGATCAAACACACAGCCAGTTGCAAGATGTGGCCACTTTTGACAAAGTGGTGAACGATTTTTCCATTGCCGTGGGAACGATGAATGGCTCTGGCAGCCAGACATCCAACCTGACGCTGTTGCGCGCCTTCTTCAAAATGGGGATTCCAGTTTCGGGGAAAAACTTGTTCCCATCCAATATCCAGGGACTGCCCACCTGGTACACCATTCGGGTAAATAAAGATGGCTACCTGGCTCGCAGCGAGACTCTCGAAATTGTGATAGCGATGAACCCGCCCTCTTTTGCTCAAGATTTAGCCAGCCTAGACCCTGGGGGGGCATTTTTCTACGCTGATCATATCAAGCAGGCCATAACCCGTGATGATGTTTTCGCCTATCCGATGCCGGTGAAAAAGCTGGCGCGCGAATCGGATGCGCCGAGAAATCTGCGTGATTATGTTGCCAACATGGTCTATGTCGGGGTTCTGGCGCAGATACTTGGCATTGATGTTGAGAAGATTCGAGGCGCGCTGGAATTCCATTTTAAAAGCAAGCAAAAACCTATCGAATTGAATTTCAATGTCGTTCAGGCCGCCTGTGCTTGGGCTCAAGAGAACCTTGAAAAACGTGATCCCTTTCAGGCTGCCAAAATGGATGAGACCAGCAATTGCATTATGTCCACCGGCAATACAGCGGGAGCGCTGGGTTCGATTTACGGGGGGGTGCAATTTGTTTCCTGGTATCCGATCACGCCAGCCTCCAGCCTGGCAGAAGCAGCCAGCCAGTATCTGCCCTCGTTGCGCAAAGATCCCGAAACAGGTAAAAATACCTTTGCCGTGGTTCAAGCCGAAGACGAATTGGCGGCTATTGGCATGGCTGTTGGGGCAGGCTGGGGCGGCCTGCGAGCGCTGACATCTACCTCCGGACCGGGTATCTCCTTGATGGGAGAGTACGCTAGTCTGGCCTATTTTACAGAGGTGCCGGTCGTGGCCTGGAATGTGGCTCGCATGGGGCCCAGCACAGGATTGCCCACGCGAACTTCGCAGGGTGATGTCAATCTGACTTATTATTTAGGGCAGGGTGATATCGAGCACATTGTCTTACTGCCTGGGTCGGTAAAAGAATGCTTTGAATTTGGTTGGCGGTCCTTCGATATTGCTGAACGCTATCAAACGCCGGTGTTTGTGCTCAGCGATCTCGACCTGGGTATGAACCATTGGATGTCGGAACCCTTCGAGTATCCTGATGAACCCATCGATCGGGGGAAGATTCTTTGGGAAGATGAATTGGACGCTATTGAAGATTATGGCCGTTATTTGGATGTGGATGGCGATGGGATTGGCTATCGAACATTGCCAGGGAACCGTCACCCGCGCAGCGCCTACTTTACGCGGGGTACGGGTCACGATGAGCATGCCAACTACAGTGAGGAACCTGATGTTTGGGTCCGCAATTTAGATCGCATCAAGCGTAAAATTGATGGAGCCATTCCATCCTTACCAAAAGCGCAGGTGCGTCTTGAAGACGGCGCCGAAATTGGGTTGATCGCATTTGGTTCCACCAACCCTGCTGTTGAAGAAGCCCAGCTATATCTGCGCCAGGCGGGTTTGCGGGTCGATTATTTGCGACTACGGGCTTTGCCAATTGGCGAAGAAGTCAAAGATTTCATTCAAAGCCACAAGCGTACTTACGTGATTGAAATGAACCGTGATGGTCAACTCCATCAGATATTGTTAACAGAAGTGCCAAGTAAGGCAATCGATTTGATTTCCCTGACCCATAATGATGGCTTGCCCCTCGTGGCGAACTGGATTAAAGGTGAGATTTTGAATCAGGAGCAATCTTAAGATGACTACGACGACAAAGAAAGCGTCTAAGGTAAATCTGGTCAATCTGACCAAAGCTGACTACCGGGGTGCCAAGACGACACTCTGCCAAGGCTGTGGGCACAATTCCATCTCCAGCCAGATAGTCTCAGCCTGTTATGAGTTAAATATTCTGCCAGAGGATTTGGTCAAATTTAGTGGTATTGGCTGTTCGAGCAAGGCGCCAACCTATTTCCTCAACCGATCGTTTGGGTTTAATGGTCTGCATGGCCGCATGCCTTCTCTAGCGACAGGTGCCATGTTCGCTGACACCTCACTGACAGGAATCGGCATGAGCGGTGATGGCGATACAGTCAGTATTGGTATGGGGCAATTCAAACATGTGATGCGCCGCAATTTGCCTTTGGTGTACATTGTTGCCAATAATGGTGTTTATGGTTTGACTAAAGGACAGTTCTCTGCGACAGCCGAAGAAGGGTTAGCCCTCAAGGGACAGGGCCAGAACCCTTATATGCCCATCGATATTGTTTGGGAAGCGGTCGTCGGTCGGGCGACATTCGTGGCGCGCTCTTTTGCCGGTGATCCCAAGCAGGTTCGGGAGTTGCTCAAAGCAGCGCTCAGCCATCGCGGAATCGCCGTGCTGGATATTATCAGCCCCTGTGTTACATTCAACAATTCAGATGATGCCCATCACTCTTACGCCTGGGGCAAACACCATGAGGTAGCCTTGCACGATCTTTCTTACGTTCCCATCGCGCAAGACATTATGGTAGATTATGATGAGGGTGAATCCAAGGAAGTGGACATGCACGACGGCTCTCGAATCGTGCTCAAGAAATTAGAATCTGACTACGACCCCACGGATCGCTCGACGATCCTTTGCATGCTTGAGGATGCAAATCGTCGTCAAGAGTTAATTACGGGTCTGATATACATCGACACCGAGCAGCGCTCGTTATTCGATTTCTATAACTTGCCGAGTGAACCCCTTAACCGAATATCCGCAGATCGAATCCGTCCCCCACGTGAAACCATTGATAAAGTAAATGCGATGATGTTTTAGATACAAAAAAACAAATTTGAGCCGCAGAGTTCACAGCGAGATAAGATTTTCTGTGTAAACTCTGCGGCTTATTAATTTAACTCGGGCATTTCCCAGGGGATGCGCCAGTATTTACCGCCGCCACCTTCGCGTTTCATCAGGCCATTACTTACAAACGCCCTTCTGATTGTAGCAGAGTCGACGTAGTGTTGTTTAATAATCTCGTTGACTTCCTGTTCGGTGTATTCACGGTCATTCTCGAAGAAATTGATAATCCACTTCAAAATGGCCAATCTTTTCTTGTAGCCATGGGGCAGGGTAATAATCTGATCACCCTCCAGAAAAGTCTCCAATACCTTTCGTTCCCAGCTTTCATATTCGACATCGTCTGCCAGGTCAACGACTTTCTCTGTTGTGATGGATGAGAAAACATCCTTGGACATTTCGTGTAAGGCATTGCTGTCCAATCGGTAAATGTGGTCATTGCCCACTTTGCGCATAGCCACAAGATTGAGTTCTTTCAATTTTCCCAGGTGGTGAGAAACGGTGGGTGGTTTGAGTGCCAAAATTGTGGCTAATTCGTCAACTGTACACTCGCGCTGAGCCAACAATCCTAATATCTTGAGACGATTTTCATTGGCTAAAGCTTTGAAGAACGACAATAAGGGTTCAAATTCTGGGGGAGTCATTTCGAAATCCTTCTAAATAGGTTGGGTCTGTTTCGAATTCTATCTAAATAGAACGAAGGTGTCAATACTTATATTCTGAACCTCGAATAAAAAATCGGACATGAGTGTATTGCGAGTCCAATAGGTGAGAAGCAATATCCGTCAGATTTTGAGATTGCCACGCTTGCCGAAGGCACGCCTCTGGCGCGCTCGCAATGACGGGTTATTTTTTCTTGGATTTCCTTTTGTCCGAACTATCGTCTGAATTCTGATGAAATCCATTGACATGCTAAGTTTGCTATGATAAGCTTAGGCCCGTTGTAAATATTCTTACCTGAATCTGAAAGGAAGGAGGCGTACGTTTATGATCCAAGTTAATTCCAAAGAACTCTTACCGGAAGTGCGCCTCGTGTCCGCCCGCTAGATTCATTCCCCCAATACTAGCAGTTTAATTTGCGGCCACAGGTGAACCCTGTGGCTCTTTAGTTAAAGAGCGTATTCCGCTCGCTCTTTGACCACATCGATGCATGAGCACTGATGTTAATCGGCCACGGCGCGCTTCAACTCCGTGGTTGAGTCAAAGGATGATATCTGATTCACCCTTTGACCACTCAAGTGCATGAGCACTTGGGGAAATCCCCTCTCTTCTCCCCCTCAACCTCACCACGGAACAAGTTCCGCTCCCCCGCGGCGTGAATACTCAACAATTCACCGAAAGGAGGTGGATGATGTTAAACATAGAAATTTATATCGATACATGTGAAGATCAAGCCGTATCCACCCCCAAAAAAGGCGGGGAAGAGCGGCCTCAAGAGACCCTAGCTGATGGTTCTGGAAACCATCTGTCAAAGAAATTCACTGCCTGGTTCTTCTCGACCGATGAAAAGAACCTGCCCAAAGTTGAAATGAAAAATGAACGATAAAATAAAGCAAGTAGCAGATTATGAAAAATCTTGGAAGAAGCATGTTGAAAAACAAAAATTGAGAGATGCGCGCCGCAAATCTGGCCAAAAAACTAAGGGTAAGAAACCGCGTCGAAAAGATTGGAATGCAGATTCGTGGGACGAAATGGATGATCCTGAATATTACTCTGAAGAACGGGTAATGCCGCCGGGCTCCATGGAGCGGCGCCGTCAGGTTGAAGATTTAGCGCAAAAAAGCGCGCCCCGCGGGAGGTCGGAGTTGATTGCTGACCCTGGGGAGGAATCTAGCTCCCAAGGGTCAAACTCAGATCAATACGGTCTGGTTGTCGAAGTGAGTTCTGGGATGTGCCGGGTTGAAATCGACGGAAAAATTATCCTTTGCTCACTGCGTGGAAACTTGAAAAATTCGGACGATACTTTTTCAAATCCAGTTGCCGTAGGAGACCAGGTATTGATCAGCCAGGGAAGCGATCACCAGGGCGTTGTAGAAAATGTTTTGCCCAGGCTAAACTTCCTTGCTCGGCCATCAACGACGAATAAAGGGCGCATCAGCGGCCAACATCAAATACTAGTCGCCAATATCGATCGGGTGTTGATTGTGGCATCCTGGCGAGACCCAAATATGTGGCCGGAATTGATTGACCGGTACCTGATTGCCTCCCAAAGAAATGAATTGCAGGCTGTAATTTGCATAAACAAAGTTGATCTGGTAGACGATCAAACTAAATTCGAAGAATTTCAGCAGGTATACCGAAAGCTGGAATATGAGATTATCCTGACCAGTGCGGTAACAGGGCAGGGGATTCCAGAACTGAAGGCTCTTCTGCAAAATGGCACAACCGTGTTGGCAGGATTGTCGGGCGTTGGGAAATCTTCGCTTTTGATCGCTGTTCAACCAAGTTTGAATCTGCGCACTGCGCATGTCAGCCAACGCGGCCTGTTTACAGGACAAGGTCGCCATACAACTACACAATCGAGCCTTTTGCGTTTGGAAAATGGCGGTATTGTTATTGATACGCCCGGAATCCGGGAGTTTGGTTTGAGTGGAGTCGCGGCAGAGGAATTGGCTCAGTGGTATCCTGAAATGGTGCCTCATTTGGGGTCCTGTAAGTTTCAGGATTGCACTCACGGTGTGGAACCGGATTGCGCCGTAATTGCTGCGGTCAATTCTGGTAAGATTTCCCCACTGCGTTTCAAAAATTACCAGAACCTTCATGATGAATTGCAAAGTTAGTGAATAATGGAATTGAAAATCCGATCTGAAACCCCGGGTGATTATTCGTCGATCTCTAGGATCAATTCCCAGGCGTTTGGACGTCAAAATGAGGCCGACTTGGTACAAGCCCTGCGAACGCTCGCCGAGTTCGACCCGAATCTCTCTTTGCTGGCAGAAATTGAGAGTCAACTTGTCGGCCACATTTTGTTATTTCCGGTTCATATTCGAATGCAGGAATCAAAGCACCTGACGGTGAGTCTTGGACCGGTGGCAGTTTTGCCAGAATTTCAGCGCCAAGCCATTGGAACCCGGCTTATCGAGAAGGGGCACGAAAAGGCACACAAATTGGGTTTTGATTCGGTTGTTCTTTTGGGGCATCCTGACTACTACCCCCGGTTTGGTTATTTGCCGGCCTCCAATTGGGGATTGACCAATCCCTGGAACATCACCGGGGCTGCTTTTATGGCGATTGAGTTGGTGAAGGGATCCCTAAAGGGCAAGCCTGGCTTGATCGAGTATCCGGCCGCTTTTGACCAGGCTGCCTGAGAATGAAAAAACTCGACGCGCGGTTTGTATTTTGGTCATCTTCCTTGTTTGAAGGGATTATATTTACGTTGGTGTACGCGGCCAACCAGTTGTATCGAGTGCAAACTGTTGGATTGAATCCCATGCAACTGGTATTGGTCGGTACAACGCTTGAATTGACGACTTTCGTTTTCGAGATTCCAACTGGCGTTGTGGCCGATGTTTATTCGCGGCGCCTTTCGGTGATCATTGGCTCATTCTTGTTTGGATTGGGCATACTGATCGAAACCTCATTGCCTTTATTCTGGATTGTAATATTGGCCCAGATTGTATGGGGATTTGGCTGGACATTTATCAGCGGGGCGCATTCCGCCTGGATCGCTGATGAGGTTGGGGTTGAGAACGTGGGTCAAGTTTATCTGCGTGCTTTCCAAATGCGGCGCATTGGAAATCTCATCGGTATCCCGCTTTTTGTGATTTTGGGAAATATCAGTTATCGTTTGCCTATGGCAATTGGGGGGGTGCTGTTCGTGCTGGTTGGATTCTACCGTTTGGTTGTGATGCCTGAAACCAAGTTTCAATCTGCCCCCAAGGGTGAGCGAGAAAACTGGAAAGAAATGGTAGCTACATTTAAGGGAGGGATCAACCTGGCCCGGGCCAAGCCGGTTTTGATGACCTTTGCACTAATTGCCATTTTTGTGGGGCTCTACAGTGAAGGTTATGATCGCTTGAGTGAAGCCCATTTGCTTGGGAAATTTTCATTCCCCGAACTCCCTTGGGGTGGGGATCCGGTTGTCTCATGGTTTGCAATAATGCGAGCTTTGGTGATGATTTTGGGATTGGCGAGCACCGAGGTGGTCCGGCGACGTTTGGATACCTCTGATAATGTCAGCGTGGCGAGAGCGCTCCAGGTGATCTATGGCTTGGTTTCAATGGGATTAATCTTATTTGCCTGGTCTTATAGTTTTTCCTTGGCCATCATTGCTACCTTGATAATTGATACCTTGCGAGGCATCACTATGCCACTGATCGATACCTGGGTCAATCAGCATATCGAATCTAAAGTGCGCGCCACTATGTTGTCGATGACGACACAGCTTGATTCGCTGGGTCAGATAGCTGGGGGACCAGTGGTTGGATTGATCGGAAACTTGAGGTCAATTCGGGCGGCATTGTCTACCTCGGCGATGTTGCTTCTACCTGTTGTGCCACTTTATGGAAGGACGCGACGGCAGTCGCAGGAGATTGACCAATGACGAAATAGCTTTTCACAATTGACTTTTATGCAAGCACCCAATTTTTTGGGTGCGGATAATTCAAAAGTTTATGTATCCGTGAAAGGAATTTCATTATGCATACCATTCGTGCATTTAACTTTAGTAATTCTGATTATCGCTCAATGGGGACGATCGTTCATGAAATCTGGGGAAATGAACTTGAGCCTTGGATTGAAAATATTAAACATTGTGATCGCCTCCACGCACCTGACCAAATCGTGCGGTATTTGGTCGAAAGTGATGGTGAGGTAGTTGGATATCTTTCTGCCTGCCAATCAATCTGGTTTGACTCACCGGGCAAGTATTCGCTGACCATCGAGGTGCACCCCGAATACCAGAAACGAGGCATTGGAACCGCACTGTTCGATCAACTGATCTCAAAACTTGGCTCCCAAGATCCTCAAATCCTCATAACTAAAGTGACAGCTGACAATTTTGCTGCAGGTTATTTCCTTGAGAAACCTGGCTTTGATCAAATAGACAGCGAGCCGGTGTTTGCTCTGGATCTGGCGGCATTTGACCAGACCTATTTCGAGAATATTAACTGTAATCAGGAGGTGGAAATAATCTCCCTGGCCAAATTGAAAGATTCTCATCCTGATTGGCTTCAAAAATGGTGGCATCTTGAATGGGAAATTCTTCAAGATTTGCCATCAGAGGATGAGCCCGTTAGGCGTACTTTAGAGCAGTTTAGTCAGGACGTTCAACATCCGGCCATCATCCCCGACGGATTTTTCTTTGCAGTGATCGATGGTGTGTTCATTGGTATCGCCGGTGTGACGCGGTTTGATGAGAGCACGGTGGAAGCTGACCTGACATGGGTGTCCCCTGAACATCATGGAAAGCAAATCGAATTGATGCTGAAATTGAGCACAATCGAATTTGTCATCGGACAAGATTTTGCATTCATTCTTGAGTCTGTCGAGGACGAATTGATTTCCGAGTTGAATGATCAGTTAGGTTTTCAGCAGTTAACGCCCTGGGCTGTTTTTGAAAAGCGATTGAATCCCTGACTTGAAACGTGTAGGGACTGAATCCAAAAGAGTGCGCCGCCTGGCGGTGCACTCTTTGGAGGCGTAAGAATTATGTGTGTTTAGTCAATTTGAAAGTGAAGCACGATCTCGGCCTGGCGAGTTTCCTTTTCGCAGGGCGTTTCGTTTTCTTCAGTTATGGCAATAGCTTCGATAATTTCGACCGCTTCGGGGACGGAGATTTTTCCCTCGTCAATCAGGTCAAGGATAAGCATTCTATCTTTTCGCACTTTAACCCTCCGGTAAAGTTACTTTAAAAATTGAATCAGGGCGTCTGATGTTTGGTTGATGCGGGCATGGTTGATGGAGTAATTTTTGGCGCTTCCCAATTTGCGTTGGTGGAGGTAGCCGGTGGCCACCAGTTGGAGCACGTGTCTCGAAGTCGCAGATTGGGTTAATCCTAGTTTTGTCTGAATATCATGTGCATTTAATTCACCTTCTTCGTTCAGCAGTTCGAGAATCTTTAGGCGAGTTTCATTGGATAGGGCGGATAACTGCATCAGTAATTCGGAGCGGGTTAGTGATGGAGATGAGACATTGGCACCTTCGGGGATATGGGCTCTCACGACCAGCCACACTTTGTGGTCAACTTTGTCCATGGTCATCAGATACGGCCCAATGTGTGCCGAAGGAACGATAATCACTTCTTCAGCCGTAGAAATCCACGATTCCCAGATTTGGGGCATTTGTTCTCTGCCGGTTATGCGGCAAAGGGCATCTGCGGTCGACATGCCAGAGAAGTCCAGGCTTTCAAATGCGGTTATCGAATCTTGCAAGATCGGTTGGATGCCTTCCCATTCGGGTTGCAGGTACTCTTGCCACATCATGCGCATATAAGAAAGGATGGCAGATTTTGCCTTACCTGGATCGCGAAGTAACTGATATTCCTTGCGATGAAATTCTCGATTGAACGATTTGTGTCCTTTTCTTTCGTAGACCTGTTCATAGGTATCGAGATAGGCTTCTTCGTCGGTAAGTATTTCCTGTGCAGATGGCAATTCATCTTCGGATTTGTTCTGATGGAAGGCTGAAGCTTTGATGAAATCCTTCACCAACCACTCCTGCATTTCCAGGGGATCGCAGTTTTCAACGTGATCCAGCCATTCAGGGAAGCTCTGCCAATTTATCCCAAAAATCAGCCGGGAGGCAATCCCGGTGAGCATCTTATTCTCCTCAAGTTGTTCGCCGGTAAATTGCCGTACGGTGTCAGTGATCCATTCAGTAAATTCTTCTTTATCGTCGTTTAGAAGAAACAATGTGCACAAAAGGTTGTGTACTGGGGCGGTGGAGTAACTGATCGTGGCGATTTTTTGTGGGGCAATCAACTCGAGATTTGCCATGTTTGCGCTCCTTCAAGAATTGTCTTTTGCGGTTTACCCGATGTACCGGGTGAGATGACTGTATAATAGCAGGTTTTTTTGGTTAAGTCAAGTGTTTTATGCGATTTACCCGAAAAAGTGGGTATGAATTGGGGAAAATAAGCCCGCCACAAGTTCGGCGGGCTGGTTAGGCGCTATTTGGCAAATAGCCGGTCGCTTCGGGATGGCGAGTCTTTTTGACCGTGTTTTTGCAAATAGTGGCCAAAATCCCATTTGCTGACAAATTTATCGGCTGCCTTTTGCCCAGATTCGTACAGTTCTTGGCTTCTTTCGGCAGAAATACTAAACTCTGTTGTGCCAATCCCTAGGGTCTTAATAGGAATTGTACGAGCAAATTGACGATCTTCAATATACCTGGCGTCATGAGCCTCCATCATTGTAGAGAATAATGCCATCAACAATGATATTGGCCCCTTGATTTGTTTTGGTTGACCTTCCGTAGGCTCAACCAGTTTGAAGCCAAAGGTTGGCCATGGAGGTGATGCCGTTTGGTCGTCAAAGAGCCAGACTGGGAAATTGCTCAGAACACCACCATCGACGATATGGAAAGACTCTCCTTTGGAATTCTCAAGGATGACAGGCTTGAAAAAGAAGGGAATGCTCATGCTCATTCTTACAGCGGAGGCAACATCCAGCCGGTCCGGGTCGAAATCATAATCCTTGATATCTCCGGGCAGGACGATCATTTTCCCGCGGGTCATGTCGGCGGCGATCACCTGAAGTTTGTAGCGATATTTAGGGTCGCCGACGTAATCTTCCATTACCAGATCGCCAAATTTATTGATTCCCTTCTCTGCCAGTAAATCACCAAGCCAGTGCTTGAAAAAATCTCCATCATAGATCCCCTTTTTGGTGAGCAAACTCAGAACAGGCCCGATCAGGGGAATATTCGTCGGAAATCCGGCATCTTTGAAATTTTCGTATTCTAAATTCTCTAATATTTCTTTGGTTTCGCTGGCATTGTAGCCTGCGGCAATCAGAGAGGCAACAATGGCGCCGGCCGAAGTGCCAGCCACGTTTTCGAAAGTATACCCTGCCTCTTCTACAACTGATACTGCCCCGACCAGGCCAATGCCTTTGATTCCGCCACCTTCAAATACTGCATCGATTTTATTCATGAACATAAACTCCCTTTTGCAAATCTAGGCGCATTCTAGATTATTTCCATGTAGTGACCGCCACCATAGGAAAGAGCGGCCCATTTACCGGGTTCGAATTCGACCCAGACATCATCGCCATCGATATTTCGAATCCCAACCTTGTTTCCCAGAAAGAGATCTCCAATATCCGTATGATTCAGCCCAGGTCCGCTGCGAATATTCAGCACTGAGACCAATACCTCTGCCAAGAGTTTTCCTTCCGGATGTGATGGCTGCTCAGCTTTCATGAATTGTTCGTTCCCAAATGTGTAGGCGGCCCATTTCCCCGGATCAATTTCGATCCAGACATACTTACCTCCAATATTCTGAATAGAAATGGTATCGTCCTGACTGAGCTGCCCGATTTTGTCAAAATTTGTTCCTGGTCCGCTGCGCACATTTAGGACAGGTGTCGTGATACGTGCTTTTAGATCTGTGTCATCGGGCGGTGGTGGTGGCGGTGGGGGCGGAGGAATTATTTCTCCTGCGGCAAATTTGTGTAAATCTTCCACGGTGCCATTGAAAAAATTGACGTCCAAAGGTCCAGGCTGGCCAGGGTTGCCTTCGACGCCAGGCAAGATATATCGATCACCTGTGAATTGCCAGAAATACCAACGATCATTTCCTGCCGGTAACTTTGGTCCAAATGAAGAGGGCAAATGGTTGCTCATAAAAACTTCCCAACTCAATGTGACGGGTTGAGGTGGATAACTGTGATAAGCGGCCAACCACAATGGATAATCGGGTATCCAATTAAGCATTGGTTTTGCATGGTCAAAGATGAAGGTTCTGCGTGTGTAAATTACAGTTGGCAGCCCGGTCAGATCTTTCACTTTGCTGGCCACGTTTTCTGCGGAATTGCTAATCCGATTCGGCGAGAACACCTTGGTAATTTTCGGAATATTCCCTTTGATCCACTGCAGCCATTCGGACCAATCTTTCCAATATTGCTCAACATCGATGGCAATAAATCCGACGGGTAGATTAGCGATTGCCTCATGGATAAAATTGGCCTGGTTTTCGTCATTGTTTCGAGGGTCATTCCAGTGATACACACCAACCACCATCCCGGCATCAAATGCGCCTTGGACGTGTTGTTTGAGCTTTCTATCTACCCGGTAATCTCCCGAAGTCGATTTTATGATGGCAAATTCAACCCCCTTAGATTTTAGCAATCCAAAATCAATGTGGTTTTGGTAGTGAGAAACATCAATTCCTAATATTCTTGTGGACATGGTTTTCTCCTTTGGCGGTGAAGAAAATTTTGTATTTGAAGTTGTTTCCGAGATTCAAGGACACAACGAGCTATTGAATTCGGATTGTGGAAGGGCTAAATCTGTAAATATTTGACATGAGCAAATTGGATTTCCATCTTGTGAGCGGCAAGGAAGATATGGAATAGCAGGCTCACAAGAGTGCTGAATGTCCCCGGGCCTGATCCGGCTATTCTGAGAAACGTCGATGGTCGTAGTTTAGTCTACATTGCGATTATATTAGAAATACTTGAGTAAATCAATAGGAACTGCTGACACTCGGTCAAAAAATCGGTCACCTTCCAGAAAACTCTAAATTTAACTGTCATTGCAAGCGCGCCATGCCGCTTTGCACATCTTCGATGTGCGGTTCTACGAGCAGGTGGGTCTTGCCGAAGGCACGCCTGAGGCGCATCAATGCCCGAACTTGAGGAAATGGATAAAATTTTTACCTTACTTGTGTTTTCAATAATGAGATGCAAAGAAATTCAACAGTCAAGTTCCCAAAATAAGGTCCACTTTGAAGTTGAAAAATCAAATTAAAGGGAACTGGATACCAAATGGGGATATGTTTTCGGAAAGCTTCGAAAGCATTCGCCTGATTTTGCTCCCAAACCAGTTCTTACTGATACACTTCTTGCTTGAGTTCAGCAACAAATGGCAGCGTACGGTGAGTGTCGGCGTAATCTAAACCGTAACCGACCACCCAAACATCGGGAATAGTGAACCCTAGATAATCTATCGGTACGGATAAACTTTCACGTTTTTTTTCAAGCAGAGTGCAGGTTCGCAAAGATGCCGGATTTCGACCTTTCAGCGTGTGGAGCAAATAATCCATCGTGTGGCCGCTATCGACAATATCTTCAACAATAATGACATGCTGATCTTCGATGGGACCGCGCAAATCGAGCATCAATCTGACAGCTCCTGTTGTGGTGGCTGAAGCTCCATAACTTGAAACCGACATAAAATCGACAACATGGGGGATTTTCAGCGCGCGCGCTAAATCCGAAAGGAAAATGAAGGCCCCTTTTAAGATTCCAATCAGATACACGCCGTTCGTGTCTGCATAATCCTGGTCGATTTGGTTTGCTAATTCCTGGACGCGTTGCATAATTTCTTCCTCGCTGAGAATTACACGGGCGAGGTCCGGATGAAGGTCAGTCATGAAGTCTCCTATGATTGAAACTGAATTCCGATTAGTAGGCATAATTCAGTTCTTTTTGCCAACCGCACCAATATAACCCAAGCATTATGTTTAGACAACCATACTTCCCGATTTTTGCGAAAATTACTCGTCTGAGTGATCCTTGAGCGGAGATTTCATATTTAGAACGGTGATGTTTTCGCGGTACTTGACGCAAGGTGTCCATGACCCTAACGGGCGTTTGCAACCTCGGCAAGAGTGCTCTCCTTGTCTGATCAAACAGTAGCTGTTGACAACATATTCGAATATGCGAGCGTTGTGAATGGCGAAGGCGATCTCCTCTGCAATCATCATCAATGCGAGACGTTCATCCTCGAGAAAATCTGTCCCCTCAGTTTTGTTGATCACCTCCAGGACCCCAACTTTTTCTTTACCAGCTGTGAGTGGAATGGCGATCATGTTCTGTGTTTGGAACTCAGACTCTGAGTCGAATTTTCCATAAAAGCGGGGATCAGCCTGAACGTCGTTGATGACCTCGGACTCTTGGCAGGCAAGCACGGATCCGGCAATTCCTTCCCCAATTGGGAATTTGGCCGCATCGAGGACTGGTTTCATTGGCCCTTCGACCTGGTAAAAATGGAAATGCTCTTTGTTTTCACCCAATAACAAGACCGAAGCGGCTTGCGCCGAAGTAACTTCCATGCAGCAATAAAGTGCAGCTTCCAGCATATCGTGCAATCCCACTGGTTGTGCCAACATGGAGCTCACCGTCATATACGTATTCAGATGGGAGACTTGCTGTTCTAGCTGGGAACGGTCTGCCATATTGGCTAGGAGGACCGCAATAGCGTTTAGTAGTCCTTTCCAAAGTTCCTTTTCGACTGGCAGGTCGGTATCCATCATCCCGATGAATCCATAACAGGTTCCATTTTTTTTCAGTGGATAGAGTCCCAGTTGGGCCTGCGGCTTCCAATAATCCGATGAAGGCACCAGGTGCTGTTCATCGTCACCTAATTTGTCAAATTGAATGGGACAAAGAGCTTCTAATTTTGAAACTTCATTTTCTGGAAATCCGAATTGGCTAAATGTATTAGAAGGGTGAATGTAGATCAAGGCAGAATTGGAGTCACTTAACGCGGCAATATCAGGTAGGATGCGATCGGATAGATCTGCGAAATCCGAAGCGTTTATGGCCTGCGTCTGAATATTCAGAATACGTTGAGGGGAATCGACGTTTTGCGGGACACTGTTTTCGATAGGCATTTGACACTCCTTTGGCGTCCAAGAAGCAGATGTTTTGTGGTAATGAATTTATATCATTAATTTGTGCTTGACAATCCAAAAGGTTCTTTGGGAACTTCCGTGGCGACCCCTAGATATGGGGGTAGAATAAGC
>CAZVPR010000089.1:0-20101 GCA_964629085.1 uncultured Anaerolineales bacterium
AACATATTGGCACATGGATCAAACTGTCAACGTGCTTTCCTGTGCCATTATTTAGGGATTGAGTAGATTGATCTTTAAATATTCTACAGGGTTTAGCATTTGAGATCACAGAATCAATAAACGAATTAATCACAGGCGTTTCGAGCAGTTGAGGTGATTGATCCGCCAGTGACTTTGTCGCTCTAATATGCAATTTACCAGTCTCTTGATCAAATAAAGCAACGGCTCCTTGATCCGAAAAGGTGAGATTCAGACCCACTTCTACTGTTCGTAGAGCGATTTCATCGATATCCATGCTAGATACAATATATCGACCAGCATCATTAAGAGCTGTCATCCAAATATATTGCTCTTTTAAGCGAGTCGTCAGATTTGCTTTTTGATCTCGAAATCGTTTGGATTCAAATATCCAATCAATCACGTTGGCAATTTCATTCGATTGGACGGGTTTATAGAGTATTTTCCGAACACCGAGATTGATCACCTCTGCGGGAATACTTTTTATTGCCTCATCGATCAAGAAAACCACCGGTAAGGCCAAATCTAATTCATTAATTTCTGTTAATAAATCTAAGCTTTTATTGTCTGTTGAATCCCAATCGATAATGAGTAAATTGATATTATGCTTTACGCTTTTGACAGCTTGAAGAGCAGAATCCCCCCAAGAGGTCACAATTGCCAGGTACCCCAATTCGGGCAAAATCTTTTTCCCAACATTCTCGATACTTAGAGAATTATTGCTTACAAAGAGGATCTTTTCCAATTTTTCTCTCATACTAAACTACAATCTGTCAACAATAAAATAACCCAAAATATTCCCTTCTTTAAATCTACCGGTATTCTCCTTTATAAATTTTAGCAAAGATAACGAATACAATTGTTAGGTTTCGTTTGCGATTATTAGCAAATGTTTGCAAACAAAAAAGTGGGTCGAATTGACAAAATAACAAGTAAGTACGTTTGTTTGTTATCAAAATGACAGGTTACACTTCGCAAAAATGGACAAAACCAGTGATAATTACGTGTAAATTCAGTACAACGTACTACTCTCCACCGCAAAGAAGTGTTGAAAGGAGTACATTATATGCCCGCTAAAGGTTGGATCGAAGTTGACGATCTCTATTGCAAGGGATGTGAACTTTGTGTAAGTGCCTGTCCAAAGGACGTCATAGCCTTGGACATGGAACGATTAACTCCCAAGGGGTACCACCCCGCACATTTGATTACTGATGGATGCACTGGTTGTGCCATTTGCGCAATCATTTGTCCAGATGCTGCTATCACCGTTTATCGTGCAGATCCACAGAAGAAAAATAAAATTCAGGAATCCGCTTAGGAGAAAGAAATAGTGGCAAAAAAACTACTCAAAGGAAATGAAGCCTTCGCCGAGGCAGCTGTGCGGGCAGGTTGCGAAGGCTTTTATGGATACCCGATTACTCCTTCCACCGAATTTCTAGAATACATGGCCAAGCGAATGCCCGAGCTTGGCCGTGCTTTTGTACAGGCAGAAAGTGAAGTTGCAGCAATAAACATGGTCTACGGTGCTGCCTGCACAGGCAAGCGCACCATGACAGCCTCTTCCAGTCCGGGGATTAGCCTGATGATGGAAGGCATCTCATACATTGCCGGGACAGAAGTACCGGCTGTGATTTTCAACGTGATGAGAGGTGGTCCGGGGTTAGGGAATATCGCCCCCTCCCAGGGAGATTATTCCCAAATGGTAAAGGGCGGTGGGCATGGAGATTATTTTCCCATTGTAATCGCTCCTGCCAGCGTTCAGGAAGCTATCGATACCATCGGCCATGCCTTTGATCTGGCCGATAAGTACCTCAGCGTTGTTCAAGTCATTGTCGATGGCAATATGGGTCAGATGATGGAACCGGCCGAGTTACCTCCCATGCGCGAGCTGCCTAAATCTCCTCCCGATTGGGCAGTTACCGGCTCTAAGGGACGCAAGCCTAATTTCCTTTCCTCAATTTACATCGATGCAGCCGATGAAGAAGTAACCAATCTCCGTCTGCTAAAACGCTGGCTTGAAATCGAACAAACAGAAGTTCGTTATAAAGCCTCTTACCTGGAAGATGCTGAATTTGCAGTCATCGGTTTTGGTACTGCTGGGCGGGTTGCATCCTCGGCTGTTAGTGCAGCCAGGGAGGAAGGCATCAAAGTTGGTCTCTTCCGTCCAATCACGTTAGCCCCTTTCCCCAAAGATCAGATAGATGAACTCGCCAATCAAGTGAAACGAATTCTGGTCGTCGAAATGAATTCTGGCATGATGCTTGATGATGTCAACAGCATCGTAAAAGGGCGAGTACCTGTCGAGTTTTACGGCCGCATGGGAGGCGTAACACCGTATCCGGATGAAATTTTAGATGAAATCCGGCGTGTCTCAAAAAATAAGGAAAATGTCGATGGTCAGGCTCGGCAGCAATGGATTGGCCGCCTTGAAAAAGCGATCGAGGAAGGCAGATAATGGCCGCACCAATGAATACTGATATGAAGCTAGTGCATGAAAGACCCGAGTCATTTAGCGACAGGACAACTCATTATTGTCCCGGCTGCACCCATGGAATCGCGCATCGTTTAGTTGCTGAAGTACTGGATGAAATGGGTCTGCGAGAAAAAACCATTGGTGTTGCTCCTGTGGGATGTTCGGTATTTGCTTATAAATATTTCAATATGGATTTCGTAGAAGCAGCCCATGGACGTGCACCTGCAATGGCCACAGGCATCAAAAGGGTTTTGCCCAAGAACACCGTCTTTACCTACCAGGGAGATGGTGATTTGGCCTCCATCGGCATGGCGGAAATTATGCACGCGGCTGTGAGAGGCGAGAATATCACTGTTATTTTTATCAACAATGCCATTTATGGTATGACCGGTGGTCAAATGGCGCCAACAACCCTGCCAGGAATGAAAACTACGTCGTCTCCTTTTGGGCGTGATGTTGAATTGACCGGTTATCCCATCCGTATGTCGGAGATGCTGGCCACCATGGACGGTGCTGGATACATTCATCGCAGCAGTTTGCACAACCCCAAAAATATCCGCAAATCCAAAAAGGCCATTCGGCTAGCATTTGAAACTCAAGAGAGGGAATTGGGTTTCTCAATGGTCGAATTGCTCTCCTCGTGCCCAACCAACTGGAAGATCGAACCAACCAAAGCTTTGGATTTTATTGCAGAACACATGGTGCCTGTTTTTCCTTTGGGCGATTACAAAGTCAACTCAGAGATCGCCGGACTAAAGGTCTAGGAGGAGAATCGTGAAAGAAACCAGTATCATTATCTCTGGATTTGGCGGGCAGGGAACGTTATTTGCGGGGCAAGTGTTGGGGTATTCCGCCTTGGACAACGGGTTAAACGTCACTTGGATCCCCTCTTATGGCCCAGAAATGCGCGGAGGCACGGCAAGTTGTACCGTGGTAATTTCCGAGGAGGAAATTGGCTCTCCCCTTGTCCGTAATCCAGATATCGTCATCGTCATGAATTTACCTTCCCTGGAAAAGTACGAATCACTATTGAAATCGGAGGGTATCCTGATCGCAAATTCTTCATTGATCAATCGGAGCCCGGAACGCCAGGATATCCAACACCTGTATATCCCTGCCAATGAGATTGCCGAAGAAGTTGGTATGTCTCGGCTGGCGAATATGGTGATGATCGGCGGGATGACCTTCATGAAACCAGTACTCACGTTGGAAATGGTCAAAACAGCTATCGCTGAGCATATCCCTGACCGCCACCGAAAAACCATCCCCCAGAATTTTGAAGCGCTGCAAAGGGGATATGATTTCGCAGAGAAAGCTTTTGCGGAGGTTGTGGTTTAATTTCTTCATGTTTCAAAATTTCCCAAGTGCGGTGCAATAAGCATCGCACTTTTTCTTTTGACCTTCTCGGTAGCAGGAGTAAAATATATATTGTGCCCTTCCCCTGACCGTTCTTGCCCACAAAATTATTTTCTAGAATCCGGCCAATGCCCGTGAGGGAAATTTTGCACCAATAAACAATTTGCCAAAAAACAGACTCATAGCAGACTATGTGCCAATTTAAAGTGCAGTCGTCATTTGAGAATGAAATGTACCTAAGGAAATTCACCAGGATACGATATTATCCGGCTTATGTGAAATCCGATATAGATTCTAGAAACCGGGTTTTTTGGATAAATACTCTTGCCAAAATGTCAGGCTTGAGCAAATTTCCTGGAAACACCGGTTTCTTTGGCGTGTTTTTATCGAATTCACATAAAGCGTAGTATATAGATTGCTTACCATGAACTCTGACTTCGAACACACAGCTGAAGAATTAGTACCCATAATCGAGCCTGCTAAATGGGCCATCGAATTGGCGCAATACGATATATCACTGCCCGTCCACCAACGCTTTGTTGCCGGGCTTTTCATCAGCTACCAATTGGATTTCCCAGAATTCCAAATTTCACTTAGCCCAGATTCGATCCAACAGTTCATGGGGGAGTTCAACCCAACCATCCAGCGAATCCACGAGGTTGCTATTCATAACTTGCGCCAGCGAACAAGCCTCCCTAATTTTAACTTCTCGGATCAAGGGACAATAATTTATAAGGCTCAAGACCGATTTACTGCCAGCCGCATATTACTGCCAGAATTTTTGAACGCCTGGCAAAATTTGATCACTGGCAAGCTGCTCATTGCCATTCCGCATCGGGATGTGATTTTTGCGTTTGGTGATGAAGATAATGACCAAGTTCATGAAATGCAAGGGCGGATCAGCAGCGAATTCAGCGAGCACGCCATGGGGCTCTACGAGGGGATTCTTACCTGGGAACAAGGATACCTAAACGTCTTTTCAGCACCGTAACCTTCACCAAAAGGTAGTGTTTTTTGTTGTGTCATGGATGTCATCACAGGAGCAGCCGGGCTGGTCGGAGGGAATCTGGCACGAGCCCTAATTTCCCAAGGGCGGTACGTAAGAGGTCTGATACACAAAGATCGACGTGCTATCGAGGGTCTTGATATCGAAATGGTCGCAGGGGATGTGCGCGATTTGGCTTCGCTGAAAGGCGCATTCCAGGGATCAAAGATCGTTTATCATCTGGCAGCTTCCATCTCTTTGAATGCCCAATCTGGGCCAATGATGCAAGCAATCAATGTTATCGGCACACGTAATGTAGTCACCGCCTGTCTTGAATGTGGCGTCCAGCGTTTGATCCATCTCAGTTCAATCCATGCCATTGAACAAAAACCTTTTTCAACTCCTGTGACCGAAGATCGGCCTCTAGCCATTTCCTCACAAGTTTCACCGTACGATCTATCAAAAGCGTTGAGCGAAATCGAAATCCAACGCGGCATAAAACAAGGCCTGGATGCCATCATCATTAACCCCTCCGCAATTATTGGGCCTTATGATTTCAAGCCTTCCCATATGGGTAAAGCAATCATCTCATTGGCGAGTGAAAAACTTCCAATTTTGGTAAAAGGGGGTTTTGATTGGGTTGATGTGCGCGATGTTGTTTCGGGCATGATCTCGGCCGAACAAAGCGCTCCTTCGGGTTCAAAATACATACTTTCAGGTCATTGGCGATCTGTCCGTCAGGTTGCTGATCATGTTTCCAAACTCACTAATTCAACAATCCCAAAAATTACAGTTCCAGCGGGTTTAGCATACCTTGGAATACCTTTGATCAACCTGCTTTCGAACATCAATGGCCATGAGCCTCTATATACTCGTTTCTCCCTGGGTGCATTGAACAGCAACCGCCATATCAGCCATATTCGAGCAACGGATGAGTTGGGGTATGCGGCACGCCCTTTCGTTGACACCATTGCCGAAAC
Source organism: uncultured Anaerolineales bacterium (assembly GCA_964629085.1). Lineage (GTDB taxonomy): Bacteria > Chloroflexota > Anaerolineae > Anaerolineales > UBA11858 > NIOZ-UU35. The sequence continues at coordinate 5,813 of CAZVPR010000089.1, forward strand.
GGTTGAATGGTTTGCAAAAAACGAGTATCTCTCTCCACCCCAAAACTTGTGAATCTACCAACGCTAACTTTCATAATGCTGTGGGTCAGCATTCCCCTGGCCATTGGCACCTTCATCGTCCTGATTTATAAGAGCGCGCCCTATGGTCGTCACCGTCGGGGAGGCTGGGGCAAACCGCTCCCCACTCGCTTGGGATGGCTGATCATGGAAATTCCATCCGTCTTGTTATTCGGATTTCTATTTATTGTTGGGGGAGTACCAAAAACTATTCCGATCATCATTTTTTTATTGCTATGGGAATTCCACTACATTCACCGGGCGCTGATCTATCCATTTAGAATTTCCGATAGACGCAAAATCATGCCCATATCGATCGTTGCCTTTGGAATGATATTCAATTCTGCCAACGCTTATTTCAATGGGAGATATTTATTTGAATTATCGACCGAGATGGGTGGCTATCCGCAAGATTGGCTGACATCACCGCAAATGATATTTGGCGGGATTCTGTTCATTGGGGGATTGATTACCAATCTGAGCGCTGACGACACTTTACGAAAATTGCGTCAACCTGGCGAGACGGGATACAAAATCCCCCAGGATGGCCTCTATCGTTGGGTCTCTTGCCCAAATTATTTGGGAGAAATCGTTGAGTGGACCGGCTGGGCCATCGCCACCTGGTCGCTCCCTGGCATGAACTTTGCCCTGTGGACGATTGCCAACTTGGCCCCGAGGGCGCTATCCCACCACAAATGGTATGCAATGCATTTTCCCGATTACCCCCCACAAAGAAAAGCGCTTATCCCTAAAATTTGGTAATCCCCAAATTTCCCAAAATTTACGACAAACACAAGAAATAGACCTGTATTCTACGATATTCGCAGAATAATCAATAAAAATAGTGTAAAAACGACGCCATTTATCCCTCTGACACCTTGTTTATTAGCCAGGGTTTCATATAATTGCGGCTTATCGCACTAAGGGTATGAACAAGTAGACTTGCGCAAGCAAATCCGACGCAGGTCTTTGTTTTAAACAATCCCCTACCCTGAAATAATTTGACGCTATCAACGAACACACAAATTGAATTCGTTTGGCGGATTCCATTATGTGTTGTTATAAGATTTTAGATGTTAGGAAGTAATTTTATGGAGAGAATCGCCAAAGCAGGATTGTATGACAGCGCATACGAACACGATGCCTGTGGTATTGGATTTGTTGCCAACATCAAAGGAAATCGCTCACATGATATTATCCAGCGCGGTCTGGAGGTTTTAGAGCGGATGGCACACCGGGGGGCTGAGGGCTCAGACAACGAAACCGGGGATGGGGCGGGAATATTGCTGCAAATTCCCAAAGTTTATCGAGATTGGATGCCTAGCTTGCCGCCGCTAGGAAAGTTTGGAACGGGTCTTGTATTCTTACCCACAGACCCAGATCAAAGTGCTCAATGTCAAGAGGTCATCCAGCGTGTGGTGAGCGCCGAGAATTGTGAGCAGATCGGTTGGCGTGAGGTGCCGGCAGACAACTCAAAGATTGGCGAAATCGCTCGGTTGTCAGAACCCACCATAAAACAGGTTTTTATCACCCCCCAACAAGAAATAACCGATCAAGCGGAGTTTGAACGCAAACTCTATATCATCCGCAAACAGATTGAATCCCAAATCGCTAAATCCGACATGTCGCAGCGAGGGATGTTCTACATTGTGTCGCTTTCGAGTAAGGTCATAATCTATAAAGGCATGCTCACCAGCGCTCAACTGAGAGTTTATTTCCCAGACCTGCAGAAACCAGAAATGGAAAGCGCCATCGCTTTGGTGCATTCGCGTTTCAGCACGAACACATTTCCAACCTGGGATTTAGCCCAACCGTTTCGATATCTGGCCCACAATGGTGAGATTAACACGATCAGGGGGAATCGTTTCTGGATTGAGGCCCGCGAAACTGGGTTCGAATCGGCGCTTTTCGGCGCAGATATTCGCAAAATCTCCCCGGTTATCGAACCTGGTAAGAGCGATTCCGCCTCCGTCGATAATGTTTTGGAATTATTGGTTCACGCCGGGCGCAGTCTGCCACATGCGTTAATGATGCTGATACCCGAATCCTTCAACATGCTTAATCCCATCCCCGATGATCTCAAATATTTTTATGAGTATCACTCGGCCTTCATGGAGCCCTGGGATGGACCCGCCGCGATGATCTTTTGCGATGGGCGTTTCGTGGGCGGCACGCTGGATCGTAACGGTCTTCGTCCTTCGCGCTTCCTGGTCACCAAGAACGATCTCATCGTTATGGCGTCGGAAACCGGCGTTCAAGATTTCCCAGCTGAAGAGATTGCTGCTAAGGGACGCTTGCGGCCCGGAAAGCTGTTACTGGTTGACACCCAGGAAGGCCGCATCATTCCTGATGAGGAAATCAAATCCAAGATCAGCAACCAGAAACCCTACACCAAATGGGTTGAGAAAAACCGCATTACGTTCAATCAAATCCAGCCCAAACGGCCGGTAAAAATACAATTCCACCCAGATGAGCTTCACCAAATGCACCTGATCTTTGGGTACAACCGTGAAGACATCGAGAATATTCTCATCCCCATGGTGGATGACCACAAAGAGCCGGTTGGCTCGATGGGCACCGATACCCCCATAGCGGTCTTCTCTGAAAAACCACAACGTCTTTTTAACTACTTCAAGCAGGTTTTCGCCCAAGTCACCAATCCCGCTATCGATCCCATCCGTGAAAAACTGGTCATGACCCTGACCAGCTACATTGGACGGGAAGGCTCCCTCTTGGAGGAGACTCCTGAACACTGCCGCATGGTGCAGTTCAAGAATCCGATCTTTACAAATCTGGATATTGATAAGCTGCGCACCTGGGATGATGACAATTTCAAGGCCGGAACCCTGGATATTACATGGCCCATTGCCGAAGGCCCTGCTGGTCTTGAAAAAGCACTGACTAGCCTCTGGCAGGAAGCCGAACAACTCGTCGATCAGGATTATGGCTTTATCATCCTTTCGGATCGCAACGCCAACGCCGAGCATGTACCCATCCCAAGTTTGCTGGCCTGCGCCAGCGTACACCATTATCTGGTACGGGTAAAGAAACGCACCGCAACCGCCCTGGTCATCGAAACTGCCGAGGCGCGCGAAGTTATGCATTTCGCCTTGCTGTTTGGCTATGGGGCCAGCGCCATCAATCCCTATGGTGCCTTCGCGACAATCTATGACTTGACTCAAAAATGTCGTTTGCTAGATATTTCCAATTATCTTGTAGCAGAAAATAATTATCTCCAGGCTTTACACAAAGGACTGCTGAAAATCCTGTCCAAATTGGGAATTTCTACTCTTCGGAGTTATCACGGATCGCAGACTTTCGAAGCCATTGGCCTCAAGGAAGAATTGATATCAATCCACTTTACAGGCACGGATTCACGCATTGGTGGCATAGGGCTGGAAGAAATTGCTCAGGAAGCCTTGCTACAGCATAAAAATGCGTTCAATAATCCACCCGCTTTACTGCCCTCCGATGGAATCTACCAATACCGCAAAGGCGGCGAAAAGCATGCCTGGAACCCGGAAGTCATCCACCAGCTGCAATGGGCTGCACGAACCCGAGACTACCAGAAATATAAAGAATTCGCCAAGTTGGTAAACACCCAAAACCGGGACCCGCATGTTATTCGCGGTTTACTGGATTTCGTCGAACGGCAATCGATTCCCCTCAGTGAGGTCGAGCCCGCCACCCAAATCCTGAAGCGCTTCACCACAGGCGCTATGTCCTTCGGCTCTCTGGGTAAGGAAATCCACGAAACCATCGCTATCGCCATGAATTCCATCGGCGGTCGCAGTAATTCTGGCGAGGGTGGCGAAGACCCCCGTCGTAATTTGCCACGCCAAGACGGTTCCTGGACACGCAGCGCTATCCGACAGGTCGCATCCGGCCGTTTTGGAGTGACCATCGAATATCTGGTCAATGCCGATGAGTTACAGATCAAAGTCGCCCAGGGAGCGAAACCCGGCGAAGGTGGGCAGTTACCTGGCTTCAAGGTGGATGAAAAAATTGCCGCGACCCGCTTTTCGACTCCAGGGGTTACGCTGATTTCTCCCCCGCCTCACCACGACATCTACTCCATCGAGGACCTGAAGCAACTCATCTTCGATCTCAAGAATGCCAACCCGCAAGCCAGGGTCAGCGTCAAGTTAGTTTCCGAAGCCGGGGTGGGTACCATCGCATCGGGCGTTGCCAAGGCCCACGCCGACAACATCGTTATCAGCGGCTATGATGGCGGCACTGGTGCCAGCCCACAAAGCTCGATCAAACACGCCGGGCTGCCTTTTGAACTGGGACTGGCCGAGACTCATCAGACCTTAGTATTGAACAACCTGCGGGGACGGGTACGCCTTCAAACCGATGGGCAACTCAAAACTGGCCGCGATATTGTGCTGGCGGCCATTTTGGGGGCCGAAGAGTTCGCTTTCGGCACGGCCGCCTTGATCGTGCTGGGCTGCATCATGATGCGCAAATGCCACAAAAATACCTGTCCCGCTGGCATCGCCACCCAAAACCCCGAGCTGCGCGAACGCTTTTCTGGTAAAGCGCAGCATCTGATCAATTATTTCACCTTCATGGCAGCAGAAGTTCGTGAGATCATGGCACAGCTTGGCATCCGGAAATTCGACGATCTCATCGGTCAAACCGATCTCGTCCAGAAGCGGGATATCGATCACTTGAAGGTGGGCAACATCAACCTTGAAAGAATTTTGTACCGCCCGCCGCAGGCAGATCAATATGCCACCTACTGCACTGATACGCAAATCCACCAAATCGATGATGTCTTGGATAAACAACTTATCGATTTGGCCAAACCTGCCCTGGACCATCAAGAGTCTGTGCGAATTGAACTGCCTATTAGCAATGTAGACCGTACCGTCGGCACCATGTTATCTGGCGAAGTGGCCAAACGATATGGCAATGCCGGGCTGCCCGAAGACACCCTCCAGGTTGAATTCCACGGCAGTGCCGGTCAGAGCTTTGGCGCATTCCTGGCTCACGGCATAAGCATGCACCTTTATGGCGATGCTAATGATTATTTCGGTAAAGGGTTATCCGGGGGGAAGCTGGTTGCCGTTCCATCCAAGGGCAGCACATATCGCCCCAGGGAGAATATCATTATTGGCAATACGGCTCTCTACGGGGCGACGGGCGGTGAAGCCTTTGTGCGCGGCATCGCCGGGGAACGTTTCTGCGTGCGCAACAGCGGCGCACACGCCGTAGTTGAAGGCACGGGAGACCACTGCGCCGAATACATGACAGGGGGACGTCTGGTCGTTCTGGGCAAAGTAGGGCGCAACTTCGCCGCTGGCATGAGCGGAGGCATCGCCTATGTGTTGAATTTGGACGGCAGCTTCACGTACTACTGTAATCAAGAAATGATTGAGCTTGCCTCCGTGATTGGCCAGGAAGACCAGCAATGTATCAAAGACTTGTTACACAAGCATCACCTGTACACAGGCAGCACGTTCGCCCAAAAAATCCTGGAAAACTGGCATCAATACATGCCGCGCATTGTAAAAGTCTTGCCCCTGGATTACAAGCGGGCACGGGCTCAAACACAGCACAAAGAACAAATTTACCTGGCCAATCAACATACCGCGGATGGGATGGACATTCCACTAGCTGCTGACACGTTACCTGTTTCCAAGGAGGTGGCCTGATGGCTGATCCCTATGGCTTCCTGAATGTCAAACGCCAAAATAATCTTTATCGACCGGCGGATATCCGCATCCGGGATTATGAAGAAATCGAGATCCAGTTACCGGAGAAAGAACGCCAGGCTCAGGCTTCTCGCTGCATGGATTGTGGCGTACCTTTTTGTCATTGGGGATGTCCTGTCAGCAATATGATCCCAGAATGGCAGGACAAGCTCTACCATGGTGACTGGGAAGCTGCCTTTCATATGCTGCAAGAGACCAACAATTTCCCAGAGATCACAGGCAGGGTTTGCCCTGCGCCTTGTGAGGGATCTTGCGTATTAGCCATCAATGATGATGCTGTTTCCATTCGCGCCAACGAACTGGCCATCATCGAACGCGCTTTCGATATGGGTTTCCTAAAACCAAATCCCCCTACTGTACGGACAGGCAAAAAAGTTGCTGTGATCGGCAGCGGTCCGGCCGGTCTGGCCTGCGCCGATCAACTCAACAAGGCGCGGCACACCGTGGTTCTGTACGAAGCCGCTGACGCCGTCGGGGGTTATCTGCGCTATGGCATTCCCGATTTTAAACTGGCCAAGTGGGTCATCGACCGGCGTGTGGAGTTGATGCAGTTGGATGGCTTGCTGATCGAAACCGAAGTAAATGTCGGCAGTGATATTTCCATACATGAACTTTTTGAAGAATTCGACGCCATTTGCATCGCCATTGGGGCGCGTACGCCGCGCGATCTCGCGGTTAAGGGTCGTCAATTGGAAGGGATTCACTTTGCTGTCGATTACCTGACCCAGCAAAACAAACGTGTGGCCGGATACAATTTCCCACCCAAACAGGAAATTCTAGCAACCGATAAAGATGTAATAGTAATCGGTGGTGGAGATACCGGCGCTGATTGTGTCGGCACAGCCAACCGCCAGGGGGCTAAAAGCATCACACAGTTGGAAATTCTCCCCCAACCCCCAGACGAGCGAATAGCAGACAATCCCTGGCCGCTCTGGCCGCAAACCCATCGGACGTCATCTTCACACGAAGAGGGCTGTCAACGCATTTTCAGCGTAGCCACGGAGAAATTCAATGGTGAGAATGGCCATGTTCAAAGCCTGATCATCAAAGACGTGATTTGGGAAACCAACAAAAAAGGTCAACAAAGCATGGCGATGGTCGACGGCTCGGCAAGGGAAATTCAGGCCGATTTGGTTTTACTGGCGATGGGCTTTACACAGGTCGCCAAGCATGGATTGATTGATGACCTCGGGGTGGATCTGACCACCCGCGGCACGGTCGCTATCGATGAACAGTTCATGACCAGCGTCGAGGGTGTATTCTCCGCTGGGGATGCAACCCGCGGCGCCTCACTGGTGGTTTGGGCTATTGATGAAGGCCGAAAAGCCGCTGAGAAAATTGATGAGTATTTGAGTGAAAGGTAACCAGGTATTGGGTATCAGGGAAAACGTAAACCCTAATACCCAATTACCTAATAACCAATACCTACAAACTAGTTCGTTCCGTTCCCCTGAATTCTAAATGTATACGTCGATTCGTCAGCATCGTTACTGGAAATAGTAATCGTTGCCTCGCTGGTTCCGGCGGCGTTGGGGTCGAAGATGATATCAAAGGTTGTCGTAGCGCCCGCAGTTACCGGCGATGTGGCATCAATGCTGACGCTAAAGTCACCTGCGCCCGCGCCTGAAATGTTCACCACTGGAGGTCCAGAGAGGGTCAAATCCGCCGTGCCTGAATTTTGGATCGTGAAGGTGTGCGTCACAGAACCCGTAGCCACATCGGCATCACCAAAGTCGGTCTGATCGCCGGTATCCGGGGTGGTATCTCCATTGCGAATGGAAGTGCCGCTGCCCAACACTTCGATTTCGGGAACAGGCGTATCGGTGCCAGTACCCTGGATAGCGAAAGTATAGGGGTTTTCATCACCGTCATCGCTGGCAATGCTGATGGTCGCTTCTCTCAATCCGACATCACTGGGAGCAAACCGAACCGTAAAGATGACCTCATCACCCGCGGTTACAGGAGTAGTAGCATCCATATCCAGACTAAATACAGCCGCGTGCGGTCCACCGATGGACACAACCGGTGATCCAGAAAGGTTCAAATCACCCACGCCATTATTCTTGATCACAAAGACTTGTGACTTCCAACCACCGTTACGATCCACCTCGCCAAAGTCGGTGTAATCAGCAGTCTCGGGACTGGTATCACCATCATATATGATCTGGTCATTGCCGTAGATATCCATCTCGGGGACATCGGAGCCGGTACCGCTGATGAGGATATCGTAGGGAGCCTCATCGCCATCATTATTGGCAAAATCCAATTCCAGGCTAAAGGCGCCTGCCCCGCTGATGTCGAAGGATATCTTTACTTCGGCTGTTTCTCCGGCAGGAATGTCGATGGGCATCGAGGAATTCAACGAGAAACTGCTCACATTGGCAAGATTAGCGGAAGCAACACCGGTCACGCTCAGGGTGTCGCTGCCGGCCGTGTTGTCAATAACGTAAAGCAAGCTGACGGTACCAACGGCATGGTTACCAAGGGTATCGGTGCCATCATCGGCGATGCTGCTGCCAGCCGGCCGTTGTACGTCGATCTCTGGTGCTGACACAACTGCCCCTGTACAAGATAGTACGAAGGCATAGGGGTTTTCGTCTGAATCATTGTTGGCAATCGAAACGGTCGTGGTTGCTGTCGCTGCCGCACTGGGGGTACACCGTACTGTAAAGTTCTGGTCTCCGCCGCCGGCGGCTATCGAATCCGCCCCAGGTTGCGCCACCATACTGAAATCACCGGAACCACTCAGCGTGACCGCCGTGGGGAAATCGGTAAAGATCAATGTGTTGGCACCCTCATTCTGAAGGGTGAAGGTGCGGTCCAAACTGCCGCCCACCGAAACGGTGCCGAAATCTGTATGGTCCCCGGCGTCCGGCGTGTTGTCGCCACTGGCAATGGAAACCCCATTACCTTCCACATCCATCTCGGGTTCGGCTGCGACTGCGCCGGTGCATGAGAGTACAAAATCGTAAGGGTTTTCAACTGAATCGTTGTTAGCAATCGAAACTGTAGTAGTTGCCGTCGCTGCGGCGCTGGGGGTACAGCGTACCGTGAATGTCAGGTCGCCCCCGCCAGCAGCAATTGAGTCAGACACTGGTTGAGTCACCATACTGAAGTCGCCAGAACCACTTAAAGTGACCACCGTGGGGAAGTTCGTAAAGGTTAAAGTATTAGCACCCTCATTTTGAATGGTAAAGGTGCGATCCATGCTGCCGCCCACCGTAACGCTGCCGAAATCTGTATGGTCTCCGGCGTCTGGCGTGTTGTCGCCATCGGCAATGGAGACCGTGTTGCCTTCAACATCTATTTCGGGTTCGGGGGCCGCGCCGCCGGTACACGAGAGCATGAAGGTGTAGGGATTTTCGTTAGTATCATCATTGGCGATAGAAACTGTGGTGGTGAAAGCAGCTGTAGCGCTCGGAGTACAGCGGATGGTAAAGGTTTGGTCACCTCCACCAGCTGCAATCGTACCCGCGCTGGGTTGCGCCTGGATACTGAACTCCGCGTCACCAGTCAACGTGACGACGCTGGGGAAGCCGGTCAGGGTTAATGTGTTGGCTCCTTCGTTTTGGATAGAGAATGTGCGATCCAGGCTGCCGCCCAGGGAAACTGTTCCAAAATCAGTGTGGTCACCGGCGTCGGGTGTGTTGTCTCCATTGGCGATGGAGGTTGAATTGCCTTCCACATCGATCTCTGGGAAGGTCAGCGCGGCAAAGGTTGCCGTGCAGCTTTTATCGCCATTGAGCGTGATGCTGCCGCTCAGGCTGGCTCCAAATCCAGAGCAATCTCCGCTCCAGCTTACAAAGCTGGAAGCGCCGTCCAAAGTGACATTCAAGGTGACATTATCATCCAATGCGTAAGTAGTATCACAGCGCACCGTGGGACAATTGATCTGTCCGTCTGCCGGTGTGCCGCCGGTTGTGGTTATCGCATCGCTGCCCGTATTATTTACCAGACTGACCGCCAGGGATGGAATTATCACCTGTACTTCCAGGATGCCCGAAGCGGAACTGTTGTTGCCCGCCAAATCTGTCTGGGAAGCGGTCAGATCGTGTGAATCTTCACTCAACGAACTCAGTGTAATGTCATAGGCGCCACCACTGCAAGTACCCGAGGGGCTTTGTGCCCCAATTCCCGCGCTAGTAATGGTGACGGTGGTTCCATTTTCACAAGAACCGGTAAATTGGGGCGTGGTGTCACTGGTAATGTTATCGTTGTTGGAAGCGCCGGTATCGCTGCCAGCGGCCAGATCAGGTGTTCCTGGCGCAGCCGGAGCGCTGGTATCGATGGAGATGGTCAGAGCGGCAGAAGCACCACTGCTGTTACCAGCCGCATCGACCTGCCTGGCACTGATGTTATGTGAAGCATCACCAAGCACAGTGGTGACATCGATATCGAAACTACCACCACTGCACGTTCCGGTTGGAGCCAGTGTGCCTACTACAGAACTACTCAGAGTAACCGTCGTACCATCTTCACAAGTGCCGGTGAAGCGCGGAGTCGTATCATTGGTGATGTTGTCCGAATCCGATGCTCCCGTATCACTACTGGCTGCAAGGTCAGGTGTTCCAGGTGCCGCAGGGACGGAGGTATCGATGGTGATGCTTAGTCCTCCTGAAGCCGCACTGATGTTGGCCTGCGAATCTGCTGCCGTAGCGGTGATGGTATGGGTTGAATGACTGAGCGGGCTGGTCACCGTTATGTCATATGTACCGCCCACACAGATTGTGTCGACCGGGTTGAGCAATCCGTCGACGCTGCTTGACAAATTGATCCTTTCGCCATCCGAGCAAGATCCAATGAAACGAGGCGTGTTATCGTTAGTGATATTGTCCGAATTCGATGATCCGGAATCACTGCCGGCGTCCATATCGGGTACGCCAGGCGCAGCAGGAGCGGTTGTATCGACGGTAAACTCCAACACGCCAGAGGGTGCACTCGTATTGCCCGCCGAATTGGTCGCCTTGGCGGTGAGGTCATGATTGCCGTCTCCGAGGATATTTGTAACCGTGATGGCATATGCCCCTGAAACGCAGGCTGTCTGCGGTGTAAGATTGCCGTTGATCGTACTCGTAAGGGATATCAGAGTGCCATCGGTGCAGGCGCCGGTAAACTGCGGCGTGGTATCGCTAGTGATATTGTCCGTATTTGAGATCCCGGTGTCGCTGCCGGTAGCCAAGTCGGGTGTTCCAGGAGCTGCGGGAACGGAGGTGTCAATCACCACATCCAAACCTAAGGAGTTGCTGGATGTACCGGCTGTGCTCAAAGCCCTGGCTGAAATGTTGTGCGTGGTGGAATTCAGCACACTGGTCAGGGTAATATCATAAAGCCCATTGGTACAAAGCCCGGTGGGTACCATGCTGCCCAGAACGGAGCTGACAATTGTAATCGTATCTCCACTGCTGCAGGTCCCTGTAAAGCGCGGGGTTGTATCGTTGGTCAAATTGTCATAATTGTAGGTGCCGGTGTCACTCTCATCCATCAGATTTGGCGTACCGGGAGCGTTGGGGGTTAAAGTTTCAATAACCAATACTAATCCCGGTGACGTGCTGATATTCCCGGCGACATCCGAGGCCGCGGCGGTCATATTATGAGTGACCTCGCTCAGGTTGCTCAGAAGAGTTATATCGTATTGGTTGGCCGTACACGTCACCGAGGGAATTTGTACGCCATTTACCGAACTCTGGATCGAGATCGTATCGCCCTGTCCACAAGTACCCACAAACTGAGGGGTGATATCACTGGTGATGTTGTCGGTATCCGAAGTGCCAGTATCACTGGCTGGCACCAGGTCAGGCGTGCCAGGGATGGTGGGTGGTGTGGTATCGATGGTGATACCCAGAGCCCCCGAGGCCGGTCCTTTGTTGCCGGCCGGGTCGGTGGCCGTTGCAGAAATATTGTGGGAACCATCACTCAAAAGATTGGTCACGGTGATATCGTAAATTCCGCCGACACAAACAGTATCGGCCGGTACCAGGGGCCCGTTCACCGAACTGGTCAGGTTGATCTTGTCCCCATCGGTACAGATCCCGGTGAAGTGGGGTGTGTTGTCATTGGTGATGTTGTCGGTATTGGAAATTCCTGAATCGCTGTCTGCGGCCAGATCAGGCGTGCCAGGAACGGCCTGGTTTGCGGTGGCGATGACAATGGTCAATCCGCCCGAGGCGGGACTGGTGTTGCCCTGGTCATCGCTGGCTTTAGCGGTAATCTGATGCGTTCCTGAGCTGAGAGGATTGCTCAGGGTAATCGAATAACTGCTGCTTGTACAAACTGTGTCCGCCGGGATGAGATTGCCATCCACGTCACTGCTCAGGCTGATTTTATCCCCATTGGTGCAAATTCCGGTGAATTGAGGAGTGGTTATGCTGGTGATGTTGTCGGTGTTAGATACACCCGAATCACTGCTGGCGGCCAAATCAGGCGTGCCTGGGGCAGGCTTGTTGGATGTTTGGCCTTGTGCCGTGCCATCATCCGTAGATGGATCTACAACAACGGGTTGATCCTGAAGTTGATTGACCGAACGGATAACCATGCAGCCAGCAAAATAACAGGGCAATGTACCCAATACTGCCGCTGCCAGGATGATTCTTATACGGGCTTGTCTGGTTAGGTTACTAAGCATAACATCCCTTCCTCTCACTGACGATCACGTCAAACGTTGTAAATGGGTCTTACACAATAGCTGAACCCTTTTCTAGATGATATCACAATCCAGGGGCAAAATTTTCGAGGTACGTTGCGTTAAGGTTGCAATATTCTATCCAAGGGGTCGGTCACATGAGTATGCGGAACAAATTCGTGACAATTCGTTATTGTTGCGGCGTAATTACAGTATCTCATTCAGCTGTAGGCCTCAAAGTGGAAAGTCATCAACGCCAACGCCCCAATCCCTAAGCCACACCACACCCATCGATAAGACAGGAGGTACTAACATGAGTGTCAAATATAACGTTGTTCCCAAACCAATCGGATCGCTGAAATCTGGACCGTCAGCACTATCGACACCCTGGCCAATCTAGAAGCCATGCTGACCGTCTTGCCGCAAGAACTTGCCGAAGGGAATGTGGTCAAGCAGGGCGATTTCAGCACGTTTTGGCTGCGCACCACGAACGATGGTCTGGATACACCCGAGGAAGTCAGCGCCGATAATATCATCAACGTGCTGCCGCGCTTCACCCCAGGCAAGGAATTCAAACATGTGCTGAACATGATCGATCATGTAGAGCACCCCCCTTCTTGCGTGGGCATTATTATCATTTCTACAACCGTGGTGCCCGCAGGCTGACAATTTTTATAGAACCCGACAACTACCTGTTTGCAATTGGTAAGTTCAAGAAATATTGCCGGGAGATGGAGCTAGCACCCATCGTCTACTGTTTCATGCCCAAGCACTACCACTTCCTGATCCAGCAAGATGGGGAGAATGCCGCCGGCCTGCTGCCACAATATCTCTTCAACACCTATACCAAGGCATTTAATAACCGTTACGAACAAAGCGGAACGTTATTCGAGGGACATTACCATTCAGAATTTATCGAAAAAGAGCATCACCTATTGCACCTGTGCCGTTACATCCAGGCCAACCCGGTCAAAGATGGCCTGGAAAGCCACCCGGAAAACTGGCCTTTTTCCAATTAGCTTGAATGGATTGGTAAGTGAAAGGGAGTGCGGTTTGACCCTGAATTCATTCAGGATCATTTTTCCTCGGCGCAGAACTATATTGAATTCGTCAGGGATTTTCTTGAGATGGAAGGTGACAACACCTGGGATAAACGGATGTGCATCTGGTATCCAACAGATGCGGTCAGGATTGGGGATCATCCTATGGCAATGTTTTACTCTTTCCCTGAAAAATTCTCCCTTAAAAATGTAGGGACGCGGCGTTGCCGCGTCCCTACAAATATATCTAACGCTTTATGTGAATTCGATGAAAACACTCCAAAGAAACAGGGTTTCTAGAATCTATATCCGATTTCACATAAGCCGTACCTAGAAACGAAAGATTTCCCGTTTACTTTTTGTGTGTAAGAGCAGCGTGAGCTGCGGCCAGGCGGGCGATAGGCACGCGGAAAGGTGAACAAGAAACGTAGTTCAAACCAATCAGGTGGCACCACTCTATGGAGTTGGGATCACCGCCATGCTCACCGCAAATACCACATTCCAGATCGGTACGGGTGGTGCGACCTTTCTCAACGGTCAGCTTCATCAATTGACCAACGCCGGTGCGGTCAATAGTCTGGAAGGGGTTCATTTCCAATATGCCGTCTTCAACATATTTGACCAGAAAGTTACGCTCTGCGTCATCACGGCTGTAGCCGAAGGTGAACTGAGTCAGGTCGTTGGTGCCGAAGGAGAAGAACTCGGCGGTTTCAGCAACTTGGTCGGCAGTCAGGCCAGCGCGGGGGATTTCGATCATGGTGCCGAATTTGTATTCGAATTCGACGCCCTTGGTCTTCATCACATCGGCGGCGATCTCTTCCAGCTTAGGCTGGATGAAGTGCAGCTCGTTGAC
>CAZVPR010000090.1:0-19812 GCA_964629085.1 uncultured Anaerolineales bacterium
GCAACACCAGCTTTTTGGGCGACTTCACGAATTGTAGGCATGTTTGGTTGTTGAATCAGGGATGATTGAATATTTCATGGTACGGGTACCATGGTATGCGTACCATAATAGCACAAAAAACGGACCAGAGTCAAGCGGATTCTGGCCAAATTTTGAAAATTTTAAGATTCGATACTATTCAACAATTCTGGATCACGACTATTCTACAAGGAAACCAGGAATGCAGGAAGGAATTTCATGAATTTTTGGCTTCCTCATAAAATGTAATCGTATTCAATCTTCAACAGAAAAATATAAAACCTTCCTCAATAGACCGGCGTGACACCCTTTTTCAAGATGATATTGCCATATTTAGCCGTCTCGCCCGTCATCACCACCGCAAAGGCAGATTTGGCGCGATCATAAAAGGCGAATCGATCGATACGTTCAATGGTCGGGGTTTCGGGCCAGTGTTTGTCGATCGCCGCCCGATAGGATGTTTCCACCTGGGGATCAAGCCGATCCCCCTCGACAGCGTCCATCATCACCAAAGGATGATCAACATATTCATCCAAAACAAATAACGGCAGGATGGCATTCAGCAAATCAGGGATTTTATGTCCATCGGCCCGGACGACTCGTTGACCGTAGGTATCGCCCGGAAAATGGGCATCCGCCAAGACGATCTCATCGCCATGACCCATGCGATAGAGCACGGACAATAATTCGGCGCTCAACAATGGGGAAATTCCTAGTAACATGCCATCTCCTGTGTTTTATGCCTTTTGACCATTTCCATTGGACTTGTTAATCTCTCCGATGGCTACCCTCAAAATATCAGCTTCTTGGGCTTCACCACGCATGAATTCCTTGCAGATTTCACCCCGGCGCATTACGATCACCCGGTGGCTCATTTCCAAAGCCTCGGAATAGTCGGAAGTCAACATTAAAATTCCAACACCCTGAGCAAGCAGCTCTTGCATGATTTGGTAAATTTCACGGCGTCCATTGATATCGATACCGCGTGTAGGTTCATCAAAGATCAACACTTTGCTTTGAGCACCCAGCCATTTGGCAACGACCGCCTTTTGTTGATTGCCACCCGATAACTGGCGCGTAAGGGTAGAAATTCCAGGGGCTTTGATATCTAGACGATCCGAGTATTCTTGGGCTTCTTGATCGATTTGTTTGTGTTTGACCAAGCCAACATTACTGAAGCGTCTCAAACTTGGCAGCGCGAAATTGTCGCGAATGCTGTGATCCAGGACCAGGCCCAAGGTTTTGCGATCCTCCGTAAGGTAGGCAACCCCATTTTTGATCGCCTCTCCTGGGGTTGTATTGCGAACCATTTCTCCCTGAACAAATATCTCACCAGCATCAATCGAATCAACACCAGCAATTGCCCGGCCAAGTTCAGTCTTTCCTGCTCCCATCAATCCGGTAACGCCAACAATTTCACCTTGCTTGACGTGAAGCGAAACATTTTTAAGCACATTGGCCCGTGAGAGACCATCGATTTTCAAGGCATCATCTTTTGATGATTCTGGCAGCTTTGGATATTGTTTTCTAATCTCCCCACCGATCATATTTTCGATCATGGTGTCATAGGTGAGGTCTTCAATTTTGAAGGTGCCCACATTCCGACCATCGCGCAAGATGGTGACCCTATCACCTAATTCATATACTTCGGCATAACGATGAGAAATATAAATGAAGCCAACATCATTCTCTTTTTTGAGTTGATCGATAACATCAAAAAGGTCTTGTCGCGCTTGATCTTCGAGCACGTCCGTGGGTTCATCCAGGATTATTACTTTGGCCTGTGTAGTCAGGGCTCGAGCAATTTCAACCAGTTTTTGCTGAGTAACACTTAATTTACCGACCACATCTCTCGGATCGAGATCAATATGAAAACGCTCTAACAACTCCGCAGCATCGCGGTAGAGCTTCTTTTGATCTACAAACCCACCCAGCTTGGAAACAGGCTCAACGCCCAGGAAAATGTTGCGGGCAATATCCAGATCCCTGACCAAATTGAGCTCCTGATAAATGAAGCGCATGCCTTCATCAATGGAATCCTGAGGAGAATTGATCTCAATCGGCCGGCCTTCGACGAAAATATCGCCTTCATCCAGGCTGTAGGCACCGCTGAGAATCTTTATCAATGTGCTTTTACCAGCGCCGTTTTCACCCAAAAGGACGTGTACCTCCCCTGGAAGCACCTGGAGGTCTACATTGTCCAAAGCTAACACACCAGGGAAACGTTTGGTGATGCCCTTCATCTCGACGATGGGTATGGGGTTCGATTCGTGATTGGTCATAAGCCATTTTCTCCTAAGAAAGGCATAAACATTTCATTTCGGTCCTGATAACACCACAGAGGCCACAGGCGTGCCTTCGGCAAA
Source organism: uncultured Anaerolineales bacterium (assembly GCA_964629085.1). Lineage (GTDB taxonomy): Bacteria > Chloroflexota > Anaerolineae > Anaerolineales > UBA11858 > NIOZ-UU35. The sequence continues at coordinate 2,385 of CAZVPR010000090.1, forward strand.
TACAGATGAATGTAGAAAAATAGTGTCCAATCCAATTCATCCCATTTATCTGTGGTCTTAATCGTGTTGCCAAAAGAGTAGATTCTTGCGAGGCCCGCGCACGAACCTCGCAAGATTTTTTTCTATATCGAATTACTCAGTGAGGAATTCTTCAACATTGTCGGCAGTGATCAAGACACCATCAATGGGGATGAATGTCTCGACATCTTCGCCAGCGATCACGCTAAGAGCCAGATCAACACCAACCTCGCCCATCTTGGCGGGGTCTTGGCGCACGGTGGCGGACATTTCGCCAGCCGCAATCGACTTGAGGGCCACAGGCAAGGCGTCGAAACCAACCACCATTACTTGATCTTCCATGCCCTTCAAGAGCACTTCCTGCATGGCCGCGGCGGCACCCGGATCGAAAGCAACAAAGACAGCTTTCAATTCAGGATAAGCAGTCAGGGTGTTGGAGGTCAGCTCTGCCGAGCGATTCTCGTCCCAATCGCTGTAGTCGGAAATTACTTCCAGGCCGCAAGCTTCAGCCTTTTCGCTAACGCCATCCTTGCGGGCGTCACCGGTCTGGTGACCAACGCTGCCGCCCAAGACCAGGATCGTGCCTTCGCCGCCGGTCTGTTCGCAGAGGTAATCTCCAGCGATTCCGGCTGCAGCCAGGTTGTCGGTCTGGATCAGCGCAGAGATGTAGGGATCATCAATGGCGGTGTCCACAGTGACTACCGGGATACCGGCTGCTTCGGCCTTGTCCAGGGTGTCTTCCCAACCACGCGAGTCGGCAGCACCGATGATTATGGCGTCTACGCCTTGCGTGATGGCGCTATCCACGGCGTTCTTCTGCGCTTCAGCATCCTGCACTTCCAGGGTCAGGTTCAGGAAATCGATGCCCAGCTCGCCAGCGCGGGCTTCGGCGGCGCGTTCCAGGGTCAGCCAGAACTCATTGGTCATGGCAAAACCGGAGAAAGCAATCGTGACGTCACCAGCGGCCGCCGCTTCGGCGTCCTCTTCCATTTCACCCTCTTCGGGAGTATAGAATTCTTCAACGTTATCGGCAGTGATCAAAACACCATCAATGGGGATGAATGTCTCGACATCTTCGCCAGCGATCACGCTAAGAGCCAGATCAACACCAACCTCGCCCATCTTGGCGGGGTCTTGGCGCACGGTGGCGGACATTTCGCCAGCCGCAATCGACTTGAGGGCCACAGGCAAGGCGTCGAAACCAACCACCATTACTTGATCTTCCATGCCCTTCAAGAGCACTTCCTGCATGGCCGCGGCGGCACCCGGATCGAAAGCAACAAAGACAGCTTTCAATTCAGGATAAGCAGTCAGGGTGTTGGAGGTCAGCTCTGCCGAGCGATTCTCGTCCCAATCGCTGTAGTCGGAAATTACTTCCAGGCCGCAAGCTTCAGCCTTTTCGCTAACGCCATCCTTGCGGGCGTCACCGGTCTGGTGACCAACGCTGCCGCCCAAGACCAGGATCGTGCCTTCGCCGCCGGTCTGTTCGCAGAGGTAATCTCCAGCGATTCCGGCTGCAGCCAGGTTGTCGGTCTGGATCAGCGCAGAGATGTAGGGATCATCAATGGCGGTGTCCACAGTGACTACCGGGATACCGGCTGCTTCGGCCTTGTCCAGGGTGTCTTCCCAACCACGCGAGTCGGCAGCACCGATGATTATGGCGTCTACGCCTTGCGTGATGGCGCTATCCACGGCGTTCTTCTGCGCTTCAGCATCCTGCACTTCCAGGGTCAGGTTCAGGAAATCGATGCCCAGCTCGCCAGCGCGGGCTTCGGCGGCGCGTTCCAGGGTCAGCCAGAACTCATTGGTCATGGCAAAACCGGAAAAGGCGATCGTGACCTGCTCATCTTCAGCCTCGGCTTCCTCAGCTTCTGCCTCTTCAGCTTCAGCGGCTTCCGCCTCGGCTTCTTCCACTTCGGGTTCTGGGGCTGCACAGGCAGTAAGAACCAGGCTGGCAACCAGCAACAGGCTAACGAAAATCCATAGGTACTTATTGTTTTTCATCTTATACTCCTCAGATATCATTTAGTATTCACTGATCCTTCAATTCCTTTTACATTTTTTTTATTTTGCACCACCTCCTTCAAAATGAAAGTTGAAAAAATTTTTAAATTTAGGCTTTATCACGCCGTTGGTACGTATCGATGGCGACGGCCACAATGATCACCACACCAATAGCTACCTGCTGCCAGAAGGATTGAACGCGCAGATGGATCAAGCCCGCTTGCAAAAGCCGAATAATCAAGACACCAATAACTGTGCCCCACACATTTCCTACACCGCCAAACATACTCGTGCCACCCAACACGGTCGCTGCAATCACCCAAAGCTCCATTCCCTGACCGCGGTTCGTATGAGCAAAATTTAAGCGTGAAGTTTGCACCACCGAAGCCAGTGCGGCGGCGAATCCACTGAAGCTGTAAAAAAATAACTTGTTCAATTTGATGGGAATTCCAGACAGCCGGGCTACTTCTTCATTGCCACCAATGGCATAGGCATTAAAGCCTATCTTGAGTTTACGCAGAATGAACCATGTCACTATTACCATCAATATCGTGATCGTAATCGGGCCGACAAAACCAGATCCGATCCATTTGAAAGAGTCGGGAAAACGCGACATGTCTTTCCCAGCCCCGATCATGTTGGCAACACCCCGTGCCGCCATCATCATCCCCAGGGTGGCAATCAGTGTTGGTATCCCTGTTAAAGTAATCACTACGCCGTTGAGAAAACCAGCAAACGTACCCACAGCCAGACCTCCCGCAACTGCCGCCCAAACTGGCATTCCATCCGTGATCAGCATGGTCCCCGTGACAACGGATACCAAGGCCAGGATGGATCCAACGGATAGATCCAATCCACCAGAGATCAACATGATGGTCGTGCCGGTGGCCATGATCATCAAGACGGTAGATTGTTCAAGCACATCTTTGACAGCCAGCCATTGGCGAAAGGTTGGTGCGAAGATGACCAAAACTGTTGTGATCAGAACCAGTCCGACCAGGGGTTGCAGCATTTCTCGTAGTTGTTTCATGGGATTTTCCTTTACAAAATCGGCAAAATTCTCGTCTTCCTGCAAATAATTTTATTCGCTAAAAAGTCCCCCCAGTGCCCGCGCACTGGGATGGCCAAGGAGTGAGCGGGTTGCACTCTTTGGTACAAAAAAGGATCAAACGAAATGTAGTTTTTGATCCTCTAAAATGGCTTCAACGATTACTTTGACATCCTGCTCGCGCTGGCGGGAACAAACCAGCAAAGCATCATCCGAATCGATGATCACCAGATTTTCAACCCCCAGAGTTGCCACCAAGCGTTTATCGGCAAACACCAGGGTTCCTTGGGTATCTATGCTAAGGTGATCTCCTACAGACACATTGTCATGTTCATCAACTGGCAGCAAATCGAACATGCTGCCCCAACTGCCCACATCCGTCCAGCCAATATCAACCGGAATGACGACCACCCGCCGAGCGTCTTCCATAACGCCGTAGTCAATGGTTTCCTTGGCAACCTGAGGCCAGATGTTTTGCAATACCATCTCATATTCCGGGGAGCCGATCCCGGCTCTAACTTGCTGCAATTGGGCAAAGAACTCCGGCATTTGGCGATCAAACTCGGCGAGAATATCCGCCGCGCGCCAGATGAACATGCCACTGTTCCATGAATAATCTCCGCTGGATACCATCTCTTGGGCCGTTGAAGGGTCAGGTTTTTCCGTAAAACGCTGTACAGCGAAATGCTCATAGCCAGCTTTATAGCCCTGTGTTGCACCTTTGTGGATGTAACCAAATCCGGTTGAAGCAATTGAAGGTTTGATTCCCAACGTCACCAACGATCCATTTGCGGCTATTTGTTCAGCTGCGTTCAGTACCTGACAAAATTCATTCGTATCACGGATAAAATGATCAGCCGTCAAGACGGCCATGGTCGCTTCGGAATCTCGGGCGGCAAGATGAACCGCTGCCAGGCCGATTGCCGGCGCGGTGCCCCGCCCTTCCGGTTCCAGAATGAAGTTTGCTTCCGGCACCTGAGGGGCCTGCTTCATCAGAATGGCGGCATGGGCGGCACGTGTCACAACCAAAATGCGCTCAGGCGGAAAAATGGGTACCACGCGCTCCACTGCATATTGAAACATGGTACGCTCGCCCACCAGTTTCAGGGCTTGCTTGGGATGATGTTGACGGCTCAAAGGCCACAGCCGGGTTCCGGATCCTCCGGCCATGATTACAGCATAGTACATTCTCAAATCCAATCTTTATTCTCCACTAAGACACGAAGACACTACGTTGTAATAAGGAGCAAACAGAAAAAACTTCGAGCCTTTGTGTTTTGTGGTGATATCTTCATTAGAAACCACGCAAATTGGTACTTGTACGTTTGGGCAAACCCTCAGCGGGAAAGCGTTTCAGCACGACATATTCCAGCCCGTGCTCCTCGCAGAATTGGCGCTTTTCTGGCTTATCGCCGTCTTCGTTAACGGCATAAAGATCGGGCTTAATCCTCTCGATCTCGGGTTCAGCATCCATCCAGCCGCCGCCGCTCGAAATCAGGGCTTGTTTGACAAAGCGAACTGAACCGGCCATATAACATCGCTCATCTTCCGAGAACATAGGATGGCCTTCACCCTTAAGCAGGCGCACATTTTCATCATGACCTACAACGACGTAAAGATCTCCCAATGCCGATGTCTCTTCAAAGAAACGCACATGTCCCGAGTGGAACCAATCATAACAACCAGTGACAACTACTTTTTTAGCGCGGGAGGTCGGACTAACAACCTCAGGGGGGGCAGGATACCCCTGTAACGTATCCTGCCGAATAACCTGATACATGATCTTGTGATCATTGCAAAATGCTTGTTTTGCAATGGAATTTTCTCGTTCAGGCACCACCCATAAATCCAGGTTTTTCCCATTGGTCAATGATAACTGATCAGACGAAAAATCTCCCTCGACCTGGATCACCTTATCAACATATTTTAAAGATTCCAAGAAATATTTTCTTTCAGCCATTGGGAAATTAGGTTCATTACCGGTTATCTGCAACACCCGTTCATCATCCCAAAGGTTGACCTGCAATTTCCCAAACACGGTTGCTTCTTGAAGAAAGCGTACTGCGCGAGAATTAAGGTTATCAAAACTTCCTGAAACAACGGCGATAGTCATTTCACTCCCCGAACCTTGACTTGAAATCCACCTGGGACAGGTTCGTCCGAAACTACATAAATGTAACCGCCCCCACAACCTGAGTACATGGCCCCGGAATATTTATGCTGGTAATATCTCAAAATCTCGCCCAAATCGATTTTGATGGTTGCGTGGCGAACGGTATTGGGTAAGAGCGTTTCCCAACACAACATGCACTCATTCATCGCAGCACCCAAGGCCTGTTCGTCTTTAGCCGCAATGGCATCAAAACAGTCGGCACCCGATTGGCCCAGACGCTGAACCCAAGCAGGATCAATATTTTTTTCTTCGAGTGGGTTGTAGCCCTGTGGACGTTGGGCTACTGGCACCATATAAATGATTTTTTCCAACCAGTTCAAGACATCAGGATTGGTGTTCGTTTCTACATGGACAGGGAAATAACCACCCTCATACTCGAAATCATAATCCAGACGTGAAACTCCAGGATAAACCAGGCCGGCCATATCCTGAGAACCTGAAGGTTCTGGCTGGCCCTCATTTTCAAGGTGATACAGCTCCCGAACAAGTTCTGCTGGATCTCCCGCGGGGATACCCTTTTCCCAAAGCTGAAGCGCGATTTCACGCGTACTTGTTCCCATACCGCAGCGGTTCATGAAGCGTGTTGTAGGCTCAATACCGACAACTACCATCGAACCCGGCGTCGTGGGATTATGCCGTGAAATGAAAGGTTGGTCAATCCAACCACCGGCAAATGCCATACGGTAGGGCACATTTCCGATGATCTGGGCTATTTCTGATTTATGGTTGGAGTTCATATTCGTAGACCGCCATTGATAAAGGAGGTTGTACTGGATGATTGTTGTCATCCAGTACAATTCGCACAATGAGAAGGTAAATGCACCCGCAATTAATGAATTCCAGCCGGGACATACTTGCCCGCTTTGCGGTCAGCATATTGCTCTTGGATCCAGGCGTAGGTTTGTTGCATACCCTTTCGAAGGGGAGTATCAGGCTCCCAATCTAAAACTTCTTTAATAAAGGTGTTATCGCTATTACGGCCGGCAACACCTTGGGGAGCATCGAGGTCGTATTCGCGGTCGAGTTCGACGCCGGCGACATCTTCAATCAGGCTGACCAATTCATTGATCGACACTAATTCACTCGAACCCAGGTTGATGGGCGTGGCAATCAATTCATCGCTGTGCATAATGTAGTCGATACCCTTGACGCAGTCGTCAATATACATGAAGCTGCGGGTCTGGTTTCCATCGCCCCAGATATCGATGCTCAGATCACCGTTATCCTGTGCCGCGATGACCTTGCGGGCCAGAGCGGCGGGTGCTTTCTCACGGCCGCCATCCCAGGTTCCGTTGGGGCCATAGACATTGTGGAAGCGAGCGATGGCCGTCTTCATCTGGCGTTCGGACCAATATTCCTCACAGAACATCTCGGAGACCAATTTCTCCCATCCGTAGCCGCGTTCGGCCATGGCCGGGTAGGCATCGCTTTCTTTCAGCGCTCGCACATTGGGGTCTTTTTGTAGTTCGGTATTGTAGGCGCAGGCAGAGGAAGAGAAGAAAAACCGCTCGGCGCCTGCCAAATACGCTTCTTCGATCAGGTGCGTGTTGATCAGAATACTGCGCAGACATTCAATGCGAAATTTCTCGATGAAGCCCATCCCGCCCATATCGGCAGCCAGGTTATAGACCTCTACAGCCCCTTCAACAGCCCGCTTGCAGTTTTCGCGGTAGCTCAAATCCAGAGAGAGACTTTCGACACCCGGAACTCGCTGATACCATTCTGGAAGAGGTTTTTTGTCAATTGCCCGGATATTCTTGAACCCCTGATCGGAAAAATATTTCACTAAAGATCCTGCAATAAACCCACCGGCACCAGTAACGACGATCAAATCATCCTTGTTCAAGGTAGATTTTGCAGTTTGGTTTTTACTCATCATCATACTCCTTATCAAATTATGTGGTAGTAATACCACATAATATAAAAAATTTATATTACTCGTTTTTAATACTCATCCCGCTGGATTGACGGATAATGATTTCCGTCGGCAAAATTATATCCTGCACGTCAATGGGAGCTTTTCCTGATATGCGATCCAGCAGCAAACCCGTTGCTTCTTGGCCCATCTCATAAGCCGGCTGAGCTACTACGGTCAAAAATGGATCAACAATCAGGCTGGTTGGCAAATCATCAAATCCAACGACAGCAACATCTTCTGGAACTCGAATATTTGAATCTCTTAGGGCTTTGAGAATTCCAATGGAAATAAAGTTGTTGCCTCCGAAGATCGCGGTAGGGGGAGAACTGTGACGTAGGGTATTTTTCGCCTGATCGTATCCCGTCTCCTGAGTGAACATGCCGTAATAGGTCGTAATGTACTTACCAAGCCCAGCAGCCGACATGGCCTGACGATAGCCTGCCACACGATCGTCCGCCGTTGAAACCCCTTCCGGCCCAGAGATCATGACAATTTTTTTGTGGCCTAAACCGATAAGCAATTTTGTTAATTCCGAAGCCCCCTGAAGGGAATCACAATGCACAATGTCTACATCCACTCCAGGAACAAAGCGGTCAAGAATAACCACGGGGATCTGATTTGACTGGAAAAATTCAACGGATTTGGATTTGCTGCGTGCCGGGACCAATATCACTCCATCGACTTGCTTCTGAGCCAGGATATTGGCATATTTCTGCTCTTCCGCTTCAGCTTCATCTGTATTGCAAAAAATTACTGTATAGCCGAACTTACTGGCCGTATCTTCTACCCCTCTGGCAATTTTGGTAAAAAAAGGATTGGTGATATCCGTCATCACCAATGCCAAAGTGTTTGTGTGCTTCGAACGTAACCCACGGGCTAAAACATTTGGAACATAGCCCAACTCTTCAATGGCTGCCTCGACCTTTTGGCGGGTGGCCTCGCTGGCATAGCCGCTGTTATTGACCACCCGTGATACTGTGATCGGTGCAACCCCTGCAAGTTTGGCAACATCATTGAGTGTCGACATAATTCCAATCGAAAATGCTAAGATCAATATGGTAACGATACCATGGTAGCGCTATCATATCAAAATACTCTCCGTAAGTCAATAGGTCCAGACAATAAAATATCTCAATTTTTGAAAACTTTAAGAAATTGAGGCTCCCATATCACTGAGTTCCCTTGTCAATTAGTTGAATTCCAAAGATCATAGAAGCAATTCCGAAAAATCCAAATATCCAAATCACGGCAAAGGGAATTCGAATCTGTAAACTATTTACAGCTAAGGCTAAGATCAGGCCCAATGAAAGAGCGAGAAACAACGATTGGAGATGATTTCTTTCAAGTGACAGGATAGCAGAGGGCAGCGAGTTTTCAGAGATATCCTTGTTAAACTGTAACAGGTCCCAGCTTGCCAATGCCGCGATAATTCCAATTATCACGATCACATTGGGGATCCTTTCATAAATCCCCACCCCGGCAAGAATCGTATATCCCGCAAAATAAATATTTGCAGACCATTGCACGTTCGACTTGTACAATAAACCACATAGGAGGGCGAATAATAGTATTGCTGGGATTATCTGCCAACACCCAATCGTCAAATACCCAAAACTCAAGGCAGCTATTGAAATCGCCAAAAAAACAATCAATAAAGTAAAGCGAAATCTCATAATCTAAACTCGAATATTCCTTCGATCAAATAATTTTCGAACATCTTTGGTCAGCACAGCCTGAAGCGGTTTATCAACCTGCCAATCGACGACTTTGATGCCCAATTTCATGAGCCTTTTCAACAAGAGGACTCGCTCCACTTTTGCGGCTCTTACCGCTAATGGATTTGTATTCGATGGGGGCGTTATGCTATTTGCAAAATCAACTGGATCAGGCGAAATCAATACCACCTCATATCCATACGCCCGCAAGCGAGAATAGGTTTCTATGTCATCCAAATCAACGGAGCTAAAAACGATAATGATTGAGCGCGTCGGAAATAACCTGGCGGGAAAATATTCCAATTTTTTCAAGGCCAGATTGGCTCCCAATTTTGCTGTGATGAGTTTACGGGCCAAGATGTTTTGTTGAGGCTTACCGGAACCTGGAAAAACCGCCATGATCGGTTTTCCAAATACCAGTAAGGAAACGCGGTTTCCGTTCTTCAAGCAACTCCCAGACAGTGATGATAGGGCGCTGACAGATTTTTCGAATAGAGCATTTTCAATTTCATCCGCGTTTGATAATCTACGCGCATCAAGGATAAATCCGAAATCGGCGATTTCTTCGCGTTCATGCTCGTTAGTAAATAGCTTTCTTGGATAGCGGGCCGTAAGGCGCCAATTTACGCGATGCAAAGAATCTCCTGGCTGGTACTCCCTGACCCCCCAGAAATCTATTCCCGAACCTGATTTTCGCGCCGAAAATGGACCGGAAATGCGTAACGTTTTGCGTGGTTTTAGCTCATTCGATATACCCTGCATTACAGCTGATCGAACGGCAATATTTCCCATCGCACGAATCTCTTTTTTCGTATCCCATATCCCCAAAGGATCACTAACAATAATTTGAAGAGTATTCCAGGAATACAATCCACGGGCCGCTTTAAAGGAGTAAAACAAATTTGCAATACTTCCTGCATTGACCGACATACGCTGCCTCGGCGACCCTTCCAAAGTTGTCATCCCGTCTAATGGAGTATCAACGAACAACACATTTGGCAATGACCTTCCCCGATTTTTGATGGTCACTTGCATAGTAACCGGTTCATGCGCACTGACAATTTTCCTGTCGACATTCCGAGACACACTCAAGGACATATCCGTCGGAATCCGGATCGCTCCAACGAGCAGATAACTCAGAATGGGTATGGCTAAAATCAGCACATCGCCCTTTCTGAGAATCAGGGCGGACAAAACCAGCCCAAATATAATCAGCGTTAGAAAGAACGTTTTACTATTCACGCTCTACAGGAATGACCGGCACTTTCACAGATTGGAGTACGTCATCAAGGATTGAGATTTCTGTCGTTTTGGAGCCCCACAGACTGGGCTCCAAAATCAAACGGTGGCCCAATGCATCATGAACAAAAATTTTGACATCATCAGGTAATACATAATCCCTCCCCTGGATCGCCGCCCATGCCCGGGACACTTTAAGCAATGCCAAAGATCCACGCGGGCTGGCCCCAATCACCACTTGACGATGATGGCGGGTTTCAGCCGCAAGATCGACAATATAACGCTGCAAATCTGGATGAACATATATTTGTTCCACAAATTGCCGCATTTTGGAAAATTCTTGCGGGGAAACAACGGCTTGCAATGAAATTGGATCCTTAGCGCGCCGCAATCGCCTTTCAAGGATTTCCTGTTCCTCTTCTTTCTGGGGATAGCCGATTCGTAGTTTCAGGATAAATCTGTCAAGTTGTGCTTCAGGCAATGGGAAAGTGCCTTCATATTCAATCGGATTTTGGGTGGCCACAACGATAAAAGGTTGCTCCAGTTTAAAAGTATCACCCTCTAAAGTTGACTGGTGCTCTTGCATGGCTTCCAGCAATGCCGATTGAGTTTTCGGAGATGCGCGATTAATCTCATCCGCGAGGAAGATATTCGTAAAGAGAGGGCCTTTACGCAAAACAAAATCATTTTTCTTGTGGTCGAAAAAATAACCACCGGTAATATCTCCGGGCATGAGATCAGGCGTAAATTGAACACGCTTGAATTTCAATCCTAATACACTGGCAAAAGAGTTCGCCATCAGCGTTTTTGCCAAACCAGGAAAATCTTCGATCAAAATGTGCCCGCTGCTCGCCAGGAAAGCAGTCAAGAATTTTTCCAGAATCATTCTCTTACCGATAATTGCCTTCTCAACCTCAGCAATAATATTCTCCGAATATGCTTTCATTTCTTCCTTGGAAATTTCAAGCTGGTGTTTATTCATAGTCAAGTTCCAATTCTTTTTCCAAATGTGTCAGCATTAATTCCAATTTTCGATGATCCGTGTCAAAAAACTTTCCAGCAATTTTCCGGAACCAATTTGGGATAAGGATCATCAAAGGACTTCCTGTTTCCCCCTGAATTTTGATGAGAATCTCATGAGGGATGACCCGGTCAAGATCATCTTGTTCATCATGACCATCGTGAAGAAGTCGGATCAAGTTTTTGTTAAGTTCTTGCTTCGCCGACCTATCAAGGGCTGCATTTTCGATCAGCGCCTGCCAAAATTCAATCCGACTGGGCGGCAAGCTGAACTCAGGATACGCTGAGGGCGCGTCATCCCCTTCCCTCCACAGGACAAAGCGAATGATGAATATTGAACTTAAAATGATCAGTCCAACCCAATAAATATATTGATCCACACTAGCGATGATCCGCCATAAAAGCCAGCCCAATTGAGCGATCGGCTGAACAAGGTAAGCCAAGAGGTAATCCCGGAAGACAATTACGATTCCCAACACTATAAAAATAATCATCAGTGGAAGGGCAAATTTTCTGGCCTTCTGCATATTTTAGTCCTTGATTTCACCAAAGTATTTGATGAGCTGATACAAACTATTGCTTGCATCAACTTCATCTTGATGGCTGGCCGCTTGTCCGCTATAACGCATTTTCTGGAATATTGATGTAAGTCTGCGAACCGGTTCGGCTGGTAACCCTCGATTTATTAGAAGAGATTGAAATTCTTGGGGTGTCATATCGTCACTTCGTTCGACACCTTTTTCTTCTTTCAGGATTTCGCTCATTTGATAATAACAGCGCATAATTACACTCCTCAGATCAAGGCCTGATTGCAGTGCAAGCGCAGCTTCTTCTGCTTCTTTCAACAATTCACCTCTGGAACGATGTGACCCTCCACTTCTCCAAAATAAATAGATGACCAGCAAAACGAATCCAACAATTAGCCCAATCACGACAAACCGAATCAACATTTGGGGTGGTTCACCAATGGGAGCCGCCACCTCACTTGTGGGAACAACTTTTCTTTCAGGAGCCAGGTTCGGGAAGCTGGGCGCCTGGCCCTGAGGAAGAGATGGCAGGATAGACCCAACCAAAATTAAAGCAAGAGATACCAATATCAGTTGAACAAATAGTTTTTTGTCCATTAACGCAAAGACCCTAACGAGCACGTATACCACCAAGGCAAAAAACACGAGCGCCGCCATTCCTCGTACAATTGGGAAAGAATAGGATGACAATTGCCTCCCTTCATTTTGAGTATCGATTGATGTCTGGGATTGGTCACTCAGTGAAAATGGAACTCCTGGGTTTAACTCCAAGTCAGTGATGGTTGCAGCAATTAACATAATCACAAATAAAGCTGCTCCCAGCAACAGTGATCCAAGCCATTTCGTCTTCCGTGTCATCGCAGATTTTCTTCAAATTCCTCGTTTGTAGGTATCAACAAATCCTAATCACAAATATGAATTCTATCAAACAAGCAGAAAACATGTCCCAATCTAGGAAAGCCATCATCGCAAATAAGCTTACTTCACCCAGCAAGCTTAACAAATCCTGTTACAGATACAAATTACTAAATGTCAATAATCATTCTAAAACCTCAGCTTCTCATAGAATAACCATTCTTAATATCTCGTCATAACCCTAAAGCAGTAAACACAAGGTTAAATTTATCTCGCTTCATACCAATAATGACAAATGGCACTATTGTGGAATTTCCGCTATTGCTATACTATTCCCACATATTAATATGATTAATGTGATCTCACCCATTAATAGGGTAAGATCAACAGGAAAGTGCCGAGGAGGATCCATGTCCTATTGGAGACAACCTCTCGACCAAGACCGCATCCAGATTTCGTACGGCATCGTGCATATTATCGATGACCGCTGTAAAGGATGCGGTTTTTGTATTGAGTTTTGCCCCCAAAATTATCTCACCATTTCCAAAAGATCAAATTCCAAAGGCTATCATCCACCAGAAGTTGTGAGTGATCAACAATGCGTAAACTGCGGCCTTTGTGCACTTTTGTGCCCAGATTTTGCCATCTATATCGAGGATGGCGGAATGCGATCCCCTGTGAATGTAGTATCACAAGAGGCAGATCAATGAAAAATGGTAAAGGCCAATTAACCGGTGAGCATTTTCTTTTAGGGGATCATGCCTGTACAGAAGGGGCCATCCTGGCTGGGTGCCGCTTCTTTGCAGGATATCCAATCACTCCGGCAACCGAAATTGCAGAACACGCGTCAGTGCGATTGCCGCAGTGCGGGGGAGTCTATGTGCAAATGGAAGACGAGTTGGCATCGATGAACGCCATTTTAGGGGGATCATGGGCAGGTATTAAATCGATGACCGCAACGAGCGGGCCGGGATTCTCATTGATGATGGAAAACCTTGGATTAGGGATCATGTTAGAGACACCCTGTGTGCTGGTCAACGTTCAACGGGGTGGCCCCTCGACAGGGTTGCCCACGCTCGTAGGGCAGCAAGATATGATGCAGGCTCGTTGGGGTTCCCACGGGGATTATGAAATCATTGCCCTGAGTCCCACCTCACCCCAGGAATTGTTCGATTTGACCATCCGGGCTTTCAATCTATCCGAAAAATATCGCTTACCCGTCTTGGTGATGACCGATGCCGAGGTGGGTCATATGACCGAAAAGGTGGTCATACCCCCGGCAGAAGAGATTGAAATCATCGACCGACCGCTGGTTAACAAAGGGGAAGTCGAGCCGAATATATTCCGCATTTACAGGGATAGCCCCCAGGATTGCGAAGGCTATGTCTCCCCGATGGTTTCTGCCGGAGATGGGTACCGCATTCACGTCACTGGACTCACCCATGATGAGCGCGGATACCCGGCCATGTACGCCGAGGCTAACGAATGGAATGTCAACCGGCTTATCGAGAAAATTCAAGCCAATAAAGACGATATTATCGAGGTCGAAAATAAGTACCTCAGGGGGGCCGAAGTTGTCGTTGTATCCTACGGCATTTCTGCCCGCACATCCCTTTGGCCCATTGAACAAGCCCGTAAAGAGGGCATCAAGGTTGGATATTTACGTTTGATCACCGTCTGGCCTTTCCCTGAGGATCTAATCAAGAAATTGGCCAAGAAAGTTGATGCGCTTATCGTTCCAGAGATCAATCAGGGACAAATCATCCTCGAAGTGGAGCGCTGCTCCGCCGGCCAAACTGCCATTTATGGAGTCAACCGGCCTGGCGGAGACGTTTTGGAACCCGATCAGGTACTCAATACCATACGTGTTGCAGCCGGGCGACCAGTCGAAAAAGAATATGCAAGCAGCATAAAGCCCCGCATTGCCATGGAGAAATAAGCTATGCCAAAACAACCTGCTGAAGCAATGCATCGCAGTGAGCGAGCCAGAATATTGGGATACGAACCCAATGACAAAAGCGATTGGATCACCGGCCTGCACCCCATGGATGATCTGCTGCGCGGTGAGCGTCTGCCCCATATTTGGTGCCAGGGCTGCGGCTTAGGCACATCGTTGACAACATTCATCCGAGCTTTGCAGTGGCTCGAGAAAAACAAAGAGTGGGATCTCGATAAGGTTGCTGTCGTTTCTGGTATCGGCTGCACTGGTCGTATCGCCGGATATGTGCGCCTTGACTCGTTCCACACCACCCATGGCCGGGCAATTCCTTTTGCTACTGGACTCAAGTTGGCCAACCCCGATCTAAAAGTAGTTGTCATGTCCGGTGATGGTGACATCGCCGGTATTGGCGGAAATCATTTCATCCATGCGGCCCGCCGCAACCTTGATATTACTATCGTGTGTGTTAACAATTTCAACTACGGCATGACGGGCGGCCAGGTTGGCCCCACCACACCTCACGAAGCTCGGGCGGTTACGGCTCAGTACGGCAACTTTGAATATCCTTTCAACCTGCCCTATTTAGCCGCCGCCAGTGGCGCTTCATACGTAGCACGCTGGACTGTACTCCATGCTCGTCAGTTGGAATGGACCTTTCGGGAGGCACTCGATCACCCGGGCTTTAGTTTTGTTGAGGTGATCGCGCCCTGCTCAACGGCGTATGCCCGCTGGAATGCCGATGGGCTCGGCCTCGATGAGCAAGCCCTAAGACGCCGCGGTCTTGAAACGATGAAACATTACCAGATCGTGGGGCGTACAGAACAGGATGCCCATCCTAAGGATGCTCACATCAAAGTCAATGAAAAAGGGGAAATAACCGAAATTGTCGAAGGGAAATTTCTGGATGAAGATCGCCCTGACCTGAAAGCGGCCATGGATCAACGCGACGCTCACGCCGAAAAAATTTGGCAATCGGCCAAAAAAGCGCTCGAAGAAAGACCCGAACTCCCCTCCAGGAAAAAACGCTTGCCAAGAACTGAGGTCAAACTGGGAGGTTTCGGTGGCCAGGGCATCATCAGTGCCGGCAGGATGATCGGGCTGGCAGCAGCTATCCATGACAAATTGGAAGCCTGCTTCACACAAAGTTATGGCCCCGAAGCGCGCGGCGGAGCTGCCGGTTCTCAGGTGGTCATTTCCAGTAGTCCCATTCACCACCCTCACCCACTCCAACCCGGCAGCATGATCATATTATCCCAGGGAGCCTATACCAAGTATGTGCCCTCTCTGGCTCCCAAAGGCGTGCTGCTCATTGATGATGAATTGGTCGTTCTCCCCGACGACCACCGTTCGGATATCACGACATATGGCATCCCGGCCTCGAAAATCGCCGAGGAGGCCGGCACAATTCGGGCGGCCAATACCGTCATGCTCGGATTTTGGGCTGCCATCACCGGCATTATCAGCCGTGAAGCGATGCGCCAGGCGGTAACAGAGTCGGTGCCGGCAAAAACTGTCGAGTTAAATCTTAAAGTTTTTGAAATCGGCTATGAAAAAGGTTTGGCAGTAACAGCATAAAGGTTTTCAGGACGAGTGAAAAGGAAAGCTCGTGAATAATGGGACTCTCATCATTGGTGGTAGTGTGGCCGGACTCCAGGCAGCACTTGATCTGGCCAATTCAGGGATTCCAGTTCATCTGACAACATCACAACCGTTTCTCGATCATCAATCTGGTCAGGACATCCCCAAACATTGGATTAATGCCCGCAGTTTAGACGTTCTGCGGCACCCGCTGATCAAGATTTGGAACAATTCAGATATTCATGAACTCGAACAAAACGAAAGCGGTTTCCGGGCCAATTTACGCCGGACGCCTCGCTTCGTTGATCTCGAACGCTGCATTGCCTGCGGTGATTGCATTGACGTCTGTCCGGTTACCATTCCGGGAACCGAACGAAAGGCAATTTATCTGGATGGTCAACCGGGATGCATGGCCATCGATCGGGCGGGAAAAGCGCCCTGTTCGGGAACCTGCCCGGGCGGGATTCATGTTCAGGGGTATGTGGCCCTGATTGCAGAAAAAAGATATCGGGAGGCCATTGAGCTCATTTTTGAGGCCCTACCCTTCCCCTCTGTTTGTGGGAGGGTATGCAATCATTATTGTGAGTCCAACTGTACACGGGGGAAAATCGATGAGTCGCTCAATATCATGGCACTGAAACGCTTCGTCGCGGATTGGGCATACGACCACAAAGACGCCATCCATTTTCCCGAAGACAACCCCAACCCAACTCATAAGAAAATTGCCATTATTGGGGCCGGTCCCTCTGGATTGACTGCTGCGCGTGATCTGGCACGTATCGGTCACGAAGTGAGGGTCTACGATTCACTCCCCGCAGCCGGGGGCATGATGCGCTACGGGATACCACCACACCGCCTTCCCACTGAGCAACTCGATTGGGAAATCCAGCAAATCGTTGATGAAGGCGTGGAGTTGGTTCTGAATACGCGCGTGGATGATATTCCGGGACTGATCGAGAATGGATATGACGCTGTCTTGATCGCAACAGGTGCCCACAAGGCCAAGAAAATCCCCATAAAGAATTCCGATCACCCTGATAATTGGCTCAGTCTGGACTTGCTGCGCCGGGCACGGATGGGCGATGAAATTGACTTGCTTGGAAAGAAAGTGGTCGTGTTGGGAGGGGGCAACGTAGCCTTGGACTCTGTTCGAACGGCCATTCGACTGGGTGCTGCTGAAGTTTGCATGACTTGCCTGGAACCGCGCGGCGAGATGCCGGGATTCGAATGGGAGATAGGTGTCGCCGAGGAAGAAGGTGTTGAAGTTTACCCCGGCCGCACCTTCAAAGAGATCGTCGTTGAAAAGGACAAAATCATCGGGGTGCGGTGTGTCGAAATTGACTTTCGGGGCTTCCAGGATGGCCGTCCCGATTTTGAAGAAATCCCAAATTCCG
>CAZVPR010000091.1:0-19286 GCA_964629085.1 uncultured Anaerolineales bacterium
AGATATATGTGTCCGTGTTGGTGATCGTTTGGTTCATCCATGCCCCCATCATACATAAAACATATGTTCTGTCTATTGACCTCTGGGATAATAAAAGGACTATTTGAGGACTAGACCTGAGGACGAGCCAGGGGTGGGGGTAGGATGAGGGAGGACGAGGCAGATATGGGGGTTAAACGGATGGATTGTTGACGTCAAAACTACTAAAGTCCCACCTTCTGAGAATATCACGCAGTTGATGACGGCCGCGCACTTCGAATTTGCGCAAGATTTCGCGGATGTGGGCCTTGACCGTGGTTAGAGAAACGTTGAGTTTTTCGGCAATCTCGGCATTGGTGTATCCCAGACAGGCCATGGCAGCGACTTGCTTCTGCCGTTCGGAGAGGTCCTCCCATCGGCGCAGGTTCTTGTTCTTGGTGCGGTAGTGCTCGATGACCGCCTGGCGCAAAATAATACCCCCTAATTCTTCAGCACTGTATTCTTCACCATCGGCCATTTCCTCCAACATGACCTTGATATCCTCCTCAGCGGGCAGTTCGATGGTCGAGGTCAACCGCTTGCGAGAAGGGAACAGGTTTTCGAAGATGTAGTGGAAGCCGGTGGTCATGGTATTGGCACCTTTAACGGTTTAGTAATGATCAGAACATAAGTTCTATTATAGCATCTCTTTTGCGTGTAGGTATAGGAAGAGAGTACTGGTTTTGGCTGTAGGGAAGGGAGTGGCTATGATATACTCATGAAAGAAAAATCTCTACAATCATCTTGGGAGAGGGATAGCCTCGAGGATATGGGGGGTCGTTAGTGATGGTATATATGCAATCCTCCATTATTGGTAATTAATTTTTCCCAATGAATTGAAATAAAGGCAAGATCCCTGGTTTCAACATAAAATCAATGACTGATATCGGTAAAGTAATCGATTGGATTAGTGCAATAATTTTGGGAGAAAATAATGCCAGGCTTACATTTTTACAAACTCGATCTTCACACCCACACCCCGGCCTCGCGCTGCTATCTAGATAAAGAGCAAACTGCGGAACAAATCATCCAGGCAGCTTTAGATCAAGGTTTGGATGGTATTGCAGTCACCGACCATAATACAGCTGAGTGGATCGACCAGATGAAGGCTGCGGCCGAAGATTCTGGTTTAGTAATCTTCCCTGGTGTTGAAATATCCATGAGTGAAGGCTTTCACTTGGTGGTACTCTTTGATCCATCCGTTGACCAAAAGCATGTTGAAAACTTTTTGGGGGCGATCAAAATTAAGTCAACAGAATACGGAAAATCAGATGCACTATGTAAAGAGAGTGTCTACAAAGTTATCGATGAAATACATGAAGCAGAAGGGCTGGCAATATTAGCTCATATTGATGCTCCAAAAGGTGCATTTTTTGAACTATCAAAACCAAAGAATGGCGGTAAAGTAGGTGTACCGGTTAATTGCCGCGATCTATTTAACCAGGCAAAATATGATGCCATTGAAATCGTTGGCGATGACTATCCCGAAGGCTACGACGATAAACACCATATCGCACGTTTCCCCGCTTTCTACCAGGCTTCTGATAATCCTGACCCAGAAAAACCTACAAAGCATTCTGCTGCCGGATTGGGCAAATTGCATTCGTGGTTTAAAATTGAAAGCATCGATTTGGAAGGCTTACGTCAGGCGTTTAATGATCCAGATGCCAGGATATGTTTGAAGGATTGTTATGAAGAAATAGGGTATCCTAGGATAGTCAGTCTAAAGATTGGCAATTCGGGCTTTTTACGCAATCAGGGTTTTGAATTTCATCCTGGCTTGAACAGTATTATTGGAGGAAAAGGGGTAGGGAAATCCCTAGCGGTTGAATTTTTGCGGTTTGGATTACAACAACCTCCCGAAGATCCGAATTTATTTGAAGACCATTTAAAGAAATTGGAAAAGCGTTTAGAAATTGGCAATTCCGTTGAAATAATTTATGAACAAGCAGACGGTACGCAATTCCAACTTGAGCGGCAGATCTTGAATTTGCATAAGGGCAAGATTGATTCACATCAAACTTGCACAAATCATGATGCAGGTGAGGAATACAAGGGTGATATTTCTACAATGTTTCCCATTTTGGCATACAGTCAAACTGAAGTCATAAAAATTGCCGAGAGCAAAGATGCACAACTCCAATTGATTGACCGCTTTATCGATCCTCGCCCACACGAGCAGGAGCTTGATCGTATTCGAGGCCGACTTGAAAAAAATGATATTCGTCTTTCATCTGCTATCCAAGCGCGAGATCGGATGTCCAGTATTCAGGTTGAGATTGATACTCTAAAAGCAAAAATTACGGCGCTGAAAAAATCCCTGGATGATCCTACTTTTAAAGCTTATGAACAAGCTGAAGCGAAAAAAGCGGTATTCGATGCTCGATATTCGTATGTCAGCAGCGTGATCGATGAAATCGAAGACGAAATTCAAAGACTCAAAGAGAATAAACTCGGAAAATTGCCTAAAAAATATGCTGGTGATACTAATCTAAAACAGGCTCAACAAATAGCACAGGAAGCGCAAACCGAAACAATCAAGAAAATGGAAGTCATCCTGGAAGATTTGGGCAAGTATAAAGCTCAGATCAGTGATGTGATCATGGAGTGGATGCCCGAATTCGACAAACTCGAAGATGAGTATACTAAGCTACTCGAAGGAATTGGTGGTGATCGCAAGGCTATTGAACGTGAACGCAAGGATCTGGAAGCTCAAAAAACCGTATACGATAGTGAAGCTAGTGACCTTGAAATGCTGTTGAAGGATTTGCCCACAATTTTGGGAGAGCGTGATGAATTACTGGATGAACTTGAGCGCGCCCATCATCGTTACTACGAAACGCGCAAAGCCAAGTATGATCAATTAACTGAACTTTCCGATGAAAAGCTTCAGGTAGAATTGGAGCATGCTGCTGATCGCAACAACTTTCGAGAAAAATTGGTTGATATGCTCAAAGGTGGCGATAATGCCCCAAGCGTTAGCGACCGAAAAAAAATCGCACACAACGTGTCACCTCGTCGGCTTGTCCATTTAGTCCTTGATAGGAATTCGTTACACCTCAAGGAAGAAGCGGAACTATCTACAACTTGGGCGGAAAGAACGATTGAAAAATTCTGGTCTGTTGATGATTTCACCCAGGTATTAGCCTTGCAACACAATGCCTACCCAAGTGATGTGCCCACTATCCGCTTCCGGAAAGAGGGGAAAGTCTACGGTGAACTTAGTGAACTATCCGTTGGGCAAAAATGTACTGCTTTACTAATCATCGCGTTGTGTGATGGAACTATGCCTGTCGTGATCGATCAGCCTGAGGATGCTTTGGATATTGCGTCTGTCTGGGAAGATGTGGCTATAAAATTGCGTCGGGGGAAGGACCACCGTCAGTTTATTTTGACCACCCATAATTCCAGCGTGGCAGTTGGCGGCGACTCAGACCAATTTATCGTGCTAAAAGCAGGTGCTGAAGCCGGAAAAATCTTCCATGTTGGAGCAATCGACTCTCAGGATGTGCGCGAATCCGTGATCGATCATCTGGAGGGTGGCAAAGAACCCTACAAACTACGTGCTGGCAAATACAATATCTAACCATGGCCTACTCAAACGATCTGCTTTTCAACAACATATTTCTTAAAAATCTCAAGCCTACACAAGACGAATTGGCTGCAGCGCAGTATCTCGTGCATAATAGCGCTCGGGATTGGTATCGGGAAGAAAACTTTGCATCTCCCCAGCAGATCGCCATGAATTGGGTGCAGCCGATGCTCAACCAACAGACGTTGGATTTAGTAGCATCTGACCTGGATGAAAATGCCTGGTTTGTGGTTGCTCCCTGGGATCGAGAAGCTCCCCTGGCCTTGTGTTATGTTGCACCGGCTGGAGCAAATCTGGATGGCTTCACCAAAGATGGGCAACTTCCCAAGGGTCAACATTGGATGATCCAAGCCGTAAACTTGGCACGCCAACAAGCAAAGCTCAATTTGCGCTGGGTGATCCTGACCAATGGGGTGCAGTGGCGCTTATTAAATGACAATTCGCTACGCCGCTACGAAGCTTATCTTGAAATCGATCTGTACAGTTTGCTGAATGGCGAAGATGATCCCCTAGCAGCCTATTTGTTTTATCGTTTATTTCGGCTGGAAGACAGTTTTGCCAGGGATGAAGTGCATAGCCAAAATGCACTAGATGCTTTCCTCCAAAAATCGGTTGAAGCCACCGAAGCAACTGAAGCCTACCTAAAAGCTACTGTTAGTGACAACTTGGCGGTTCCTGGTGAGGGTGATGGGATCATGGCGCAGCTGTGTATGGGCATTGTCAATGCTGTAGATCCGAAAGGATCAAAATCTTTTTCTGATGAAGAACGCTCTGCCATCTATCGGGATGCCACCTTTTTGCTCTATCGCTTATTGTTCATCCTTTATGCCGAGGCGCGTGGATTGCTGCCGATGGATCGTCCAGATTATCAATCCGTGAGCCTCTCGCGGATAGTGGATGAATCCTTCGAGTGGCGCCAACATCCCAGTCAAACATCTCTGACACCGTTTAGTATATGGGAACGGCTGAGCACCCTGTTTAACGCTATCCATTTTAGTGACGAATATCTGGGAATTCCACCTTACAATGGCGGCTTGTTCGAAGATAAAGATAAACCCTATCTGAAAAATTATAGAATTGAAAATGATTTTCTGGCCGAAGCGCTCTATGAATTGGCTTTCGTGCTGGATGAGAAGGGCGAAGACATTCCAGAGCGAATTGATTATCGCGATCTCTCAGTTCGTCACCTGGGTAGTTTGTATGAGGGAATGATCGAATACAAGCTTTTTATTGCTGAAGAGGAGCTACTGGCCCGACGAGATAAGGATGGAAAGGTCAAATACCTGCCAGCCGAGAAAACCAACCAGATACCCAATGATGAAGTCATCCAAACCGGCAAAGTGTATTTTGCCCAAAGCCCGCACGAACGTAAAGCGACCGGCACCCACTATACTGCGGAGGAGCTGGTTACAAAACTAGTGCAGCAAACCGTCGGACGATTACTAGACTCTCGTTGGGGCAGATTTCAACAACAATTTCAACAGATGTGGCAGAAAATCGAAGACACGCCAGAAGAAGATACTCGGCTTCGTCTGCAACTACGCTTGGATAGCGAGTTGGAAGCCTTTGTGCAGGAGCAGGTTCTTTCGTTACGCATCTGTGATCCGGCGATGGGTAGTGGCCACTTCCTTGTGCATATCGCCCATATCCTGACCAATTTCATTCTGGAAACCCTGACTTTGACCCACTGGGATAATTCTGAGCTTAATCTAGACCCGGATTATTGGCGGCGACTGGTGGTGGAAAATTGCCTTTATGGGGTGGATGTCAACTATATGGCAGTAGAACTGGCCAAGCTTTCGCTCTGGCTTGCGACGATGCAATTTGGCCGCCCACTTTCATTTTTAGATCATCGCTTGAAGCAAGGCAATAGCCTGTTGGGTGTAACCCTAGAAGAGATTATGACGGTTCTTACAGACGATGTCTTGAACCAAGAAACAGCGAAATCGCGCATATCTGAGAAGAAAGGGCAGTATGGTTTTCGGACAATCCCGATTGTAATGCAAGCCCTTGAGCGTGCCAATCATGAGTTGGCTCAGATTACAGAAAGGGTCGTGGAACGCGTCGAGGATGTTGAAGCGCAAGAAAACTCTTATGAAGAAGTTCAAGATGCTTTAAACCCCTACAAAGAGATTGGAAACCTATTGGTTGCCAGAAAAATGGGTTGGAAGGTCAAAGACCATGAACTGCGCAATATTGTGACCGCCGTTGAAGCTTCTGGCTTGGAAATGCTATCTGACAATCAACGAAAGTCTAGTAACCTCGGGATGAAATTAGTTGATGACCAACTCCCGTTTCAATGGGAGCTTGAGTTCTCAGAGGTTTTCTTTAGAAATACTGATTACGAATCAGATAATGGTTTTGACGTAGTTATCGGAAATCCACCATTCTTAGGTGGTCAAAAAATTAGTTCTGAAATTGGTAAAAATTTCGCAGATTTTCTAAGTAATGCTTTTGTACCTTCCAGTGGAATAGCTGATTTATGTGCATATTTCGTTCGTCAAGCTTTTAATATTCTTAGATACAATGGAAGAGTAGGGTTAATCGCAACAAATACAATAGGACAAGGAGATTCGCGAGCCACAGGTTTGAAAATTATTATTAATACAGGAGGAATAATATATTTTGCTGATCGATTTGTTGAGTGGCCAGGTGATGCTACAGTTGAGGTTAATCTAATTGGATTATTTAAAGGGAAATTCGAATCAAGTAAAATAGGCGATATTTTGCTTGATGGAAGAAATGTACCTTATATATCAGCAAGCTTGGATGATTTACCAGAAACTACACCCAAAAACATTCTGCAAAATCATAATAAAGCGTTCATTGGTGATTATGTTCGAGGAATAGGCTTTGTGTTATCTAATGATGAAGCACAGAAATTAATGCGTAAAAAAGCAAATTACTCGGAGTGTGTCCTTCCCTATATCAATGGAAGCGACCTAAATAGCCAACCTGTACTAACCCCAAATCGTTATGTAATTTGTTTTCAGGATTGGTCGTTAGAAAAAGCATCACAATTCCCTGACTTATTAAAAATATTAAGGGAAAGAGTAAAGCCTTATCGAGATGGTGTTAATCAAGCTAGAGACAGAGATAACTGGTGGCAATTTTCAGCTTTTCGTAAAGAATTGCGTGAAGCTACTAACCCTCTTGGGCAAATGTTAGCAAGAAGTCGTATCAGTAATACCCATGCTCTGATTTTTGCAACCAAAAAATGGATATTAAACGAAAAAACGATCGTGTTTGCATACGATGATTTTCTTAATTTCTCTGTACTTCAGAGCAACATCCACGAAATGTGGATGTTGAAATATACATCCACATTTCGGACGGATATCAATTATGCGCCATCTGATTGTTTTATTAACTTTCCTTTTCCACCACATCCTGATCTAAGGGCCATTCAGCTTGCTGAAGATATCGGTGAAGCTTATTATGAGCATCGCCAGCAGGTGATGCATAATACCCAACTGGGTCTTACAAAAACCTACAATTGCTTCAATGATCCAAGTTGCCAGGATGATGAAATTCAAACCATGCGCCAATTGCATGCCGAAATGGATCAAGCTGTTCTGGCTTGCTATGGATGGGAGGATATCGAACTACAGCCGGATTTCTATCCCAATGACCGCGGTAAAATTCGTTATATGCCTGCCCAGGACGCTCAACGTGAGATTATTACACGCCTGATCGCCCTCAATCAGCAAATCGCAGCTGATGAGGCTGCACAGAGTGTAGCGGCAGAAGAAGATGGGGGAGAAAATTAGTTTGATGATGAAGAATGAGGCTGCCAATGGCCGAACAATTAAGCTTATTTAATGGCAATATGAATCGGGATGAAGAAATTACACAGATGATTGAACCCATTGAGCTAAGCAAAGATACACAAGGAATTCAACTTGAGGAACTTATTCCCGAGAATGCCCTGCTCGAATTGAACAAGCATTATGAGCTTAGTGCCATCAATGTGAGCCGGATTCTTGCATTAATCCGGAATGCAGACTCGCTAATAGATCGAGATGAGCTTGGTCGGCAACTAGGGATAACCAAGGCGATGACGAAAGGCAATCTCAGCATGTTGCGGGAAATGGGCTTGATTGATTCTAGGTCAAAAATGCTACCGTTAGGTGAGTTAATTTTGCAACATACACCTTATTTTGATAATGTCGGAGTGTTGTGGTTGCTGCACTACATCTTGGCATCAAATGCAAGACTTGTATTGTGGAGCAATCTTTTTAATTTACACTTTCCAGAAAATGAATATCTCTCCAAATCTCAAATCTCTCAACGATTTCAAGTTTTAGAAGGCAAATGGTCTAGTTATTCTGTTCGCAAGAAAATCCCCCAAGAATTAAATGCTATCTTAAAAACCTATACAACAGAGTTTTTTGCGGAACTTGGTTTAATTGAAGATTATGATGGAGAATACCATATTGGTTGGAACACCGGCTTAATCCCAAACTTGATATGGGTCAGCTCTCTATTGATATTTCGAGACCGCTATTATCCAGGAGCATCATCGTTGGAAGTACGTCTTATTGCGCAAAGTCATTTTAGCCCTGGAAGAATTCTAAGAGTGAACGAAGTGAACGTACGTAAAGCTTTAGATGAACTTCACAATGCCAATTTACTAACCGTAGAGACTCGCTCTGGATTAGACCAAGTGCGCTTTAAACGCGATATTACCTGGCTTTCGGCTATTGAAGCATACTTGCAAGGGGAATAATGAACTTTCATGATTATCTGAACCGTCAAAAAACCGAAGACCGCCGGGCTTTTATTGTGCATAATCCAGCACGTAGTGGTAAAACTCAGTTTGCTCGGGAAATTGCTAATACTCGCCCTGATGTTTTTTACCTGGATTTGCAACAATATTTTATCGATCACCCACAAGTAAACCATCAATTTGGCTTCTCAAAGTTAAAGGGTATTCTCCTGAATATAGATGTGGGGGAATCAGTTGTGTTAGTGGACAACCTGGATTTCTTGTTCAATACTTGGTTGAAACGTGATCAGGCTGACTTTTTGAACTGGCTGAAAATTCAGTTGCGTTCGCCAGGAGTTACCAAGAAAACCTTTGTGTTTTTTGTGCAAAGTGATCCATTTTTCGAAAGTATGGATGTCAATAATTCTCAAGGGGAATCTCGCGTCCTTCCCTTGAATGCATTTGAGTCGCTGTAAATCATCGAGAGGGCATAATATGACCAAGATCGTAAACCTGGTTAATTTTCATACCGCATACGGTGAACAAGTTCGTCTACTGGAATATTTCTATAACGAAAATCAAAATCTGGATCATATGAGCGGATATCGTCCGATCCGTTCACATCGTCAAGCATTTTTGGAGTTGGCTCGCTCACAACTGCCTGACAAGTCCAATAAAGATAAAGTTTTTATGCTAACGGGAAGTTTTGGCACCGGTAAATCACACCTGTGTCTGATGCTTGCCAACTATTTCTCACTAAAGCCTACCGAAATCGAAATGCAAGCTTTCTTCGATAATTGGAATGAGCGAGATCCGGCTGAGGCAGAAACAATCCGTAACTGGCGTGGCGATGGCCGTTACCTGGTTGCTCCATGTGATTTTGCCGAAGCGCGTCCATTCGAAGATATGGTTCTGACAGCCGTTCAAAAGGCATTGGAGTTTGAAGGCGCAGAAGAGATTATTCTAAATACACATTTTAAAGGCGCTCTCCGTCAGATTGATTTATGGGAACAACGTACCCAAGCTGGCGAACCCAGTGGTGTGTTCGATGATTTTCTGGCTTACTTGGGCGGGGATGATCCTTTGTCCGAATTGGAAAATATGAAGGTCGATTTAGAAAGCAATGATTCGGCTGGCATGCAGTTATTCCAAGACACTTATCAGAAAGCCACCGGACAAAAGCTGTCATTTAAAACCGACAGTTTATTAGCAATCTTGCGCGATTTACTTTCCAGCCCGGAATTTCATAAGCGCTACAAGGGTCTGGTTATTCTAGCGGATGAATTTGGATATGCTCTTGATGAAAACCGGGTCAGTCTCAGTGTTTTCCAGGGTTTTGCTGAAATGTCTAAGGATGGCATCGCTGGGATGCAGTTGATTTTCGTGGGAACAGGCCATCGACGCTTCGCAGCCTATGGTGCCAATAGCCAACTTCAAATTGATTTCCGGGTAATTCAAGATCGGATTACAGAAGTAAGTCTAGAATCAGAAGAGCTTGAACAAATTATTGCTGCCCTAGTTTCTCCGAAAGCCGATCATCCTGCCTGGGAAGAAGATGTGGTCAAGAAAAATGGTTGGATGCTTATGCAATTGGCTAGTGGTGCCAAGAAGCTAGACATTTTTGATTATCTTTCGGAGCCAGAACTCAAAGAACAGATTGTTACGAATATTTACCCAGTTCACCCTATGGCAACATTCTGCCTAACAAAGATGTCCCAAGAGCTCGGGTCTGCCGCACGTTCAGTTTTTTCGTTTTTTCGGGAATTTGAGAGCGAATCACCAGTTCGAGGATATTCCTGGTTTGTCCAGAATTTCGATGTCACTCAACCAAAGGGTGAGTTGAATATCTATACGCCGGATTTATTGGTAAGCTACTTTGGAGAAAGTGCTACAACTACAACGCTAACGATTCGTCCAGAGATACGTGATTATATTCGAAACTATCGTGCTGCAGTAGATGAAGCCCAACGGTTTGCTTACAAAAATAAATTAACTAAAGAAATTGATCCATTCACTCAACAAGTCTTGGACTTGATCTTTGTTTATCGGATTAGTAATGTCAATGTAGTTCTACAAACTCTCGAATATGGATTGAACTTACACCGGCCCGATGATAAAAAGAAACTTAAAGCCGAAATAAGTGCTTTACTCAAAAACAAGATCATCTTCCAATCACCCAGTGGTGAGTACGAATTCCGCCGAAGTGATATGGCTGATCTGGATGCACTGATCTCGGAACAGCGACAAGAATTTTTTGAACAGCCTTTGGATTTGGCCTTTCAAATAACTGAATTAGCAAATCGCAAATGGGATGTGTATACAGAAGCCAAGGGCCACAACCAAGATTATTATGGTGACAAACGGGTTCTAAGAATTTTTGCCACCCCGCAAGAATTATTAGCAAAACGCACATTGGCAGACGGAAAAGAAGTAAGCTTCTGGCACTATCATGAGGAACGTCGGCAAAAACATAAATCGTGGAACAATCGCTATGATGGCACGATGGTCTATGTGCTATGCGAAAATGAAAGCGATATCAAAGCTGCACAGCAGGCTGTAAAATCGAATGATTGCAAGAACATCATTGTTGGAATTCCAAAGAGTCCCATACCAGTAAAAGAAATTGTGACTGACTTGTTAGCAGTCATAAACTTCAAGAGTACGGATGAATATACTAAATTGGATTTCCAGGAAAAGGCGCTCGTTGATGAACGGGAGGGCAAGGAAAATCTCAAAACAGGATGTGTGGGGGTATTGATCCTGGTGCGTGAACGCTATGTAGATGCTAAGGAGCTGTATTGGTACCGTGAAGATGGAAAGACTCATCTAGCGGATGCTAATAATGAATATGAGCCTGCGGATGTGTTGATGAATAGAATTTTCGATGAGCGCATCACAGTCAGTCACAAATATTTAGGTAAAGCGCATCCAAAATCATTTTCTGGTACACGAGACACAGCTTTACGCGAAGCGGTTGCCAAACTAATCGCAATTGATCGACCCGTTGAAATTGACCAGAGCGAAAAAGAAAATCGAGGCGAGATTCGTTATCTGAAAATGGCCTTGGCCAATGAGGGAGTTTTAAGCCAAGTGGGAGACTATGATGGTAATAAAGCTCTATACGAATTTGAGAATAATTTAGAAAAATATCGCTACCAATACCCCGCTCTTGTTTTTTTGATTGAAAACCTAAAAATGATAGAACGTGGAGAATCAGTTAATTTATGGGATATGCTTTCAACAACAATTGAAGCGCCCTATGGATTAGGGCCTTATGCCTTAGCATTATTTACTGCTTGTGCAATCCGTTACTTTGGAGATGAACTTCGTTTGAAAATCAACCCCCAGGCTTTTGGGTACTCTCCAACTGATGATCACACAACTATTATTGATGTAGCTACGGGCAGCTTCCCCACAGCTGTTGTGGAGCTCCGCTCAATAACCCCTGGCACTTCAAAGCTAATCAATGATATTTTTAATAGATTTACCGAAATACCTGCCCCAGCAGGTACACAACAAACACTATTGGAAGCATGGCGAGCGCTTTTAGCCTGGTGGAAGAAACGAACTCGATTAGAAAAAGTTTTAGGAATTTACTCAGATGACAGCACAGCTTGTGCAATGGTTGATATGCTTTCAAAATTAAGCGAAGATCCAGCTGGTAATCAAATATTCCTTGATGAAATCAAACAAATTTTTGGGTTTAGTGCAGATGCAGAATTGGATGAGGCCCACGCTCAGGAGATTATTGATAAACTGAGTGATGACAAAGAGATAATTGAGAGCCAGGCAGCAACCATAAAAACCAACTTGGTTGAAAGTTTGTCGGTATTATTTGATCCTCAAGGAACTACCTATAAAGATTACACCGAAGCGATCTATGCCTGGTACAACAATTTGCATCCTGATCAAAAGCTGGTGAATGCCGATTGGCAAACTCCTGCAACTCAAACACTCTTGGAAGCAATTCCGAAATTGCAAGATTTGGAAAAAACCTTTTTGGAAGTTGTTCCTTCATCCTTTGGGTTAAAACTAGGAAAAGTCGATGATTGGTCGCATGATCAAAGCGAAAGCTATATCAAGCAATTTGAATTTGCGCTAGATAAAATAAATACTAGCCTTCCCAAAGTACCTCCCCCCAACTGGAAAACAACTGTCGAAGCCGCGCAAATCTATCAGGGAAACCCAGATATTCGATATCGAGATTCGGTGAAATTAACGGTCATGGTACCAGACAGTGGAACCTGTGTTCGGGTAGCAAAAAATGAGGATCCTATTCCGGCCAAGCAGTTCCATACGGTGGAAAAAGCATCGCCCTGGACACTTGATATTACTGACAGTTGTTCTTACTTGTTAGTTACCCAAAACGAACAGGGTGATTTCAGTCGGGTTGTTCGCATTAACTTCACTAATCTAGATGAAGGTAATAAGCTGATATCAGAATCATCACCAAAGCTTGATCCCAGCGAAAGGGTTTATCGGTTTAATAACCCAGTAGATAAACCGGGATTGGTTGTCCTATTAGGGGATATTGTTAATAGTATTAAAACCGATAAGCGAATTTCAACAAGTGAAATTGCAGCTGCATTCCAGGAGATCGTCGACAAATTAGAGAAAGGTTCCCAGGAAGATAAAAAGTGATTTTCATTTATATAGCCGACGCATCCACCGAAGTTCCCTTGCCCAAGGGTATTGACTATACAATTTCGTCGCCAGCAGAGTATGTATCAGGATACAATCTGATCGCCAATGCTGCTCATGATGACCATGGATTAAAAATTTTAGTCACAAACAAGATTGTTGGGCGTTGGTACATGGTAATGGCTCAGAAATACGGAACCGATACTATTCGAGTCGAAAACCTATCACCAAAAAATTTGTTTCAATCACAAACTGGGATCAAGGAAATCCCTAACAATGTTTCCGATGGTCAAATTATCAAATCGGGATTGTTAGCATTAAAGATTCCTGCTCCTCCCGACATTTCTTTTGAAGATTACTTATTGAACGTTTTCTTCGGGAAATTTCTCACACTTCTAAATGGCTTCCGGCGGGTGGATGATGTGCTGTTGGAATATGACTCCGAACAATGGCAGGAAGCATTGAAACGCTCCGTAATCCGTAATATTTTCCAAGACCGAATGCGTTTCTTGCGCAAAGAGTATGAGAATCAAGAAAAATGGGCGGATTTGAAACTGCTTGAGTGGATTGACATCTCGCCACAAATTTACATACAAAACCTTTTTGCTCTTAAATTATTGAGAAACTACCCCTCTGATATTGGGCATCGGGTTTTTGGAGCGATTTACTCAGATCTTTTGAAACTGAACCTGGATTTACGGAAAATCCCCGTAAATGTTTCCGGTAATGAAAAAACTATCACTGAAATTCGATTATTCCTAGAAAAACTTTTGGTAAATCCAGATGCCGACATCTTATCAATATTATTAGATCAAGTATCTGGACTCCTTGAGATCGAATTTGATGCAATCCAGCAGGTGCTGGCAGCAGAAAATACAGAAATCTCCCAACAATCAGTACATCAGATTCGGAGTAAGTTTTCATCACTTTCTACAAATCCTCGAATTGCCCAAGCCCTTACGGATTTAGACTTATTGCTTCCAAGAGAACATCCATCGGAACCCAATCCAGATTGGGATGCTGAAACCTGGATACGTTGGGCCGTGCAGGAATACTTACCGTATCGATATTGGTTGGAAAATAATGGCAAATTAGATGACGAAATCGGAGAGATCGCCAATAAATATTCTGAATGGTTTTTCCAGAATTATGGAACCCTCTTATTCCATTCAAATCATATGGCCTGGAAGAGCCTTTTTAATCTCAAAGAAGAGATAAAGCAATTTTCTGGCCCAGTATTGGTTCTTGTCGTTGATAATTTTAATGCCAAATTTTATCCAGACCTACGGACAGAAATGCAGCAACATGGTTTCTACGAACAAGAACTACAATACTGCTTCTCATTGATCCCTTCGTGTACTGAAGTAAGCAAGAAAGCCCTAATTACAGGACATTATGCGCCTTTTGAAGAATCAGGTTATCAGAAACAAGTCGAAAGTGTTTGGGCAAATCGTTTGGGGAAGAAGGTCAAATACTTGCCAAATATTAGCGATCTACGTGTAATTTCACAACAAGATCATGATGTATATTTCTTGAACTACCTACCTTTGGATATAACGCTGCATCAGAATGAAAATCAGACTGGAATTTCTCATTCTCATAGTATCCGCAATTATTTACACCTTTTAGCTCAAGATATTCGTGCCTTTGCTCAACGTCTGGGCATAGAACGTGACATAATGATTGTCATTGCTTCAGATCATGGCTCAACAAGGATTCCACGGGGGACAGTGAATGTAATTCAGAGAAAATACTACCAAGATAGAACTGAGGATAGGCACCACCGTTATATTGCGCTTTCAGATCAGGAAGCCGAGAAACTACAAGAAAACGTCAAATATGACTGTTACCTTGTTAAAAAGGATGCATTTGGCCTACAAAAAAACTATCTTGTTGCAAGACGGTTGTATAGGTTTCTGCCAACTGACGATCATGCCTATATACACGGTGGTTTGACACCAGAGGAAACAATTGTGCCATTAGCTGTTTTTCAACCTGCAACTATAACTCCTAAACCGCTAAGCATCATTCCTCTTGACGGTGCAAAAATGTTCGTTGGCACGAAAGTAAATCTTCGTTTGGAAATCACGAATATCAATAATTATGCATGCAAGCAAATAACAATCGAATTTAATGACCCAAATATTATTGCAGATGCTACAAGAATATTAGAACTGGCCCAACTTGACCGAACTATTGTTGAAATATCTGCGCGTTGTCCCCGAACTGCCGATGCAACAACTAAAAATATACAAACAAAAATTAGTTTTGAATTCCTCGAGCAGCCTTGGGATTTTCAAACTTCACTTCCAATCGTTATTGATGAACCAGTAAAAGCAAAATTTGATCTGGATAATCTTTAGGAGCCCAAGATGGAATCGTTTGAGCAAAAAGCGCTGGACAACTATGGTGCACTAATAATTAACAAATCATTTGCTCGTAAAGCAGGTTTCGGAAGCCGGGCAATTCCAGTCTATGTGCGAGAATGGATTGTATCGCATTTTGTCCAAGAATCTCCTGATGTGACGGACGAGGCGCGAGCACAAATTGCTGATTTTGTGCGAAAATATGTGCCGGATAAAGGGGATCGTGAAACAGTTAAAAATCAGTTATTTGAACAAAATGATGTCAAATTATTGGATAACTATGCTGTCCAGGTTAATTTAGCAAAAGGGGATCGATATCTTCTGATACCATTCCTGGATGAAAGCAAAGCATCGATTCCTCCGATGATCGTGAGGGATAATGAAATGCTTTTAAGTAGTGGCCTTTGGGGGGTTGGGACGCTGACATATGCTCCACCAGCGGACAATGGACCAGGCTTAGTTATTATGCGATCCTTCACACCATTTCAATTGGCTAGTTTAGATACGAATTATTTCATCTCGCGACGTCAAGATTTTGATACTTTAGAATGGATTGATTTTATTATCAATTCCATGGGCTTCAACCATCAAATCTATGAAGAAAGACAGAAAATCCTACTTATTTCGCGTTTATTGCCCATGGTTGAACCGCGATATAACCTGATTGAATTGGCGCCTAAAGGTACTGGCAAAAGCTTTGTTTTTGAAAATATGTCACGGTATGTTACTGTACGATCGGGTGCAATTACTGCCCCTGTTTTATTCTACAATGATGCCCGGAAAACTCCTGGACTAATTACACGATTTGATTGTGTTGTTATTGATGAAGCACAGAAAGTGAGAGGAGATCGTTCTGGTGAACTAACAGCTTTATTAAAATCATATCTCGAAGCAGGGCGTTTTGGCCGAGGTAGTTCTGGTTCTATTACTGCTGAGTCTGGCATTGTGATATTGGCGAACATCGACTTGGATGAACGAAAAAGGCCACTACATGAAATGATCGGTCTATTCAGAGACTTTCCAAATTTCCTGCGTGAGACTGCATTTTTGGATCGGTTTTCAGGACTACTGCCTGGTTGGGATTTGCCGCGCGTGAGCAAAAATACTCCGTCGATTAGTTTGGGTTTGAAAGGGGATATATTCGGCGAAATTTTACACATATTACGCAGCGACATCAGCTACCGAGACTTTGTCAAGACAAATATGGAACTTGAAAACTGTGACGACATGCGCGATAGCCGGGCGATCGAAGCAGGAGCTACCGGATTTATGAAGATTTTGTTTCCCGATCAAGAACCTACGGAAGAAGACTTCTATCGCTATTGTGTCAATCCAGCCCTAGAAATGAGACAGCGTGTTCGTGATGAACTATGTAAGTTGGATCGTGAATATCTTCCAATCTCAATGCGTTCAAAGTATCCAGACGATTACCAGTTGAGTCACAAAAAGGCCCAGTTTATTGATCCTAATGAGATTGATTTAACTAAACTACCTCAAAAAGCGGTTGAACCTGAAGTAATAGACGAAAAGGTCTTAGTAACTTCCCAAGTCGGAAGAGAAGAAGAGCCTAAAACTGAAGCTGTTGAAAAAACAATATTAATCCCTGATGGTGAAACGGGGCACAGTTATAGAAATCTTTTTGGACCTTACATGAAGGGTGCAAGTCAAATAATTCTTACCGATCCATATATTCGCTTAGAATATCAAATCAAGAATCTTTTGGCGCTTATTGGAATAATAGATACGGTAGATGGAACAGTCAAACTTCATTTAACTACTTCTGCCGATGATGATTACCAAAAACGAATAAATAGCCAAAAATTTGATGAGATTGCATCAAGTATTCAAGAGCATGGAATCAATTTCACTTACGAATTCAGCGAGACAGTTCATCGGCGAGGTATTGAATTTGATAATGGTTGGAAAATTAGCCTTGATCGAGGTCTAGATATTTTTCAGAAACCTGACTCAAAATATGAACTAAGCGAGGTAGATCAGGCGAAGAAAAGATGCAGGGAAACGGAGATAATTTTCATAATGGAGTAGTATCATCGTCGAATTGGTGGTAAATTTGAATGGATGGCATCAAAAATGAAATTCAGATTGAAATTGATGGAATAGCATATGAAATCGGCATTGCTAAGAAGATCTTGAAGGGTTATCCAAGTCGGCATTTCAACACAAACAGAGAAAATGCAATAATCTATCTATTAGAAAGAGCAGTAGATTTCTGTGAGGGTTGTATTTATTTGTCCTCGAAAGATCTGCTTACACCAATTTACCCGCTGACGCGTTGTATTATCGAGACGTTAATTTGGGCTCGCTGGATAACCCAATCTAAAGAAAACGCTATGGAGTTTACAAATTCTGGCAATGAAATTAAAAGGATTGCCAGAATTATTTTACGCGAAGGACATGGAAAGGTTACTGAAAGAGCTAGTGGGGAAAACGCAACCGAAGAATTACTAAACTCGGAATGGGCTGAAGGCATACGTCCTCGATTAAGCTTATTTAGTGCAGCCCAGGATGTTGAACTAGAGAAGCTTTATAGACAAATATTCAACATGCTTTCAATGTATGTACATGGTTTTACGTTTGGGATGGAGGGAAACGATGATGAAGATTTGCTAGCAATATTGGCTTTAACAAATTCAATGATGGCAGGGGTTAATCTTGTTGCGAATGATTGGATAACAAGAAGACACTATACTGAAAAGACACAATTATATAAAATCCTTGAATGGCCAAATTAGTAAATGATGAACAACCCTGTTTTTTACCAGAAGAAGAGATCCATGAACTTCTTATAGGCCCCAAGCGTGAGCTGCACCTGGTGGCGATCGTGATGCAGTAGCATTTGTTGAATGGCGATCAGTAGCACGGTTTGGTGCATAAGATTAGCCGGTATGTGTTGGAAAATCAGGTAGGGAAGATTAGGACGGCTGGTGATGAGAGTTGTGATGGCGAAATCTAAGCATATCAATAAATTGAAGCAAAGGCTCAAAACTTGGATTCGGTAGAAGTCTGTAAGAAATTCTCTTATTTGAAACGATGAGTCTGGAGTTTATATCGATGTCAATATTAAACAAGGAAGTCCAAGTTGGAAAATTCTATGTGAATGGATGGTCGGTTCGCGAAATATTTAGAGATTTAGGGGATCAAGTTTCATATTACAAGTATGATCTTAACACAGGTGAGGCGTATTCAAGAACAACATCGCAATGTTCAAAACGCCATATCACCCGTTGGGCTGAACGAGAAGCCACATCTGAAGAAATCCACAAACTAAAATTGCATGATGCACGAACTCAAGAAGAGAAATTCTCTAAGGACATTGCCAAGGATATTCTCAGAAGCATCCCGGATGAATGGCTGCTATCAGAAGTTGAACGTCGCGGTTTGTAATAATAATTGGGACTTGTTCATACTTGTTGTTTCTAAAGCATTTGAAGACTTCAGGCTGCTACGGGACCTAGCCGATACACATTGGCAATGCGCGCTGCACTTTTGATGTCTTTTTTTCGCAGTGCCTGGCGGACCTTATCCAGCTTGGCCGCATCTTCAACCGATAAAAACGGCGACCAATCATCATCGGTATACAGCAACTCGACTTCCACTTCAGCCGCATAATTGTCAACGCGAATTAGCTTAGAAATCCGTTTTCGTTTCACTTCTTTCTCCAACAGAAAATGACTGACTATCGATTTATTATGAATTCTGATTATATCAATCCATTTTCGGTAATCTTGTTAGGTTTCCTGAAATCTAGGTTAAAATGTTTGAGAAGCGCACCATGCGGCACGCTTCTCCGTTCAGGCGGGTGGCCTGAGGGGTTCAGATCATTCCTCGACGTAGTCAAGGAACTGGAATCCTTCGACAGCAATTTCCCACCAGTCGCGGGTCTTGCCATCGTCGTCTTCCCAGCGGTTGTTGCGCATCTCGCCTTCGATGTACACCAGGC
>CAZVPR010000092.1:0-19199 GCA_964629085.1 uncultured Anaerolineales bacterium
AAATCTCGGCCACATTCAAGCCAACTCAGGTGGAGTTTGCCCTTCAAGGAAAAACCGTCCTCGATGCTGATCTGATCTTGAGTAAACGTGATCCTGCGCTTCAAGGAGAGTGGGACCCGCCGCTTGCCGCTGATAAGCAGCCTGACCAGCAACGCCTTGATCGAATTGCCCAGGCTAAGGTTACGCATCAGCGTAAGATTCAAAATACGCAGAAGGAGAAAACGAACAGGCGTAGGTAGCGATCGCAGCATTACATAGAACGGCACTTCAATAGATATTTCGTCGGCGGAGATCTCCACAATGGGATTCAGATTGGTCATCTGAGTAGTAATGTACTCGCCTCGATCCAGGCGTCCGACATACCCGCCGTCACTCCTTAGCAATCGTCTTTGACCCCGGTCGTAGATTTTCATAACGCCGCCGTTGCTGGCGCCAACAACAGTGTAATAACGCGGATTGCTTCGAATGTATAATCCCGCTCCGGGAAAATCCCTGGCCGCGTCCTCTCTCTGCCAGGGCAAAAGAGGCCGAAGAGATTCTTCGCCGGGCAAACCGGCATCGAATACAGCGATATAATTTGAGAGCAGCGGGACGATATTGCCCACGTCCACATCATTGACCGTCACTGTCTGGCGGGCGAGAATGGAGTGGAGCATGAAATGGGTCATACTGTGTGCCAGCGGGAACTCGCTACTGAGCATAGCCAATCCGCCTGGGTAGTAGATCTCCGTGCGACGGCTGCCATAGACACCCCCGAAAGTGCCATCAGGGTGAACAAACCAGGACAGGAATTCTATTGCCTTCTCGATCACGTTATAAAGGGTGTTATCTGGCCGTAGTTTGTAAATTTGCGCCAGGTAATAGAGACAAAGCGTCTGGTAGCCAGGATCAGCTCCCTCATATTCTACAAACCAGCCTTCCGGTGATTGGTGCTCGATGATATGGGCAATCAATTCAGCTGCTCTATCCGTATATTTTGTTTCACCGAAAAAATCCGAGCATTCAATAAGCGACAAGGCAGCTCCAGCTAGGTGATTGGAAATAAGGCTGTGAGTTTCTCTGTGGTCGCACAAGAAGTCAGCAGTCTTTCTAAGGTTGCTCTCTATAACATCAGTCAAGGCAGCGCACTCATTACCGATAATTTGATATGCGCTTAGCAATGAATGCAGTAAAAACGCGGAAGCGCCAAAACTATGCTCATGAGGAAAAGTCTGATCAAAAGACCCATCGGGATGTTGGATTTGAGTAGAGAAGTGCAGCCCGGCGATAACCGCCTCTCTTAGAACTCCAGCAGTTTTTTCATCCTCGGTGTGCTGAAGCAACCAGGCTAGCGGGTATACACCCCTCTGATAGGTGGCCTCGGAATAATCCACCAGCTTCCAGCCCCAGTAACGACGGTCGAAACAACCATACGTTCTGCTGTAGACATTGCGATCCTGCTGACTCAACAAATGGCGGCAGGTAGCTTCAACAATTGGAAGTAAGCGCCTGATTTCAATCAAGAAAAGTTTGCATCCAAAGTTCGAGTGATAGCAGCCCCCAAACATTGCGGCCATATGAGCGCTCAGAATCAAGCAAGGTTTCCACCTGATGGGCGTCGAAGATACCTCGCTGGCGTGCTGTCGTTCCCAGCAATATCTCACGCACAAAATCGCGCACCGGCCCCTGGCGATACCACTCATTCAAAGGAACAGGGAATCCCATCTTATCGGTGCGTTGTAGAATTTCAGGCGGCACAATGTGCTCGACAACTTTTCTGAAAATGTGCTTGGATCGCCCACCTTTGTACTTAACTCTAGGAGGCAT
The DNA here is from genome assembly GCA_964629085.1 of uncultured Anaerolineales bacterium. Lineage (GTDB taxonomy): Bacteria > Chloroflexota > Anaerolineae > Anaerolineales > UBA11858 > NIOZ-UU35. The sequence goes on from CAZVPR010000092.1 coordinate 1,807, forward strand.
CGCAGCAACCAGTTCGGCAATACGATAATCTAATAACGGCACACGCGATTCGATTGAGACTGCCATACTTGTGCGATCTTCGACGTGCAATAAGGCTGGTAGCAATGTTTTCATGTCGAAACGCGTCATCTTGTTGATATATGAACCCAAATTCCCATCATTGAAAAGATCACGATACATTTGGAAGGGGTCATAACCATTTGATCCAGTCAGTAATTCCGGAATAACAAAACGTCTGATCTGACGACTGCGATCAACTAATCGAAAATAGCGCTGATCGAGCGGATCAAATAGGCCCTCACGCCAAAAATTCCTCAACATCGGCTGGTAACCCTGCAATTGCGGCAGATTCTCCAGAATCGATTCAAAAGTGACCACATATTTTTCGTCTTCCTGAGTACCTTCAATACCACCACGTATACACTCTTCCAGATAGGCAACCAGATAGCGTGTATACCCGCCAAAAATCTCATCACCCCCCTGCCCGCCCAGAACTACTTTGACATGCTCGCTGGCTAGTTTGGAAACATAGTATTGGGGAAAAAGCCCTGGCCCTGCAGCCGGCTCATCCATATGGTAGATGAGTTTGGGCATGACCTCAACAAAATCTAATTCTGTAGGATAAACTTCATGATGTTCAGCCTTGATACGTTCCGATAACAGACGGGCATAATGCGTCTCGTCATATTGCGGCGCATCCTGGAACCCGCCGCTGAAGGTGTGTATTGTCGATCCCAGTTGCGAAGATGCGAGGGTGGAAATGGTTGACGAATCCAGACCACCACTCAAATGGGCTCCAACCGGCACGTCTGCACGCAATTGTATCCGGACAGCGTCCTCCAACAAGCGCAGCAGGCGGTGTTCGAAATATTCCTCTGTATGGTCAGTATCAACCTCAAAGTCCAAATCCCAATACTTCTGGATATTTAACGTGCCATCCGGCTTTAGCAACAGAGTGTGGCCAGGTGCTAACTTTTGTACATCCTTGAAGAGAGTTTTCTCTCCCAGACAGAATTGGAAGGTCAAATAATCTGCCAGGCCATCTGTGTTTAGCTCTGGTGTCAGCTCACCAAAAGAAAACAGAGCTTTGATCTCCGATGCGAACCGGAAGGACTTATTGCGCCAGATGTAATAGAAAGGCTTTATTCCAAAATGATCTCGAGCTGCAAACAACGTCCTCTCACGCGCATCCCAGATACAAAAAGCGAACATGCCGTTCAATTTTTGGACGCAATCGGGGCCTTCTTCCTCATAGAGGTGTAAGATGACCTCAGTATCTGAATACGAGCGCAAATCATGGCCGCGCTGCACCAGTCCCTGGCGCAATTCCTGATAATTATAAACTTCCCCATTATGGACAATCCATAAACGGCCATCTTCGTTAGTCATCGGTTGGTGTCCGGCGGGCGAGAGATCAATAATACTCAATCTCCGGTGGCCTAACCCCAACGAACCATCCAGATAGAAACCTTCATCATCCGGCCCGCGATGACGCAAGGCGCGTGTCATATGCTCCAGGCCAGACCTATCGACCCGATGCTGGGGATCTAAGTTGTAAATTCCACAAATACCACACATAAACTTTCTTACCCAAACCCTCCCCAAGGCGTCCGTAATTCAAGCCTGTGAGAGGTTGCGAAACTTCCGCTATAAACTAATCTGGCTGACAGTACGGCGATGCAAGGAGTGCATACCGTAACGCTCTATGGCTAACTGACGATCCTGCCTATATAAAACGCTCAAATCTCGGTATTGACTTAGCCAACCACCAAAAGGCCAATAACAAAGGATCGCCATCAGTAGATAACCCAACGTGGTAATGCTGGCAACCATTTTGCTGCCGCCCTGTTTTTGATCATAGCGCAATACAAAAGGCACTTCTGCAAAACGGCAGCCTAATAAGTGAAGTTTGACGATCATTTCCAGCGTAGAAGTGAATCCCAGTCCACGCAGTTGAATAAAAAAATTACCATAAACCCGCAAAGCATCCTGAATCACCCCCGCGCGATAGGCTCGGAATCCACAGGAATAATCACGCGTTCCGGGGATGCGAAAGATTACTTGCATAAAAAGGTTAGCTGCCCGGCTGATCAGACCTCGATACCCATCAACGCCCATCTGACCACCCCCCGGCTGGAAGCGCGAGGTATTGACAACATCGTAACCTTCCTCAAGCTTGGATATCAGAGAAAAGATATATTCAGGCTCATGAGTGTCATCTGCTTCCACACGCACAATCACATCGTCGGCACGGCAATTCATAGCTATGAACTCAAAACCATCGCGTTCGGTTTCGCCTAAGCCGCGGTTCAGCTTATGGGTTATGATATCAAGCGGCATATCCTGGCCGAAGCTTTCCAAAACTTTTTGGGTCCCATCAGTGCTGCCATCGTTCACCAAAACAACGCGATAAGGCTGCTCATCCAAGATTTTGGCAATCTTGGGCAATAAATTAGGCAAAGAACCTTCTTCGTTATAAGCGGGTATAAATATCCAAATCATATTTTCATCATATATTATTCCGTTTTGCCTGCTGGGCACGCAAAGCGTCGGAACTTATTTCCCAGCACTTGATTCTAATCCTGTGTGAGAAATGCCAGAGACAAGGTCTAGAGAGGTTGCTTCCGGGCTACAGTCTCTATGGCTTTCACCATCACATGAGAGGCCGGCTTATCCATACCCAGGGGACGGATGAAGTCGCGCACAAAACGACGCCGTCTATCTACCTTAGCATCGGCCCCATCCATAATATCAGCCAGAAGGGAGGCCGCTTCCGACAGACTGTGCGCTTGCTCCAGGAAATCGGCATCGAGCAGGTAATTGAAATGCCCAAAGCTCTGCTCAAAACGATGCACATCAGTCATGATTGTAAGACAGGGCTTATCCACCACTGCCGCCTCCAAAAAAGCTGTTGAACTGATACCAGCCACTGCAATACTGTAATAGAACGTATGATAGTAATCATACTTAGCTTCGGGATCATCAGGGATCGTCGCAGCCTTTGGCCAGATAACAACCCGCTGATCTTCAAATTCATCCCACATGTTAACTCTGGAGGGGTATGGGCGCACCAGAATATTCAATTCTCGCGTGGCTGGGTTTCTAGAAACCGCTTTGACAAACTCTTTAAAAAATTCGACTTCATTGCCGTAAAGGGATGAGCATACATACGATACAAAAGGCTTGCTTGGGTCTAAGCCAACCTGCTGACAAAATGCGGCGCGATCCATGGATGGCTGCATGTCGAACCAGGTATCAAAGTGTGGTGTGCCGGTAATAAAGAGCTTGTCCCTGGGCACGCCATGAAATAAGATCGAATCTTTGCTCAATACTTGATTCCAAAGCAATATCTTGTCTGGAATAATCTGGAAGGTGCCCTTGGACAAAACGTGATCCCAACTGAAAAGTGCCATAATTGTCGGAATGCCCAGCGCATTGGCAGCTTTAAGATATTCCACTTCGTGTTGGACGAGATACATGCAGGGAGAAGCCACGATAACATCTGGACGGTTTTCATCCAACCAGCGTAATACCGCTGCAACCGGAGGAATCAACGCCTCGACCTTTCTCAGGCTCGATTGAAACCATGCGCTGCGCAATAGTGCTTTCGCCGGCTCAGTATCCAACAAGGCCTGTACTCGCGGCGAAAAGGTTTTCAAGAGATTCACAAACCACGGCGTGGGATGCTGCGGATGCAAATATGGGGTCCGGCTCAAAAGTCGCCGGGTAATATTTAACAGCCACCCCCATTTGTGGCGCAAGAGAAGCGGCCCCGAAGTGCAATTCTCCATTTCGGCCTGCATCAGCCGAAGCGTATCATCGGTCATGTATGCCTTTTTAGCTTTACCATGAAGAATTGTGACCTCATGGCCGGCGCGGCACAATCGACGCACCACATTTTCAAAAGCATAGAAATTTCCAATACTACCAAATGCGAATACAATTTTCATAATCAATAATTTTGATGCAAATCTTTGAACTGCTTTTGCTTAGGGATTTCCCACAGTTCTGCGCTACGAAGGAGTTCGATAAACAGGCTTGCACTATTGCCGCTACCAAAGAACATGGAAGGGATCATTCCTTCTGGCAAATGGTTCAATGCATTCAAAATCATTGAACCGTCATTTGGGACATTTAGGATCGAGGGATAATCAAAACGATTGCTCTGCCGGGTGCCGATGTTGACAGTGGGCACTCCATACACCGGGGCTTCACGAATTCCCGAACTGGAATTTCCGATGATTGCATCCGCATGTTTGAGTAATGTCAGAAAATACTCGAAACGCATGGACGGGATCAAGCGAAAACGCGGGTTATCCCACAATCGTTCATAAGCCCTGAGTATAACTTCAGCCCCATGATCGTTATTAGGATGAATGACGACGAAATTACGCCCAGAGTCAAGAGCTGCGCTAATAACTTCAGCAATATGATACGGCAGTCGATCAACCTCGGTTGTCACTGGGTGAAATATGAGAATGGAATAATCAGCATAGAAAATATCATATTTTTCCTTGACTTCGGTCAAATCAGGCAAGGAATCAGAAAGCATCACATCGATGTCTGGAGAACCGATGACGAAAATGGCGTCTTTCATCTCGCCCATCTGAATCAAGCGCCGCCGGGCTTCCTCGTTCGAGACAAAGTGAAGATGGGATAATTTTGTTACTGCATGACGGATCAACTCATCGATTGTCCCCGAGACCTCGCCACCTTCGATATGAGCAACCAGAATATTATTCAAAGCGCCGACTATGGCCCCAGCGAGAGCCTCGATGCGATCACCATGCACAACGATCAAGTCGGGGGGGAATTCTCTGATATAGTGCCCTATTCCTTGAATCGTGTTAGCCAAAACCAGGTCCATCTGTGAACTAATGGCGCCATCCTGGTTGATATAGGGATAGAAGTTCGTAAATCCTGCCCGCTTCACCTCGATGATCGTTGAGCCGTACTGGGAAAGCATGTGCATTCCGGTGACGAAAATTTGATATTCAAACTCCGGGGCAAATTTGACTTTTTCGATAAGTGGTTTGAGCTTGCCAAAATCGGCGCGTGTACCCGTCAGAAAGAATATCTGCTTACACCCTGCCTTAGGCTCGAGCACTGAGCCTGCGTCTGACATCACGTTATTCGACATCTGCCCACTTGAGTTGTGTGTTTCCGGCAATATCATTTCTTACAATTTTGCCTAAAAGACGCTCATAATCTACGGCCTTTATTTCGCCTGTACCCGGTCGTTTCACCCAAATGTTTTTTTCCGTCAGTCGTTCACCTCTTTTGATCTCACAAGTTGAGACCACACAGGCATAGGCAAAATCAATGGTTGGCTGTTCTTCAGGGAGGATATCTTTGCTACCCCCCAAAGCTCCGAAAATCGCCTGAGATCCCTTGATCAAGTCGCGCAATTCTATTGGATCGATGGAAATAGGGACGTCCGGTCCGGGCCAGGACTTATCCGAGGTAAAGTGCTTTTCCAGAATCCGTGCCCCTAATGGGATCGCTGCAAAACAAGTATAGTTGCCCAATGTGTGATCGCTGAGTCCAATCACCGCATCCGGGAACTGCCCGTTTAAAACTTCCAAAGCTCCCAGACGCACTTTTTCATAAGGTGTGGGGTACATCGAGGTGCAATGCAATAGCGCAAATTTAACTCGCGCTTGCTGCAATATCTCGACAGAGGGGCGGATAGATTCCAGGTCATTCATCCCTGTACTCAGAATAACCGGCTTGCCATAGGCGGCGATATGCTTGACGAGAGGATAATTGTTACACTCTCCCGAACCGATCTTATACGCTGACACACCCATGCTTTCTAGGCGAATTGCGGCCGCGCGCGAAAATGGCGTGCTAAGATAGATCATCCCCTTGCTTTCAACATACCCCTTGATGCGAGTATCTTCCTGCTCTGTCAAGGCAGCGCGCGACATGATATCCCAAATGCTTTCATCAGCATTGCCAGGAATTACATCGTTAGGAATCATCTCATCTTCGATAACGTGGCATTGGAATTTCACGCACTCGCAGCCTGCATCAAAGGCATCGTCCACCATTTTTATTGCTTTATCGAAATCGCCTTCGTGATTGATACCAATTTCTGCAATCACCAGAGGGGGATTATTGGAACCAACAGAACGATCACCTATCTTTAACGCTGTGCCCATATTCACCTCACAACACTACCAGGCCGTCCAGCCGCCATCGACGACCAGGTTGTGACCTGTGCAATAAGAGGAGGCATCAGAAGCCAAATACACGATCGCTCCTCGCATCTCAGTTTTATCGGCCATGCGGCCGGCGGGGCTGAGCTGACAGTAACGCTCATGGAACAATCCGCTATGGTCATTGAATACGCCTCCAGGAGTGATGCTATTTACACGCACGCCTTCATCGGCCCACAGTGTCGCCAGGTAACGCGTCAGGGCTATTACGCCGGCTTTGCTTACAGAATAGGCCACTGGCTGAAAAATTCCTGTGTCGGGATACATGCGATGGTTGGGGCTTACAACGCCATACAAAGATGCCAGATTGATAATGCTGCCGGATTGTTGCTCCAGCATCTGTTGACCGATGACCTGGCACCCCAGGAAGGTGCCGGTAAGGTTGACTTCAAGGATTTGCTGCCAATCAACTAAGGGGAATTCGGGAAATGGGGCTGCAAAGTTAGCCGATTGTGACTGGTTTGTAAAAGCGGCATTGTTTACTAAAATATCTACCCGCCCAAAGTCCGCCATGGCCGCACCTAAAACATCTTCCCAGGAATCCCTCGTGGTCACATCTGCAGCCATCGCAATGGCCTTGACAGATCTCTCCTTGGAAATTTCTTTGGCATGTTCGTTAACTTCGTCATTCAAGTCTATGAGAACAAGATTTGCTCCAAGATCGCTTAAAGCGAGCGCGTGCTGTACACCAAGCAACCCTGCTGCGCCTGTAATGATGGCAACTTGCCCATCCAAACGGAACAAATTTTGAGTATTTTCTTCACTCACTGGCTGTCTCCTTCTGCTTGATTAAGAATTCAACAATCTCAAAATCAACTTCTTCATCGATATCAATAGCGCGCTCCCGAGGCATGATGGATAATTGCAATTTCGCTTGCGACCAATGATCATATTTCCAAAGTGCGTCACGCCGTATGGCGAAAACGGCAGGGGACAGGCTGAACACATGTGGTGCCGCCTGTCTATAAGCAATGGGTTTTTGGGGAGAAATGACAATATGAGCAAAGCCATCCTCTCCAATTTCGGCCATGTTAAAGTAAGGATTTCGTTCAGCTTCGTAAGCAGTAGTGACGACGTCTGCCTGGCCGGAGAGCAACATCTCGATGCAGTCCGAAATATCTTGAGAGGAACGCAGGGGAACACCTGTGTCCAGGTCAACCAGGATGTCCACTCTTGTTCCATCGAATTCTTCGAGAGAGCTGACTAGGTGCTTGAACACATCCCACTTTGAGGAGTTATCTTGAGCCAAATGAGCCGGTCGCATAAATGGGATTTCTGCCCCACATCGGCGCCCAACTTCAGCCATTTCGGTATCATCCGTCGAGACAACAACCCGGTGCAACATCGAACACGCCCGCGCACATTCGATGGTATGGGCAATGAGAGGTTTACCTAACAACAACCTAAGATTTTTTCTTGGGACACCTTTGGAGCCACCACGGGCACAAACAGCCCCTACAATATATATATCATCCATCGATCACTTGAACCGGCAAATATTTCCTGTTTTTGCTGCTGCTTTGGCTGCTATGGCAAGTTCCAGTGTTTTACTCCCCGAAACAACATCGACGCAGGGTTGTTCATCGCCAGAGAGACAGCGGAGTAAATGTTCCATCTCCATCGAAAACCGATCATTTCTTTCGAAATCGTCGTACTCGAAACTCTGCCACTCTTCGGCATCGCTTTCGTACCAGGATACCTTCCGGGCAAAGTAATCCCACAAAATTGTCCCCCCCTCGCCAATAATCCGGCAAGTGCGGCTGGCTACGCGTTGAATATAGTCGAGATGAATTGTGCCAATGGTACCGCTTTCGAATTCCAATAGCATACAAGCTACATCTTCGGTTTCGATCTCGAGGCTGCTGACCCGATCGGCAAAGCAGGTGATCGCTGTAACCGGTCCCATCAGCCAGCTCACATAATCTAATTCGTGGATCAGATCCAGGATGACCCCACCCCCGGTTGCGCGTCTGGCGCTGACACTCTGCCGGTAATCCTCCCAGGGATGCCAATCCGGAAGGTACTGTCCCACCTGAGCTTGAATAGAAACAAGGCGTCCAATTTGATTCGCATCGAGTAGAGACTTGACCAACCCAAGGCCGGGATCGAAGCGCAGATCGAAGCCGACCAACGTCAAGAGATTTTGTTCTCTGACGATATCAAGTAAATCTGCGACACCATCCCAGGTGTGAGAAAGGGGTTTTTCGATAAACAGGTGACAGCCGGACTTGGCGGCAGGTAGTGCGACCTGCAAATGGTTGGCAGTAGGATTGGTGACCATAACCAGATCGGGGGCGGTCGACAGCGCCTGGTCGAGGTCCGTGTAAACAGGCAGGTGAGCGGCAAAGTCCAGTGGTTGGGAACTGGTACGCAATAAAGCAACATCTTCTATGCCCAACTGCAACAGATTACGGAGATGGCGTTGGCCAATGCTGCCCAGGCCGGCGATGAGAACGGAGGACTTCATTTGTGCATTACCTTCAATATTGCCTCTGCTGCCACCTGCGCTGAAGGCAGGTTCATCCCTTGTGGACGGATAAATTCTTTCACAAAGTGATGGCGGGCAACGCTACCATTATCGTCACCTTCTGCAATGCGGGCCAGCCAACGTGCACAGTCTGCCTCGTCCGCGACGGCTTCTGGGAAATCGTTTTCCAAAAGATACTGAAAATGGATGCTTTTATTGAATACGGCATCACTAACCGCCCCTGAAGTGCGCAGCAGCGCAACCGGGCGGTCTAGGATGCCTGCTTCCAGAAAAACACTGGTAGACAAGCCAATAACCGCAGAGGCATGAGCAATAGAATTATACAATCCCCGTTTCACTTCATCGCTGGTAGGAAAGGATGGGGAGGACCATACAGGGGCATCAACATCTTGCCAACCTTCCCAGCGGGTCGCATTTTTGCTTGGATGCGGGCGAATTAATACCTGATAGCCGTTTAAGGCCGGATGTTTGCGCATCTCTTCCATAATAGTATGCACAACCTTCGGCTCATCCAGACAATTTCCGGGTGCCGAGGCCGCCCAAAGGATGAATGGGCGCTCCGGGTCCAGCCTGGCCTGCCGACAAAAGCTGGCACGCTCTTGCCAAAAATCCCCATCGAGCACCCAGTCGAATGCCGGCGAGCCGATTTCTACAAGCCGATCTGATGGCACGGCATGGTACTCTTGCGCTTCCCAAATCTGCCTCTGGTTCCAGACTAGAATTCGATCCGGCATGGTGGATAATAGTCCCTTGCCAGCCAGGTGATCCCAACTAGCGATCATGATGATCGTCTGAATCCCCAGGCTACGGCCAGCCTTCATATAATCGATATCCCAACCCTGAGGGTAAAGCCCTGGCGTGAGAAGCAGCACATCTGGATCGATTGCTTCCACGTGGGCAAGGATACCTTCATCCACTGTCGTGTCTTCCAGCCGCCTAAACGCCATAAGGGTCGCGCGCGCAAGTAGTCGGTTTACTCCCAGACTTTTGAACAATCGCCCTGTTAAAATAAAGGCCTTTTGCAACGATTTCACCGGCAGGAATTTCTTGCCGAACCGCTCTAACGCCGGAGCAGACAATACTCCCAGTAATGCCCAATAACCAAAAGCCACTGCACCGCGAATTCGCATTAGAACTCTGGTAGTCCGTTCTAGCGCCGCGAACGGTTTCTGAACAGGGTAGGGAAATTTATCTCTATTTCCAAAAAAATTATCTGCGTCAGGTGCAATCAGAGTAATTTCCACTTCATCGCTCAGTTCGGCAAGAGTTGGAGAAACGAATCTATAGAATCCAGTGCAACTTCTAACTACTACCAATAATCGCATAGCAAAAGAACCCTAATTTTCCACCCTTCCTACAAGTTCCCGGTAAGGGTTAGAAGGTGATAGCAGCAGCTTTCGAGGAATCATCTGTACCAAATAATACGGGTGAAATAAATTTTCCAACGGGTCCGTGGGCCGAATGAAACGCCCTTTTAACAGGTTGGTTCGATCTCGCTCGTCCAACCCAATTCGCGTCGCTTTCCAGGATGAGCGAAAAAGCAAAAGATTTAATATGATTTTTCGAATCTTCTGACGCCATCCGAACGAAAGATAAGAAGATGCATCAAGGTACTTGAACTTCTTGCGGTAAATCAATGAATTGTTAAACAATTCATCCTGTCGTTTTCTTTGCTGTTCGTCTCCAAGATCCGCCCTGTGATGGTGTACACCTATTTGCTTGGTAAAGACAACCCCTTTACCTGCACTCAGTATAGAAGCCGTGAGATCCGGATCAATGAGATAAGTACGATAATCTTCGTTGAAATAGCCAACGGAGCGCAGTAGACTGGTAGAAAGTACACCATGGTTGCAGTTTAAAATGCCGTATTCCGACACAGCACCGCCGTAATGCGAAAAAGTCCCGCGACCATCAGTGTCCACCATTTTCAAACTTACCATACCGATTCTTGAGTCCTTATCCAGAATATCTACCGCCAGATCGAGGCTGCCCGGCACCAGCTCGGTATCATCACTCAACCAGCAGGTGTACTTGCTCTCGATCTGCCGCCAGACCTGGTTACAGGCACGCGCCTGGCCAAGCAATCTACCCTGAAAAACCGGCGTGATGCTAGAGTTCAACCGTAAATACTCGATAGTGCCATCCGTAGAGCCACCATCAATAACGATTATTTCATGGGAACATTGGGTACCAAAAACAATCGAGTCAATAGCTCGCTTGAGCGAATCCAGTCGGTTATATGTTGCAACTAGGATGACTAAATAGCTACTCTTAGTGTTTAACATCTTCTTACCCCATCAGCAACGACATTGATTCTCGCGATCCGATATCAACTTGTGACTCGGGCTTTTCTGACGCAAAAAAACCAACCAATTGCGACCAGTACGCACAAGCAGAAGGAGTTGAAACTGCGATAGACATAACCTTGTTGGTTGAGTATCTTGATCTTCAAAATGGACATCTTCGATGATATTCCACCGCTCTTGTTGGCCCCATATTGATTGCTAAACAAATACTACTTTACTAACAGGAGCAGCTTTGATGAATTAGGGGCGAGAGCCGAGAATAGTAAGACCATTCATGCTCACTCCCTATCTCCCCGGGAAACAAGAAAAATGATCGCGCCCAAAAGCCCGGCCAGAACATTGGCGATGACAAAATGTGTAAAAAATGTATTGAAAGCAACAGCTTCAGGGATTTGGTATCGTTTGAGAAAATAGATTGCAGTTCCTTCTCTCACTCCAAGCCCACCAATGGTGATTGGAAGAATGGTACTCAAAGTAATCACAGGGAAATATAGAACAACCTCAGCAGGGAAACTCTCACCATATGCCAGCATTATCAGATATGCCTGAAAAAAAAAAAACACTAAATATTTAATATAAAACATATATAATTTTTAAAAAAGCTTTGTCTATATCATCTAAAACCCACCCACGACTCTCTTTAAAAAACGCAATCGAAACCGTTCTAAGAAATCACCTTTCCCTAAGAACACGACGACATGCTTCATTAGAAAAAGTCCCAGAAAATACGCTATCACAATCCCCAAGATAAAAAATGGCTGCTGAAACAGAAGCGATAATCCAATGAGCGCAAAAAGCATGACCGTTGCTAAATCGAATACTTTATCAACAATCACTAAACCTGATAATTCCGCTCGCCTCACCTTCGAAGCGAACGCACCCCGCCCCAACTCGCCAACGGCAAAGGGGGTAATTACAGCTAAAGTCATCCCAATATAAAATGATTTCAATGCTGCCAAAAAGGAAAAATCGGGGATTTGAACCCTGGCGATCAACATCCACTTCCAAATTTTGAATATATCGCTTATAAACTTCAAAAGGGTGATAATCACCAATAACGAAATATCTATTTCTGTTAAGTACGCTATCATCTCTTCTGGACGAGCGATTTTTATCAGATATCCAAGCGCCGCCATAGTGAACAACAGCTTGATTATTTTGACAATATATTCTTTCGCACCCGCCCAACTTGTTTTCATCTACTGAGCCTCATCTGTACGCATACGGATCACACGCGCAGGGTTGCCGGCAACGACAGCGTTTATGGGTACATCTTTCGTGATAACTGAACCAGCGCCAATCACTACATTATCTCCAATAGATACGCCCGGCAAGACAGTTACTCTGGCTGCAATCCAAACGTTGCTGCCAATATCCACGGCTTTGTGTTCATACCCTTGATACTGCACAGGAATATTCAACTGTTCGATGCGGTGATTAGCAGAATGGATTACACAATAAGGCCCCAAAATTGTATTATCACCAATCGAAACTCCCCCGCGGGCATTGATCCAACATCCGGCGTTAATGCCCACATCCCTGCCAAGGCGTAACCCGCGAGGGTATTCAACAATCACTCTTTCGAAGATACGAAAAAAGCCATTACTCCCACCAAACAGAAAGCGAAATAAAACAAATCGCGCAGCAACCCCAATCACACCGGGAACAACACCCGACAGGATCATCACCCAACGAACCAGCTCCCAGCCAAGGACTTCTCTAAAAGTAAAACGCTTCATTTGTCCAAGTCCTCTTTATCTTTATCCAAGGAATTCCCAACTCTCTCCAGATGCTTAATACGGCTTTGCAATTTGAATATCTCATTTCTCAAAAAACTGTTCTGTCCCGAAATAATGCCAAAGGACAGCAACTGGATCCCAGCTACGATCAACAGAATTACCAAATCAATTAAAGGTCTTCCAGGGTTTAGCTTGCCCATGAACCGAATAACCGCAATATAGATACCAAATATCACCCCCAAGATTACAGATACAAACCCAGCAGCACTAAACAACAGTACCGGTCTCTCATAAACGGAAAATAATAAATGAGAAATGGAAGTTCTTCCTAGCTTTGTTTTCGAGGCTCCCCTCTTCCTGCTCCGCAGCGTTGCCGGGATTTCCCTAATATTCAAACCTAACGCTACCGCCTTCGACAATATTTCTAGGTGGATTTCTTTTCTGTTGGTTCCCAAAACTAAGGCCTGTAGAGCTTCGCGTCGATATCCTCTCAACACACAGGTGGTGGTTTTAAACTGACCATTGAAAGCAATTTCTAAGATCTTATTGCCCAGTTTACTAAGAAAGATATGTAATGGCCTCCCTCCGATTACAATACCACCTTTCATATATACAGAGCCTAATACTATTTCTATTGATTCGTCTCGCGCTAATTCATTAAACAATTTTATGATATGATCAGGCGAGTAGCTGAGGTCAAAATCAATAGTAACAACAAATTTTCCTCTCGCGCTCTCAAAGCCCGTACGCAGTGCTTTTCCACGGCCTATGTTTACTGGATAGGATAAAACTCTCAACCAATCCAGTTTAGCTTCCCAATCTCTAGCAACAGCAAGCGTATTATCAATACTTCCGTCATTTACCAAGATGAATTCCCAAGGAAAGGGAAACGCTTGCATTGTCTCTTGGATTGCTAATATTGTTGTTTCAATATTGCTCTCTTCATTGTACATTGGAGCAATTATTGTCAATTCAATTTCACTTATCTGATTAGCAGGCATCTGATCCATATGAGTCCACGCAATTTTTCATTCTTTTTGTGTAGTCTGTTTCGTTCTATTCGTGGGTCATTCAACCCACCAAAGCGATCTTCTTACTTAGGACTAATTTTATATTTATTCCGACAGACGTGCTGTATTCTTAAGTACCGCAAGAGTACCGCCATACGAACACTCCACATCGGCAAGCCATTGCCAATGTGGATCAGATTGAATACGCCGAGAAAGATAAGCTGCTAGTTGAAAGTTTTCTGCATCCATCCAACCAGGCGGCGAAGTATTCCAATCTTTAAACACTACTACTAAATCTACCTCACTCCCCGTCCTCTCATATAACATCTCTTGGCATTCAGTCATACTCATGCCAGCGCACCGTGCACGTGGATCTTTCCACCCCCCCTCATGGTTGGGTATTCCCCAAGTATCTGTCACGATCTTCCCAAATTTAATATATATAAGTAATGATATAGTAGAACCAAAATCATAATTGGTGTAACTAACCCATGTTTTCGCATCTGGCACACTACCAAGTATTAATGATAAATCTTGTTGCGTTTGGCGCAACACCTGATTTGCTGAAGTAGTCACCTGCGCTTCGCGCAAGTTTATCAATCCACTAGCCGAACCCATCATGAAAGAAAACGCAATCAGCCCCAGCACAATTGGTGACCAATCCAGAGGCATCCGGTCATCAATAGACCGAAAGAGGAAAAGAGAAACAAGCAGCAAGGGTGGGGCTAAGTTGATTATTTCTTTGGTCATATCACTGGAATAGCCAATCACAACCAAAAAAGCTGAAAATCCTGTTATCCACCAGCCGATGGCTAGCCATACGCTGGTAAATCTTGCATCGTATTTCGTTGGGTTGTCTCTCTTTCTTTTTAGTTCTAGAGAATACAATATTCCAACCATGCTTCCGATCAAAATAGTACCCTCAAACAACAGCATATCGCTAAGCCTCAGGGAGGGAAGGTCTGGTCGCAAAATGGATCCGATTACGAATGCTCCAACTACCAATCCCAAACAACCAAGCAGCACAATCGGGCGGACTCGAAATCTACCAAGCTGAATGCGCACATCAGTTAGAATAAATCTCATTATCACAAATAACACGCCAAGCATGATAAACGCACGCCCAATATACACTTGAAGCAATTCGAAAATCGCTGTCACTGATATATTCAGAGGATTCTTTAATCCCCACATTGGATTCGCGCTATAGGTACGAAAAACACTCATTTGTGAAAGAATGTACAAAATCACCGGCGCAGTGACTATCGTGACACTCATTAGAATAACAAATGGTCTTTTCAAATGACCGCTGCGCCGATACTCGTTTAATATTATCCCTATAAAAATGGGGAAACAGATGACGAAAAGATATACTGCACCATTGACGCGCGCAAGTGCTGCAAGAGACGCCAGTACTGCAAAAGCGTATGTCCAACCCAGATGAGGCCGGAGCAATGCATTGATCAGGCAGAATGCTGCCGAACAGATAAAGAGAGAAGAAAGATTGTCAGGAAGTGGAGCTCCTAAACCGGCGCTATCAGCATATATACCAGGCAAGGCACAATATAATGCAATAGCAGCAACCCCATAATCTAGACGCCCATAAAGTTTGTAAGCAGTCCAGCCTAAAAGGGTAAGGAAAATAGCAAAGGCTGGCAAAGTAATCAGCAGGTGACCATGCATCCAACCTCCAAGCTCAGGCCAAATACTGACCACAATAAGATAGAGGGGAATTCTACTGGTCATAGAGCTTTGCAAAGCTGGAAGAAAACCCTGCTCAATGCGTATATTAGCTATTGAAGTTGCTGGTTTCAACCAGCGAGCTGTATGTTCAGCCCAAAGAGGCTGGCTGGAATAGTAGGCCTGCATGATGAAATAGAGAATCAGCCCTACGACTATGGTACAAATTACTGCCCAAATAACTATTGCTTGAGCTGGACGGAATATTATCTGTTTCCTCATTTTTTAAAACACTCCTGGCTACGCGATTACTGTTTCTTCTAACTGTAAGTCGGCCAAACCCCAATCAGAAGTGTTAAAAATGATCGGTGCACGTTTGCTCATCATTTCACTTACCAAAGCACGATATTGCTCAACTGGGATTTGCAGTTTCTTGACCTGGCCTGAAACCCTCTCGGTTAATGCCACAGCAGCACCATCCCCCCTTTCTGGGTGATCGATATGATAAATCCGCATCGGATCTTTGAGAATATATTCTCTTGCTCCAGCATAATGAGCGGCATAACATAGTAAGCCATCCAGCTTCATAGCTCGCATGGGAAATTCAGGATAACCGCGAACTTCCTGCCAATATTTTTCAGAAAGAAGCGTAAAATCTCCGCAAGCATTTGTGTGCAGGTGTGGAGAAAGGCGCCCCTTCCTTTCATAATATCTTTTTACAAAATCTAATCTATGAGCTTGTGCCTTGGATCGAGGTGGAATGTAGCCATTTTTTATTTCTACAATTTCCTTATATCGATATAAGCGGAAGACATTTTGCTGACACCAATCCATTAAAGCATTGTGGGATAGTTGAAACGGAATATTTGAGGGAACATCATATCGATCAATCCGGTACATGCGATTTTCTTTCAACCGCCTCGAAGCCAGAAACTTTATCAAGCGATCTGAAAATAGAATATCGATATTGGTGGCCAAAACAAATTCACCCAAAGCGCGACGAATACCTGCATTTTTTGCAATCATTTGAAAAAGAGGTATTTCTCCGGAATTTTCGAATCTATCATGGACTTCATTAGGAACTTTGATAATGCGCACTGGACACCCTTTATTTGTCGGCAATTTGAGGACATCTCCCAAATTTAGCCGATCGTCTGGCGGATTCCACTCCACAATGATTAACTCAGAATCAAGCCCATATCGTTGAGCCTGGTCTAATAATCCATCTATGAATAATTGCATGCGATGGATGGCGGTTGGAGCATCATCATCGTTCCGCGAAGTGACAACAAAAGAGATATTTGGCATCCCAATACCTATTGCTTCCTACAAATGATCTCAGCGTGGTCTCTCGGCAAATCGCCAGTTGATATCAGAGTATCTTCGATTCGAAACAACAGGTTCAGTAACTCACGGTGCCTTTCATTGGTATCATCGTAATTGGCATAAAAGTGTGAATCCAAGGCATATTTCAGTATCGAACCATCGTAGTACAGCACTTCCACGTTCTCAAAGTGCTCGCGCAAAGTTGGGATGATCGCGCTTGAATTTACGCATTCTGAAGGATCAGCCATCATACATTCCTCAATCGATTTCACTCTGAAGATTCTTTCATAGACCTCATCATCTTCATCATGATGTTCAATAAGCTTTGTTACCAGGAGTCGACGTACCCGTGAAAGAATAGAGGTTTGATGAGGGTGCTTACGCCGAACCGGTTTCTTTCGACACAATTCCGCAGGAAGAAGGTGCTTCACGGCGTTGACGATTTCCTGCTGTCTGCGTCCAATTTGCCGATAATTGGGTCCGACGTACTCATTTGAAATCAGGTATCCGCCGGGCTTCAGGGCATGCTTGAGCATTGGCACCACCCGATCCAGATCCTTGATATGGTGCAAAGCCCCGTTTGCCCAGATGACATCATATTCTTCGGCAGGGAGCCTGCTCTC
>CAZVPR010000093.1:0-19004 GCA_964629085.1 uncultured Anaerolineales bacterium
AAATATTTTACCTGACGAACGCCCTAAAGCCTGAAGTATAATTGCCTGATCCAATTACCCAACTCAAATGAACTTATGCCCATAAAATACCCACACACACCAAAATCCGATAGTATCGAAGACTTCCACGGCACCCCGGTTCCCGATCCTTACCGCTGGCTCGAAGATGCCGATGATCCACAGGTTAAAGCCTGGACCCAGGCTCAAAATCAGCTCACTCGGGAAAATCTCGACCAGATTCCAGCCCTTGAAAAGATCAAAGCCCGTCTGACCGAATTGTGGAATTTCCCCCGCTGCGAAGCCATTCACAAGGCCGGCGGCAAATATTATTTCACCCGCAATGACGGGTTGCAAAATCAGGCTGTGCTCTATGCCTTGGAAACACTCAATGTCGATCCTCGCCAGTTGCTCGACCCCAACACGCTGAGTGATGATGGCACCGTTGCGCTCATGGAGCAATTCTACAGCAAAGATGGCAACACACTGGCATACGCGCTGGCGGCCAGCGGCTCAGATTGGCAGGAAATCCATTTGTTGGATACGGCCCGTGGAGAGAAGAAGCCTGATGTCCTGCAGTGGTGCAAATTTCCAACTCTGGCCTGGAAACCAGATCAGAGTGGCTTTTTCTACAACCGTTTGCCTGAACCGGGCACCGTTGCCCTCGAAGATCAAAATCACCATGTCAAAGTCTATTTCCACAAGATGGGTGATGCCCAGGATAATGACACGCTGATCTTCGAGAAACCTGCCGATAAATCGCTGCGCTTTTATCCCTTTGCCACCGAGTCTGGCGATTATCTTTACCTGTTTACCATGCGCGGCACTGACCGCCGCAACGGCATTTATCTACGCCCTATGGAAAGCGAGGGTGAATTTCAGCAATTGGTCGAAGACGGTGAGGCTAAGTATATGTACGTCGGCAACGATGGCGTTACCTTCTACTTCCACACCAATCTCGATGCGCCGCGTGGGCGGGTGATTGCCATCGATGTCGATAATCCAGAACGCGAAAACTGGCGAGAGATTATCCCCGAAGGGGATGACGCCATCGAAGAAGTGACCCTCGCCGATGATCATTTTGTTTTATTTTTGAAACATCATGCCCACTCGAAGATCAGCATCCACAATAAAGATGGCAGCCATCTTCATGATATCCCGCTCCCAAGCATGGGAACTGCGATCTACCTCGCAGGGGGTCGGGACGACCGAGAGTTTTTCTTCTCCTTTGAGTCATTCTTGTACCCGCTAACCATCCTTCGATATGATTTTGAAACCGATCAGATAAATCCATTCCAGGAAGCACCGCTAGCCTTCGATGTCGAAAACTACATAACCACCCAATCCTTTTATCCATCCAAAGATGGCACCCAAATTCCGGTTTTCCTGACCCATCGCAAAGGATTAGAACTGGATGGCAGCAACCCCACCATTCTTTACGGCTACGGCGGTTTCACCATCAGCCAGACGCCTTTTTTCACCGTCTGGAACCTGGTCTGGTTGGAGATGGGCGGTGTCTTTGCCCTGGCTAATATTCGCGGCGGGGACGAATACGGCGAGGAATGGCATCGTGAGGGTATGCTGGAAAACAAACAGAACGTCTTTGATGATTTTATCGCTGGGGCAGAATGGCTGATTAAAAACAAATACACTTGCACTGAAAAACTGGCCATTGAAGGACGCAGCAATGGCGGCCTGCTGACTTCAGCCTGCATGATACAGCGGCCAGACTTATTTGGGGCCATATTGTGCTGGGTACCCGTGACCGATATGCTGCGCTATCACAAATTCACCGTGGGGCATTTTTGGACGGTTGAATGGGGCAACGCCGAAGAGAACGCAGCAGAATTTGAATATCTCTATGCTTACTCTCCGCTGCATAATGTCAGGAAAGTTGACTATCCACCAATTATCGTCCCTACTGCCGATACCGATGATCGTGTCGTCCCGGCCCATTCGAAGAAGTTCATCGCTGAGTTGCAGGCAAAGAATACCAGTTCAAACCCCATGCTGCTGCGCGTAGATGCCAAAGCCGGGCACAAACTGGGCAAACCCACTTACAAACTGATCAACGAGCATGCTGACGTTTTGGCCTTTGCCAGCAAAATCTTGAACATTGAAGTTGATCTGTAAAAAACGGGCATCTAATCTCACCAAAATAAATCCTTATGTCAGAACAGCTTATCATCGTAATCTTCATCTTCCTTGCTGTCTTCACCCAGAGCCTGTCAGGATTCGGGGTTGCTCTTGTAGCCATGGCATTATTAACGATCCCTTTGGACATTGGTGTCGCTGTTCCCTTAGTAGCGTTAGTAATGTTCACCATTGAGTTTTTTTTGTTACTCTATTATCGACATGCGTTCAACTGGCAGGCCGTGTGGCGAATTATTGCGGGGTCCATTCTAGGAATTCCCATTGGGTTGTACCTGCTAAGTCAATTGAACGAACGGATTGTTTTATCAATTTTAGGAATCGTGATTACTATTTATGCCATCTACGGACTGTTGAAAATTCGCTTGCCAGAATTAAAGCAGCCAGTCTGGGCATATGTGTCGGGGTTTTTAGCGGGAATGCTTGGAGGCGCCTATAATACCTCTGGTCCCCCTGTGGTAGTGTATGGCGATTGCTGCAAGTGGGAACCTGACGCCTTCAAGAGTAATATGCAAGGCTTTTTTGTGCCGTCCAGTCTGGTCATTGTTCTAGGTCACGCCTTGAACGGGAATTTGAGTCCTGAGGTTTGGCATCACTTCATTTGGGCGATCCCGGCGATGGCTCTGGGAATTTGGGCGGGCACCAGCCTGGATCGGTTCATCAATCCTGATATCTTTCGCAAGATTGTGCTTGGTTTGCTGATCATCATGGGATTGAGATTGATCTTTTCATAGAATATGGGAATGAAACCTTTACGAATCATCAACAGCCGGGCCCCGATCCGCATCTGTGATAATGGCGGTTGGACCGATACCTGGTTCGCAGAGTATGGGCGCATTTTCAATATTGCTGTCTCTCCCTTTGCCCAGGCGCAGATCCATGTTTATCCACGCGCGGCACGCCCAAACCAGGTCTCCATCCAGGCAGAAAACTATACCGACCAATACAGTTTTGACCCCGACAGGTTATCTGAATGGCTGAAGCATCCCTTGTTGGAGGCTACGATCAAACGCATGGGCGTTCCTGAGGATATTTCCATTGAGGTTTCGCTTTACTCTGATGCTCCAGCCGGAGGCTCCACGGGCACCTCAGCGGCAATCACAGTCGCCCTGATTGGCGCGCTGGATGCTCTCACCAAGAATCGCCTGTCGCCCCATGAAGTAGCCATCACAGCCCAAATGGTCGAAACACAAGACTTGGGATTGCAATGTGGGATTCAAGATCAGCTCTGTTCGGCGTACGGTGGCATTAATGATATCGAGATGGTTGCCTATCCCCACGCACATGTGTCTCAAATCAAATTGCCTAAAGCAACACTCTGGGAGTTGGAAGAGCGCCTGATATTGATTTACCTGGGGCAAGCCCACAGCTCATCGAACGTGCACGAGAAAGTCATCGCCGAATTAGAATCCGCCGGGCCTGACTGCAAACAACTCAACGATCTGCGCCTAACCGCACCAAAAGCGCGTCAGGCTTTAATGACTGGTGACTTTTCTGGGTTGGGTCAATCCATGATCGAAAACACAGCAGCCCAAGGGCGCCTGCACCCGGTGTTGATCAGTCCTGAAGCGGATACAATTATTTCAATTGCCAGAGATCACGGCGCATTGGGCTGGAAAGTCAATGGCGCGGGAGGGGATGGCGGCTCATTGACCTTGTTGTGCGATCCCAGCCGGGCGGGACAGCGCACCATGTTGAACGAAATTCAGCAAGAAAACTTGGATTATAAAATCATTCCCATTCGTTTGGATCAACACGGTTTGCGTGTTTGGGAGAGCCAATGACCCAACCTATCGAGAATTGGTACAAGATCACCTTCGATAACACAGCCATCTATTTGAATATTCATCCATCGGAGAAAGAAGCCAAGAAAATCGAAATAGAATGGACCACTATTGAGCGCGTCTGTTTCAAACCCGGCAACTACATCGAGTCTGACGAAATCTATATCTTCACCACGCATCGAGAAGAAAGCTATCTTATTCCTGCAGAAGCTTTCGGGGGGCTTGAATTGTGGAACGAGATCATCCGCCGCCGATTATTCGATGCACAATTAGCCATCGTTGTAGCAGCGAAAAGCGAGGGTGTTTTTTGCTGGCCGGAGGAGTAAAATCAACCAAAATTTCACTTATCGGTATTGGAGAGAAATAAATGAGAACCAACAAATCATTGTGCGACCTTGAAAGCAATGGTTTCATCAAATCGAATTTTAAAAAGTACAAGAAACTGGTTCGTGATGGCAAATACGTGTGTGAAGCATGTGGTCGCGTAGCTCAAAAGAAGAAAAACCTGTGTGAGGCAAAAAGACTTTATTCCAAAAATGACATATAATTTTGATATCAACGTTTATTGGTAACAGTTATTGGTAGGCCTAAAGGAGAATCATGATGGACTTTTCAGTAAAATATATGCTTCAGAAAAAAGGTCACGAAATCTGGAGCACCAGCCCCGATGCAAACATCTATCTCGCATTGCAACTGATGGCAGAGAAAGATGTCGGGGCTTTGCTAGTTTACGAAGACAACGAGCTGGTAGGCATATTCTCGGAGCGGGATTATGCCCGAAAAGTTATTCTGCAGGGGAAAACATCTCGAGAAACTCAAGTTCGGGAAATCATGACGGAACAGGTGGTCTACATTCAAGCATCCCAGACGGTTGCCGAATGTATGGCCCTGATGACGGAAAAACGCATCCGCCATCTTCCCGTCGTCGAGGATGACAAAGTGATTGGTGTGATCACCATCGGTGATGTGGTAAAGGAAATCATCTCCGAGCAAGAATATGTAATCGAACAGTTGGAAAAATACATTACTGGCAACGGATAATTTTTGGTAGTAGGCAGGAGGAAACCTTGCATATGAACACACCCTCACGTTGCCCCTGGCCAGGGGATGACCCCAAGATGACCAAATATCACGACGAAGAGTGGGGCGTTCCGGTTTTTGATGACCGCCTGCTCTTCGCCAAGCTGATTCTGGATGGTGCACAGGCTGGCCTGAGTTGGAGCACGATCCTTAATAAACGAGAAAACTATTGGCAGGCCTTCAACGATTTCGACCCCGAGAAAATCGCTCGGTATGATGAGAGCAAATTCAATGAGTTGATGAATAACCCTGGCATCGTCCGAAATCGATTGAAGATCAACTCCGCAATAAAAAACGCGAAAGGATTTCTTGAAATTCAAGAAGAACTGGGATCGTTCAGTGGTTACTTGTGGGATTTTGTCGGTGGAAAACCCATTGTGAACAGTTGGCGCTCATTGGATCAGTTGCCCGCCCAAACTACAGAATCGGAAATCATGAGTAAAGCGCTCAAAAAACGCGGCTTCAGCTTTGTCGGGCCAACTATTTGTTATGCCTTTATGCAAGCGGTTGGTATGGTCAATGATCATATGGTTGATTGCTTCCGGTATAATGAGGTGTAGAAATCTTTCTGATCCGATAGGAGGAGTATGCCGAAATCGCAATTAGCGCAACAAAACTGGCAGGGGCTGGTTGCTGAATTTCAACATACCAGCGACCGTGCTGTTGTTATTCTGGGATCAACCTACCTCCAAAATCATCTTGGACACCTGATCCGGAGTTTTATTGTTGATCATCCGGAAAATTCGGCTAATCTATTAGAAGCAGAAAGCCCTTTGGGAGGGTTTGGGCCACGAATTTACAGCGCCTATGCCTTGGGTTTGATCAGCCCCAATGAGCTTCACGATTTATCACTGATATTAAAGATTCGAAACCAGTTCCTGGCCCAGCTAAACAGCCTGAAATTCACGGACGACGATTTCAGTAAAATTTGCAATCTTCTCAAAATCCCCCGCGAGGTACTACATCCCGAGGAAACACCCACCCCAAGGCGCTTGTTTGTTTTCGCCATTGCGTTGTTGGTGGGCCAGCTTTCTTTACGGGCTGAACAAGCTGAGCGAAATTGCCGGATTCCGCCCGATAATTTTATATTGATCGACGTAGAGAGATAGCGTGCCCTCCGACCGTCGTACCCAAACCACATCATTCGGCACCCGTGGCAAGATCAGCCACGATTCCAGCCATTTCTACGCTAGTCGGATGTATGATCAGCAGCCTACTGAAGATACTTCCCTACCCTATCAAGAAAATCCAATCCCTGAAAAAATAATCGACACACTAATTCTGGCCAGCAGTGAAAGTATGCATCACTTGCCGGATTCTTGTTTGCATTTGATGGTCACCTCACCCCCCTATAATGCGCGTAAGGACTATGACGAAGATCTAACCCTGGGCGAATATTTGACCCTGCTGGAAACTGTTTTTCGCGAAACATATCGGGTCCTTGTCCCAGGAGGGCGCGTTTGTATCAATGTAGCCAATTTAGGCCGAAAACCATACATCCCCTTAAATGCTTTCATCTCACAAATTATGCTTGGGATCGGCTATTTGATGCGCGGTGAGATCATTTGGGATAAAGGATCCAGCGTGGGTTCATCGACGGCCTGGGGGAGTTGGATGTCTGCCAGCAATCCCACCTTGAGAGATGTGCATGAATACATCCTGGTCTTTTCAAAAGGACGATTCAAGCGAGAAAAAGGCGATCGACAAGCAACTATCGAACGTGACGAATTCCTCGAATTCACCCGCAGCGTCTGGCAATTCCCCACAGAATCCGCCCGACGGGTCGGTCATCCGGCCCCCTTTCCTGTTGAACTTCCTCGTAGATTGATCGAGCTCTACACTTTCGAGAATGATGTAGTTCTCGATCCTTTCATCGGCAGTGGCAGCACAGCAATTGCAGCTTTGGATACCAAGCGGAGATATGTCGGGTATGATATTGATGCAGATTATGTTGATTTAGCCAATCAGCGCATAAATGAACGCAGAAAGCAAAAACATGGATGACCTTCCAGAATCTCCGAAATATGAAAACAACCAACCCACAACAGGTCAATGGATCCTGATTGGTGTGGTTGGTGTTTTGGCATTTATTGGGATTACCTCGTTTGTGGCTGGCGGCTATTTCACAGCCACAACTTTCCTGGAGGGCCGCAGCCAACGCGCCACTGAAACAACAGCTGTCGCCACGGCAGTTGTGTTGGAACGTTTCGAAGTTATCGATCGGGCTGCTGAATGGCCATTGAAACTTTTCGATCCGTTCAATGATAATGAGAATGAATGGATTGATGGCACCATCGATGATGAATATGCCCTAATGGATATAAGCATTAATGGGGACTACACCTGGGAAATTTCATCAAAGCAAGGGTTTGTATGGTGGGTCTACCCTTCATCCAATATGGTGGATGATTTCTACCAGGCAGTTGATGTAGTCAATACCAGCTCAAATCGAGATGCGCCCCGGGGATTGATTTTCCGCCTCAGCGAAGATGAGCAGGCATACAATTATTTCGAAATCCGGGACACACAACTCTTTAGCGTCTGGGCAAATAATCAGGGTGCGTGGACAGAAGTCATTCCATATACAACATCAACAGCAATTCGCCCAGGAGAGATCAATCACCTCGAAGTTGTTTCCCAAAACGACGCGTTTTATTTCTTGATTAATGGACAAATGGTTGGCGATGCGAAGATAACATACCCCTCAATAGGGTATGCGGGTGTAGCCGTGGGATTATCCTATGAAGATGAGCAAAGCACGATTACTTTCGACAATTATGAATTTCGAGCCCCCTAGCTTTTTCTTGATTAATCGAAAAATTAAATTTCCCGCGATTTTCATGGCTGTAACTCTGGCTATCATTGCGTGCAACCTGCCCAGACAATCCAAACCAGACACTCAGGCAACGATGAACGCCGCCCTGACTGAGGTAAGCGCCGCTGCCGCGTATCCTACCAACACTGTAGAAATCTCCAATCCGAACCAGCAAAGCCCAACAACAACTTCCACTCCCACCCCCACCGAAACATCCGGAACAAAAACCCTGCCCGGTCCTACGGCGGCATCAATTGATGCGGATGTGTTCGCCCAGGATTTGCTATCCCGGGATCACGAACTGCTGGCATCCTCCTCGACCATTGGCCCGAAGGATTTTGTCTATTCTGCTTATCTTTTCAGGAATAACCGCATCGATCCAATCGTCGATGAGACCCGAACCGATATTTGCCGCCTGGCTATCTATCGCCTGGATGACGGCGAAAACGAGCTTTTGCGTTCGTTCACCGGGCCTTTGTATGCCCCCAATAACCGCTACACTTACCCTGTCTATTGCGAAGCCATCAATTGGGATTCGCCCTCCCAAAAGATTGTTGAGGGTGGCAAAATCACACAAGAAACTCGTACCTTGCTTGGATTTAACGGTTATTGGAGCGATATCAACCAAAACGGTTTACCTGAATTTGCTGTGTTCTATCAATACTGTGCCCAGGGCTGTCTGAACTTTGGTGCCGTCGCAGTACATTTCTACGAGATTAAAAACACCTATCAGCTTGTTGACATAACTGCTGATCTTCCTGGCGTGATTCAACCCTGGAAATTGGTCCACAGAAGTGAGCCGCTCGATCTGTGGGTGTACGATAATGCCCTGGAGTACATGCCCCTTATTTACATTGAATCTTATTGGATTTACGCCTGGGATGAAACTAAATTCACGAATGTCTCATCAAAATACCAGTCAGAATATGCCGCACAAATTGATCAGATCGCTTCAGGGATTCGAGACAAATATGGCCTGGCACTCACGGAACCCAATTTCGAAATGCTGCAAATCCTGGTATTGTCCAATAAGGCCAATCTCTCACAATCCCAAACACTGGCAACTTTCATGGACTTGTCGAACCCCAATCATTGGCCCGGCACAAACGCCACCCAAACCTGCTGGCTGCAACTGGCACGCGCCTATGCCCAACGAAATGCAGCAAAAGGCCAGTCGTTTTCCATGCCCCCCAATGAGAATGAATTATACAAGGCGAATTTGGAAGAAATCCTCGATGAATTCGAGCAATACAATTATGATCTGAGCGCCTGCAAATCATTACCATGACTTCTGTAATTTTTATTTCCCTAGCCACAGTTTTATATTCTGCTGTACACTCTCTGCTGGCCACCCTGACAGCCAAAGCACGTGCCCGGCAATTATTGGGGCCGGTTAGGGAACGTTGGTACCGATTCAGTTACAACGTATTTGCTGGAATATCATTTATTCCTATTTGGGCTTTAGTCAGACTGTTGCCAGATCAACCTCTCTATTCAATTCCATTTCCCTGGATATTAATTTCCTCAATAGGTCAGCTGGCAGGAATCGCCATTATTACCTTGGGGGTCTGGCAAGCAGACGCCTGGGCGTTCCTCGGCTTTCGACAGATACGTAGGCCTACCGAACAAGATGAAAAACCAAATTTGGTCGTCAATGGGTTATACCGATGGATGCGGCATCCCCTTTATACTGGGGGTTTGATCGTGCTCTGGTTGATGCCGCGAATGTCAATCAATACCCTGACCCTGACTATCATTTTGAGCATCTACCTGGTAGTGGGTGCAATTTTTGAAGAAAAGCGCCTCCTGCATGAATTCGGTGAAGCCTACGCAGAATATCAGCAACGTGTACCCATGCTGATTCCAGGATTGAACCGCAAGGGGTAGCATTCACATCTCGTCTTCTGACTCGAAGATTTACTCACTGTTGTCCAAAAAAACGCACTATTTCAATGCCTACGGCAGACTGGGGTCATATTTGCCGTTCTCGATGAATTCGATTTTTGGTTGATCCAAACCCCCACATCTGATCTTTACGTTAACAATTCCTGGAGGAAAAAGGGGGGTTTCTCTCTTTGGTCTACGATGTTATAATTTATTGACAACTAAGACCATTCGCCATCCAACAGGCCACCTAACAAACTAACCACAAACTCCTCTCCATGCCCTTACTCTGGCTTTCCATGGCCTATATTGGGGGCACACTCATCGCAGCAAACATTACCCTCCCCACCAGAACCTGGCTGATCATCGCCGGGGGAGCAACTATTCTCACAATATTTAGTGTCGCCTTCAATCGCGTACAGGAAAAACATCCAATCTCCCGGGTGCCCAGACTCCCACCCTCCCTGAGACCCCCACTCCCAATTGCTCTAATCTTACTCAGCCTGACCCTCGGAGCTGCCAGATTCCGGGCATCTATTCCGGATATCAATGACCACGGATTCATCGCACACTACAACGACACCGGCGCTACGATGGTGGTAACAGGTGTGGTCAGCAACTTTCCCGATGTTCGTGACACGTATACCAACCTACGAGTGAGATGTGAATACCTGCACCCTGCAGACTCGTTTACCACCACAGCTGTAACCGGCATGCTGCTGGCGCGCGTCTCCCACGAAGACGATTTTCAATATGGCGACCGCATCGTACTACGGGGACAACTCCAGACACCACCAGACCATGAAGAATTTTCTTACCGAGAATACCTGGCCCATCAGGGAATCTACAGTACCATGTCCTACACCCGCAGCGGAAAACTGGAACGCGACCAGGGGCATCCCTTTTATCGAGCAATCTACCGACTCAAATCTCAGGCCCTGGAAACTGTCTACTTGCTTTGGCCGGACCCAGAAGCATCTTTATTCGCTGGCATCCTTTTGGGTATCGAAACCGGCATCCCCGAACCCGTCCGGGAAGATTTCAAGAATACCGGCACAACGCACGTAATCGCCATCTCGGGATTCAATATCACCATTGTTGCTGGGCTGTTTGCCTCGTTTTTTGGACGTATTTTGAATGAACGCAGGGGTGCAATAGCTGCCGTATTCGGCATTGCCATTTACACCATCCTGGTCGGAGCAGACGCGGCAGTCGTGCGGGCAGCCATCATGGGTGGGCTTTCGCTCTTCGCCCGGCAGGTTGGTCGGCGCCAGAACGGCATTAACACATTGGGGTTCACTGCGACGGCAATGACTTTTCAGAACCCACATGTACCTTGGGATGTCGGCTTTCAGCTCTCCTTTGCCGCCACCCTGGGTTTGGTGTTCTACGCCGAACCTTTTGCAGACGCCTTCACCCAGTTGGCGTCTCGATTTCTCTCTGAAAATGCTGCCACAAAACTTGCCGGGCCAGTGGGCGAATATGTTTTATTCACACTGGCCGCCCAATTGACTACCATGCCAATAATGGCTTATCACTTCGGCAGCATTTCCCTGAGCGCCTTTCTGGCCAATCCCGTTATTTTGCCTGTGCAAGCACCCATCATGACTGTTGGTGGCTTGGCGCTGATCCTGGGGGTGATCTGGCTGCCGCTGGGAAAAATCATCGCCCCACTGGCCTGGCCATTTGTCTTGTTTACTATTCGGGTGGTGGAATTTTTTGGAAAAATGCGCAGCGGTGTGCTGGTCTTTGGGGATATCGGCATCCTTTGGGTGATTCTGTTCTATGTACTTCTTCTGGGACTCACGCTGGGGTGGTCCCATGCCCGAGGGTTTTTCTCTGCTCTCAAACCGATTCCAATCATCGCCATC
Source organism: uncultured Anaerolineales bacterium (assembly GCA_964629085.1). Classification (GTDB taxonomy): domain Bacteria; phylum Chloroflexota; class Anaerolineae; order Anaerolineales; family UBA11858; genus NIOZ-UU35. The sequence continues at coordinate 11,583 of CAZVPR010000093.1, forward strand.
TTATGGATCTTGACCATCACAACCTGGCGTCTGGTCTTCAGCGCCCCAGATGGCCAATTACACATGACCTTGCTGGATGTTGGCACTGGGGACGCCATCCTAATCCAATCTCCGGAGGGACGTTACGTCCTGATCAATGGCGGGCCATCTGCCAGCCTTCTCTCAGATGGTCTTGGGCGCAGATTGCCTCCATTTCAGCGCAAGCTGGACTGGCTGATCGTTGCTTCCCCGGCCCGCGAACAGATTGACGCTTTACCTCGCATACTGGAGCGTTTTTCTCCTGATGCGGTACTGTGGGCTGGGCCAGACAGTCCAAACCGCGCCTCAGATTACCTGCGAGAGACGTTGAGCAAAAATCAAATCCCAGTTATTTCTGCAGAAATGGGCCACAGTCTGGACTTGAGTCGCGGGGCCACAATCCATGTTCTTACTTCCGGTTCAAGGGGAGCGATCTTGTTGGTGGAATGGGAAAATTTTCGCGCCGTTCTCCCTTTGGGAGCCCATGAAGAAGATTACCAAAGTCTGAGAATGGGCAAGAACATCGGCCCGGTGTCAACCTTGCTGCTGGCCGAAAATGGCTACGCTCCGCTCAACCCTGATGCGTGGATAAGCAATTTAATCCCTCAATTGGTGTTGCTCAGCGTGTCTGCTGACAATCCTTCTGGTTTACCAGATGCTGAAACCTTGGATGCCCTGGGCGGATATTCTTTGCTGCGTACCGACCGACATGGCTGGATTCATATCTCGACAGATGGGCAAGACATGTGGGTGGAAATCGAAGGTCATTGATCGAAAAATATCGGAAAACGAATCGGGAAAAATAATTGCAATTTCCTTATAATAAGAGATTTTGTGTTATCCTATATACCGTTTGGGCATCCTGTTTGTCAGAATTCTCAAGCTTTCTCGAAAGCTAATGTTTTCGAAATATTTTCCTGAGAGAGTATTGAAATGTCAATTGAAAAGATCGGCCGCTATGAAATAAAACAAGAAATTGGACGTGGAGGCATGGCAACGGTTTACAAGGCCTATGACCCCAACTTCGAAAGGGATGTAGCCGTCAAGATTCTGCCTCACGCGTATCTTGATGATCCGCTATTCAGAAAACGCTTCGCAAGAGAGGCAAAATCCATCGCAGCCATTGAACACTCCGCGATTGTGCCCGTGCATGATTTTGGCGAAGAAAACGGTCAACCTTTCATCGTGATGAGATTGATGACCGGTGGAGATATGTCCGATATGATCGAGACGGACAAATACACAATCGAGGAGGCTGCCAAAATTATCGAGCGCATTGCATCTGGTCTCGATGCAGCTCATGAACAGGGTATTCTTCACCGTGATCTCAAACCGGGAAATATCATTTTCGATCAATACGATAATGCTTATATTACCGACTTCGGGCTTGCGCGCATGTCCACAGGGAGTAATACGCTCACTGGCGAGAACATTCTGGGGACTCCCCTTTATATGAGTCCGGAGCAAGTCCTGGGAGAAGATTTGGATAACAGGAGCGATCTTTACTCTCTGGGGATAATTTTTTACAAAATGATCACGGGTGATAATCCCTACCATTCCAAATCATCTGCCAAAATCCTGATGATGCACATTCAGGATCCGATCCCCGAGATTTCTCGTATTATGCCTGATATTCCCCTTGAGGTTGACGCCTGGCTAAAAAAAGCCCTGGCCAAAAATCCCGAAGACCGATTTTCATCAGCAAGGGAAATGTCAGATGCGCTGAATGCGGCAATAAAAGATGAAGAACACCCGTCATTGACATCCATAAAAATAGCCGAAACTCAAACAGAAACTAATGTATCCGATTCTGCCCTCACAAAAATTTCGGCCAAAACGGCCGCTGCCGCAAAACCAAAAGGCAATCGAAATATGCTTTTTATTCTAGGGGTTGTTGGTGTCATCGTCCTGGGCGGCATCGGTTGGCTTATTTTTTCAAATCTCGCAGGGCATGATGATACCCCACCAGTTGTAGAGCAAACAGAGCCAACTCCAACGGATACCACACTCATGGTCAGCGCCGATGAGGATAGTGTTGCTCAAGAAGAGCAAGCAACCCCCAAAGAAACCAACGAATTCTTGGAAGATTTTTCAGCTGACTCGGAGCGCCTCAGCACCAATGAAGGGATAGTGGTCAACGAAGGGGGCCTGGTAATGGGAGAATTCGAACGCTGCCTGGAAACCGATTCCGATCAACAGGTGGAATGTTTATCGGTTTGTCTTGCATGCGGCAGTCAACTGTCCGAATTCGAATTGAGCGTAGACATCGCTTACCGCGACGGCATCAGTGAACGTCTGCATGGATTGATCCTGCGCTTTGATGATGAAAACGCAAATCAAGCCATCGATCGCGAAGATTACTTTTTAGGATGGGCATACAGTATCAACCAGGGACAATGGCAGCTTCATGAACATAAGCCTGACCAATCTCTGGCCTGGCAAGTTCTCAAGAAGGGCGATGCCAACCTGCGATCTGCCCCCTCTCAACCAAATTTCATCAAGGTCTTGGCAACTAATGACGGCCAAAGCATCGAAATCTTTATGAATGATGTGAAAATGGTACAAATCGTTAGTACGCCTCCTCAACCTGGAGAAACCTTTGTGGAGGGCATGGCTCAGTCCGGGCAGATCGGTTTTTGGGTTGCAGAACGCGGCGTCCAGGTCGTCTACGATAATTTTGCCTTTAGCGATTCCCCCAAAATTTCAGAGTGACAAATCGGTATAAAGCCGATCACGAATAGAAACGAATGACACGAATTGCACGAATGGTTTAAAAAACTCGTGTTTTTCGTGGAATTCGTGATAATAGATTTGTTCAGCACTTGATGACTACAAAATTCATAGTCTTGTGCGATATTTTGGTACAGATTTATGGTTTGCGGCTTTGCAGCAATTTTTCCAGCCCCGCCACACAGCCATACTGGAAAACCAAATCACGGCTGCCAGGGGTATCATTTTCATAAAGACGCCCTAGAATATATTCCCCAGATTGCGTGAAGGCGAATCTCCCACCAGGATTTTCAGAATCCTCCCCGAGGTCGATGGTCAGCAGGTATGTTTTCCCCAGGGATTCCCAATCTGGGTCAAATCCCAAGGATAGCCATCCCTTCGAGGGGAGATCATTGTTCGGGATGGTCTGTTCCACCAAATTGGAATCACTTTCGGTATCCCGCAGCACAAATTTCATATCCCCATTTTGTGGCGCTGTCAATCCATCCACCCAGACGCGTACCTCGGCGGCTCCCTGACACTCCGGCACAATTTCCTGTTTCAGGTTGAAACTGGAAGATATCGGCTCAGAATAGAACATGTTGGGAGCCCAGTTCTTGTAGTATGGCTGGTAGCACAATCCGGTTTTGTAGAAGGAACCCCCGCAAACCACATGATAGGAGAGATACAATCCGCTCAAATAGAGCAGCAAACTGATGGTGGTCACCGTTGCTATTGACCATCGGGGAAGTTTCAGCCTGGTCAACCCTGTCAGAGCTAGAATCGCCAGCGTGGCGATGGGGACAAAATACTTTCCTTGCACCCCATCCACGGTAGGGCTGCCAACAGGCGTGTTCGAAACATACATGGCGACTATTGTAGCGAGGGCGCTAACCACAAAGGTGAATGCTAAACCAAAACGAATCCTTCTGCTAGGCTCTAGGGAGTTTTCTGACGAGAATAGCGATAGTGCCAAGGCAAGCGGGAAGAGGAAGTACACCAAGCGAGGCACAACCCAATATTTATAACCGTACACCGCGATCCATTCCAGGTAATATTCCCGCCCATGCACACTGATATCCCCCAGCAATATACCTGCAAACTGAAGGGGGTGAGTGAGCATGAACTTGACCTGTTCCGCTGGATCGGCGATGGCCTGGGCAGTTTCCAGGCGGGCGAAGCCGATCAGTCCCCAACCCAGGACTTCGATCAGCCACAAGGCTGCCAATGCCAGGAGCAGCCCGAGGTAGCCAAATTTCATCGTGAAACGCCCGGGGGATAGTATGAGGAGAGGCAAGAGAGCCATCACTGTTAGGTTGAGTTTGGTGGCGAAAAGCAACGCTGCTAAGAGGACAACTAGGCTCCATTCCAGCCAGCCATACTCTTCTTTGACAGCAACGGCCAGGCATCCGGCAATGAAAAGGAATCCGATCCCAAAGGATAAGGTGTCCGTGCCGATCACTGCCGCCTGAAACAATACAATTGGAGAGAGGGCAGTGACAGCCATGACCCATTTGCCAAAGGGAATTTTTCGCACAGCATACCAGGCCAGCAAGCCATAGATTAACACGCCAACCAGCCGGGAAATATAGAAAACCTTCAATGCAGAAACATCCCAGGCGCGGCCAAGATAACGCATGATCATCGCATGAGGCAGCAGCAATAGAGGGGAATAAACCGAGCGTGTGGGCATAGCGGTGTAGATATAATCCTGCGCATCCAGGGGCAAATCGCCGTTAGTCGCCCAGAAATTATCCTCGACGGGCCGGATGATCGCATCTCGCCGGTAGGACAGGTTGTGGTAGATGGCCGGGTAGGGCATATCCTGGCCGACCTTCTCGTTGGGTATGAAGCTAAGGGCAGACATCTGCCAGATGCGTACCAAATGCGTTTCCTCGTCGAAGCCAGCCCCAAAGGGAGTCGTTAAAGCGATATACGTTCCTGCGATGAGGATGGTCAAAATGACGAATATCTCCACCCTCGAAAGCGTAGTCATTTTATTTTTCGCCCACTTAAATAACTTCATAGTTTTCTCTAAGGAACCCAGGAAGCCAAGATCATGTTCTTTTTCCTGTGTTCATGGCTTCCTTATAAAATTAGTTCTCATTTTCGGAGCGTCGAAACCCCTTGTTGATGGGCCGCTTGGGCACACTCTGTAAATCGATGTTGATCGCCGAGAAAAGCATTTGAAAACCCAGAATCAAGATCAATACAGCGATCATAATCGTCCCAGTGGGCGCGCCGATCCCTAAACGATGATAGCGGATCCAGTTGGTCAGGCCAAAGATGCCACCAAACAGTACCATCGGCAAGCCGCATAAAAGGTAGATCGAATCCATCGAGAATTCGTACAGGAATTTCTTCAAAATAACGCGCCGCAGCAAGACCTTTATCAATCGCCAGGGGAATTCACCCAAGACCTGAATAATGGACATGTGCGAGTCTTCATCGCCATAGCGGGTCTGCATGGGGATTTGCATCACATAGGCATCGATCAGGTAAAGTTGGCTGAGCATAGAAATTTCAAAGAAATAGGAACGGTGGATCTGCTCCAGGGGCAGTTGGGCCAGCACATCCCCGCGGATGGCCAGGAAGCCATTGGAGGGATCCATGCAATCCCAATAACCGGTGGCCGCCTTGACCAGGAAGGTCAGTCCAGTGTTGCCCCACAGGCGCACGAAGGGCATCTTGCGCAAGGTGTGTAAATCACGGAAACGGTTGCCCTTGGTAAAGTCCGCCTCCCCGGAAAGCAGAGGCGCTATCAGGGCTGGAAGATCATCGGCGCTCATCTGGCCGTCACCATCCATTTTGACGATCACTTGCGAGCCGAGTTCCAGCGCCTTTCTCAGCCCAGTGACCATGGCACCACCGACACCCTGGTTGCTTTCGTGATTCAATAGGATTACGCGATCATCGCCATCGGCGATCTCGGTGACGATTTGATGAGTATCATCTCGGCTGGCATCATTAACGACGATGATTTGGCTGACATAATCCGGCAGCGAGCGAATGACCGCCGCCACCTGGCGGGCCACGTTATAGGCCGGGATAACAATCGAAATGCGATAATCAGCGAAATTCATGTTTGCGTATTCCCTGAGACTTGCTGATTATACAATAGGAATCCCATCCCGGAAATTCAATTCCTGGCGCGAGTTTTTCCAGGATAAGGCCAGGAGATAATCGAAAACTCCATGAACTCGTTTAATGCTATAGGGATATTTTATTTTGGCTGGGCCCAATTGGATTTGAACCAGCCGCCTCCAGCGTGCGTGATACATATTCGAATGTCACATTCATTTGCTGGAGAATGAGCTTAAAATTGATTGCTCCACCTTAGGTTTTTTATCAAGCGTAATTTTGAAGCAACCGGATTATGACTTGTATCAAATCATCTCCAAGCTGAATAGTTATGTCCCTATATTAAAAATATTCTGGAAATCAATGGTTTCAATGTTATGATTTACTAAACGTACTGGAGGAACACATGATGGCTGGATCTTTTCACGAGTCATTTGATGAATTAAAAAATAGATATAGAATTATTTCTGAACTAATCACAGATTATGCCTACTCTTTTTCAGTTCATCCAGATGGAACTCTATCTCTAGATTGGATTACTGGGACAATTGAAAGAATTACTGGCTTCTCACCCGAGGAATCGGAAGTGAGGGGTGGCTGGATAAAATTAATCCATCCTGAAGATCAGCCTATTGCTGAAAAACGAGCTACCAAATTGATGCGGGGAGAAAAAGATATTAGCGAGCTTCGTATTATTACAAAGGAAAATGAGATCCGCTGGCTGAGAGACTATGGCGTTCCAGAGTATTCTGAAGGTGAAGGGCGTGTAATCAGGATTATAGGTGCTGCTCAAGATATTACAGAAAATATTGCTGCTAACAATGCCCTCTTAGCAAGCGAAGAACGTTTCCGACTTTTATTTGAAAACCACATAGATGCGCTTGTCATTGCTGATGAAACTGGTCAGTATGTTTTAGCAAATGACCGAGCTTGTGAACTATTTGGTTATTCAAGAGAAGAAATTCTACAGATGAAAACTTCGGACATCATCGTCCCTGAGAACACATCTAGTGCTGCACAAAGATATGCAACTTATCTCGAAAAGGGATTTATGACCGGCGATTCTCAATATATTCATCCCGATAGCTCCACGCGAACAGTTTCCTATGCCGCTATGCGCATCTCTGAAAAATTACATGCTGCTGTATTTCACGATATTACCGAAAAAGTCGAAGCGGAACTTGCACTCAAAAAGGCCCATGAAGAACTCGAAGAACGTGTCGAAGAGCGAACAGAACAATTACAAGTTCTTGTAGATGCGATGTCTGGCCGAGAAATTCGAATGATGGAATTGAAAAAAGTAATTAAGGAGCTTCGTGCCCAGATTGTTGGTTTGGGAGCGGAACCAATTGCTAATGATCCCTTGAACATTGACAGCTAATTGTAATTGCCCCATTTTGATTGAATGTTGCCTATCAAAGATTAGGATATAGAATTAGATTTTCACTTCCGATACGCTTCCCTTCTGATAGGAAAAACTCAAATTTGGGAAAAATCAAACCCCAACCCAAAAGAGCATTCAACTATATACTTTTGCAAATAAATAATACTTCAGTATTCGAAAATCTTTCATAAAATTCCCGATAAAAGACACCCCATTTTCCCTCTTTTTGG
>CAZVPR010000094.1:0-18942 GCA_964629085.1 uncultured Anaerolineales bacterium
AAAACCCTAGCTAGGGTGACGATTTTTTATATGTTTGGTTTTGGCATTATTGGTTGAAAAAATATGTAAAAGGAGAAGTTAGTTATGTTGAAAATTGACTCCCACCAACATTATTGGAACCTGGCGGAAGTTGCCTACCCCTGGCTTATTCCTGATTATGGCGCGATCTACGACACGTTCACGCCTGAGCAGTTGGCGCCTCAATTGCAGGCAGCAGGAATTGATCAGACCGTTCTTGTCCAAAGCGCAAATTCGTATGAAGATACGGCCTCGATGCTCGTAAAGGCGGATTATAACGATTGGATTGCTGGCGTTGTGGGCTGGGTCAATCTCCTAGATCCTGAAGAAACCCATCAACGAATTGAGCTGTACAAGCAGAACCCCAAGTTCAAAGGTATACGCCATCTCATCCATACAGAGGCGGATGTCAATTGGGTTGTGCAAGATGTTGTGTTGGAGTCGCTGAATATTTTGGCGGGTCACAGTATGACCTTTGATGTGGTTGCCGTTTTCCCCAATCATTTGGAGCATGTGCCAACACTCTCAACCAAGGTTCCCTACCTGAAGATCGTGATCGATCACCTGGCAAAACCGCCTGTTGGTCAATCTGACTCCCCTTGGTTCGAGCAATTGGCCGCGGCAGCAGAATCACCAAATGTATTTGCCAAACTTTCAGGTCAGTTTGATAACCCGGACTGGACGGTGGATGATGTGCGGCCGTTCGTTGACTTTGCCCTTGAGAAATTTGGTCCCGACCGGATCATGTTTGGTAGTGACTGGCCAGTTTGTATCCTGGGAGGCAGCTATGCGTCCGTCATGGAGAATTCGTTGGCGCTGCTCTCTGGGCTGTCTGATCCAAAAAAGGCGGCCGTGTTAGGCGGAACGGCTGCATCCTTTTACGGACTGTAGAACTATGGCTGCAGAAACCATCAAACTTAACGGGATTACGTGGAACCATACCCGTGGCTTTGTGTCCCTTGTGGCTACCGCTCAGCGTTTCCACGAGCTACACCCTCACATAGAGATCGAATGGCACAAACGGACTCTGCAGGAATTTGCTGACTTTCCCATTCAAAAATTGGTTGAGAAATATGACCTTCTGGTGATCGACCACCCTTGGGCTGGGTACGCGGCTGGCAGCGATACGCTGGTATCCCTGCAAGAGCATTTATCCGTCGAATTTTTGGCTGATCAAGCAGATCATTCTGTGGGTCAATCTCATTTCAGTTACGCATTTGACGGTAACCACTGCGCATTGGCCATTGACGCCGCTACCCCTGTTGCGTCTTATCGTCCCGATTTGCTAAACAAATTGGGTGTGGAGGTCCCCCAAACGTGGGATGATTTGCTGGCGCTGGCGCGTAAGGGCGTGGTTGCTATGCCCGGTATCCCCATCGACAGCCTGATGAATTTTTACATGCTTTGTTCAACGCAAGAGCAAGGACCTTTTATAGATGATGAATGGGTAGTATCTGAAGCTTTAGGGGTGCAAGTGCTGGATCAGCTGCGCGAGTTGACAAGCTTGTGCAACCCCAAAATATTTCATTGGAATCCGATTGCAGTTTACGAGGCGTTATCGCGACGAGACGATTTGGCCTATTGTCCATTTGCATATGGGTATTCCAACTATTCCCGCCCAGGCTATTCGGATCATATGTTGATATTTACCGATTTAGTTTCCATTGACAGCAATCCTTGCCGCGGCACGTTAGGCGGAACGGGGCTGGCGATTTCAGCTTCATGTAAACATTTAGACATAGCCCTGGAATATGCCGCGTTTACAGCTAGGCCCAAAAATCAGCAGACGATTTTCTTTCAGAGCGGCGGTCAGCCGGGCCATCGAGCTGCCTGGGAAAACGAGCAGGTCAATGAAGCTTCTCATAATTTCTTCCGCAATACCCTGCCAACCCTTGACCGAGCTTATCTGAGACCTCGATATCCAGGATATTTGCACTTCCAAGATCACGCCGGTGATCATGTCCGCGACTACCTGATGCAAGGCGGCAACCCTAAACAAACACTGGCAAAGATGGCCCAACTTTATCGAGAATCAAAGAACCAAGAAGGCAGGTAATCACCTAGAATCTCATGCGAGATCTAAATTTGGACCGTGAAAATGCCTCAAACTTGTCTCTTCAGACAAATCTTGGATTTTACAGGAGTTAATGGTATGAAACCACTCGATGGATTAGTAGTATTAGATTTCAGTATTTTTCTGTCCGGCCCTTCGGCTGCCTTGCGATTGGCCGATTTAGGGGCGCGTGTCATTAAAGTCGAGCGCCCGGATTTTGGCGATCTGTGTCGCCAGCTTTATATCACTGAGCTAGAGCTGGATGGGGACAGCACATTGTTTCATTCCATCAATCGTAACAAAGAAAGTTTTGCTGCCAATCTAAAAGACCCTATGGATATGGAACGCGTCAAAGAGTTGATCAAACAGGCCGATGTCCTGATTCAAAATTTCCGCCCCGGAGTCATGGAACGCTTGGGTCTGGGTTACGAAACTGTGCGCGAACTAAATCCGCGCCTGGTATATGGCGAGATTAGCGGTTATGGCAATGAAGGCCCCTGGGCCAGCAAGCCAGGTCAGGACTTGTTGCTGCAATCCATGACCGGCCTGGTTCACCTAAATGGTGACGCTGGCCGACCGCCCATGCCGTTTGGGTTGGCGGTGGTCGACTTGTCCGCAGGCGCTCATTTGGTGCAAGGTATTTTGGCCTGTCTTGTGCGGCGCGGCATCTCTGGGGAAGGTGGATTAGTACAGGTTAGTCTGATGGAATCTATTCTTGATTTTCAGTTTGAAGTATTAACGACCTATTTGAATGATGGACATCAACTGCCCCAGCGGAGCTCAATAAACAACGCCCATGCGTATCTAGGCGCGCCCTATGGTATTTATGAAACGGCCGACGGCTTTATTGCCCTATCAATGGGATCCATACCTGTATTGGGCGAACTGCTCGACTCTCCACCCCTGACCGAATTTACCGATCAAAAAACCTGGTTTACACAGCGCGACACCATTAAACAAATTTTGGTAGATCATATGAAATCGCAAACCACCCAATACTGGCTGGATATTTTAGAACCGCAAGACATTTGGTGCGCCGACGTGCTGAATTGGAATCAATTGTTTGCCCATGAAGGGTTTCAAGTTTTAGACATGGTGCAAGAAGTTGCCCGTGATGAAAATGTAAAGTTGAAGACCTTGCGGTGTCCTATCCGCATCGATGGAGAGCGCCTGTTTGCCAGCCAGGGTTCACCGCGCATTGGTCAGCAAACCGAAAAAATTAAAGCAGAGTTTCAGCTAAGTTGAGGAATGGATTATGCCTGAGCAAACACACCCTGATGTGCACGACGAGTTGCCCTTGTTTAACACGGAAACATGGTTGTATGAAGATTTCGAAATTGGCGTAAAAATAAAATCGATTCGGCGCACAATTTCCGAAGGGGAGGCCATGATTTTTAATGGTATTGTGCTGGACCAACATCCCTATGTGGCTGATGAAATATTTGCCAAGGAAGAAGGGGTTTTTGGTAAACGGCTGGTAGCCGGCTCGATGGTCTTCAGCTTGGGATTAGGATTGATGGCGCACAATAACGTGAACACATTCAGTTATGGCTATGATAAATTGCGCTTCATTAAACCGGTTTTTATCGGTGACACGATTTACACTGTGCGCACCCAATTACGCAAGGTGCCAAAATATAAAGATATGGGGCTGGTGACCGTGAGCTACGAAGTCTTTAAGAATAAAGGGGAATTGGTTTTGTACTGCGAACATCTGCAGACGGTGAAATACCGTGATCCAGCCGCATTTGCCGCCAATTTCTCTGATGAAAAATGATTGCATAAAAAGAGTCCCAGAAACCAGGCCATCAGGCGCTGCGTACACATTTTTGAAACAGACAGGGGTTACGCAGTTCGCATCTTCGATACAGTTCCGTGCCAGCAGCACGCCTACGGCGGGGACCACTCAGGATGCAATTTTCTCCTAGAAAGTTCTCAATTGCGTAACTCCTGACAGAGTATCGAAAGACTTTCTGACCCCAAGACTTCTAAACAGGGAGCAAAACCCTGACATTTTCTTCCCCACTACTGTTGCACGTTGGATGGAACATTGCGGAAATTTCTACTTCTATCTGGGGTTTGCTCCTGCAATGAAACCACGCAGAACGACCTGCGAAGTGAGCCATAGACGTGAAGCAGAACAAAAGGAATTTGGCATGAACAAGCATTACGACATCATTTGGATCGGAACCGGCCAGGCCACGGCCACGGTCATTCCCCGATTGGTCGCTGCAGGAAAAAAAATCGCCATCGCCGAGGGCGGCCGGTTTGGCGGCAGCTGCGTCAATTACGGCTGCACACCAACGAAGACCATCGTGGCCAGCGCCCGCGCTGCTCATATGGCTCGCCGCGGCCCCGATTTCGGCGTGCACCCCGCTGAGATCAAGATCGATTTTGCCAAGGTGATGGAACGGGCCAACTCCATGCGTCACGGAGCCCGCAACGGCATGGAAAACTGGCTGCGTGGGTTGGACAATGTCGATATTTATGCCAAATTTGCTTCCTTCGAAGACCCACATACCGTTCGAGTGGGCGACGATTTGATCCAAGGAGACACCATCGTGATCAACGCTGGCGGTCGGGCACGTGTTGTCCAGATCGACGGCATGGACGAAATCGATTGGCTGGATAACGTCCGTCTGCTTGACCTCAAAGAACTCCCCAAGCACCTGGTCATCGTAGGCGGCAGCTATATAAGCCTGGAATTTGCGCAGGCATTCCAACGTTTGGGCAGCCAGGTCACGGTGTTGGAAGCCAACTCGCAGATTATGCCCGGTGAGGATGAGGATATCGCCGCGGCCGCTCATGAAGTTTTAGAATCCGAGGGCATCAGCATCCAGCTCAATTCCAGGGCTGTGCACTTGGAACAAAAAGCCAAAAAGGATATCACCGTCACCTTTACCCAAAACGGGCAGGAAAATCAAGTCAATGGCACCCATCTCTTGTTGGCTGTAGGGCGCGTCCCAAACAGTGACCGCCTTAACCTGAAAGCGGCCGGAGTGGAGGTCAACGAGCGCGGCTTTATCAAAGTGAATGAAGTCATGCAGACCAACCAACCGCAAATCTTCGCTTTGGGCGATATCAATGGTGAAGGCGCTTTCACCCACACATCAGTCAACGATGGTGAAATATTTTGGGACTACTTCTGCGATGATGACGACCGAACCTTATCACAACGCATTCCCACCTATGCCATGTTTATCGATCCACCATTGGGCCGCGTCGGCATGAGTGAGAAAGAAGCCCGCCAAAGTGGTCGAAATGTTCTCAAGGCCACCCGCTCGATGAAATATGTCTCACGCGCCAAAGAAAAAGATGAAACTGCTGGGCTAATCAAAATTTTAGTCGATGCCGACACGGAAGAATTCCTCGGAGCGGCCATCCTGGGTGTAGGCGGCGATGAGGTCATCAATATGTTCACTCCCTTTATGTACACCGGGCAATCCTACAAAGTTTTCCGCAAAGCGGTACTCACCCACCCCACCGTGGCCGAATTGATGCCCTGGATTTTGGATGATCTCAAACCGTTATCGCGTTAGCCACAGAGCGCATAAAATTCAGAAAAGAAGTTCAGCTTTTCCGAATCGACCGCTTCTTGTTTCGCGCCAGATCACGCGCCCATGCCGCGCCTATCGATTCAGGGACTGCAAAAGAGATTCGCAGAATCTGAACCCGATTCCCCACAATGGCAAACATCCCCCCAACATGATCCCAATGGCTGCTCCGATCCATGTCAACAAGGCTTGAGCCCCAAGGATCGGAAATAAAATTAGGGCAACCACAATGGATATTACTGTGGAAACAAGGAAAAACAATCCATACACTTCCTGGTTCCAGGGCCATTTTTCTAAAATACTATTCCGCTTGCTCATCTCAATTTGCTTGGTTCATTGGAAAGAAATCTTGGGTGATGTAGCAGCACTTCCATGAACTGCTGTGGATGGTCAGGGGTCAAGACAATTTTCATTCGTTTGCGTGACTTTGGGAAAACCGTAACACTCTTGTCCTTGATGGTTCTCCAACTCAAGGTATTAGCCCATCCTTCGACCCAGCCTGAGGTTCCCATTTTGATTGCCTGAATTTCATCAACAGGGATTTTTCGAAGCGAGATTCCCAAAAACATCAACCGCAAATAGCGCTTATCGAGGCGATAACTGAGCAGCGATACGAAACAGGCTATTCCAATCACAACAACCAGAAGAAGCAGGAATTCCAGGATCAAAACATCAACCAAAGTCATGGCTTGATTGTATTTGAAACATTATTATTCCCCCCACACATTATTGCCCCATTTTAGACATGCACTCTGTAATTCAAGCAAAAGCCAATAAGATGAATCTGATCTCTGGGAAACAGGAGCCCGCTAAAGGGAATCCTGATTTATTCATTTTCTAAACCTTTGTCAAAGCTCTCGATCAGTTTATCGACCAGGATTTTTTCATCAGCATAATCCACATGACGGAGGTATTGGATATTTTCCATATAGGAAGGCAAATCCAAAGAATCCTTTACAATCTTTATTGGAATAATCAGCATCTTGCCCATATCTTGATGGGCGACCATTTGCTCAGCTTCATGTGCGCAATTGCCGCTGTCCAGATAATTCTGGCTTAGCAAGGGCACTCCCAGGGCAGATTTTGCCAACTGATCGAATATCTCTTTGAGCCAGGGTTGGCCTGGGGTTATCGAGGAACCATCTTTATAATCAAAAACTTCTTGGAAGCGCCGTTTTAAAATTTTTATCACCTCTTGAGCAATATCATAATCTTTGCCGGAGTAACTCACAAATATGGCCTCGTTTCTCTTGGAAGCCTTGAGGAAATACTGTTCCGCGGATGACCAGGTCGAGATTCGTTCGGTGCGCGCTCGCAAGCTTTGCAAACGCTTGTCGAGTTCTTGTTCGAGCACCTCCGGCGAATTCCAAAAGACGATATCTTTGCAATAACCTACTTCGATACCTCCAAAAAGGAAACTGAAGGTTGGCTTTTTCTCCACTTGAGAAACAGATGCTTTCCCTTTGTAAAGGCGCACCATTGGTTTTGCTGCGCCATGCAAGAAACCCACGATTCCAGATTTCATGGCCAGTTCCCCGACATCAGCGATCACCCAATCCAATGATTCAAGCCAGCGATACATTTGGCCATTTAATACAAGTTGCCCTGGAGGCATTTTCAATTCATTGATCTGGTGATCTTGCGCCACCTGTTGGATGAGTTGGATTTCATTTTCCTCGTACTTTCCAGAACTGGCTCCCTCTCTGGGAACGAGCAAACCAATTCTGGCGTGGGGCGAAACCAGGGGGCTTTCCGCCTCTGCCATCATACTTGCCCTGACATAGCGATAGAAATCTTCAATGCCGCGTTTGTAACGCTTTTCTTGTGGAACGCCGCCCGTTCCCAATATTTCCTGATTATCATAAGGAATCGATATCGCTCGTTCGGGTAAATCCATCACGTTGCCAAACCGTTGATCAAAGAACACCAAAATCGGTTTCCGGGCTCTTATGGCCAGATCCAATTCCAGACGGAAATAGCGCGAGGCTTTCAAGCGATCTTGCTGCGTCTCCATTTGATTGGGATTGATTGGCAGCGGATAAATTCCAATGAAGGCATCTGAATCACGGATCATCCGTTCAATGCGAGTAACATTGGTGGCCGAAACCCCGACATCCACCTCGAAATGCACGTTGGCATCGTGGGAAAGCAGTTTAAAGAAAAAAAGATTGACATCCGGTGATTTATAACGGTGGCTCAAAAAGACCTTAAATTCAATCGAATCTTGTGGATCTGGAGTCATACTTTTCTCCTTCCTTCAAAACGCCCTTATTTCCATAGCACGGCTTATGTGAAATCCGATATATATTCTAGAAACCCGGTTTCTTTGGCGTGTTTTCATCGAATTCACAGAAAGCGTATAGTATATTTTTATCACAAATTTCCCCCAATCCGGTCGCCATTCTCAATTTCGTCCATATCCTAGGCGTTATCGTTGTCATTCGTGATAAGAATGCTCAAGCTATTCTTGATTGTTCATAAATTCGCCAATTTCGATTGTAAAACCAGCATAATGCCCATCTGGCAGCCGAGTTGGAAACGCATATTGTGGATCGGTGAGTAAAGCGTAGATTGCCGTATCCTGGTGCGCAATCTTTTCCGGCGTATTCAAGCGCCATTCGTGTTCGATCTCTTCCAGGCGACCCGGATACTGTTGAACCCCCAACAATGAAGTCAGCGCCCAGTATACATATTCAGCAACCTGACACTCGTATTCGCAGGTTTTATCATCATATGTGAACCAGGCTGAGGAGGGGTATTTTCGGGGAACATCTTGGAAGAATCCCCCTCGGGCGTGATCCATCGCTTCAGCAACTACTGTTCCCGGAGATTCTCCCCATACGCCTGGATAGGCGTTGGCATAACCGTACTGGGTGATCAGGTGCAGAACTTCCTCGAGAGTGGCATCAAATTCCCCCTGTAAAGACCCACCTGGAAGAGTTTCTTCGGCATAGAGATTTTGTAGGGCTTCCGAGCCCCAACTGCCTACAAAGCGATCAAAATCGAACCGACGTTCCTCACGCTCATCACGGAACATCACCAGGGTGGCCCGCTCACGATTCAAAGCTTCGATAACGGCTGGATTATCCGGATGCCCGTCTTCGTCATTGTCGAGATATTCGGCCATTATCGCGGCGGCATGCAACAGCTTTTCATCGGAGACGTTTTCCGTGGCCAGGATCAGCACGCCAAATATATCAACTTGTTTATTGAATGTATTGTCCGTCTGGGGCTTCGAACCTAGAAAGCTGGCAGTGGCAAACGCTAAGGTCGCAATAATCGGTAGGATACTTTGCATGTCCATCTTATCTCCTGTGGCTATACCAATAATTCTGGCCCAGTTCTACCATAGGATGATTATTGTTCACATCCCTTTTCAAACTAGGGTTTTCATGTTCCCAAACTGAACAAAAAATCCCCCGATTGAGTATCCATAGCGAATGAACAAAAATAACGACACTCGGCAAGGTGGAGAATAGATATTAGATATTTGTCAAGCTTGAGCAAATGTCCTGGAAAAACCCGGTTTCTTTGGCCTGGTTTCATCGAATTCACAAAAAGCGTATCGTTGGAGGTTGGAATGAATAGAAGAATAACATATTGGGGTGTCAACTTGTTCCTAATGGTATTGATAACTGCCTGCAACGCCACGCCCAAAGTCGAACAGCAATACGCAATATCTGACAACTACGATGTGACGATCAATGTCAACGGCATGGAGCGCACCTTCTTGCTGCATGTGCCAACCGGTTACAAGCCTGGCAAAGCTGCTCCGTTGGTCTTCAACCTGCATGGAGCCGGGGGGTCGGCATATGGTCAGAAAAACCGCAGCCACATGAATGCCACTGCGGATCGAGAAGGATTTCTCGTCGTCTATCCTCAAGCTCTACACGAACCCGCCTTATGGGTTGGGCCAGTCTCCGGGCCAGCCAGCCAAAACGACAACGATTTCTTCAAAGGGATGGTCGCTTATTTGAAGGCTGAAATGAGCATCGAAGAAGAACGCATCTACGTTACCGGCATTTCTAACGGCGGCACAATGACCAATCACTTGGGCTGCATCATGTCGGACACCTTCGCCGCCATCGCGCCGGTAGCCGGGGGGCAAGCCAACTTTGATTGTCAGATCGAGAATCCCGTGTCTGTGCTGGTGCTGCATGGCACTGCTGACAATGTAATCCCCTACGAGGGCGATTCCCGTGCTCCGGCCGTGCGTGACTGGGTCAATGCCTGGGCGGGTGTCAATGAGTGTCAATTACACCCAATGCTATCGGACTTTCACGAAGATGTTAAAGAACAGCGCTGGTCAGAATGCGCCGGCAATGCCGAGGTGGTGTTGTACACCATCGAGGGTGGACTGCATGAGTGGTTTGGCACCGCCTATGGCCCCCCTCCCTGGGATGACAATTTCGAACCCGATATTTACGCCACCGATGCCATTTGGGAATTCTTCGCTGCCCATCCCAAATCCGATCAAGTCATCGCCCAGCCAACCATCGATCCAACCCTACTGGCGCGCTATCAAAACCCTGGCGACTACATCGACATGCTGCCCGTTGATGGTTACACACGCTGGTTCTCTGTGCATATCCCTGAAAGCTACTCACCAGACACACCCGCTCCCCTGGTGATCAATTTGCATGGTTATTCCAGCACAATGTTCGACCAGCAAGAGGTCACCAAAATGAATGCCAAGGCCGATGAGGAAGGCTTTATCGCCGTCCATCCCCAAGCCCTGGGGGACCCACCATCCTGGCACGGGCCGCTGCCTGGATTGCCTGGCCAGGCTGATAAAGATTTCTTCGCAGTCTTGCTGAACTATTTGCAGACTCTGATCAATATCGATCCCCAGCGCATATATGCCACCGGCCTGTCCAATGGTGCCACTATGAGCAATGCCCTGGGCTGTTTTATGGCCGATACATTTGCGGCCATCGCTCCTGTTGCCGGGGGGCACACCGACTTTGGCAACTGTGAGAACAGGCAACCAATTTCGGTGCTGGTCATCCATGGCACACAAGACTTGATCATCCCCTACGAGGGCCGCGCCGACGAAGTGACGCCGGTATCCCTTTGGGTGCAGCAATGGGCCAAAAGAAATGGCTGCCAGGCCAAACCAGAGATCTCACAACCTCAGGAGGATCTCAAAATCGAGACTTGGGGTGACTGTGCCAAAAATGTCTCCATCCAACTGGTCACGCGCATTGGGGGCAGGCATGTCTGGCCAGGTTCATCGAGCGCCTATTTCCGTGAAAATGTAGAATCAAACTTCGATGCGACCGATGCCATTTGGGATTTCTTTGAATCGCATCCAAAAACCCTAATGGAGAGCAGATAATGAGAATTATCAAATGTATCAGTATCATATTGCTTGTTTTCTTGATGTGGGGCTGTACCCAAGGTCAAGCGATCCCCAACCGTTACTACCAAACCCCAGGCGATTACGAAGAAACAATGGATATGGAGGGCACAGAACGCACTTTTTTCGTTCACGTGCCACCGCAGTACAAACCGGGCACTCATTTGCCGTTAGTGTTCAACTTGCACGGGCGCACGGTCACAGCCCAACATCAGATGGAAATCAGCCAAATGAACGCCAAAGCTGATGAAGCAGGTTTCATCGTCGTGGCTCCTCAGGCTGATGACTCTCCCCCAACCTGGTGGGGGGCGGTGCCTGGTGAAATTGGCGAGGCCGATATGCTATTCTTCGACGCATTGCTGGATCATCTGCTAACCGAAATCAGCATCGACCCCGAACGCATATATGCCACTGGGTTTTCTAACGGCGCCTCCATGGCCAACCGATTGGGCTGCGCTTACTCGGAGGTTTTCGCAGCTGTCGCTCCCGTTTCCGGTGGACATATCGGCTGGTATGACTGTGAGGCTGATCATCCTGTCTCGGTCATTGCCATCCACGGCAACGAGGATGGCATCATCCCCTACGCGGGCAATCAGAGCAATCCTAAAGTTCACGACTGGGTCGAAGCCTGGGCCGAACGAAACGGCTGCGATCGGGAAATCGATGTTACTTCACCCGTAGAAACCGTCACTCAGGAGATGTGGGGCAACTGCCGGGGTGATAGCCATGTCACACTGTATTCCTTTGCACAGGCCGGTCATTCCTGGCCGGGCTCGGATTTTCGGATCGATATTGGCGGCCCGACACAGGTCATGGATGCCACCGACATCATTTGGGAATTCTTCGCCGCTCACCCCAAATCTGGCAGCGCAGAAGAGGGTTCCGCAACGGAACAGGCGACTGCCACCTCAGAACCTTTGGAGGCCAGCGCATATCCGACGCCAGGTGATTACTTCGATTCCATTCACACCGGCGACATGGATCGCACGTTCAAGGTGCATATTCCCTTGGGCTACCAACCGCAGAATCCAACCCCGCTGGTACTCAATTACCACGGGCGCGGCAGCAATGCCTTCGAACACGAGAAATTCAGTGATTTCTCCAGCAAGGCCGACCGGGAGGGCTTTATCGTCGTTTATCCACAGGCCACCGGCGCACCAACCACCTGGCAGGACTTACCCTTTGATTCCGAATTCAGCGACACCGAGGTCAATGAAGTTTTATTCGCCAGCGACTTGCTTGATCACTTGGAAAATGAACTCAACATCGACTCCCAACGCATCTATGCCGTAGGTATGTCTAACGGTGGCGGCATGGTGCATCGCCTGGCCTGCGATCTGGCCGACCGCCTCGCGGCCATTGCACCGGTTGCCGGTGCTTACTATCTTTGGGATGACTGTCAACCCAGCCAGCCAGTTGCGGTGGTAGCCTTCCACAGCAAGAAAGACAATGTTGTGCCTTACGAAGGTACTGACAACCCGGTCTTTATCGATGTGCCTTCAATACCGGTTTGGGCGCAGGCCTGGGCAAACCTCAATAGCTGCAACCCCGACTCTGAAAAGAGCGACATCGACCAGATTATCGAGGTCGATACCTGGACAGGCTGTGAGGGAGAGATCAGCGTAACGCTGTACTCAATGCTTTTAGGAGGGCACACCTGGCCGCCTGAATTCTTCGGCGGCACGGATGCTGACCCCGTGCGAGTCAATGATGTCATTTGGGAGTTCTTCAAAGCACATCCAAAAAAATAATTTCCCTAAACCTAACAGGTTCCTTCGCAAAGACCTGGGTAGTTTAGAAACATGTGCAGGAAGCCATCTATCAAAAACTCTTACCACTGTTCTGTGATTGGCGAAATTTTCGGAAGATTAGCAAGTTAATTTATATGATCATCCCTATAGAATTAATCCTATAGTTTCCAATGGCACTAAGTTCAAAAAATGGAGGTCCAGTGATGATTAAACGGTTTCAAATTTTTTTGTTCGCAATTCTTTTGTTATTCACGGGATGCAGCACAAAACCTGTCGCAACAGAGCCCCCCCAAACGGAGGTTACTCAAATTGATGAACAATCTCAAAGTGTTGCTGAGATCCTGGCTTCGCTGGGGAATCTCTCCATCGACAATTTTTTCGAAGAGTCTTTTAAACAACTTTCGTTGCGCGCTCCAGAAGGTCTGACTCATGCTGGGGTTTCGGCACTATTGGGGTTAAGAGACGACCAACTCAACAATCTCTCAGATGCTTATCTAAAGGATACGCAAAATTTGGAAGCCGGGATTTTGGAGTTGCTTGAAAATTATGACCGAGATTCTTTTTCCCCAGAACAGACTATTTCGTACGATGTTTTTACCTGGTACCTGGACAATCAGGTGCGCGGCCATGAATTCATGTATCACGATTATCCCTTGACCCATTTCATTGGCAGCTATCATTTTGAGTTGGATAATCTGCTGACGGAGGCCCATCCCCTAAAAACAAGGGAAAACGCTGAAGATTATGTTGCCCGACTCTCCAAAGTGGACACACAGGTTGACCAACTTATGGAGGGCTTGAAGATTCGCGAAGAAATGGGCATCATTCCCCCTGACTTTATTGTTAAGATGACACGCAGTGAGCTGGTCAATTACCTGGGGATGCGCTCTCCCGACCCTGCTTCGATTAAGGCTGAATCTCTGCGGGTTTACACGCGCTTTGCCGAAGATATCGAAATAATCTCTGAATTGAGCGAGGCAGAAAAAGCCAATTTCAAAGAAGCTGCTCGGGATGCTATTGAAGTTTCTTTCATTCCGGCATTCCTCAAGATGATTGATTATCAAGATCACATATTGCCCCTGGCGAGCAGCGAGGCGGGAGCCTGGAAATTACCCAATGGCGATGCCTATTATGAATTTATCCTGCGTCAGGAAACCAGCACAGACCTTTCGCCCGAAGAAATTCACCAATTAGGAATGGTGGAGGTTGAGCGCATTCACAAAGAAATGGACGCCGCTTTTGTGGAACTGGGCTATCCCGAAGATGCCAGCTTGAGGGCGAATTTTCAGCGGGCCGTTGAAGAGGCTGGTTACTACAACGTAGACTCATCCAGTGGCGTAGATAGCTATATTGGGGCCATCGAAGACATGATCGTTGAGGCTGACCAACAGGTGAAGGAAGTATTCGATTTGAGACCTGACGGTGAGGTGGTGGTGCTCGGTGGACCCATGGGTGGATACTATGTCCCCGGCACGCCGGACGGCGCTCGGCCGGGCTCGTACCATGTCAGCACAGCCGGAGGCTGGCGTCCGAAATATTCCGCTCAGACCATCGCTTACCATGAGACTGTCCCCGGGCATCATTATCAGATTGCGCTGGCGCAAGAACTGGATCTGCCCTCATTCAGAAACCATATTCACTTTAACGGCTATGTCGAGGGCTGGGCCTTATACGCCGAACGTCTGGCCTGGGAACTGGGTCTTTACGAAGACAATCCTTATGGAAACATTGGCCGGTTGCAGTTCGAATTGCTACGCGCTGTGCGATTGGTCACGGACACTGGCATCCACGCCATGGGCTGGACGCGCGAGCAGGCCCAAGAATACATGGACGAAGCCATGAACGCTCAACCGGGCTGGTTCTCACATGAGGTTGATCGCTACGTGGTGCTGCCGGCACAAGCCACGGGGTACAAAGTTGGCATGATAAAAATTCTAGAGTTACGCCAACAGGCCATGGAAATCCTGGGGGATAATTTTGACATCAAGGAATTTCACAATGTTGTCATAGGCAACGGCAGCTTGCCTTTGGAGATTTTGGAAGATCTGGTGCTGGATTATATGGAATCTGATTAATTGTGTTTCGAAATAGCACAATTTGGAAAATAAAAAAACGCAGAGATCGCCAGGATTCTCTGCGTTTTAAATGCAAGCTTTCCAGTTATTGCTCTTGTAATATCGTTAGCGTGGCCTGAGCCGCCGAAATCAATGTTGATTCATCCGGCTCAGAGGGAGGCGCAAAAGGCATCCGTTTTTGGCCGTTGGCACGGGAGGTCAGACGATCCACAAGGCGTTCGAGATAGGGAATAGCCTCGATAAACCCGACCCGCCCGATGAAATTAATTGCCTGCCATCGGATGGAAACGGGCACCTTCCGGTCAGCCATAAGATTGATCAAAATTGTCCCCGAGTGCGAACAAAGATTATAAATCGTGGCAACATGCGCCTCAATTGCAGAGTCGACTGAAGCAACCTCCAGCAGAGCCAGGACCGTTCCGCGCCCTATGACAGAGCAGTGGGCTTTAAGGTGACGGCGAATCTCAATGGGTGTTGCGGTTCCCCCTGTGGGAGTAATAATATTTCCCAGAGTCTCAACGATGCGAGCCCTAAACTTAATGTTGGGATCAATCAACCGAGTTGCTAATAAATAAGCAACCAGGGGAGACAAATTATGGGCGTTCGTTTCAAGTAAATTATCCAGACTGGCGTTACGTTCGGCGACATCCGGCGAGGCGATTCCCTCCATTGCCTGCCAGACAGTGGGGAACAATTCTGCGTTTCCGGTAATCGTACTATCTAATTCTAAAAAGCCTATCTGGGGGAAGTACATTTCAGACATAGGGGTTCAGTATACCCATTCAGCCCAAATAGGGAAAGGTACCTAAGTACTAATTTGAAAATCTTTAATGTTTCCGTATAGATTCCGTCAGATTATTGGGGTATAAATTCCATGCCATAGGATTCTCAGAATTTTCGTTTATACTTATCTTTGAGCAAATTGGATACCCTTTAGGAGGACGTAGATGAGAAAACAACGGATATTAATTCCCCTTTTTGTGGTGCTCGTTGTATCTTTGGCCTGTCAACAACTTTCCAGGGAAACTCCCACTGCCTATCCCACCTACACACCTTATCCGACATTTACCCCTATTCCCGCACAAGACGCTGAGGCGCCCCCATTCCTTTTTGCAGGTACGAAATCCACCTTTCCCGAAACCGGAGAGATCGAATCTGCCTGTACCAACGCCCTGGGGCCAAGCTGGCGCACGGCTGATTGGAACGACATAGTCGAGCATGTCGACTCAGGCGATTCAATTGCTGACTTTGTATTGGAATTAGGTGACGTCACTCAATTATGGGTTACCTACAACGGTGATAACTGGTACTCCGAACAGCGCCACTATTTTGTCGAAGTACACGAGGGTCAATTGCCCGATGGTTGGTTATCCCACGCCGATATCGAAGATCATTATCTGGATTTAGGCTCCTGGTTCGACCTTGAACTTTCCGTACTCTGCTATCAAAGTGATACGCCCCCGACGATCATTGAAAGCGAAGAGGCCGCAGAAAAGGAATCTGCAGCTGAACCTCAGGATGCATCCGAGGATGCACCCCAGACTCCAGAAACGCCCCCCTCCTTCACGCTCAGTTATGTGGGCACCCAACCCTGTGCCGAATGGCCCCACTACGCTGTGCTCGAAGTAGAGAGCACATCTATTTGGATCTTGCAATCGGCTCACTTTGAAATTTATGACACCACCAATAACAAATCGGTTTACAACGGCAGCAATGACCAGGCTTTCCTGAAAGAAGGCGGCTGCCCACCGGGAAATACGATCCTGCCACCATTTAATACCCGTTTTCTGGCTGCAAACATTCAAGAGCCGGCAGCGGGTACAGAATTTTCCGCGGCGATCACTTTATGCACGGAAGATGGCATCGCGGGCGAATGTGTCACAGAAACCGTGGATTTTGTGTTCGAAGGGGAGGGACCGGCCCCAGCCGCTGAGGACGGAATACCTTTTGTCGGAATCTGGCAAAACCCCGCGACCGGCGCGACCCTTGATTTCTCTGAAGAAATATTTTTGAATAAATTTGCCTTCCAAAACGGCAAACGTGAAATCTATTACGAAATTTTGGCCTACAATGTTGAAGATGGCAACATGGATTTGTTTACCAACCGCGTACTCCAGGATGGCGAAGAGGTTGACTTCGATTGGGATCCTGAACAATTTTTGTCCTATGATATTCAAGGAAACGAGATGAAAATGTTCATCGGACCCAATCCCTACCCCAATGCCGCTGCGGGTGTAACGTACACTCGTCAAGATTCTGACAACCAGGAATCGAATGAAGCCCCAGCGGAAGAATTGGCAGAAAACCCGGCTTTTGAGTTGGCATTTGCGGGAACACATCCTTGCGGGAACAACCCAACCTATGCCGCTTTTTGGGTAGAGAATACCTCGCAACACATTTTCGAGTCGGTATCTTTGATAATTGACGATATTACTAATGATAAACATATGTACGGCGGCAGCAATGATCGCGGCTTTGTCCCCGAAGGCGGCTGCCCCCCCGGCGACTCATCCCTGCCTCCAGGAGAAAAGTTGCAAGTCGCAGCTATCATGCGCAACCCGGATGCGGACGCCGAATTCGAAGCCACCATCAAACTTTGTACCCTCGATAAGGTCGAGGGCGACTGCGTCTCTCACAAAGTGACCTTCAATATCGAAGAATGAAATTCGGTTTTGTTCTCCCCTGGGGTGATGCACGGACAGCCGCCAACCTGGCCTTCGAAGCGGAAAAGGCCGGTTGGGATGGCTTCTTTGTCTGGGAGCCAGTCTGGGGCATTGATGCCTGGGTTAGCCTGACTGCCGCCGCCATGCGAACGGAAAAGATCAAATTGGGCACTATGCTCAGCCCGATCTCGCGCATGCGGCCCTGGAAGCTGGCCAGTGAGACGGCTACACTGGATAACCTCTCCAATGGGCGCGTGATCTTATCGGTGGGTTTGGGAGCCAATGACACCGGTTTTAATTCCTTTGGAGAAATCACCGACCGTAAGACCAAAGCGGAACTGTTGGACGAAGGTTTGGACATCCTTTATGGACTTTGGCGTGGACAACCCTTCAACTACCAGGGCCAACATTATCGAATCAAAAAAACCACTTTTCCGCCGCCCCCTGCCCCGGTCCAAAAACCACGTATTCCGATTTGGGCTGTCGGCGCCTGGCCTGCTGAGAAATCAATGCAGCGGGCGCTGCGCTACGATGGGATTTTGCCCAATATTCTCGAAGACGGCTCCGTTCGCATGACCCTCGCGACCCCAGATGAAATTTCCCAGATCAAGTTTTATATCGAGGAAAATCGCTCCGAGCCAACATGTTTTGATATTATTGTCGAAGGAGATTCAATAAGAAATGATGCGGGCAAAAATGTCCTTCGTGACTATGCGCAAGCGGGGGCGACCTGGTGGATCGAAGCTTTATGGCAAGTTGAAGATGAACAAGAAATATTGAAAAGAGTTTTAAAAGGACCACCAACGTAAACATAATGGAGGGCTACTCACCATGAAGGAAATCTCATATCGCGCGCTGATAGCAATAACCATTATTTCGATCATCACACCTTTATTCTTCTTTTCGAGGTCTCAGCCAGTTTTTGCCCAGGATGAAAATCCAAACCCAGGGGATGGAGAAGCCACCCCAACGTATGGGCCTGATCTGGCCGATTTCCCCCCTGGCTATAACCCCCTGACCGGTCTGCCCGTGTCAGATCCAGAAAATTTAAATCTGCCGGTAGTGCTGATATCGGTCACCAATTACCCGGTTTCAGCGCGCCCGCAAGCTGGGCCATCCTTTGCCCCCTACATATATGAAATATTCATCAGTGAGGGCATGACCCGCTGGTTGACCCTGTTTTATGGCGATTATCCAGAACCCAATGAACCCATCTCGGGTGAATGCCCCATTCGAACGGATCCCTTCAATCAAACCGGGCTGATTTTGGGAAATTTTATTTGGCATGATGGCAATGGCGATGGAAAACAAAGTCTTGATGAAGGACCAATTTCCGGTGTTTGTGTCAACCTATTTGATGCTGAAACAGATGAACTCATCGAAACCACCAGCACAGACTCGAATGGTTTTTACGGCTTCAATGTCGAAGAGGGCAAGAAATATTATATAAAATATGCCCAACCTGCTGG
>CAZVPR010000095.1:0-18903 GCA_964629085.1 uncultured Anaerolineales bacterium
ACGCTTAGGCCGGTCTCCTGACCGTGCCGGCACGGTCAGGAGACCGGCCTAAGCGAGCTTGAAGAGTGATATAAAACGTCAACCTTGCGCTGTAATATTAAGCGAATCTCAAAAAAAAACCGGGGTTCTTGCAGAAACCCGGTTTTTTTAATCAGACAACAATATTCACCAACCTGCCTGGCACATAGATCACCTTGCGAAGCTGCTTGCCCGCGATGAAGCGTTGCACGCCTTCACTGGCCACCGCCGTTGCCTCAGCTTCTTCCTGGCTGATATCCACAGGTACGGTGATGCGGTCGCGCAGTTTGCCGTTGACCTGGACGATCAGGGTGATTTCGTCTACTTCGGTGGCGCCTTCATCCAGTTCCGGCCAGGGCTGGGCGTGCACAGAGTAGGGTTTGCCCAGTCTCTCCGACCAAATTTCCTCGGCGATATGTGGGGCAACGGGGGCTAGCATACGCAGGTAGTATTCCTGGGCTTCAGCCCACTCCGGTGTGCCTGCTGCGCCGCCATCCCTGGCTGAGATCATCTCGTTCAGCAACTCCATCAAGCCAGAGATGATAGTGTTGAACTCGAAGGTCTCGAAGTCATGGCTGAGCTGCTTCAGGGTTTGATGAACTTTTCGGCGCAGAGATTTCAGAACGGCAACATCAGGCTCACCAGGATCTGCCGGTTCGCTAAAAATCGACCAGATGCGGTGCAACCAGCGCACCACACCCTGGATATTCTCGGTGTTCCAGGGACCACCTTCTGACCAGCGGTACCCAAACATCAAGTAAGTGCGTACGGCATCGGCGCCATATTGGCGCACCTGCTCATCGGGATCGATAACATTGCCGCGCGACTTGCTCATGCGCTGCCCATCGGGACCCAGGATCTGTCCCTGGTTACGCAATTGGGTCATGGGTTCATCACCTTTCAGGATGCCCATATCGCGCCCGGCTTTGTGGAAAAAGCGCGTATAGATCAGGTGCATGGTGGCGTGTTCAATACCACCCGTATACGTATCGACTGGCATCCAATAATCATATTCTTTGGGGTCGAAGGGCCACTGATCATATTCCGGGCTCAGATAGCGCAAGTGATACCAGGATGAGCACATAAAAGTATCCATGGTATCCGTTTCGCGATGGGCTTTGCCGCCACATTTGGGACAGGTCGTATCAGCCCAGGTGGGATGGAATTTCAGCGGTGATTCACCCGTTGGTCGCCATTCGATATCATCAGGCAGTTCCACAGGCAGTTGGTCCTCGGGAACTGGATTCCAGCCACACTCTTCACAATGCACCATCGGGATCGGACAACCCCAATACCGTTGACGGGAAATCAACCAATCGCGCAAACGATAATTGATGTCTTCTCGACCCATGTTCTCTTGCTCCAGCCAATCGATAACTGCATTGATGCCCGGATTTTTGCGGCCTTTCTCATCATTTACAGCTGTACCATCGAATTGGGCACTATTGATCATTTCTCCGGGACCAATATAAGCCTCGGGCATGGTAGCCCCATCAAAGGATTCGGCTTCCGGTTGAATCACTGGAACAATTTCCAGCTCAAACTTTCGAGCAAACTCAAAATCTCTTTCATCATGAGCAGGAACAGCCATAATCGCGCCGGTACCATAAGTCATCATGACATAATCGGCAATCCAAATGGGAATTGGGGCCTTGTTGACCGGGTTAATGGCAAAGCCACCGGTGAAAACTCCGCTCTTTTCTTTGTCTGCAGCCTCGCGCTCTATATCTGACTGGCGAGCAGCTTGTTGTTTATACTCTTTAACGGCTTCCCGGTATTCGTCAGTAGTAACTTTATCGACCAGGGGATGCTCAGGAGCTAATACCATGAAGGTTGCTCCCCACAGGGTATCCGGCCGGGTAGTAAAGATTTCCATGGGATCCCCCTGCTCCGTATGGAAGATAACCGAAGCACCTTCCGAGCGACCGATCCAGTTGGTTTGCAACAACTGCACTCGCTCAGGCCAATCGATGGGAGAGAAATCCAACAATTCGTCGGCATACTTTGTTATACTGAAAAACCACTGATCCAAATCTTTCTTTATCACCTGGGTACCACAGCGTTCGCAGTGGCGATCTTCACCCCAGACCTGTTCCCGCGCCAAAGTTGTATTACAGTTGGGGCAGAAATCCACTGGGGACATCTTTCGGTAAGCTAATCCGTGTTCGAATAACTTCACGAAGTAATACTGCGACCAATGATAATACTCTGGGTCTGATGAAATAGCTTCACGCCGCCAATCCCACATTGCACCCATGCTGCGTAGTTGACCGCGCATGCGCTCGATATTTTTGTAAGTCCATTCTTTCGGGTGGACATCGCGCTTGACAGCAGCGTTTTCTGCTGGTAATCCAAAAGAATCAAAACCAATCGGGAACATGACGTTATAACCATTCATGCGTAGGTAGCGCGCCCGTGCATCACTGGGTGTCATGGCGTACCAGTGACCGATGTGCAGATCTCCTGAGGGATAGGGCAGCATGGTCAAGGCATAATACTTCCTTTTAGACGGGTCAATATCGGCATGATACAAACCATCTTGATCCCATTTCTGCTGCCACTTGGACTCGATTTTTCCTGGCATGTAGCGATTTGACATCGAAGAGTTCTCCTCTGTAATTACTGTAACATCGTTCGAGATTTTACCAGGATCGCCTGGTATGGGAATATAATTGATAACCATTTTTTCGTCTCCTTGAATTAATAGTAGGTATTGGATGGCAAACAGTAAGCTTCAATCCAAGCAGACGAAGGAGGTGCGCGAGAAGGGAGGCGTTTACCTCTGGTCGATATGTAATTGCAATATTGTTTCTTTTCATGACGAACCTCCTTTCAAAAATAGACGGAAGACTGGAATTGTTCATTCCGTCGTCGGTCCTTGGTCTTAAAACAAAACTCCCTTCACCGCTCAGGGACGAAGGGACTCTCCGTGGTACCACCCTGATTGTGTTCCGTTGAGAAACACCACTCGGGGCCGCTATATCGGGCGAAACCCGTCACTGGCTAATCTTTTCACCAGTGATATCTGCCGATCAAACTGGCAGCAGGCGAGTTTGGTTCTAATCGGCTGATGAAATCGCTTTCATCAAACTGTGCTCTGCGGGCACCTTTGTCGAGGCTTACACCCGGTGACCTCAACTCTCTGGCAGATAACCTAATACTCCTGATCTTTATTCAAAGAAACCCAGTTTCTTCGAGAAACCGGGGTTCTCATGTGAGTGGACCCAGTGGGATTCGAACCCACGACCTTCTCAATGCCATTGAGACGCGCTCCCAACTGCGCTATGGGCCCCTGTCATCGATGGAAGATTTTACCATAAATGATTATTACGTCAACTCAAACATCGATCTTATTAAGATTAGCTCTCTTCCATGGGAGAGGTCGCTCGCCGGAAACCAAGGAACATCAGTATCGCTCCCAACAATTCACCGATGTATAACGCTGCAGGCACACCAGCGGCTGAATGCACCACCAAAAGCCGGCGCCAATGCACCAACTGCAATAAGGATATTACCAACCGTGCGGTGCAGCAAAACGCGTTTGCGGAAAAATATCCAGGAGGAATAAATCGCCCCACCAACCAGGGTGACGGTGCCATAAAGATTGAAAATTGGTGTTAGGCTGCGAACACCAGGAGTTATGATGGCGTGACCGCTCAACTCACTGCCGGTATGAACGCTGGTGGTCAATAAGCTAGGATCCAGCTCAGCTGTGAATACTTTGTACAAGCCATACAACGAACTTAAAGCAAGCAAGACCATCAATCCATGCGCCCAATTGCGCCTGGCCAATAAATACACCGTCCCCTGCCCCAACCAGGCAGCCACAAGGATGGCTCCGAACAAATACCACAGTCGATACACCAAAGAATTCCAGCCAAATGCACCATAATACCCCTCACAAAACCCACCCACCCCATAGAAAATCATGCCCACCCCCCACAACAAAAGATATGGACGCTTTTTTTCGAAATAACGAACAAAAACAAAATAGGCAAATATGAAGCTTATTGCGGAGGCGGTAAAAGGTAAAAGCGTATTGACTATCGTCATAATTTCTCCTCAACTTAATTGAATAACCCCAACACCAATTGCAATCGTAAAGACCAGCATGCCAACAACGATGATTGCCAGAATAATTAGGGCAATGGGAATAATTTTTTCGTAGAAAGCCGGATATTGTCGATTAGGGGCGGGAATCTTTTCGCTCATGGATTTTACCTATAAATGAGGTTTTGATATTGGAAACGGCTAGAGTGTACTCCCTTCGGTAGTCTAAGAGTACTCAGGTTTACACAGTTTTTGTTTAGCTTTGCATTTGAAAACAAATTAATGCGATACCGACTCTAGATAAAATCATAAGATTATGACCTATTTTGATATAAGGAGATGAAATGGTAATCTGGCAGTGGTCGAAATCATGGTGATTTTGTGATGCGAAAAAACCAGCATTACTTCGACGAACTCAGTACAGGCCTGAGTGCACGGATTATCATGACGTGCGTCCCTTCGGGAAGAGTGCAGATCACACAATCCACCCCTCGACCCGATTTCTGATCGCTTCGGTTATCGCACTCGGGATGCTGTCACAATCACCACGAAAAACACCGCTGCCTCGCTCTTGAGATTACCAGCCGATTGTTATTTGTAGTTTATAATTTATCTATATCCAAAATATTTCAGGAGGCAAAGAATGCACGAGAAAAGTATCGAACTGCTAAACAAAGCTGTTGCGGAAGAAATGCACGCAGTACATCAATATATGTATTTCCATGTTCATTGTGATGATCAGGGCTATGATTTACTGGCCGGGCTGTTCAAACGAACCGCCATCCAGGAAATGCTGCATATCGAAGAACTCTCCGAGAGGATCCTATTCCTCAAAGGGGAGGTTGAAATGGTAGCAGCTCAGGAGGTAGAAAAGATTCAAGAAGTTCGCAAGATGTTAGAAAAAGCGGCTGCGATGGAAGCAGATGCCGTGCAAAAGTACAACCGGTGGGCTAATGAGTGTTCGGCCAATGCCGATTCGGCCTCTAAAAAAGTTTTTGAAGACCTGGTTCTGGATGAAGAAGGCCATTACGACCAATACGACACCGAAATGGAAAACATCGATAAATTCGGCGAACGTTACCTAGCACTGCAATCGATGGAACGCAGTCGGAACATGGCTGCCGGACCGCCTGCGGAATAAAAATCTTTTTAGAAGATGAAACTAAGAAGTCGGACTCGCCCAAGACGTGAGCAGTCCGACTTCTTGTTTTAAGCTGAAAGCAAATGCAAAGCTGGCGTAGCCAACTCGAACACCTGCCAATCAAGAGTGTGTTTCAAACTGCAGCCATCAACAACGGGAGTCTATATCACACTTCTAATCAACTTATGTGCTGCCCTCAAGGGGTGCTCGCTCCCCTCCAAACGGAAGTATAAATCCACACCACCCATGCCAATCGCATCCACCTGGCTATCTAATTTTTTTAATCAGTTGCTTGGCGTTCTCAATATCACCACTCGTTCCTATGCGTTCGACAGTGATCTGCTGTACCTTGAGATTGACCTGAACCTTTTTGTCACGACTGGAAATTCCCAGCCTAATACTGACCGCTCGCTTCATTTGTTTCCTTATCAGTTTCTGAAAATCAAACCGTAGTTAAATATTCACGGATATTTAGAGCCGCTGTGGCACCCTCTCCGGCAGCTGAGGCAACTTGTTTGGTAGAACCAGCTCGAACGTCGCCAGCCACAAAGATGCCTTTCTCACGAGTCATCAGGGAAGGATTCGTTTCAATAAAGCCATATTGATCAATATCGACGCGATCTTTTATCAAATTAGCGTTCGGCGAAAGCCCAATAAAGACAAATACGCCATCATACTGCCATGCTTTGATTTCGCCCGTCCCCCGATCCTCAACAATAACTGATTCCAACCGTTTCTTGCCACGAAATTCTTTGACAGCATGGTTGACGATGACATTCATGTTATTTTGGGCGTTCACTTTCTCTTGAAGGATTTGACTGGCTATTACCTTTGGCATGAACTCGACGATATCGACCTGATCAGCAAATTTCGTGAGGAACAAGCCTTCTTCAAAGCCACTGTTACCACCCCCAATGACCAAAACTTTTTTTCCTTTGTAAAAAGCGCCGTCACAAGTGGCGCAGAAATGGATATTGGATCCAATTAGATCATCCTCGCCAGGAACGCCAAGCTTACGATAACTGGCGCCGGTTGCCATCAAAACCGCCTTGGTAGCATATTCAGTGCGGTCGCTAGTGATCACGCACTGATAATCACATTCTTCCTTTATCATGATTACTTCCTGCGCTTGCAGGATTTCGACACCAAAACGCCTGGCCTGGCGCACAACCCGATCGGCAAATTCTGCTCCTGGGATACCCTCGTCAAATCCTGGGAAATTGTCCAGGGTTTGAGTGATGCTAACCTGTCCGCCTAAACCACCTTTTTCGATTACCAAAACATCCAAACCTTCACGGGCCATATATAGGGCCGCCGTCAATCCTGCCGGACCGCTGCCCACAACAATCGAGTCATAAAATTTGCGTTGAGCTTTGGTCTGCAAACCCAGTTTTTGAGCCAGTTCAGCATTTGATGGTTCCACTAAAATGGTTTGATCAGGAAAAATAATTGTCGGGATGCTCCTCATTCCCTGGTTAACTTTCTCCACTAAGGCCATGGCTTCGGAATCTTTCTCGATATCGATGTTGATATAGGGAATGCGCTGTTCACCGAAAAATCGCTTGGTCCGTTTGCAATCCGGGCACCACACCGTACTGTAGACAAGTATCGTATCTGATTGGGGAATTTCGACCTGTTTACTCATGCGAAGATCCTCCGATAGTTCTTTGATGCCTGGATTTGATTTGCAAAATGAATCTTACCTAAACATTTTAGCACGTGAGTAAGACAAAAAAACAAATGATCATCTATAAACTAAACAATGAAAGCTGGAGGTATAAAATGAATCAGGTTTTACTAACTATTATTTCACTACTATTTGTTCTTGGCGCTATTTTGACATCGATGAGAGTGTATAGGTTGACAAGAAACTCCCATCGGGTGGAAGCCATCCGAGTACGATCGGATTTTTGGCACAAATAATTTTTTAGAAACTTTTGGATATTCCGCCAACCCTGCAACTTTGGTCTAGAAATCACGTATAATACTTCAAGTAGAAAACTGAAGGAGCAATAATAATGAGTATTCTAGGCAATATAATATGGTTAATTTTTGGCGGATTTTTATCTGGGATTGGCTATATCCTGGGCGGGCTACTGGTATGCCTGACCATAGTGGGTATCCCCTTTGGTCGACAAGCCATCAAATTGGGAGTGGCCACGATGACCCCGTTTGGGCGTGACATTGTAGTCAATGAAGAATTTGATAATCCTTTGAGCCTGGTTTTCAACATTCTCTGGGCAATACTCTTCGGATGGGAAATTGCGATCTCGCATCTGCTACATGGGATCATATTGGCTATTACAATAATTGGACTGCCCTTTGCCAAACAGCATTTCAAGTTAATCCCATTAGCTTTATTCCCCTTCGGGCGGGAACTGCAGTAATACATCTTCTCCTCTGTTTAACAAAAGGGACGGCCTGGCGACCGTCTCTTTTGGATTTAAAACAATATCTTTAGGAGTTGCGCAGTTCGCATCCTGCCCTTACAGGATGCTTCGCAAAGTAGTCCCCGCCGAAAGCGTGCCGTTGGCAAGGGACTGTATCGAAGGGTACGAATGGGAGAAAATTGACCCTTCGATACACCTTTGGCTACTCCTGGTGCAATTTTCTCCTGGAAAGTTCTCAACTGCGTAACTCCTGATCTTAATAAATACTTTCGCGGCTTTGAAAGAACAACCTTCCCTATTTAGGATTGCCTGCCCCTAATCATCAGGTGTTGAAGCTCTATGGACAGGAAGTGAACCTGTTCGAACTAGGCCGCATGCCGGCTGAAGTGATCATTGGTAAAGAAGGCACCGCATGCATGAACACATTGGCCGCAGTATCAAGATATCCCAGAAAATGATGAACTTCTCGATTTGCTATAAAAAATTCACCAAATAGGTAATTAAACCAGGATGATATGCATCCATAGTTTTGAAAGGAAACTAAAGATGGCACTTTTAAACATTAACGGTATCGAAACAAAAGAGCAGCTGGACGGAATTCACCTTAGTGAGTCCGACCAGAAACACCACAATCACGCCAATATCGAGATCGCTGTTGACACCATTCTGCGAAACATTGGTGAAGATCCCTCTCGAGAAGGTTTGCTAAAGACCCCCAACCGGGTAGCCCGCATGTTTGACGAATTAACCGCCGGCTACAATACTGACCCTGTCAAACTGATCAATGGCGCAATTTTTAGCGTTGATTACGACGAAATGGTGGTTATCAAAGACATTGATTTCCATAGCCTTTGTGAACACCATATGCTGCCTTTTTACGGTCGGGCCCATGTGGCTTACATCCCTGATGGCAAAGTCGTCGGATTGAGCAAAATCCCTCGCATCGTTGAGATGTTCGCTCGCCGGCTGCAAATCCAGGAACAGATGACCTCGCAAATCGCAGAAATCATTCAGGAAACCATCAATCCAAAAGGTGTTGCTGTATTGGTCGAAGGGGCGCATTTCTGTTCGATGATGCGAGGCGTCAAGAAAGAAAACGCCCGCATGAGCACCAGCAGATTCCTGGGCGAATTCAATAACAACAAATCCTTGAAAAAACAGTTTCTCGGCCAGATTTAATTCTGGTTCATACATTTCTTCTCCTCCTGCATAGAGACCAGCTTATTCAGCTGGTCTCTACGTTTAAGGAGATTTTTCTATAATCACTTATTGGGGTAAAATTCACTTACAATCTCTTCCAAACTTATCTCTCCCCCACTCTCCATCTTATCCCCACCATCGAAAATATCCAGATCTAAATTCGTCAACAAATTAGTCGCCCTTTCGATAGTTTCTTGATTGCTCGCAGTGTGATTTACGATAGTACTGAGCCATTTCTGCGCGATATGCGTTGATCCCTCATTCATTTTTAATTGCGATAAACCCATCAAACAATCCATCACGACAGGCAGGACGTTATTCTCCCATCCAATTTTGAGAGCTCTCAACAAATTTTCTTGGGCCCATACATAGTTTTCCGTTTTAATTCCTACACTTCCAATATTATTTAGAACACTGGCGATGCCACGCTGATCACCCAATTCTTCTCGAATTGCCAGTGCCTTTTCGAAATAGGATTTTGCCTGCGAATAATCCTCCAAGGCCATGCATACGTTGCCCTTGTTATTCAGGCAGCTTGCCATTCCATACAGATGCCCTAACTCTTCAAAAATGTTTGACGCCTCCTGGTATAGTTCGTTCGCCTGAGCATAATCCTTCAACGCCTCGGCAACCAATCCCAGGTTATTTAAACAGCTCGCCAATCCATAATTCTGACGAATTTGTTTCCAGAACTCCATGCTCTGGGAGTACAGATCTTTCGCCTCGGCATATTCTCCCATCGCATGAGCAACCAATGCCAGATTATTGTTACGGATCGCATTTCCCCAAGGATCACCATTTTTTTGATGAAAGGCTAAGCTTTCCAGCAATGAATCCTTGGCCTTTGCATAGTTCCCTTGCATATATTCTGCCAACCCCAAACCATTCAGAGCCTGACTGGCTTCGTAATCAAACAGTTCATTTCTAGCTACTTCAAGGCTGCTCTGATATTGCTGAACTGCTTTAACAAAATTCCCCCGCAAGTAAGCCAGGTTTCCCAATGTGGTATGCACGAATGACTCTTCATTGCGCTCATCCAATTCCTGAAATGCTGCCAGGCTTTTTTCGAGCTTACTTTGTGCTTCGGAATAATTCCCCAAACGATAAGCCAAAGCGCCTGATCGAGAGCACAACCGCCAATACGAGCGTGTAGTGGATTTTCCCCAAGCATCCAAGGCCGCTTTTATAAGCATTGAACCATCCTGAAACAAACTTCGTCCTTCGGAATACAAATACAATGCATCTAATGATTGATCAATCAAATCAGAATCTTTCCGATCGATGAACCCTTGCCAGGCAAACTGAATATTGGCAAATTCACAACTGATCGTGTCCAGGTATTCAGGTTGCTGACTGCTTTTTAGCTTTTGTCCTGCCTCCAGAAGGAATCCACCGAAAAAATCACCGAATTTATTTAGCACTTCTTTTTGTTGGAGTGAATCCTGACTAAATTTCTCTCGCAAAAACTGCCCAACCAGGGGATGCAAATCAAAACGACTTTCTTCATCACGGCGCAAAAGAGATTTATCCTGCAAATCTACTAAATCAATCAACTCTGCCCCAACAACTTGTCGCGCTGCTTCAATACTGAAACCTGCTCGAAATACCGATAATTGTTTCAGAATTTTCTGCTCTGGAGAGGCAAGAAGCTCCCAAGAACGTTCGAATGTTGCCCTAAGACTACGATGCCTAGGGGTCATGTCCCGCATTGAGCTGACCATTGAATCCAAACTTTCTTGAATTTGGGCCAGGATTTCATGGCAAGTCCATTGACGCGTCAATGCCGCAGCTAATTCGATCGCCAGGGGCACCCCTTCTACCAGGCGACTAATCTCCGAAGCGTGACGAATATTGTGCTCATCCAGAGAGAAATTGGAATTTACTCGCTGTGCCCGGTCTTGGAACAGGGTCAATGCATCATTCAGTTCATGCCCAGCCTCAACTTCAGCGTACTGTAAACCGGAAACATCGATCAGTTGTTCCGCCAGTAGCTTCAGGGGCTCACGAGAAGTGACTAAAATTATCACTCCCGGAGCCTGTTCCAGTATTTGTACGACTAAATCAGGGTCGCTCACCAGGTGCTCAAAATTATCGAGAACCAGCAAGAGCACTTTTCTCCGCAGGAAATTGATCAATTGCTTTGTGGGTTTTGCAGCTCCCTGAAAGGCAAACTCCAACGCTTGAGCAATGACAGTCGGCAACATTTCATTTGAATCAATCGTCACCAAAGACACAAAATACACCCCATCTGAGAAATCAAGTTTTGCATCGGCGGCTGCTTGTTGTGCCAGGCGTGTTTTGCCTACCCCGCCCGGACCCATCAAAGTAATCAAGCGATTTCTTGGATCACTCAACAAGGCTGACAAATGTCTTAGTTCACCATCCCGACCGATAAATCGTGTGGTTTGGGCTGGCAAATTATTCTTCGGAGGTCTTCCCACAGTAATTTCCAAACGATTGGCCTTTACGGCTTCATATAAATG
The DNA here is from genome assembly GCA_964629085.1 of uncultured Anaerolineales bacterium. Taxonomy (GTDB): domain Bacteria; phylum Chloroflexota; class Anaerolineae; order Anaerolineales; family UBA11858; genus NIOZ-UU35. The sequence continues at coordinate 11,283 of CAZVPR010000095.1, forward strand.
AAGTGTTTCTGGAGAAGGAGGCACACCTAACTCATCGGCCAGGATTTTTTCACAAAGTGAGAACTGTTTCAAAGCTGCACTGCGATCACCTTTGAGTGCATGCAACCGCATTATGTGTTGGTGCCCCGCCTCCCTCCAGGGATCATATTCCACTTGTCGGTAAGCGCATCGTAGAGCCTTATCAAATTCTCCCCGTTGAACATAAAATTCCGTCAAAACAGTTAAGGCATGGACAACTTGACGGTGAAAGCGCTCTCGTTTGAGCGTCATCCAGTCCTGATAGGGAATGCTGTCATCCAAAAAGAAGCCCTGCAAAAATTCCCCCCGATATAAATCAACAGCTTGCGGCAGGCTTTCTGCACAGTAGCGACAACTTTCTAACCTGCGATGATGGTGATTATCTACTGAGTGAATTAATGATCGAAATTCGTTTACGTCCAATTTGTAGTCACTTTGGGAATTAAATTGGACTGTAGCTCGGGAAATCGTCAAATAGGGCTGGTCGACTTCCCGATCGGCGATGACTTTTCGTAAATTCGACAGCGCCTGACGCAAATTCTTGCGCGCCGCCTGATCGGTGGTTTCCGGCCACAAAAGACCAGCCAGAAAATCACGACTATGAGGCTGTTCCTGCTCGATCGTCAGGTAGGCCAACAAGGCTCGCACTTTGGTGGATTCAAACCCATTGATAGATTTTTGGTCAATTTGAGCCTGAAAGGGCCCCAAGAATTGAAGCGTCAGCACTGACATATCGAAAAATTATACTCGACCCCATTGTCACTCAGTCAAATTCACCTACCAAGCACCCTTCGATACGCACCCTTTCGGGATGCTACTCAAGATGCATTGAGCAGACCCTTTCCTGACGTTTTCCTGACGGTGAAGGTGTAAGATCAGAGCAACTTGGCATTTGAGGTGAATTTATGGACACAGATCAACACACTTATCGCTCGTTTTTACTACGACTTTGGCGTTCAAAAAGCGACGCGACCACATCATGGTACGCATCATTGGAAGACCCGGTCAGCGGAGAACGTAAGGGCTTTTCCAGTCTGACAGCCATGGTCGATTTCCTGGAATCCAATCTTACTGTTACTAACAATTCAAGTACTAACCATTCGGAGGAACGAAAATGAAAGCCAGATTATCTCTCCCCAATTTAATCCTGATCGTTTCGCTATTAGGAGCTGCTTCATTGGCATGCAACTTACCTGCATTTAGCCCCCCAAGCTCTCCAGCAAATCCCCAAAATAATGTCACCCCAGAACCAACTTTGTATTTCAACAATGCTGCCCCGACCCTCGACGCGCCCTCACCAAACTCCAGTGCCAACGCCGCTGACATTACCAAACCGGCAATCAGTCAGGTCAAAACATCTGCCAACCCGGTGTATTACGACGCATCCACCTGCGGCTCAAACACGCTGACCATCAGCGCCTTGGTGAGCGATGATTCGGGCAGCGTCACGCAAGTAGGTATCCAATATCGGTACAACGGCTATGCAGCCAATGCATTGGGCAACTGGCGCAAAGCAAACTTGAACGCTACTGGAAATAATCAATTCAGCGCAACTATCCAGGTCGGCAACGAAGCCTCAAGTGATATGAGCGGTAACGATGGGGTATTGGAATATCAGCTTTTCGCTTTTGATGCGGCTGGTAATATCCAAAACGAACCCAATGGGCATGTTCTGGGTGTGGAAGTGAAAAAGTGCAGCTCGCAATCTTCAGCAGGGCAATCGTCATCTGGTCAATCATCCTCGGGCAACCAACCATCTTCTCCCAGTTCGGATAAGACTGCCCCCCAAATCAGCCATGTTACTACTTCTAACGCCCCCGTATACTACAACGGTGCCACCTGCGGAGCCACAACCCTGACCATTGAAGCCAACGTCAGCGACAATTCCAACAATATCAAGAGTGTGATCGCCCGCTATCGATACAATGGCCAAGCCGCCAATGCCATTGGTAACTTCCGGGAAGTAGCCATGACTGCCAGCGGCGGAAAATATAAACTCACCATCAACATCGATGCCGAGGCCCATCAGGACATGAACGGCAATGATGGCGTGCTCGAATATCAGATCATTGTTTCGGATGCTGCTGGAAACTCCGCCACATATCCCGTGGGTGGTCATCCACTGGGTGTCGAAGTCAAGAATTGCCATCAAGGTGGCGTGGTTTCGAAAAATCCTCCTCAGGGCTCTGCCATCACAATCTCTAACGTGCTGACCAGTTCGCAGGTGGTGTATTACGGATTTTGCTCAGGTGGCGAAGATACCTTCCTTCAAGTCCAGGCCACAATCGATCCATTAGACCAGATCGCTTCGGCCGTGGTCAAATACGACTACGGACAGGGCCTGATCCTGATCCCCGTTTATACATTCTCAAGTTCAATGTACCAACTCGGTATCGGCGATTATGCCGCAGATATCAATGTTGGCAACGATGCCCTCGGCTACATCGGCGGCGACGGATGGATTGAATTCGTCATCGAAGTTACTGACAAAAATGGTCAGGTCACAACCAGCAATGTGTATGGAGCCGACGTATTTGAATGCCAGACGCAAGTCTTCGTCAATCCCCTGATCAACTACTTCGACGGGCCAAGCAGCTCGCTGAGCCCCAACGATGCTTACACCTTGCAGTGGGACACCAGCGATGCCGATTGCGGCGTTTTCCTGGATGGCTCGCAGGTCAATGCCAGTGGCTCGGTCAGTTACAATGCTCCCAGCGACAATAGCTACCAGACCTGGACACATACCCTCGTCGCCCGTGGTGCTCCCTGCAACAACCCCAGCGAGGTCAGTGAGGTCGTACAGGTTGTCGTCGAGCCCACTGTTTCGTCAACTTTATCGAAAGGCTCTGGCTACGTCTATGACGAATACAGCCTCGACCTGGGTGATGGCAATGGCGATGATGTTATCTACGATGCGCAGTCCAGCGATGATGTTCTACTGGGCGTCTGGGGAACTGAATTGGCCGTCTACTACGGCGGGCAGCCTTCCATCGCCGGCTGCAAAGCTTATGTGGACTCGGGCGCATTTACCAGCGTAAGCATTACGGTCTATGATGTGGTCTGCTATAAAACCGGCAGCGGCAATTATGGCGTCCTGAATGTAAATGGTATGTTCCTTGATTTGAATGACATCAGTAATTCCTACATTGACGTTTCTTTTTCAACCGAGGTTAGCCCGTAATTCTTCAACAGCAGCCTCGAAAACCCCTCTGGTTTTGCGTAACCAGAGGGGTATTGCTTGACAAGAGACGATACAACAGATAGAATTATCTATCATGTCGTCTCACAACCCAGAAACACCTTATCTCAAGCCAATTTACTCAGCCGCGCAACGCTTATTAGATTCTAACGCCGGCACATCTTTCACCATGGATCAACTGGCAAAAGAATGTGGTATTTCCAGGGCTACTCTCTATCGGCATGTGGGCAATCGGGAAACTTTGCTTCAACGCCTGGCAAATGAACTCGACATCAACATCGAAGAACTAGAAACCCCCGATATTGGTGAGCGCATTCTTCAAGCCACTCGTAGAGCCCTGGGCAATTCCGGGTCCGTAAACTTCACCATTGACCAAGTTGCAGAAGAAGCGGGGATTGGTGTTGCAACAATTTATCGTCATTTTGGCAATAAGGATGAGTTACTGCAAGCATTGGCAAAGCATATGCATCCTCGCCAGGCAGCGCTCGATTTACTCGAATCTGATCGCGGCGATTTGCGTGAAGATTTGATCGCCTTTGTAGAATCTGCAATTCAGTTCATGTACGATATTCGTGATTTAGCTCCAGTTTACTTTTCGAGTGACCCCAGAACACAAAATATATTTACCAAATTTCGCGGTGATCAAAACCGTACTATTCACAGCCTCACCAAGTATCTCCAAGATCAGATGGATGGCGGCAAGATCATTTCTCAAGAGCCATTTGACATAGCAATTGCGTTAATGGGTATGATTGTGGGGTTTGCTTTTTTTCGCCCAACATATCGTGACGATATACCTGCCCCCGACCTGGCAGCGCAATCTATTGTAAATATCTGCTTGCATGGCATTACAAACGAGGAAAATCCATGATTTCTCCCGAACCTCTTCCCCAGCTATTTATCCCCTTGCAATCTCCGAAGGTCACTCTGGACCAGGTGGGTGGCAAGGGCATTAATCTGGTCAAATTAGCCAGGGCAGGATTTCCCGGACCCAATGGTTTCTTGATTCCAACGGATTGCTACCAAAATTTTTTAAGGGAAAACAAGCTGGATTCTTTCATTGAAAACAAATTGTCTCTAGCAGCTTTATCCTCGCCCGAGGATTTACAATCCGTTTCACAGGAAATTCGAACTCAGTTTGGGCGTGGTTCTGTACCCCAAGGTTTAGATTCAGCTTTGGAGATCGCCTGGCGCTGGCTGGGCGCTCGACCGGTGGCGGTTCGTTCCTCAGCTACCGCCGAAGACCTACCTGATATGTCTTTTGCAGGGCAGCAGGACACCTTCCTCAATGTGATTGGCGACGAAGATTTGCTCCAGGCTGTAATCAACTGTTGGAGCAGTTTGTGGACGGCGCGCGCCATCGGCTACCGGAAACGCAATCGAATTCCCCACAATGATGTTGCCTTGGCCGTGATCGTGCAAAACATGGTGCAATCGCAGGCCTCAGGTGTGCTCTTTACGGCTAACCCTCTGAACGGTCTGCGCTCTGAAACTGTCATCGATGCCACACTTGGGCTAGGCGAAGCCCTGGTTGGGGGGCATGTCGAGCCTGACCATTACGTGGTGGACACCACGAAGAACAGAATCATCCACAAATTCCAGGGCAGTAAGTCCATCACCATGACAGGCAAACCCGAGGGCGGAGTCATTACTCAAAAATCCGATCAATCCTCAATTCAAGCCATTCCAAATGAAATCATTTTAAAACTTGCCGAACTAGGGCAGCGGGTTGCCGACTTGTATACACTTCCACAAGATATTGAGTGGGCCTGGGCAAATGGAGAAATACAAATACTGCAGGCTCGGCCCATCACTTCGCTCTTCCCTTTGCCAACAAACCTGCCACCCGAGCCATTAAAATTCTTGATCGGTCTGCATACAGTTCAGGGAGTCCTTGACCCCTTTACACCTCTCGGACAAGATTTGCTGATGCAAATGCTTACCGGCATATCTCGTCTTTTCAAGCTGAATCTCACGGTGGAGAGCCAATCTACACTTTATGTCGCTGCGGAACGAATTTTCATCAACATGACCGGCATTCTACAAACGCCCTTGGGAAATCGGGCGTATCCCAAAGTTGTCCGAGCCATCGATCCTGGGGTCGCGCAGATAGCATCCAAACTGGTGAATGAGGGTCATTTCACACCCGTTCATGCAAGGCCCTCGATCACCACCATTCGACGATTTTTGAGTTTTGCGCTTCCCACCATCCGACAGGTTTTGCGTACTCTCCGAAATCCAGAGCGCATAAAATTCAATACGCTGAAAACTTTTGATGAAATTGTTGCCGAAACCAAAACCAAGCTTCAATTTCGGGGAGATGTGTGGCTCGACTTTTCAATGACGGTTCAACTTATCAATGATGCCCGATTTTTGTTTTCTGATCTCATGATCCCGATTGGTGTTCCACCAATTATCGCAGGAATGGCCCCATTTTTCGGAATTCTGCAGCGCTTCAGCCTCGAAGTTGCCGAAGCAACTGGGAATGATCGTTTCAACACCCTCTATCTCGAACTTTCGCGCGGCATGCCGGATAATGTCACAACTGATATGGATTTGGCTCTCTGGGAAACCGCACAAATCCTGCAAAAAGATAACGATGCAGCCAGCCTTTTTGAAACATCAACGGCTGAAACCTTATCTACCTGCTATTTGGGAGGGAATCTGCCACCCTCGGCTCAAAATGTATGTGAGCAATTTTTGGAAAAATATGGCAGCCGGGGACTGGCTGAAATCGATGTGGGGCGCGAACGCTGGCAAGAAAACCCGACCCATATCATGCAAGTTTTGCAAAGTTACCTGGCTATCGATGACCCCGCGCTGGCACCTGATTTGGTTTTTAAAAATGGCGCTAAGGCCGCTGACGAGGCAGCCAACCTGCTCGAAAATGAAGTGCGCAAATTGCCGTGGGGATTCATCAAATCGAGTTTGGTTCGATTCGCTGTCAGCCGCTACCGTGCAGTTGGCGGGATGCGCGAAGCACCCAAGTTTTTTGCCATTCGCATGATGACCATTATCCGGCAAGGACTCCTGGCCAATGGAGAGGTTTTCGTCAAGCATGGCATGTTAGAGCAATCCGATGATCTCTTCTTCCTGCGCATCGATGAACTTGAAGAAATAACTCAACAAAAGCGAATTCCTCCTGAGTTTATTCAGAAAATCGACCAGCGGCGTGAATTGAGAAAGCGAGAAATGCTCCGGGCTCAAATCCCACGGGTATTACTCAGTGATGGGACAGCATTTTATGAAGGCGTCACATCGCCAACAGAAGATGGTGCCTCAATCATCGGCGACCCCGTTTCTCCAGGCCTTGTTGAGGGGCCGGTCCGGGTCGTTCTGAACCCTCACGAAACCAAACTCGAACCCGGCGAAATTCTGGTATGTCCCGGTACCGACCCAGCCTGGACGCCCTTATTCCTGGCTGCGAGTGGGCTGGTGATGGAAATTGGCGGTATGATGACTCACGGATCAGTCGTAGCGCGTGAATACGGTATTCCCGCAGTAGTGGGGGTAGACCGGGCCACGGAGCGGTTGATGGATGGGCAATGGATTCGGGTGAATGGAAGCAATGGAGTAATTGAGGTGATTTAATTCCCGCACGCCACAGGCGGGCCTACGGCCAGTCGCTAAGACGCGAATAATCTGGGAGGGCAGAAATGACAGAAAATGAAATTGCCAATATCATTGTGGACGCGGCATAAAAAATTCATGTTGGATTAGGCCCTGGGCTACTGGAGTCTGTTTATCATCGAGCTATAATCTACGAACAAAAAAGTGTCTACTTCGTGCAGATATTGAAGTTGCCATTCCTGTAATTTGTGATGGCAAGAACCTGGGTGAGGGTTGTCGGGCCGATTTGATTGTAAAAGAAAAAGGAATCATCGAACTCAAATCTGTCAAAAAATTCACCCGTACATACAGAAACAGCTTCTTACATTTTTGAAGTTAGCCGACAAACGTCTCGGATTATTGATCAATTTTGTTGCACTACAGATAAAACATGGTATCACTCGCATTGTAAATGGTCGAAAAGAAAAAATGCTTTGCGCCTTTGCGCCTTAGCGAGGGATTTAATTAGGTATAATTAGAACAATCGTACGAATATTTACCGGTTGGAAAATTATGACAGTTTATCACCGCATTGTGATCAAAATCGGAACCAGCGTATTGACGGGCGGTACCCGCAATCTGGATCAGCCGCGCATAATTCAGATAGTTAGTGCCTGTGCTGACCTTCATAAACAAGGGCTTGAAATCATTTTAGTAAGCTCCGGCGCCATTGCCGCCGGAAAACAACGGCTTGATTTTCCAGACCTGCAAAACACGATTGCCAACAAACAAATGTTGGCTGCCGTTGGACAGAGCCGATTAATGCAGGTATGGGAGCAGCTTTTTAGTATTTAC
>CAZVPR010000096.1:0-18515 GCA_964629085.1 uncultured Anaerolineales bacterium
TCATAGTGTCTACTTATATTTTTTCGCAAAGCAAAATTAAGAAGGTTCGACTGAGTAATTCGATCACGAATACGTTGATATTCACTAGCAATACGAATTATTTTGCCGACATTATTCGTGACTCTCGCTCATTCGTCCCTATTCGTGATTAAAATAATATCGGTTGTAAGGCGTAGAATGGATTATATCAAGAACTTGACTGTTTAGTTACCTGGTAGTATGGTTACCTGCGAATTCATTTTGGTTTTATTCGCGAAGCGAATACCATGCAGCTTGCTGCGTTGGTGCCAAGTTGTAGCTAAACCCGACCAAGTGGGAAAATTCCATAATCCCCAGCACGACGCAGGTGAACTGGGGAGCAAGGAATTTTCAGGGTTTTGCCTCTTTACCTTGCGGAGGACGCATGCGAATTGGAAGGAAATCAGCGCTATTTTTCGTGGCTTTATTCGTGATTGGGTTTTTTATTGTGCAAAACTCATTTGCCAGTGCCATAGCATTGGCTAATGAAATTGAACAGCAACCCACGGTGGATATTCCTACGGTGACCGGAACTCCCGGCGGACCCCTTGCGATCGTTTATTCTGATCCCGAGGAGCAAATCAACGTGCGCTCCGGACCGGGTACAGATTACCCGCGGGTGGGTGTTTTGCTCAATCGTCAGGAAGTACCAGCTTTAGGACGTACGCCCGCTGGCGATTGGGTGCAGATTGCCTATGCCGGCGTAGAAGAGGGGGTGGCCTGGGTCTACGCGCCATTGATCCGCGTCTTGGGGGATGAATTGCCAATCGTCGAGCCGCCCTCAACCCCCACACCGCGCGTTACCCCCACCATCGATCCAACCCTGGCCTCCCAGTTTGTTGTTCAACCACTAGGCACCCGCATGCCCACCCTGACTCCTCCGTCACCTTTAGTTATCCCCACCTTTCCACCCGAGGTCACCACCACTGGAACGGGCGGAGTGCCCATCGGTTTCATAATCATTGGTCTGGCGATCTTTGGGTTCCTTGGATTAGTCCTGTCGTTCTTGCGGCAACGATAAATTAACGAATATTGTTAAAAATAAAAAAAGGCCGGAATATCCGGCCTTCTTCTTTTTACGGCAAGTGATGATCTTAGCAACCGGCGCACCCACCAGCGCTGCCTTCGCCCTCTTTGGTCTGGAATGAACTTCCACAACCGCAGCTGGCCATAGCGTTGGGGTTTTCGACCTTGAAGCCGCTGCCCATCACATCTTCGACATAGTCGACCGACGCGCCAGAAATGTACTGGATTGAAACTTCATCGACGACCACATCGACACCATGGCATTCAACAACCGTATCCTGTTCACGGATATTATTCTCGAGGGCCATACCATACTGGAAGCCCGAACAGCCGCCACCTTGTACGAAAACTCGCAAAGCATAACCTTCGAGTTCACGCTTGGCAAAGAGATCACGCACAGCATCAGCAGCAGCGGGGGTCAGCGAAATCACTTCGACTTTCGTTTTTTCCAACAATGTCATGACTACAACCTTTCCTTAGGATTAAATACGACTAAATTTCGACTGAGTTTATCATATTTGCATATCGACGTCAATCGATTTGTTTACTTTTTGGATTAACTCTCCATTAATAATGATCCGGTGGATTTTTTCGATTTCAGGACCCCACCAGGCATCACCAGCCTGATAAGGAACGACTTCTCTTACTTTTGTGTGGGCAGCCGAAACCCCTGGATATGCTTCGGGGGCAATTTCGACTTTTGTGCCCTGTCTGGCAACTGAAACGATGTCTTCGATTGTGAGGTTATTACCGTCGATTTTGATCATAAAATTAGGTTTGTACTAATATCTTTCGCAATTATCCTAATGTGGAGGTCAGCCTTTTCGTAACCGCTCACGTACCAACGCTTCATTTTCTTGATTGGAGAGTTTGGGATCAGCGTACATTTTGGAGGATAATCCAGCGCTAAAGCGCTGACTAGGAGCTTAAAACAAGACATGACCCAATATCACCGCCGCAAGCGTGACGGTGATGTTGTCGATATCTTTTATCGGCAATGATTCAACCAGCGTGCCCACCAGGGCAATGATCGTTATGACAGGCAAGTAGTCGCTGAAGGGAGCAGTGAACACCCCGGCCGCAACAAACACCCACAAAATAAATACCGCAAATATCCATCCACCGAGAAGCATGCCCAGCGAACCCACCCAGGATTTGCCGGCCGCCCAGGGGAGCTTTGCAGTTCCCCAGCGTCGCCCGAGGATATCGGCCAGCCCGTCACCGCCGCACATCAGCATCAACGCCACCATCCCAATGGACGAATCCAACCAGTATACGACCGTCAGCACCACGAAGACGAGGCCATAAAAAAGTGGACCACGCAAAATTTCACGCGGATCGCCTGATCGTGACATGGCCTGGACCGCGGCTTCGTCTTTCATGATGCCAAGTCCGACCAATGCGAATTGAAGAGTGATCACTAGCGGGACAAGAGCGGCCAAATAGCGCGCGATGGGTGCGTCAGTGAAGAGCAGCCAGCACAAGACGAAAATTGGGCCAGTGCCCATGTGGATGATCTTGCGGCTGAGTTGACTGCTGATCCAGCCACGGTGGGCGGCAAAATCGTTGATGCGCAGCCAGATCAGGGCGGCGGCAAAGGTGATGATGAGGGCGATCAGGTTATTGTTTAGCATGTTTTAGCCTCAGAGAGCACAGTAAAAAGAGATTTGGTTTTGGTATAAGCAGTGAGTTGATATGCAAGAGTAGGATTTATCTGTAGGGCACGGGAACACCTGTTGCTTTGAGATAGGATAGTGTTTGGGCCAGAGCAACATCTGGTACCTTAGTTACAGCTTTCAGTTCAACGAAAACTTGATCTTCTACAAGAATATCTAATCTTTGACCTTTGATGACCTTCCCCTTATTGATGACGTCGACTTTGACCCGACGTTTGTATTCAATTCCCTTTATCTCAAACTCCAACAAAGAGCTTCTTCATAGATTGATTCGAGCAATCCTGGCCCCAACAAACGGTGAACCACGATTGCCACGCCAATGATCTTCTCAGTGATTGCATCGCTCAATTTGATCTCAGTGAACTCTGTGTTCTCTGTGGCAAATTACCAATTGCAATCCGGGGTTGTGTTCACCCCAGAATGCTTGCCAACCTGTTTATACATGGTGACATTGGTGAAAGGTTCGCCTAAGATGCCATCGTGGATGGCCCAAGAGCGCAAGCGGATGCTGTTGGCGGCCCCGGGCTGGCGGAACGGTGTACTGTCATCTAGCAAATGGAGCAAATCGCCACCCGGAGAAAAGCCTTCGTGGTAGGCTTGCATGCGCCGCCGGCCTTGTTGATAGGTGAAACCATAGCGCTCGAAGATGACGGCGTTGTGATAATACAGAGGTTCAGTGAAATAGATTGTGTGTCCCAGGTTCTCGATAAATGCTTCGTAAGTTATTGTGGCCTGTTTGAGCACGTGCAAGCCTTCACGAATTTGCCCGGGAGAAAGGCCAGCCTGCATCGCGGCGATTTCTGCTTCAATGTTGCGGCTTTTCGATCCCAGACCCGTGGGTGTGCCATCGGCTTGCACATCGATATCGAAACGCAGAGCATCAGGATCATTGAGGATATAAAGCAAAATATGAAGCTGCCCATTGATGGTGTCCGTGATGTGTCCATAAAAGATGGGGTCTTGAAACCCTTGTTTGTGAAACAGGCTGATTTCCGTGTCTACGCTTCCCGTTTCACAATCCAGGTGTAAAAGATCGCGCCCCTCTTTGTCGGTTAGAAATGGATTGAGATGAAAGCGGATAGTTAGTTCCGGCGGAATAATCTTGGCGTAGATGCGACGTTTCTCCGCCATCGGAAGTAAGTTGATTGCGCCGATGGTGGATGGAGTTGACATGGTTGCCTCTTTATTTGGGGAGTTTGAAAATTATTCTAAAATCCGCTGCGCCGCAATTCCCGCTCTACCTGGCGTTGGGCATCTTTTTCGGCGATTGCCGCGCGTTTATCGTGCAGTTTCTTGCCCCGAGCGATGGCGATCTCAACCTTGGCGCGCCCCTTCTTTAGATATACCTGGGTGGGGATTATGGTGGTTCCTTTGCGGCGGACTTCGTCCCACATGCGGTGGATTTCTTTTTTGTGCAGAAGGAGCTTGCGCTGGCGAGTAGGATTGTGGTTCAAGTAAGATGCTTGATCATAGGGAGCGATGTGCGCATCGACCAGCCAGGCCTCCTCGCCATCGACGTGCACATAAGCTTGCTTGATGTTGATCTGCCCGGCACGGATCGATTTGATCTCACTGCCTTGCAGCACCAGGCCGGCTTCGAAAGTGTCCAAAAGATGGTATTCGTGTCTGGCTTTGCGGTTGCGGGCGACAATTTTGATGCTCATACGTGGAGCGATTGTAGCATAGACTGCTGGGTATTGGGATATCGGGTGTTTGGCGTTAAGGGTCAAGTTTCAGGTACCGGCATTCTGGTGCCCACTGAACACGAAAAATCACTGCCCAAAGATCTCAAGCAGCACGGGATTGATCAATTCCCAATTGGGTGACAAAACTTGAGCCCCACCACTGGTGGTGAAGGGGGTGGTCATTTCACGGGTGATGATGTGCGCATCGATGCCATCGGATCCCAAACGCAGCAGTCCCACACCCAGCCGTGGCCACATCCAGCCCGGCACATCTGTCTCGATGAACTCTGAAAGCGCGGCAAATATCTGGGGATACTGCGAAATGTTGTTGGGAGAAAGCATGCTTTTCAACACCGCTTTGACGAATATTTGTCCCCGCTGCATGCGGCTGAAATCGTCGCTGCCGGCGCGATCACGCACTAATGCCAGGGCTAGCTCGGGGGTGAGTTCGTGCACACCTGCCGGGTAGCCAGACATAGCCTCAGGCAGCTCGATTTGTAGACCACCCATAGCATCGATTAGGCCCAACAGGCCGATAAAGCGGATGCGGACATAATAATCGACATCTACGCCAAAATTCGTTTGAACCGCTTGCATGATGGCAGCAGGGCCGCTGCCGGGTTGTTCCGCTTCGGCGTAGAAATAAGCAGTGTTGATGCGATCCTCTCCGTAGTTCGGTACCGTGACCCACAGATCGCGCGGTATGGAAAGCATGCCGGCGTAAGGTTGCCAGGGTTCGACGGTTGACAGGATCAGTGTATCGGTACGGCCCAGAAGTGAATTGGGCTCACGGCTGTCGATGCCAAAAATCAGAATATTGGTGCGGCCTGGAAAAAGCAAATAAAGGAATAGCGCGCTGATTATCAGCGCAGTGGGAATGAATAAACCAAGAAAACAACCCCCGCAGCACGAACGGCGACGCTTAGGGGGTTCGGCCCATTCCACCCGTTGTTCAGGTTGGTACGAGGTTTGGGTAGGTTGGGTTTCACTCCAGGGTTCAGGTTGAGAATTTTGGTTCATATTTTCACTGTGGATTAAAGTAATCGATTGCTGCCGCGACGGTGGCGTCGTTCTGAGAAACGTCGGATGCCACCGCGATATCAGGTTGTATCCCGGTTTCACCGATATTTACATCGAGACCAGGAATCCACCATTTGGCGGCGGTGATGTGCACGCTGGAGCCGTCATCGAGATCGAAGGCTAATTGAATGGAATCTTTGCCGTAAGTCGGTTGTCCGATGATTGTCGCCCGTCCTTGGGCTTGTAAAGCCCCAGCGATGATTTCTGCAGCACTGGCTGTGTTGGCATCGACCAAAACCACCAGGGGGATTTCTGCCTGTGATCCGGTCTTTTTTACAGTATATGTTTCAACGGGTTTACCACGATATTGTTCTTGCAATATGTCGCCTTCGGTCAGGAACAAACTGGCTATCGTTACCCCGGCATCGACCAAACCGCCGCCGTTGCCGCGCAGATCGAGAGCATAATATTCAGCTTGTTGCGATTGTAAATCTGAAATCGCAGTCTCGATTTCATCGCTGGTGCTGGCAGCGATGATGTTTACGTCGATAATCCCCAATTTAGGATCACCCGGCGCTGTGTGCCAGGTGACAGAGGGCAGCGGGATTTCCTGACGTTTTATTTTGAAGTCATATGTCTCGTGCCCTGGGGGGCGGGTAATTCTCAGGGAAACAGGATCACCCACAGGACCCCGAATTGCGGCCCCAGTTTCCTCGGTTGACATATCGGGAACAATTTCCAACTCATCGACCAGAATCAAGCGATCTCCATCGATGATCCCAGCTTCCGCAGCTGGCCCTGCCGGGAAAGGATAGATGATCACAAACCCTTCTAGGTCACGATCCAAATTTGCCCCAATGCCGCCATAGCTCCCGGCCAGATCGTTGCTGGAAAGCTCTGTTTGGACGGGTTCGACAAAGCGCGTATAAGGATCGTCGATCTCACCCAACATGCCCCGAATCATGCCGTATTCCAGTTCCCGATCCGGAGGAAGGTCGTTGAGAGCATGGCGTTCCAAAATCTGGCGTGCCTGAGCCAGGATGGGAAGATTGCCTGCCGAGGGGGATATCAACTCGCGGGTCATAAACCCAGAAACAAAAGCTGAGAAAATTCCTGCCAGAAATAAAAGGAAGGCAAGCAGGGGGCGTTTACTGTTCATAGATGTGTTAGCATTAGACAAAGCTCAGTTAGTTTATCAGGGAGCATACTGAAAGACAAGGAGACTTGTGATGCGCATAGCCATAATGAGTGATAGTCACGACAACATTTGGAAATTTGCTAAAGCCATGCCCTATTTGGAAAATGTCGATGCCATTTTACATTGTGGGGATTTGATCGCTCCCTTTATGATCATGCGTTTGATCAAAGGTACGGGTGGCAAACCGGTACATATCGTTTGGGGAAATAATGATGGCGATAAAGTGCTGCTTTCTCAGGTGGCCTCCTCTGCCGAAAACATTCATTTGCATGGCGAGCTGGCGGAGGTTGAGCTGGGAGGCTTGAAAGTGGCCTTGAATCACTACCCCAAGATTGGCCGCGCATTAGCGGAGTCTGGGCGTTATGACCTGGTTTGCTATGGTCATAATCATACGGCCCACGAAGAGTGGGTGGGGGATACCTTGCTATTGAACCCTGGCGAAGTGATGGGAATGAATGGCCGCAGCACGTTGGCCATTTTCAACACCGTCTCCAAAAAAGTGACCTTGATTGAATTATCGCATAGTCGTTAATATTCCAGGCGTGTTGTAAAAGGTCTCTGGTTTTTTGTGTGGCTCTGTTTTCAAGGGGAGATTAGGCAGCCTACAACGCTGAAAAAGGGAAAAAGGCGTTTGGATATTCACGAAAAATACTTGTCCATTGCAATCAATTTGATACTTATTGTGCTAAGTCAGAATATCGAGCCTATTAGTACAATTGTTTTATTGGTTGTGGGATTTTTTGAAGGATCGTATGTACCTTTGAGGAGAATCTAATGGCAGAGACATCAGAAATCAATTATCGTTGGGTTTTTATTGCTTTGTTGGTTGTCCTGGTGATCGTAGTTTTAGGGGTGATGTTAAATTCTTCCCAAAGTAGCGATGCCCTAAAGATTGCTGTTGTTGCCCCAATGACCGGTGAATATAACCTGGATGGCCAGGACACATTAAACGGAATCCAACTCTATATCGATCAAGTGAATGCTGAGGGAGGCATCCATGGCAAACAGATCGAACTCATTGTCAAAGATGACCAAAACATAGCAGACTTGGCGGAGCAGCGTGCCCAAGAGATTGCCGACGAAAATGAAGCCCTGATCGTGATTGGGCATGCCTTCAGTTCATCATCGATCCGGGCGGGCGAAATCTATGAAAAACATCAAATCCCAGCAATTTCTGGATCAGCCACTGCGGAGTCGGTAACCCAGGACCGTGAGTGGTATTTTCGTGTCATTCCCAATAGCAGTTCTCAATCGACGTTTTTGGCCAACTATCTCTGGCACATCCTCGATCAGGATACCGCCACAGTGATCCATGACGTTGACGCCTTTGGTACATCCCTGGCTGAACCTTTTAAGCTCGAATTCGAGAAATTGGGTGGCGAAGTCACCTATATGATCAGTATCGATCCCGATTCGGGAGATCTTGATGAACAATACGATGAGATAATCAAAACCCTGTTGGAAGACGAGGCTGGCGAGGTTGGAGCCATATATCTTGCCATGCATGTTCCTGAAGGTGTAACGTTAGTTCCTGAGCTGAAACGACGGGGTTTTAATGATCCCATTTTTGGGCCCAGTGCGTTTTCGAATATCAATTTTGTTGAAGGTTTCAAGCGCTTTCCCGAAGAACTAAAATCGCCTGGATATTTTTCAGATGGGGTGTTGGCGGTATCACCGGTTATTTTCGATGTCGCTGGTAAAGCCGGTCAAGATTTTCGCGATGCTTACGTTGATAAATATGATTGTATGCCAGGGAGCAAAGCTGCTACAAATTATGATGCTGTCGTAATGGCCATCGAAGCGATCAGGGAGTCCGGTATTTCTGGTGAATCAGATCAGCGAGCCGCTGACCGGGAGAAAATTCGTAATTATCTTGCAGGAATCAATTCACACGAAAAGGCAATTGACGGTGTTACCGGCTTATTGTTCTTCAATGAACAAGGAAACGTTGTCAAGCCGGTAACCATCGGAGTGTATGAGAAACAACACCGCATCTCCGCGATGACACAACTTTCCCCGGTGATGAACGTTGATCGTATGCTAAGTTCTGATCTTGACCTCATGATCAGTCGGGGGGAAATCATTTTGATTGATGACCAATATCTGCGCAGGACAGATATAGTTTATACAGGGATGGATTTTATCGAGGTTACCAATCTAAATGTCAAAAACTCCAGTTATGTTTTCGATTTCTATTTGTGGTTCCGTTTTCAGGAAGGGGTTGATGGTGACAAGATCGTCTTTACCAATGGATCAAGGGGGACTACTTTGGGCGCGCCAATCGCCGAGAGAACTCAGGATGAAGTTGCGTACCGCCTCTACCGTGTCAAGGCTGATTTTATTGGCGATTTCCAGTTTCAAGATTATCCCTTCGATCACCAGGAGTTGGAAATTCGGTTTCGGCATGTAGCCAAAACCCGCGACAACATCATCTATGTGATCGATTTTCAGGGGATGGAACTTTCCGACGAAGTGACGGCTCTCGATAAGATAACCAGTTCGGAAAATCAAGTTCTAAAGATCGGCAGCTGGCACCCGTTAAACGCCAGCTTCTTCCAGGGGATTCAGATCAACCGTTCGACATTAGGCGATCCCTTGAATTTTGGCGCCGCTTCTGATATCGAATATTCTCTTTTCAATGCCGTGATCGAAATAGAGCGCAATACGCTTAGTTTCAGCCTCAAAAATATGCTTCCTTTGGTGGCCGTCACGATCCTGGCCTATCTTTCGATCTTCTTGCCACCGGACCAATTTGCGGTCAAAAATGCCATTGGGCGCGGCGCATTGTTGACGGTGGCATTTTTCCACATTAAATTGTCTAACGATTTGCCCGGAATTGGCTATACGGTCGCGTTAGATTTTCTCTTTTACACGATGTATGGGTTGATCGTTATCGACCTGATCGTCTCGGTGATCGCCCGACAGGCAGCCAAAAATGAAAACCGCAAGTTGGCCGACCGGTTGATCCTGGCCGAAAAAATATTCTACCCCCTGGTGATCCTGGCTGGTTTGATCATATTTGCGCTCCAGTACGGGATCATCTAGCTGTGGTGCGCATTCATAAATAGAAAAGCGGTTTGACGACAGCCGGAAGCCAAGGCTGTTAGCAAACCGCTTTTTTTGCTAAAGAGCTACTAGCTCCCCGCTACCTGCTGACCACCATCTTTACCACTTCACCATCTTCGTCCAGCGTGAGCCGTGCCCATATTGGGTGAACGTTATACGCATCGCGGGCCTCTTTATTCAGGGTGACCAGTTTGCGCTGAGGCACTACGTCGGGGCGAGACTTGGTGCCCAATTGAGCTGTTGGACATTCATGGCCATCACAGCAGCAATCTGCGTGTTCATGGCTTAATGAGAGTTGGGCGCCTTGCATGCCAGGTAAGTATTGCTCGACAACTTTTTTGACTTGATCGATGACTTCTCCCGGAATTGGCGCTGAAGTTCCAGGATTCTCGGAGCGGTCACAGATGGTCTTGACCTGTGGTTTCTTTTCGGCGTAGCGCCAGATCTCCTTCGAAATCTTTGCACTGACCGAAGGCAATTCCGTCGGCCGGGTCAGGGGATCGCCGTAGTGGACAAAAGAGATCAGGGTTTTCTGGTCTTCACCATCGAGATAACCCTGACGTTTGTGCATTTCCTTGGCCAGATGAATTTTTGCCCGGCGTAATGCTTCACCCGTGGGGTAGCCCTCTTGCAGGTATTGCCAGAAAGCTTTCCCCAGTAAGTCGGCCGCGATCAATGGCGTATTGACCGAGCCATAAGCGATAACCGTAGAACCCACCACCGCCTGACTGCCGCTGGAGAGGAATTTGAGCGCCATGGAATCGTCCACTTTGCGGCCGAAAATGTGCAAGCCGTAGCAGGCCTCGCTAAAGACAACCTGAGGGGCGCGACCGCCATTGACGATATCTGAAGGCCGCAGGGCGATGGGATAATCGGGGCCTTCCTCAAAGTGGGACATTCCCGGTTGAGGATAATTTGTGTGATCGCGATGACCATACCAATCGGGAGCGTCGATCAGGCCATGCAGGTTGAAGTAGCCCAATTGCGCCGCAGGCTCGGGGATTTCGTTGTGGCTGCCCACGGGGGGTGATGTGATCATCTCTTTGGGCTCGCCGATGGTGCGATAAACAGAGAGAGCAGCCCGCTGCCAGACCTCGGCGGTGTAACCGATGCTCTTGGCGTTGCGGCTGCCAGGGATCAGCCGTTTGATCAGATTGACCAGCCATTGCCACCAACTGGCCGCCTTTTTGATCGCAGCAATATGTTGGCGTGTGATCGCTCTAAGGTGATCTAACAAGAAGCCGATCTCTTGGGTGACATCCCCAGGCAAGCGCCCCACAGCCCATTCAGGGATGAAATAGTTTTCGTCGCTGGTAGCGTACGGATTATCCGAGGGCACGTCACTATCTGAATCATCTGTGGGATTGGGCAAATGATGGTACGGCACAACTTTTGGCCCACCCACGATCAGCACGGCCCCGATCATGGCGCCTTTTTTGTGCAAGGCCTTATCCAGGTCTGCCAGGGCCAGCTTCAAACCCCAGGCATCATTGTGCTTGCAGGGCTTCAATTCCATGCCGGCCATGCTGGTGGGGTCATCGGCGTACATAAGTAGAGAACCCCAACCGGGGCGTTCGCGCACGGTCAGGACCAACCTTTCCATCGCGGTATCTAGCGTTTTGAAATTCTTCTCGCCGTACTTCTGAATCAGGCCAGTGCGAGTTGTCAGGATTACGTAAACAGGGTAGCGCCCATCTGCTTTGGCCAATCCTGGCAGATTGAGGCGTTCAGCAATCTGATTTAATTCTTCTTGGATTTCTTTCGGTACTTCGGGTTCTTCTTCTTCATTCGAGTTAATGGCAGCCTCGGGAACCACAGGAACCTCTGGAACTTCTGATTCTTCTGGTTCCTTTTTAAGAAGCATATCAGAATCTGCAACCAACGCTTCTTTTGGCTGCTCCACAAGCTCACGTTCGGCCGGCTCCGCGACCTTGAGGACGGGTTCTGTTTCCAGTGTTTGTACCTGTGAGCCGCCCTCAGAGAGTAGATTCCAACCCAAAGCGACGGCCACCTCTGCGGGAATGGAGACATTGATCATGGCTTGCATATTCTTAGGCCACAAATCTTTGTATGGCTGATCATTGCTGCCCCATAAACGAGCAGGCACCTGGCCACTGGGATCACTGGCCGAGGCCCGGTGCAGCATGGTGACTGCCTTGGTCGACTCGCCACCACCCATCAGGCTGTCCGCTAAGATAATTTGGATGGGGATGCACTCCGGCCACCGGCTGAGATAATGATCGGCCAGGGAATGAATGGCAGCTTTTGGGGTATCTTTCTGGGCCCAAAGTGTTTGTAGATGCGTTACTGCTACGAGCGGCGAGATGGGTTCTGCAGTCAGAGCTTCGCTGATCTGGCGTTCAGCATTCGGAAAATTTACCGATTTTAGGGCCGCTCGGGCTGCTCTCAGGGGCTGACTCCAGCCCGGGGCCAGGCGCGCCAACTTGGGGGTCGTATCGAGTTTTGCGCCCAGGGCCAGAGCGCTCCCCTGAGCTTCGGCTCCACCTTTGATCCCTAGTCTTTCAACTAATTCAGCGCGCAATGATTGTGCCTCAACGAATTCAGGGTCCGCCATGCAAATTTGTTCCAATATCGCTTTGGCCTGTTGACTTTTGCCCTGCGCTGCCATAGCTTTGGCTCGCAGGAAGCGGACATACAGATCGTTTTGGAAATACGTCAGCCAGGCTAAAGATGCCTGACTCACAAAACGAAAAGCCTTAGTAAGCAAACCCGTGTGCAGGAGATCGATCAGATAATGACGCGGCCAGGGGGTTCCGGGTGAAATGGGGTGGATGGAATTGTTATTCATCGTTTACCTGTCTTTATCGGTGATTTGACTTGCTCGGCAGGGTTGTGAACCAAATTGAGGGCCACAACCGCAGCAAGTTTTCGCTGGATGCTGACATCGTTGGGATCTAGATCGGCGGCTTTTCGCAGCATGATTTCGGCGTTGAGATAATCGTTGGTGTCTTTGAGGGTGACGCCAGCCCAGTGGTAAGCGCGGGGATCTGTGGGTGCAATGCGAATAGCTTGCTCGTATGTTTGCAGGGCCTGATCATATTGGCGGCGCTCGAAATAAGCACGACCCAATTCTATGTAGGGTTCTATCCAATCGGACTGGAGGTCAATGGCGAGGCTCAAATTATCTACGGCGCGATCGAGCTGCCGGCCCTGACGGAGCAACAGCCCGAGCTGATAGTGAAGGCGCGAGCGTTGCTCGGAGCTGCTTTCTTCCGAGCCCTTGTTGAGAGCATTCTGGGCGGTCTGAATGGCCTTCTCTTTTTGTCCTCGTTTGGCCTGCAATTGGGCTAACTCAAAGGCGATATCCAGGTCGTTGGGGTATTGATCGGCCAAATTCTGTAAGGATTCCAAGGCAGCCTTCTCGCCATAGACCTGGCGCTTTAGCGTCACGGTTTTTAGCAATAGATCGGATGTGGGCAGCATGCGAGCCGTGGCTGTTTCCAGCGCGATCAATGCTTCTGCTGGTTTGTTCAATTGAGCCAAAGCTTCAGCCCGCAGCAACATAGCATCCAGATCGCCGGCCTTGTCTCTGAGCAGTGTATCGGCATGATGTAGTGCTTCGGCAGGTTTTTGTTTTTCGATAGCGACCTCAGCCAGCAATTTAAGTGCTTTTGGATTGTTTGGTGATTGTTCAATAGCTAATTTGGCATGGCGATTTGCCTGGCGAGCATCGCCTTCAGCTTTGAAGATGTTCGCCAGGGAGAGGTTCGGCTCAATATCCTTGGGCGCTAATTTAGCGGCTCTTTTGAAGGCATCCAGGGCCTGGGATGTATCTTTGCTGAGCAGATGTGCTTGCCCAAGCTTTTTGTAATGTGCTGCTTTTAGCGGTTCGAGTTTTATGGCTTTTTCCATAAATTCAACGGCTTGATGGGCATAGGCGTTCGAAGCATCGTTTTCCAACTCATTACTTTGGTTGAGCAACGTTTCGGCTGCCAAAGTGTGCCAGTAGGGCTCATCATCCCAGACAGCCAACAAGTTTTGGATGGAATTGATCAGTGCCTCCCGATCGTGGATGTGGTGAGAAATCAGAGCTTTTAACGCAAAGAAAATCGGATACCCAGGTATATTTTTCCGAACAGCCATATCAAGGGCACGCTGGGCAGCACTGGAAGCCCATTCGGGTTCTTCTTCCTTCAGGGCACGCGCAATCTGGGCCAGCAGGAGCGGGTTCTCGATAGGTTTATTTTCTCTCGTTGGATAGATTTCCTCAGCCAGTTTGGCTGCCGAACGGTGTGCTTCTGCATTGAGCAAAGCTGCGATTTGGGCGGCCTGGTTTTCCGGTGTCGGGGATAACTCACTTAGGGCGTAGGCGTGGTCGCTGCTGGGACGGAAGGCCGCCTGGCCTCGGGCCAGCCATGTCGAGAGCACGTTCTGAATTTCCTCAGGATGTTCTAAATGTGGCCGAACGGCTTTCAGCAGTTTGGTGGCGTTAATAATGACTGCTTCAAATTGTTTGTAACTTTCCTTTGATAGGATTCCATCGCCCGGTGCATGGTGGCTGATGTGCAATACCTGGCAAAGACGTTGGTGTTCCGCCCGTAGCACTAACGTTCGGGCCAGTTCTAAATAGGCGCGTGGTTCTTTGGGGGCGGCCTTGATGGCCTCTTTGAATAAATAGGCTGCCGGGCTCCAGGCTTTGCAATCCAGGGCTGCCAGCGCTAAAGCTATTTGGGTTTCAACAGATTGCTGTGAAGAGTTTTCTCCCAGGGTCTTTAGGGCAGCTTCAAGCGTTTGGGCGGCATCTTCAAGACCTCCCTGGCGCAGTCGCAAACGAACTCTCAATGCGAGCGCACGCGCATGCTGTGGAGATAACCTCAATGCATTGGTGAGAGCTTCAGCGGCAGCAATTTCTTCACCCAAGGCAAGGGCTTGTTCGCCTTGCAAGCAAAAATATGCGACGAGATCTGTGTTATCAGAATCTTCTTGTGCAGGTTTGGGGGTTGAAATCTCTAGCGTTTTTCTGGCGGACCTGGTTTGCACCATTGAATTGGCCAGATTAGCATCCAGCAGCATCGCCTGGAAATAATTCCTATGATCGGGAGTGCCTAATGATTTGCGAGCGAAATCGCGCGCTTCAGGCAGATTCCCTAATGATCGTTGGATGACAGCGGCTTGCAGATTCAAGTCAGGGTCATTAGGAGCATGATCCAGGGCCGCTTGTATCCAGGCTGCCGCTCGGTCGAGTTGGCCCAGTTCGATCAAGCACGTTGCTCGTTTTTGCTCCAATTGCGAATCATGAGGTCGAATAGTTATGGCTTCTTCCAAAGCAGATAGCGCGGCATTGTGGTTGTGGTTGGAAGCATGGGCCTCGGCGAGTTTGGAATAGAGTTTTTGTAAAAGACCTTTCTTATCCTTGCTTTCTAAATCCGTTGCCTGGGTATGCCCCAGGGCCAGCGCTCGTTCCAGGCAAAAGACGGCCTGTTCAAAGTCTTGCAATTCGATCAATCCATCGGCAGCCACAGATAATTCACGGGAGGTGGAATTCTCAAGTTTTGCTATTCGGTGGAAGGATTTGTGAGCAGCTTTTGGTTTTCCGAGTTTCATGAGCAGGTCAGCCTGCATCAAATAAAGACGGGCCTCATTCGGGTGAACCAGAATGGCTTTTTTCAGCGCCTTTAGCGCTTGTTCAGGCTTGTTGAGTTCAAGGCATAGATCAATGAACCAAAAAACAATTTCCAGATCAGCCAGATTCGCTTGTACCAAACTGGAGCCCACCTGTAAGGCTTTGTTGGGAAGCTGATTGATCACGTACACGGTGGCCAGGTTTCGGCCTAATTCAGTCACTTCCGGGTGTTTGCTCCAGGCCATTTCCAGGGATGCCAGGGCAGTATCTGGTTGGTTTTGATTTAGGGCCATGCGGCTCAAACCCAGCGCCAATTCTTTGTACCAACCCAAATTCTTGGTAAGTTTTGTGCCTAAAGCCAGGTTGTACATTTCCAAGGCTTCCTGGTATTTCTTGTTTGTTTCGAGAATTTTTGCCAGCAAACCTTTGGAGAGGGCGCGGTGTGGTTCTTGTGACAAGATAAATTTAAGGTTAGATTCCGCTTCGTTCAGGTCTGTGTGAGTCTCATATTGTACGAGTGCCAGGTCTTGAAGAATTTCCAAATTTTCAGGAGCATTTTCGACTGCATTCGAGAGTGGGCCCAGAGCATGTTTCACTCTCCCCAGTTTGATTAATGACTTGGCATAAATATGTGCCAGGGCAGCCTGGGCAGGTGAGTGTTGGTAAGCTTCTTCTAAAATATGGAAGGCATCGTCATTATGACCGAGGTCGAGCAAAGACTGACCCAAGGTACAAATTATTTTGACCCTTATGTTTGGGTTGATCTGAGCGTCTGATGATTCTGCTAGCTCATACGCCTTGCGAAAGGAACTCAGGGCTTTCGTCGGGGCATTGTCCGCCATATAAGCATCACCTAAGGCCAGGTGAATCTCAGCCGATTCGGAGGCGGCCCTCGAAGCAGTGATCAGGATTTGCTGAGTTTTTTTGAGGTCGCCTTTTTGTCGGTGGATACCTGCTAATGCAATCCAGGCCTGGGGTTGTTCGGGTGATAATTGTACAGCTTTCTCAATATGCTGAATTCCCTCTGCTGGGTTATCTAATTCGATCAGCGCCTGCCCCATGATGGCCTGCGCCTGCCCGTCAAAGGCATCAAAGCGAATTATTTTTTGTGCGATTTCACTGGCACGGCCTGGTTGTCCTGCAGCCAATGCGCAGGCTGCCAAGGCATGATGATCGGAAGAGTTGAATTCCGGATCGAGTTCAAGCACGGTCTCACGCTCATTCAACGCCTGCTGCCAATCTTCTACTACTTCTAGAGTCGTTGCTAAAGCCCGGCGCAATTCGGTGTTTTTTGGCTCTAAGGCTGTTGAGATATGTGCATGGGATAGGGCTTGTTCTGGAAGGCCAGCTTGTAGATAAGCTTTGGCCAGCAAGTAAGCCGCTTGTGCGTCGTTAGGATTCTTTTGTATTTGATCGCTGGCCAGAGCGATGGCTTCCTCATTCAGGTTTAGCTTCAACAAGAGTCTTACTAAAGTGATGTCGTTGGCGGGGTTTTCTCGGTCGAGAATGCCCAGTTCGGTAGCTTGTTTTGCCGCCACTCGAGCCTTATTGAGTTCACCCCTGTGAGCGGCAATTCTTGCAGAGGCGAGTAATGATTGGGAAGAAATTTCTTCATCAATGGGCAATGATTTAAAGAGTTTCTCGGCTTCATCGAAATAACCATGATCAATCAGGGTTTGTGTCAGGGAAATGCTTGCTTCCCTGGAATCTTCACCTGCAAATTCTTCCCAAAGCGATAAGGCCTCTTTCGGATTTTCGGCACGAACGTTCGCCTGGGCTGTTTGGAGAGCGATGGTGGTATGAATTTTACTGGCGGCCTGCCGGGCTGAATCCAAGGCTTGGCGGGCATCATCGGGATTGGCGGCAAGCTGTTGGAAATCGGCCAAATGAATCAGGGATTGCAGGTCATCGATGGGAGGGCCTAACTTGGAGGTGAAGCCATTGTCAATCTTTTCAGACTGAGAATTTGTCGGAGAAGTCGTATTAAACTGTTTGGAAAGGCGGAGAGTGAGGTCGGCAGCGATTTGAGGATTTTGGGTTCGGATGGCGTTTAAAGCTGCCAGACGTTCGTCATCGGATGCCTTTCCCAGATAATTTTCCAGCAGATCAAGCTTTTCGTTGCGATCGAGTGGATTGGCAAAAATTACGTGAATGGCAGCTTCAATGGGCAGCATGTTCACCAATCGAGCTGGTTGTTCAATAATTCCATAGAGGCAGGCCAGCGCTGAATGGGTAAGGTATGATGAACCGAATTCTCCCCACGCCTCAGGTCTATCTCGTAGAGCAATGGCGATCAGCACTGCGTTGTTGAGGTTGGGGAATATTTCTTCTCCAGCCAGCAATTTTGCCAGAAGTTGGTCTGAGTGCTCGACCAGTTCATCTGGCAGGCTGTGGGGCATGCCGCGCAAATCAGCCGCCTGGAGTTTGTAATCCAAAAGGATCAAGGCCAGATTCGCTGGAGACCAAACCTCGGGAACAGTACCCAGCTTCTCTTTGGCCGCCCCCCTGATCTTTTCGTCCTGGACTGCTGCCCAAACCAGGCGATCCTGCCGAAGGGCAGGAATCACTCTGGACCAGGTATCCTCCGAAAAGAATTCTTTTAAATCGACAATTGCGGAAGTCATCTGATTCTAGCGCGGGTTGAGCGTCAGCATTAATAAAACGCCGCCCACAATCTGGAAGAATCCCATGAATAACAACAACACGCCTAACCCTGAACTGGTTTTGACCATCTCGCTGGTAGCCATCAGCAGGGTAGACGCATTTCCGACCAGGCCAGAGATATCTTGTGCTAATCCCTTTTGGGCCAATTTGGTAGTCTGTTCGGTGATCTGGCGAATGTCTTTGCTGTAAACCCGTTTCACAAGAATGACCACGCCGGTGACAAAGGTGGTAATCCCTACGATGAACAGGGTTGCGGCCATGATGAATATGATTTCTGCAAGGGTAAATGTTTGCATGCTCAACTCTCCTAATCCGTAATTCTAACGGTGCAAGAAGGGTGCCAGGGATATTTTCAGGTGTATGGGCACCATGGACTTGTTGTTCTATAGGTATTGCTATTTATTCAGGGGTATTGTTATCTATTCAGGAAAGTGCGGCGCACTTGTCAAAAGAAGTACGCCGCACATAGTGAGCAAGTATGCCATACTTCTCAGGTATGTATGGCATACTTCTCAGGTATATAGATTGTGCAACAGTTATTCTGTAAAATTGGTCAAAGCACCTTAGAAAATCGATTG
>CAZVPR010000097.1:0-17847 GCA_964629085.1 uncultured Anaerolineales bacterium
CGCCTATGGGGACACGCTTTCCGATCTGCCAATGATGGAGATGAGCGAGCAGCCAGTCACGGTGTATCCTGATGCAAAGCTGCTGCGCTTGCCGAGACGCGGGGATGGAGGGTGATGCCATTAAATTACCATCTTTCGCCGGATGGGTGAAACATTATGAACCATATCGGCGAATTGAATGAACAACCCTTGCTCACGGCGCTGAAGGCATGGAACGCAGAACCAGACGATCAGGTGGAAGTATCGATCGACGATGGCCATCGCGGCTATGTGATTGACCTTGTTCAGGACAATCTCTTGATCGAAATCCATTCGGGCGCCTTTTCCAAATCAAGCGGAAGTTGAGCGATTTAGTGAAATAGCATCCTGAACGGCTGATCTAACCTATTGCTGCTGAAGATGGCTTCTCAATCTGCCCAAGGGTGGATGGGATGAGCAAAGGCGGCACAAATCTCCCAAACGTGGGCGGAATGGAGCGGTGTTTGGTGAATTGGTGAGCTTCCCCAAATTACTCATGGAAGATAACTTATCCCTGGAATTTGCGCTGGGCGAGATTGTGTGGATGTGAAAACGTGGTCGATCGTTCTAATTTCTCGGACGAATGCATTAGAAAAATAATCGGCGGTGATTGGGGGCTTAGATTTCCCTTATATTAGGGGCTGTGCACCCTATCGCTATGATATACTAGGTTTATAAATATAAAAGCCGGGTAGTGTGATACCACTCCCGGCATTGATCCACGCGTTGGGGCGCGTGATAGCCTGATGGTAACACAAAAGGAGCCGCTCGCGCGATTACGGGCGGCTTAATGATTCATGAAAGAAATATCTGGAAAGGTACTCATATAAATATTTCTTTAATAATCTTTTAGGAGTGATGACATTTGTCCAAAGCCACCAATCGGCTTATTCAAGAACAAGTAACTGAAGCCAGGCGGAATCTTGGTTTAACTACAATCTTTGCTATCGGGGTTTCAGACTATCAACACATGCGCAAGCTTAATGGTCCAACTCGCGATCTCGAAAATATTAGGAATGTACTTGTAGAAAATCCTGAAACATGTCTGTATTCTGAAGAGCAAGTAATAACCATACTTGATCCAACATCCGATCAACTCCGTGAGGAGATATCAAGGTTTTCGGTAAATCGTGGGGCACGGGGAGACATTGTAATATTCTATTTTTCTGGACATGGTGGTATCTTAGCCGGTGGTGAATTTCTGCTTTGCACAACAGAGACAAGAGC
This sequence comes from uncultured Anaerolineales bacterium, assembly GCA_964629085.1. Lineage (GTDB taxonomy): Bacteria > Chloroflexota > Anaerolineae > Anaerolineales > UBA11858 > NIOZ-UU35. The sequence continues at coordinate 1,246 of CAZVPR010000097.1, forward strand.
TAATCAATTACTTGAAGGTGGGGGATTATTATCTACGAGTGCAGTATTATTTAGAGATATTGTTCATACTTTCTCGTCTACGGATATCCGGCCTATTTTCATTATTGATGCTTGTTTTAGCGGTGCTATTGCCTTGGAAGATGGTTTTCAAATAGGTCGGATGGTACAAAATGAAGCATTTACATTCGGAAATACATATGGATTGCTTTGCTCTAGTAGTGGAGAAGTTGAGTCAAAAGATACTCCTGATGGAGGAGCATTTACTCTACGTTTGTGTGAAGCCATAAACAATGGAATGGGAGATATGCTTTATCGAAACAAACCCATTCTGACATTGGATGATGTAGCTATCCCAATGATTGAAAATCTTGCCCGAGATGGATATCCACTCCCTAGGTTTTTTATTGGTCCACAATTGCCGCAAGTTGCGATTTCCAAAAATACAAAAAATTTAAACCTCACTGCATTAAATTTGAAAGTTATATGCGGCAGTTATTAGAACACATTTGGAACAACGGAAATCCACTTGAGATTGAAATTCGCGAGATGCGTCAACGAGAATGGATGAGTGCCTATGGGAATCACAGAAAACTTAGCTATGAACCTTGGTCATTGCTCGAAAATGGTTTGTCGTCCAGACATAGAAAGTTGACCGAGCAAGGAGCGCAATTCGTTCAAGGGAATATCAGAATTCCTTTCCAAATGATCAAAGATCCATCTACCTGGGAATGGATTGCTGACCCCGAAGCCGATATGATTCTGATCACGGATTTAGATAGATAATGGCCAAACTCGAAGACCTAAAACATGGCTCGAAAGTATTGGGGATATTAGCTTCTGGTCCCGTCACCGTACTGGATGTTAAATGGCATGGGGGCGATGTACTGGAAGTGACCTACCGGGATGCAACCGGGCAGTTAGGCAGCGAACTCATCTTTCGAGACAAAGAGACTGAGCTTAAAGTACTAGAAGCTGGGACACCCTGGGCCTTTGACAGTGATGGAATGCTATTCCGCCTGGCCTCTGAAGCCTACCGAATTCGGATGGCCTATTTGTTTGACCCCTGGATGGCTGTGCATCTATCCATGGTTGAACCCCTCCCACATCAGATATCGGCTGTCTATGAAGAAATGCTCCCCCGTCAGCCTTTGCGCTTTCTGCTTGCTGACGATCCTGGCGCTGGCAAAACCATCATGGCTGGGTTGTTCATCAAAGAATTGATGCTGCGGGGAGACTTGGAGCGCTGTCTGATCGTTGCCCCTGGCAACCTGACCGAACAATGGCAGGATGAGCTCTACCAGAAATTCGGGCTGGATTTCGAACTCTACACCAATGATCGGTTTGAAGCCTCCCGGACGGGGAATGCGTTCAATGAAATTTCATTGGGTATCGCTCGTTTAGATAAACTCAGTCGGAATGAAGATCTCCAAGAAAAGATTCAGGAAGCCGATTGGGATCTGGTGGTATTTGATGAAGCCCATAAACTCTCTGCGTCTGTTTTTGGGAATGAGATCAAATATACAAAACGCTATCGCCTGGGGCAATTACTCACCCAACGGGCCAGGCACTTGCTCTTATTAACGGCCACCCCCCACAACGGCAAGGAAGAAGACTTCCAACTCTTCATGGCGCTTTTGGACCCAGATCGATTTGAAGGGCGCTACCGAGAAGGTGTCCACAGTGTTGACGCAACTGATCTAATGCGCCGGATGGTCAAGGAACGATTATTGAAGTTTAACGGGAAACCACTTTTCCCGGAACGCTTGGCGTATACAGTAAATTACCATTTATCGAACTTAGAAGCCGCTTTATATGAGCGGGTTACCGATTATGTAAAAGAAGAGTTCAATCGGGCCGAACAGTTAGAAACCGGGCGGAAAGGAACTGTTGGTTTTGCATTGATGATTCTGCAGCGCCGACTAGCATCCAGTCCGGAAGCCATCTGCCAATCCTTGCGCCGACGAAAAGAGAGATTAGAAGAGCGCTTGAAGGAAGAGCGTTTACTCAAGCGCGGTGCTGAAGCCTGGCTGGATATAAGTGAAGATTTGCCCGATTTCGATGAAGAAGATTACGATGATCTTGAAGATGCCCCCGAAGAAGAGCTCGAGGATATTGAAGCTCAATTTATCGATTTAGCAACTTCGGCCCGAACCATTCAAGAGCTAGAAGCTGAGATTATATTACTCAAAGAATTGGAAAAGCTGGCTGATCGGGTACGGCGAAGTGGCGAAGATAAGAAATGGGGTGAGTTGTCTCGCTTGCTTCAAGAACAAGCGGAGATGTTTGATAGTTCGGGGCAACGTCGCAAATTAGTCATTTTTACCGAGCATAAAGACACGCTAAATTATTTAGCGGATCGTATTCGCAGTTTATTGGGGAAACCCGAAGCCGTTGTCATTATCCACGGTGGCATGCTGCGAGATGAGCGACGAAGGGTTCAAACGGCGTTTGTCCAGAGCAAAGAAGTTTCGGTGTTAGTGGCCACCGATGCAGCTGGAGAAGGTATCAACCTGCAGCGAGCACACCTGATGGTCAACTATGATTTGCCCTGGAATCCCACGAGGCTCGAACAGCGTTTTGGCCGCATCCACCGCATTGGGCAAACAGAAGTCTGCCATTTGTGGAATTTGGTGGCTGAAGAAACCCGTGAGGGTTATGTGTATTCTCGCTTGCTCCAGAAAGTGGATGAGCAGCGTAGAGCTTTGGGTGATAGCGTCTTTGACGTTTTAGGGGAGCTTTTCCGGGAACAAAGTCTCCGGGGTTTGCTGGTGGAAGCTATCCGATATGGCGATCAACCTGAAATCAAGGCGAAACTACACCAAGCTGTCGATAATCTGGCTGATCAACGCAAAGTAAAAGCCCTGTTGGAAGAAAAAGCACTGGCAAAAGACACCCTGGATATATCCCGAATTCAAAAAATAAGAGAAGATTTCGAGCGCGCCCAAGCCAAGCGGCTGCAACCCCATTTTGTGGCTTCATTTTTCATTGCTGCTTTTGAGCGATTGGGGGGTAGTGTTTACGAGCGGGAACCAAAGCGCTATGAACTTACCCGGGTTCCGAACGCAATCCGAAGCCGCAGCAGGGTGATCGGACGGGGGTCCGTGCTGCCCAAGTATGAGCGCATCACCTTCCACAAGGAAGAGATCAATGTCCAGGGAAAACCGACGGCTGAATTTGTCGGGCCGGGGCATGGACTGATGGACAGCGTCTTAGATCTGATTCTGGAACGGCATCGGGGCCTGTTGAAGCGGGGGGCATTCCTGGTGGATCCCAATGACCAGAGCGATGAAGTCCGAGCCTTATTTTATATCGAGCATAATATTCAGGATGGACGCCCCGATGTGTCTGGCGATCGACGGGTGATTTCAAGAGAGATGCAGTTTGTAGAAATTGATGCAGCGGGCAAAGCCCGCGCTGGTGGACCAGCACCGTTTTTGGATTATGAACCACTCCCCGATGATCTGGTTAATCTGGTGCGAGTTTCGATCCAAGATGATTGGCTCAAGGAAGATATTGAGTCACGCGCCATTACATATGCGGTCCAGCATTTGGTACCAGAGCATTTTACAGATGTATCGGAACGGCGGGATGAACGGGTGGTGCGTACGATTGCGGCGGTTAAAGCCCGCCTGACGACTGAGATCAATTACTGGGATCGCCGGGCCGAAGACTTGAAAGCCCAAGAAAAGTCTGGACGCAAAAATGCCCGACTCAATTCTGAGCTGGCGCGCCGCCGGGCCGATAACCTTCAATTTCGATTACAGCAGCGTATGGAACAATTGAGCCAGGAGCGCCGGCTCTCACCCCAACCCCCGATTGTGATGGGGGGTGCCCTAGTGATCCCGGCTGGATTGATTGCTCGCTTACAAGATCAAATTGTCGAAGAAAGTGAAACCCTGTTTGGAAAAAACCGCCGCCAGGTTGAATTGGCCGCCATGCAGGCTGTAATGGAACACGAATGCAGCTTAGGCTATAGCCCGGTTGATGTGAGTGCCAAAAAGCTGCCCTGGGATATTGAATCGTATATTGGTGATGGGCGCTTGCGGTTTATTGAAGTTAAGGGACGGATCGAACACGCCACTACAGTAACCATCAGCAAAAACGAGATTCTAACGGGGCTGAACAAACCGGATGACTTTATCTTGGCTATTGTGAAAGTTAAGTTTGTTGAAGATCAAGCCCAGCCCGCAGAAATGTTTTATATGCGTACGCCCTTTACCAGTGAACCCGATTTTGCCGAAACCAGTCGGAATTTTGATATTTCCCGATTGCTCAAACAAGCTGATAAGAGAATTACCTTATGACCTACCCTAAAAAACTGATTGAAGTCGCTTTGCCTCTTGAAGCCATTAATAAAGAAGCTTCCCGTGAAAAATCAATCCGCCATGGACATCCCAGCACCTTGCATATTTGGTGGGCCAGACGACCATTAGCAGCCTGCCGGGCAGTATTGTTTTCATCATTGGTAGACGACCCCAGCGAATACATTGAAGATGAAGAGAAACAAAATGTTGAGCGTGAACGCTTATTCAGATTGATCGAAGAATTGGTCAAGTGGGAAAACATCAATAATGAAGATCTCTTAGATAAAGCCAAATTGGAAATTACTAAGAGCGTTTCCAGGAACTTGAATTTGGAAATGCCGATTGGTAAACGCGCCATCGAAGAGTTCTTAGCCACCAAAGCACCTCCTGTTTTGGATCCATTCGCTGGGGGTGGCTCAATTCCCTTAGAAGCCCAGCGTTTAGGATTAACAACCTATGCTAGTGATCTTAATCCTGTCGCGGTTTTGATCAACAAAGCTTTGATCGAAATTCCGCCTAAATTTTCTAATCAACCACCTGTCCATCCTACAGAAAATAAAGTTGAAGGGGAGATGGATGATATGTTTGCTGGCAAAGACTGGAAAGGGGCTGATGGATTATCTGAAGATGTTCTTTACTATGGTAGGTGGATGCGGGATGAAGCATTTAAGCGTATTGGGTATTTGTATCCCAAAGTGAAAGTTACTGATGGTATTCTCAAGGAACGAGTTGATTTGAGAAGCATAGGACTAAAAAATGGCGATGAACTTGAAGTGATAGCATGGTTATGGACCAGAACGGTCACTTGTCCGAACCCAGCTTGTGGAGCCGAAATGCCATTAGTTTCATCAATGAAAATTTCAACTAAGAAAGGGAAATCTGTTTGGTTGAATCCTCAAGTTACAAAAATGAATGGCTCAATTTCAATTGATTTTAAAATCGAAACAGGTAAAGGTAAAGTCCCTGATTCCCCCAAGATTGGTCGAGGTGCTCGATTTAAATGTTTGGCGTGCGATCAAATAGCATCTGAAGATTTTATTCGTGGAGAGTTTTCTAATAAACGTTCTGGGACAAAACTTTTAGCAGTTGTAGCTGATTCTCCTACTGGTCGAATTTATTTTTCTGCAAGCGCATCGGGTCAATCTGATTTAAGGGATATTAGTGCCAAATGGAAACCAGATGTTGCAATGGATGAAAACACGCCAAACCTAGTTAGCGGTAGGGGTTACGGATTTTCACATTGGTATGAAATATTTACTGAACGTCAACTGATAATGTTAAGTGAATACTCTGGTTTAGTTGGAGAAGTTTATAAAAAAATTAAAGATCATACAGATGATGAGTATGCAAAAGCCATCTCTTTATATTTGGGTTTAGCTGTTAGTAAATTAGCGGACTATAATAGTTCCTTTGTTTTATGGAGCCCAGGTAGAAATCAAGCCAAAGGAACTTTTGCTCGTCAAGCGTTACCCATGGTTTGGGACTATGCAGAAGTTAATCCCTTTGCGAAGGCTGCTGGTGATTTAGAAACCACAATCAAGGGAATAACAAAAATGATGGCAAAGAGTTTACCGGCTTCTTCAATGGCTAGAGTGACTCAGCACGATGCAACACGAGTCTGGCCATATGAAAATGTTGTTGTTTCTACCGATCCTCCTTATTACGATAATATAGCTTACGCAGATTTATCAGATTTCTTCTATTTGTGGTTGCGAAATTCTTTGCGGCATATAAGACCAGAAATATTTGGTACAGTTCTAGTTCCAAAGACTGAAGAATTAGTTGCTGCATCATATCGATTTGATAATGGCGCCTTAGCAGCTCAAGAGTTCTTTGAGAATGGCCTCAAAAAGGTGTTTTCAATAACAAAGAAATCTGTACAAAATCATATTCCGACAACAATATACTATGCATTTCGACAATCTGAATATGATTCTAAAACATCCGATGTAGCTTCAACGGGTTGGGAAACAATGTTAGAAGGTTTGATTGATGCAGGATTCAAAATTACTGGAACATGGCCAATGAGAACAGAACGGGGGGCAAGAACTATTAGTATTGGTACAAACACTTTAGCATCCTCAATTATATTAGTTTGTAGGCGTAAAGATGAAAACGTAATTACAACAACTAGAAGAGAATTTATTAATTCTCTCCGACAAGAAATTCCTATTGCACTACGAAAACTTCAACAAGGAAATATTGCACCGGTGGATCTTGCACAAGCCGTGATCGGACCAGGAATGTCGGTATTTTCAAGGTATAAACAAGTTCTTGAAGCTGATGGTGCAAAAATGACCATAAGGACTGCTCTTGCTCTGATCAATCAGGTGTTGGATGAGTTTTTAACAGAACAAGAGGGTGATTATGATAGTGATACCCGTTGGGCGGTTGCTTGGTATGAACAAAATGGACATAACCAGGCTTCTTACGGAATTGCTGAAACACTCAGTAAAGCCAAAAATACCAGTGTAGAAGGCTTGGTGGAAGCGGGAATTTTGGAAGCTCGTGCAGGTAAGGTTCGCTTATTGAATAGGGATGAATTGAAAAAAGATTGGTCGCCCGAAAAAGATAAGCGATTTACCACTTGGGAAGCGACCCATTATCTGATTAAAGTATTAGAAGGTGATGGGGAGCAGGATGCTGCTGAGTTATTATCCAACCTGGGTTCCAATGCTGAAGCCGCCCGAGATTTGGCTTATCGCCTTTATTCCATTTGTGAGCGTAAAGGTTGGGCGCAAGAAGCCTTAGGTTATAACATGTTGGTAGTGGCCTGGCCTCATCTAAAGGATTTGGCTAGTAAAATTCAACCCCTTCAGCAAACTTTTCTCTAAACAGAAATATTCTAACTACCAGGAAGAACCGTGACCAATCCAAAGAAATTAATTGAAGTTGCTCTCCCCCTAGAAGCTATCAACCAGGCTTCGGTGTATGAGAAATTCATCCGTACCGGGCATCCCAATGTACTGCACCAATGGTGGTCACGCAAGCCCCTGGCAGCCGCCCGTGGGGTAATTTTCGCTTCTCTGGTGGATGATCCGGGCGAATACATCGATGATGAACAAACCGCTCGCCAGGACCGCGAACGTCTTTTTGCCATCATTGAGCGCCTGGTCCAGTGGGAGAACACAGATAATGAAGGGGTCCTGGATCAAGCCCGCTGGGAGATTGCCAAACATATTGCCCGCAACAAGAACCTACCTTTCCCGGCCGACAAAGAAGCCTTGTTGAAATTCTTGGCTGAGCACGCTCCGCCAGTCTGGGATCCATTTGCTGGTGGCGGATCCATTCCTTTAGAAGGTCTCCGTTTGGGGTTGAGAGCGGTCGGCAGCGATCTCAATCCGGTCGCCGTCCTAATCAACAAATCCATGCTCGAAATTCCAGGGCGGTTTTTCAATCAAAAACAAATTTCTAAGCAGAAGACCGGACAGCTATTCGAGCAGGTAGCTCGCGGAACCCAAGGATTGGCCGCAGACATCCGAACTTATGGTGGCTGGGTCCAACAGGAAGCCGAAAACCGCGCCGGGTGGTTGTATCCAAAAATTAACCATAACGGTGAATTCGTCACCATAGTCGCCTGGTTATGGGCTAGAACGGTGCAGTGTCCCAATCCCGCTTGTGGGGCGGAAATGCCCTTGGCCAGTAAATGGTTACTCAGCAAAAAAAAAGGCAAACGCACCTGGATTGAACCACAAGTGGATCGAACCGTTTTGCCACCGCTCATTTTTTATCAAATCGCTACTGGTGAAGGGTTACTGCCAGAGCGAACCGTCAAACGCACCGGGGCGATCTGTCTAGCTTGTGAAACGCCTGTCAAGCTGGAATATATCCGCGATGAGGGGCAGCATGGCCGGCTAGGTGCTCAGATGACTGCGATGGCGGCCGCGGGAAGTAAGGGGAGAGTTTATTTGCCGCCTTCAGATGAACAAATCGATTTGGCGCAGCAAGCCAAGCCCGATTGGATGCCCACTCAGGAAATCGTCGATGGCATGGCCAATAATGTGACAACTTATGGGATCAACACCTTTGGGGCGTTGTTTACCGATCGGCAGTTAATGGCCCTAAGTTCATTATCTGGTCTGATAACAGAAGTTTATGAACAAATCCGAAACGATGCAATCCAGGCTGGTTTACCCGATGACGGGATTTCATTAGAATACGGCGGGAAAGGGGGCAGAGCGTATGCGGACGCCATCATTACTTATATTACCTTTGCGTTTTCGAAAACATTGAATCGCAGCAATGCCTTTGTGCCCTGGGGTGTCAATGTTGAATGCCCGGTCAATCTGTTTTCTCGCCAAACGATTGCATTTATTTGGGATTTTGCTGAATCGAACGTCATCTCCGGTCCGAGTGGTTCTTTTGCAAGTATGCTGGAAAACACAGTACGAGGACTTGAAAATTTGGGATTGAATATTCCCGTTGATGGCCAGGCCTATATCAGCAATGCAGCGGAGGGGGGTCACCGGTTAAACGAACCCCTGATTTCTACCGATCCGCCCTATTACGATGTCATCCCCTATTCCGATCTATCGGATTTCTTTTACGTCTGGCTGCGACACCTGCTGAAGGATATCTACCCTGAGATATTCCAGACCATGCGAACCCCTAAAGAAAAAGAGCTCATTGCCGATTCCAAAAGAGCTGGCAGTGATGAAGCCGCTAAACAGTTCTTTGAAGACGGAATCTTTCAGGCATTTCGACATTTCTGTGATACGGCATCACGGGAATATCCAATCACTGTTTATTACGCCTATAAACAAAAAGAAAGCCGCAAAAAAGGGGAAGATACCAGTACCGGCTGGGAAACGATCTTATCAGGCATTATTCACGCCGGTTTTACCATCACAGGCACATGGCCCATCAGAACCGAACGCGCCATGAAAATGGCATCCATTGGGGCTAATGTTTTGGCTTCCTCCATTGTTTTGGTATGCCGGCCTAGACTGGAGAATGCAGCCTCAATTACCCGCAGAGAATTCATTGCTGAACTGCAGCGCGAATTGCCTAAGGCTCTTTTTGAGCTTCAACAAGGTAATATCGCGCCGGTCGATTTGGCCCAATCGGCCATTGGTCCGGGGATGTCCATCTATTCCAAATATGCTCGGGTGCTAGAAGCTGATGGCAACCCCATGATGGTGCGAGAAGCCTTAGCAATCATCAACCAGTTGTTGGATGAGTACCTGGCCGAACAAGAAGGCGATTACGATGCCGATACGCGTTGGGCGGTATCCTGGTTTGAACAATTTGGCCATAACCAAGAAGTATATGGAATCGCTGAGACTCTCAGTAAAGCCAAGAACACCAGTGTGAGGGGGTTAGTTCAATCGGGCATTTTGGAAGCACGAGCGGGCCAGGTGCGCTTGCTTATTCGAGATGAATTACAATCCAATTGGACACCGGAAAGCGATACTCGATTGACGACATGGGAAATCACTCAATATCTCATCAAGGCTATCGCTGAAGATGGCGAGCAAGCAGCAGCTGAGCTATTATCGAAAGTAGGAAGTGCGAGTGAACCCGCTCGAGATCTTGCGTATCGATTGTTTACGATTTGTGAACGAAAAGGCTGGGCGAAAGATGCCCTCGGATACAACATGTTAGTGGTTGCCTGGCCAAGATTGAAAGAACTGGCAACTCAGCAAAAATCATCACAACAAACATTACTCTAATAAGGTAGGAAAATCATGGCAAAAAGCAATCATGAAGTTGTTGGAACCGGTCTAGATATTCTCTTGAAAAATGAAATTCCATATATTATTCGGGAATTGCAAGGTGCCTACCAAGATCAATGGTGGCAAGATGGCGTAGCACGATGCTTCAAGAATACAAGCGGTCTCTCAGTCAAAGATGCAAAAGGTAGCTATGAAGAGCGGATGCAACATGTGGATATCCAATTCTTGATTTCTTTGTTTTTGGGGAATTGGAACAAAGTATTTAGTGATCAATTAGGTACTGTGACACAAAATTATGTACGAGAGTTAAGGGATATCCGCAATTCTTGGGCCCATCAGCGAGCTTTTTCCGTTGAAGATGCCCACCGGGCCTTAGATACAATGGCTCGATTATTACAGATGACGGCCAATCAGGGAGTCGATGATATAAAAGCACTTACTCAAGATTTGTTGCGCCGGAGTTATGAAGCCGAAACCAAGAAACGAAAAAAAGAAGCGGCTGAGTCCATGCAGGTGGGCGTTTCAAAGAACGTGCCCAGTTGGCGGATGATTGCTACCCCCCATAAAGATGTCGCCGCGGGGCGTTACCAGCAAGCAGAGTTTGCCGCTGATTTATTTCAGGTTATTACTGGTCGGGCAGAAAAGGAATATAAAGACCCCGTTGAGTTCTTTCGGCGCACGTATTTAACCGATGGTTTGACTTGGCTGCTAACCCAGGCCTGGGAGCGTTTATTGGGAAAGGGTGGCGCGCCAGTTGTAGAACTCAAAACAAATTTTGGGGGTGGCAAAACGCACTCCATGTTAGCCTTATATCATCTATTCAGTGGTGAAATTGTTCCGAAAGATATTACAGAAATTAACAAAATCATTCCTGAAAGCTTGGTCGGTGAAAAGATAAGCATCCCCAAAGCAAATCGAGCGGTCCTGGTCGGCACCCAAAAAAGTCTGGTAGATGGAAAAGAACAGTCCGATGGGACCAAGACCTATACTCTGTGGGGAGATATGGCTTGGCAGCTTGGTAACAATGCTGGAGATGCCAAAGGTGCTTATGCAATGGTGGCTGGGGATGATAAACAAGGTCTCAATCCCGGTTCAGAAAAACTAACCGCACTATTCGAAGCCTACGGTCCAGCAATTATCATTATTGATGAATGGGTTGCTTATGCCCGTTCAATCTATGGTAAGGATGATCTTCCCTGTGGAAACTTTGATACCAATGTAACTTTCGTTCAATCTCTGACCGAAGCTGCTAAGGCGGCAAAGAATACAATTTTGGTGGCCTCGCTGCCAGCATCGGACATTGAAACTGGGGGACGATATGGGCGTATTGCCCTTGAACGCATAGAGAATGTGTTCTCAAGAACTGAAACAGCTTGGGAACCCGCCACAGATACCGAGCGCTTTGAAATCGTCCGGCGACGCCTATTTGAACCTATTACTGATTTTGCTGCTAGGGATTCTGTCTGCCGGGCTTTTTCCGAAATGTACCAGGATAACCGGGCTGAATTTCCCCAAGAATGTCAAGAGATGAATTACGAAGAGCGCATGAAATCCGCTTATCCCATCCATCCCGAATTCTTCGACCGGCTCAATCAAGATTGGTCTACATTAGATCGCTTTCAACTCACTCGCGGTGTTTTGCGTCTGATGGCCAGTATTATTCATATTCTTTGGGATCGAGAAGATGGTTCAGCTATGATTATGCCTGGGATGATCCCACTCGATAATCCAGGCGTGAGAACAGAAATTACCCAATATTTGCCAACGGGTTGGGGTGGTATTCTCGATAAAGATATTGATGGTAGTCAAAGTCGCCCGCATGCTTTGGACACAGCAAATCCGAATCTAAAAAGGTTTTCTGCTTGTCGGAGAGTGACGCGTACCATTTTCTTAGGGAGTGCACCTTCAAGTACAGAACAACGAGTGCGTGGCATTGAAGAGAATCGGGTCAAATTAGGTTGTGCCCAACCTGGTGAAACTATTGCCACCTTTGGGGATGCACTACGCCGGCTCTCAGGTGAATTGACCTACCTTTATACCGATGCCCACAATTATTGGTTTGATACCCGCCCCACAATTTCGCGTACAGCCAAAGATCGAGCTGATCAATTTTTGAGCAAAATGGAGATGGTTGAAGATGAAATCACCCGGCGAGTGAAAATGGTCGAGAAGAAAAAACGGGGTGATTTTGTTGGGGTTCATCCAGATCCAAAAGATAGTGGAGATGTCCCGGATGACCCAAGCTGTCGCCTGGTCATCTTAGGCCCGGAATATCCTCATCGAAAAGCCAACGGTGGCAGCAAAGCCATGGCCTATGCCAATGATATTCTCAAGAACCGCGGCAACAGCCCTCGAATCTACAGCAATATGCTAGTTTTCTTAGCACCGAGTGGAGATAGGCTGGATGAACTAACAGAAGCAGTTAGATACTGGATGGCTTGGACTTCCATTCAGCAAGATGAAGTACGGCTTAATTTAGACGCTGTCCAAAGAACCCAGGTAAAGACAAAAATTCAAGATTTTGATGAGACGATCAATACTCGCTTGCTAGAAACTTATAGCCATCTATTGATTCCCACCCAACAAGGTACCAATGAAATGGAGTGGTCGGTTGTTCGTTTGCAAGGTGGGGATCATATTGTAGAGCGTGCTTCTGTTCGTTTGGTACGTGATGAAGAAATGATTGTACAATGGTCTCCGGCAACATTGCAAATTGAACTAGATCGCTGGTTATGGAAAGAGCAAAACCATATTTCAGTGAAACAATTGTGGGAGTATTTGGCTCAATATTTGTACTTGCCTCGATTGAGGGATGAGCAAGTATTGCTTGATGCCATCAGGGATGGAGTAAATTCTGTCACTTGGACAGACTATTTTGGCTACGCTTCGGCAGTTCGGGGCGATGGCCATTATGTAGGTTTAGTAGCGGGTTCACTGCCGAATGTGTTACTAGATAGCGCCAGTGTGATCGTTATGCCAGATGTTGTTAAAGAACAAAGAGAAAAAGAAGCGTCCGAACAACCTAACGGAGAAGGTGTTTGGGAAACTCCACCGAGTGGTGACCACAAAATCGGTGAAACCGATGGAGAGATTGGAGATGAGGATGTTCAGCTGGAAACTATCATCAGGCGATTCCATGGTTCTGTCGAATTAGATCCAAATCGCATGGGAAGAAATGCAGGACAAATCGCTGATGAAGTATTATCGCATCTTTCTGGGCTTGTGGATGCTAAGGTTAACATTACGCTAGAGATTGACGTTGATGCCCCTGATGGCATTCCGGAGAATGTGATTCGCATTGTGAAAGAGAATGCTAGTACGCTGAAGTTTAAGTCGCAGGGATTTGAAGAGGAGTAAATCTAGGATTTGTAGTTATATTGGACAAGATGATTGTTCCTTCAAGAATTGCTGGGTCGTGATAAGTTATGAGCGTTTGTGTACTTGTTGTCTGAAAAGTATAGCGGAAGACGTTTTTAAATCAAAAACCGATCAGGAAACTATATTATTCTAGATTATGCTTAGGTAAGTGAGAGAGTATTGTAAGAAACTGCAAGTAGGAATTGAACACACTGTCATCTGTAAGAGTGATCCAATTTTGATTAAGAAATCAAATATGAAGGAATTGAACATAAAGATTGACCCAATAGACGAGAACTCCCCTCACCTACAAAATGTAAAGGATATATCGCGGAAAAATAGTAATACTTTGGGGTTCTTGCCCGAAGGCGCTTTTGACCATTACGCCAAGAAGGGACAAATTCTCGCAGCAATCAGCACAAGTAATACGTGTGCGGGTTATTTGCTTTTTCGCATTTCAAAGACGAAACGGAAAGCATCAATAACGCACTTGTGTGTGGATGATACTTTCAGCGGACAAGGAATTGCTAAACAATTAGTTGAGCGACTGAAAGATATCACAAGAGGATTACTTGGTATTGGTTTGTATTGTCGGAGAGACTACCTTTCAAATAGCTTTTGGCCGCGAGTAGGATTTGTCTATGAAAGTGAAAAAGCAGGTAGGGGGAAAGATCAGGTTCCTCTCACATATTATTGGTATTCACATAATCATCCTGACCTTTTCTCATGGGCCAAACAACAGTATATGGATGATAAATCTGTCAGAGCCGTGTTAGATGCTAATGTTTTCTTTGATTTGCGACATGATGAACAGAGTCCACGCACTGAAAAAGAAATCATCGTTCAATCTTTGTTAGCGGACTGGCTTATGGATGATGTTGTTTTATGTTTGACTCCTGAGATCAATAATGAGATACATCGGGGTGATAACAAACGTGAGCGATTACGCAATTTGAGTTTTGCAGGCCTGTTTCCAAAAGTGCAAAGTGAAAATGAAAAAGATCATCAGAGAGTTGAACAAAAATTAAAAGAGCGATATTTCCAAGGCAAGATGACGCGTAGTGATGAATCTGACCTCCATCATTTGGTTCATGCTATTTCAGGGCAAGCGCAATTTTTTATCTCTAATGATGGCAAATTGGTTGATGATATCGGTGATGAAATATTCGGCGAATATGGTTTGTCTATTGTGCGCCCGAGTGATTTCATAGTTCAATTCGATGAATTGATCAGAGAAGCTGAATACCAACCGGCGCGCCTAGCTGGAACGAATATTCAGATCAACCGGTTTTTACCAGGTCAAGAGGAGATTCTGACCCGCATCTTTCAGAATACTGCGCACGAGAGACGCAATAAATTCTTGTCTAGTCTTCGTAAATTTATATCGGACCCAATCAAGTACCGAGTGCTGATCATAGCTGAATCGTCTGACAAACCTCTTGCATTAATCGTTTATTCATCGAAAACAACAAACCAGCTAGACGTTCCAATGTTTCGGCTGAGGGATCATCCTTTTGCAAAGACGATGGCAGTCCATCTGGTATTGCAAACTATATCTGAAGCCGCAAGAGATAATCGACAAATCATTCGCGTTACAGATGAAGCACTTCAATCAGTTACTGCAGATGCGCTTCAAGCAAACTACTTCTCAATTATTGATGATTGTTGGGCAAAAATATCTCTTCAGTCTGCAATGCCCGTTGCAGATGCTATTTCCCAACTACATTCTCTTGAATCCAATTATTCTGGATTCAAAACATTAATTTCAAATATAAGACAATCTCTTCAAAACGCGTATAAAGATGGCCACACAGATCAACTATTTGAAATCGAGAAAATTTTATGGCCTCTAATATTGCTCGATGCAAATATTCCTGCCTTTATTGTGTCGATTCAACCATTTTGGGCAATGAACTTGTTTGACGAATCCCTGGGAAGACAGACTTTGTTTGGTGGCAATCCTAAGCTTGCACTCAGTAGAGAAAATGTTTATTACCGTTCTGCCCACCAACAAATACTTTGTGCCCCATCACGCATTCTTTGGTATATTACGGATGGAAAAGGTTATCAGAATGTGAAAGCATTGCGGGCGTGTTCACATTTAGATTACGTCGAAGTTGCTCCGCCAAAAGAGTTGTTTCGAAAATTCAAACGCTTAGGAATATTTAAGTTCAAAGATTTGTTGGAGATTGCAGACCAAGATTTGAAAAAGAACATTATGGCTTTCAGATTTAGTGGTACTCAGTTATTTGATCGGCCTATTTCATGGAAGAACTTGAAAACATATCTTGGTCGGCAAAGTCCTATCCAATCTCCGCTAAGAATAACTCAAGACACTTTTGCAAAGATATTTAACGCTGCTTTCCATGGAGATGAACTACGATGACAACCAAGGTGTTGCTATTATCAATTCGACCGAGGTATGCGGAAAAAATATTTCAGGGAGTAAAAAAAGTGGAGCTCCGTCGTGTCCGCCCAAATATCAAACATGGAGATTTAATATTCGTATATGTCACTTCTCCTGTTAAGGCTTTAGAGGGTGTTCTTCAAGTAGAGAGTGTAATTGAAGATCGACCACATAATCTTTGGAACCACGTAAAAACCATTGCAGGTATTACAAGGGATGAATTCGATTCCTACTATGATGGGGCTGACTTGGGCTATGGCATATTTTTCAAGGAAGCAAAAAGAATCACGAATCCAATTGGCTTAGATAAGCTCAGAAAGATTTTTGATAATTTTCAGCCCCCCCAAAGTTATCGGTATTTACGCCCTGCTGAGGTTGAAATATATAGTCAATTGTGATGAATTGTCCCTTTGCTCAAGAGACCTGATCTACTAAATCCCCAATCAACCCCGATTCAACAACTTCCCTGGTCATCAAATCTTCAATATGGTAGCCGTGCATGCCAGATACCGCGGAGGCCTGGCGTGCATCTTCTACCGAATCATAATCCTTATGAAAATGCAGCCGTCTATGTGGACCCATATCATATTCATGCTGTAAGTAGAGAAGATATCATTTCATCCCACTGGTAATTCGATACTAATGATGAAAACGTCTACCCAAGAAACCAATTTGCGTGATCAAAACAATATCCCGTTTTACTTTTTCTTTCCTCTGCGGCCGCGCTTGGCTTTCTTTTTGGGCTTTTCTATGTCTTTTTGTTCGGGGGGTTGGGTTTGTGCTTTCAGCCATGCTGCAGCCCCAGGTGCCTTGCGCCAGAAATTCAGATGGGTGGCTGCATAGCTGACAGCTTCGCTTT
>CAZVPR010000098.1:0-17494 GCA_964629085.1 uncultured Anaerolineales bacterium
CATAATTGGAATTGGCGTATCTATTTTTAATACATCGGCATACCTTTTTATTGGATGGCTGATGAGCGAGTATTATCTTGTTAGTCCCAATCTTGATTCATATCTCAACTCAAACAATATTTATCCTTGGGTATCTACGAGTATCCCCTTCTTATCGATAAGTATATTAATAATCCTATCTTTTGGCATAATCATCAGCAATTTAGAGAAAAACTTAGAAGAAGCGAAAAAACTTACATTAGAGTTGGAACAAGACCGTGTCAAATTAAATCAACAGACCAGTGATTTGGAACGTCGAGAAAATCAAATTCGAACTGCGGCAGAAATCTCCCGCACTATCAGTGCCGAATTAGACCCAGAAAAAATTCTCCAACAGGTAGTCGAATTAGTCAAAATACGTTTTGACCTTTACTACGTGGGCGTTTTTCTATTAGATGAAAGCAATAAATTCGCCGTTTTGCGGGTTGGCTCTGGAGAAGCCGGTGAAAAAATGATTGAGGATGGGCACATATTGGCTGTTGGTGGATCTTCAATGATAGGTTGGGCAATCTCGCATAGACAGGCCCGGGTCGCCCTGGATGTTGGCGAAGATGCAGTTCATTTCCAGAATTCTTATCTTCCACAAACCCGCTCTGAGATCGCTTTACCGATGGTCAGCGAAAACAATGTCTTAGGCGCGATGAGCATTCAATCAATAAAACCCGAGGCATTTGATCAAGATGATATTGTAGTACTTCAAGGTATCGCTGACAGCCTTGCAATATCCATTGAAAATGCAAATCTCTTTAATCAAGTCCAAGAAAATCTAGAAGAGATCAAGACGTTGCACAGACAATATTTGGCTAACACGTGGGCAGATGTCCTTGCAGAAGATAGTAATACAAAATATACATTCGATGGAATTCGTGAAGGGATTACTCCTCCAACTGAAGGAAATTTGAATATATTAAGTATCCCACTTGTGCTAAGAGACCAGGTAATTGGGACAATAGAGATTGAGCATAGTCGAGAGAGACTAACTTTGGAGGAAGAAGGATTAGTCTCAGATATTGCGATGCAAACTGCCCAAGCACTTGAAAATGCTCGCCTAGTCAGGCAGACCGAACGTGGATCACAATTTAACCGCTCTATTACTGATATTACAAGCAAAGTTTGGTCTTCGACTAGTGTCGATACCATTTTGAGGACTGCCCTTCAAGAACTAGGGAATACCTTAGGGGCATCAGATGGCTTGATACAGTTATATACACCCGATACAGAAATGGAAGGCTAACCCGCTAACTCGCCAACTCTCGCATAAAAAAATTCATGAAATCTACTATCTTCCTAGATCAAACTGATACAACACAAGCAAAATTCCGTGGAAGAATTTTGCAAACGTTTTTGCTTGTCTTTATACCTATTTCATTCTTGCCGATGATTATCCTGGGCACAATTGGGTTCACCCGTGCGCGTAATCTACTTGTTGACCAAAGTTATTCACAAATCGACAACTACCTTCAAATCATTGAAAAAGATATTGAAAATTTGCTCAATAATTCCCAAATTCGGTTAGACGCTGCATTAAGAAACGATGCATTTAAGGAAGCAGCCTTAAAAATCCTTTCCACAAATACGCCGGGGCATCCCAAATTTGATAATGACCGCAGATATATCCTTGATCACCTAAATTCACTAAATCAAGAAAGGGGAAATGTAAGCTTTAAACACTTTTTAGTTTTATCTACTTCTGGTGAAATAATAATTTCAACTCAACCTGAATGGGAAGGCAATTATTTATCAGACACGCGCTTTACGAGTATTTACAATGACTCATATGGATCATTGTTTTTCTACGACTTGGCCCCAATGATCAGCGATGAAATGGTAATTTTGTCATTTGTTCCCATTGAAGATCAAGACTCGTCTGTTGGATATATCATTGGTTTCCTGAATCCAAATCGATTGCACGATATTTTGACATCAGTTGCTCAATTTCAAACCGACTCTCAAAGTTACCTAATTCTCGATAACAATGTTTTTATTGGTCCAAATTATTACGTCGAAGAGCTAAATCTATTATCGCCTACACAATCCCAGCTATCCCTTTTCCAAGAAACAAAAGAAAAATATATACAACAAAACAACACTCAAAACATAAATACGTCTCTTTTTAACTTCTCAGGACAGCGAGCATTTGCTAGTTACAAATTTCTCGATTCGATCGGAGCCGGGTTGGTCGTAGATATTCCAGCGGCGATTGCCCTTGAAAATCTACAATCACTCACTCCGTTTACAATTATCTCATTACTCGTTCTGTTGGTTCTCATTGGAATTATCATAGGGTACGCTGCCCGCCGCTTTAGCCGACCTCTGTTGATGCTTTCTGAAACAACAAACCAGTTTGCTCAAGGGAATTGGGAATCGCGCGCTCCCGAAAATCGTGATGATGAAATTGGTTTGCTAGCATTCACTTTCAACCAAATGGCTGAAGAACTATCTACACTTTACCAATCTTTGAGCAGCCAGGTAACCGAACAAACCCAAGAATTACAAACTCGTAGCTCCCAATTTGAGGCAACGGCGCAAGTTGCGAGAGAGGCAGCAGCTATTCATGATTTAGATTCGTTGTTATCACAAACTACTGCCTTAATTTCCCAACACTTTGGCTATTATCATGCAGGCATTTTTCTCATAGATGAAATGGAGAAATTTGCAGTACTCCAGGCGGCCAATAGTGAAGGTGGATTGCGAATGCTTACTCGTGGCCATAAACTTGCAGTGGGTCAAACGGGTGTTGTTGGTAGAGTTGCTGAAACAGGTTCACCTCTAATTGCTCTCGATGTCGGAGATGATCGTTATTTTTTCGACAATCCAGATTTGCCAGAAACAAGATCAGAGATGGCTCTCCCTTTGAAAATCCAAAAAAAGATTATCGGTGTTTTGGATGTTCAATCAAAAACAGCTGGTGCATTCACAAATGCAGATGCTGAAGTATTACAAATTATGGCTGATCAAGTAGCATTAGCTATCAACAATGCTCACCTGCTTGAACAGACGGAACAAACCGTTCATGAGTTAAATACCCTTTATGGTGAACAGCTGGAAAAAGGTTGGACCCAAAGTTTGAGTGGTCAAACCAAAACATATCACTTCGACCGAGTTCGCGTAAAACCAGTCGAATCTGAAAGCATGCTTCCATTTTACAGAAAAGCACAAAATAGAGTCAGAAAATACACTGACGAAGCTGGAAATCATATACTAAATATTCCCATCAATTTGCGAGAAAATCCCATCGGAGCGATTGTTCTGAGACGAAATCCAGAGGAAATTCCTTGGACTGAAGATGATTTAGAATTAGCAAAAGAAGTTACTACACAAATTGCTATTTCTTTAGAAAATGCCCGTCTTCTGGAGGAATCGCAAAGACGTGCTACCCAAGAAAGGTTGCTTAGCCAGGCTTCCACTCGTTTTAGCCAATCATTGAACATTAACACCGTTTTACAAATGGCCGTAAGAGAATTGGGGCAATTATCTGGCGTAAAGGAAGTTACTGTCGAACTTGCACCGGATCAATGATGCAATCTCATTGACTTGTGACTTTAGGAGTTAATTATGAAAATTGAACAAAGCACATGGAGAGCAGAAAAAGGTTGGCTTACTTCACATCCTGGCAAATTGAATTCCGCTCAATGGGTGCTAACATTTGGCTCGCGCGAAATATTCCAGGAACCTGGCCATATTTTGAATATTCGAAAAGCGTATCCTAATGCCCTAATAGTTGGATGTTCAACCGCTGGTGAAATCAGTGGAACTCGAGTGTACGATGACTCGTTGGTAGTTACTGCAATCGAATTCGAGAAAACACATGTTCAAGGTGTTATCGTTAATCTCTCAGATGTTGAAATGGACAGTTTTCGGGCTGGGCAAGAACTGGCAAAAGCTTTGGAACATGAGAACCTCAGCCATGTTTTTGTAGTTTCTGAAGGAACCCATACGAATGGAAGTGATCTGGTAAGGGGGTTATCCAAAGATTTACCTGAAGGAATAGCAATCACTGGTGGCCTTGCAGGTGACGGAGCGCGCTTTGAAGAAACGCTCATATTTTTCAATAGTGGACCAAAAACAGATACCATAGCTGCCATCGGGTTGTATGGAGATAATATAAAAATTGGGTATGGGTCAATGGGAGGTTGGGATCCTTTCGGACCAGAAAGACTTATTACACGTTCAAATGGAAATATCCTTTATGAGTTAGACGATCAATCAGCATTGGGTTTATATAAAAACTATCTTGGGGAACATGCGGACGAATTGCCAGCCAGTGCTCTTTTATTCCCCTTAAGCATCCGATCTGACGAATACCCTGAACGATTAGTGCGCACAATTTTATCCATCGATGAAGCTGAAAGCAGTATGATATTCGCAGGGGATGTGCCAGAGGGCGCCTATGCACGCTTTATGAAAGCTAATTTTGACAGATTAGTTGATGGTGCCTATGGTGCTGCAAAAACTAGTTATGAAATTGGAGGATCAACACAACCTGATCTCGCTATTTTAATCAGCTGTGTCGGACGCAAATTAGTTCTACAACAAATGGTTGAGGATGAAGTAGAAAGCGTAAGAGAAGTTCTTGGAGATAGTGCAGTAATTACCGGTTACTACTCGTATGGAGAAATCTGTCCTGCTGCGCCAAATGCCAATTGTGATCTACACAACCAAACAATGACCATAACTACGCTCACGGAGATTTGAAGAAGTGCATCGCTTATTGATACGACAACTCAGACGATACATTGATACAGATTTAACAATACCTGAGGAATTGGAACAGTTTGTCGAGGCTGTAGATGCAGCCTATCACCAAGCAGATAACGACCGCGCTCTCATTGAGCGTTCCTTGGAATTAACTTCCCAGGAATTGTTGGCTCGAAACGAACAGCTTCGCCAACGTCGGGAGGAGCTGGAGAAGATGGTTCGGGAGCGCACCGCGGCACTAGAAAATCGCAATGTTCAATTACAGACCGCGGCTGAAGTTGCCCGTGATGCCAGCACAACAAGAAATTTGGATGAGCTATTAAGCCGTACTACATCATTGATCCATGAACGTTTCAAATTTTACCATTCGGCGATTTACCTTAACGATGAACGCGGCCAACAATCAATTTTGATGGCCGCCAGTGGGGAAAACGCCCAAGGAATGCTCGCAAAAAAAATTGTTTTCCCAATTGATGATGAAAGATTAGTTGGAAAAGCAACAAACAGGGGAGAAGCGACAATTGATAACAATGTAACTCCGGGAGAAAGCCCACATCTTCCCAAAACACGCTCGGAAATCGCCCTACCATTGAGGGGACCAGAGCAAATCATTGGCGCTATAAATGTACATAGTCAAAATAAATCTGCATTTGATGATGATATTGTAAGTGTTTTACAAGTCCTTGCAGACCAACTAGCAGTGGCCATTTCAAACACACGTCTGCTTCTAGAGACAGAACAAACTCTGGCTGAGTTGGAAGCCGTTTCTGGCCAATACACAACGGAAGCATGGCAACAAGTTGTCAAGCGAAAAGATTCTCTAATTGGTTATCGCTACCGAGGAATCGGCATTGAGCCCTTAGACGAGCTTCAACAGAAGCAGGATTCATTATCTCCTATTTCAGGAAAACCCGCCTCAAAATTAGAAAGTGATGCGAGCAAGATTTCTATTCCCATCCAAATTCGCGATCAAATCATTGGATCTCTCAGTCTCGAGGTTGAAGATGAGCAGACTCTCCCCGAAACGACATTCTTGGCGGAATCGGTTGCAGAACGTATGGCACTCGCATTAGAAAATGCTCGCCTCCTTGAAGAAACCCAACAGCGCGCAGAACAAGAAAGACTGGTAGCTCACGTAACTGCAAAAATGCGACAAACATTAGATGTAGATACGGTCATAAAAAGTGCTGTCAGCGAAATGCACCAAGCATTAGGCTTATATGATATTCAAATTCAACTTGACAGTAGTGAATTATCAAATAGAGACCAGTCTAGAAATTCTTCACCTGAGAGGAAAAATCAATGAAGAAAACTTGTGCGCTCTTATTCCTAATTATCATCGGCATATCGGTGAGTAGCTGTAGCGCACCTGAAATAGAACACGAACCTGTAATTGACCAACCTAAGGCGACTCTAGGACCTGAAAATATTCTCGTATTAGCCGATGTATCTGGAAATGCAGCCTGGACTATTGAACATTTCCAACCTTTGGCAGATTATTTGGCTAATAATCTAGCCGAATTTGGAATTCAAGAAGGAAAAGTTGTTGTAACCAAAGATTTGCCAACCATGATGGATTATTTGGAATCAGGGCAGGTAGACCTTTATTTCGATAGTCCTTTTCCTGCGCTAGAAGTGTATGAAAAAATTGGCGCGCAGCCTCTTGTACGACGCTGGAAAGGAGGGCGCAGTGAATATCATACATTGATTGTCGCAAACACAAATAGTGGAATTTCAGACCTTGACGGATTATTAGGTCAGGCAATTGCGTTTGATCACCCAGCCTCTACTTCTGGCTTTTTGCTTCCTAAGGCACATCTTACTCTAAATGGCTTCAACATCGTCGAAAGAGATGATGTCAATAGTCAAATCAAAGAAGACGAAATCGGATATATCTTTGCATATGGCGATGAAAATGTTTTAGCATGGGTTTTACAAGGCAAGACTGCTGGGGCAGCCATACCTAACCACGATTATGAAAATCTGGATTCTGATCAAAAATCCCAGGTGGTAATCCTTGCAGAAACACCCTCTGTCCCCCGCCATATTGCCCTTGCCAGCCCAGAAATGGAACCCGAATTAGTAGAAAAAATTACCAATCTATTACTGGAAATTGACCAAACAACGGAAGGCCAATCGGTCCTGGAATCTTTCGAGGAAACAAGCAAATTTGATGAGTTGCCGAATGGCCCAGAAGAGGCAATGGAGGCACTCAAAGATTTATTCGCCCCAGTTCGAGAGTAGCCCGTTATTTATGAAATAATGTTATGAGACGATCAAGAGTTAGGATTACTGTTGCAGCACCACTAATAATAGGAACTATTATAACGCTAACATTTGGCGCGTATATTTTGGTTGGGACATCAATGAGCAACCGGATTATTCGGGATAGACTCATATCAGACAATCACGCCTTATTAACAGTTTCATCAGACCTCTTATTTAACCCGCTTTACGAACTAGATATTTGGACAATCAATAGCATCATAGATGAATTGATTGATGAAGGCGATATCGTTAAGGTTACTGTACGCGATTCAAATGGGGAAATTATCACTGAATCTATCCGGGAAACCCCAAACTTCGAAGTTGAATCTAGCAACCAACTCTCTAATCAAGCTCTTGCCTTACAAGTCATCACTCAATATGAAACAGATAATTATCTCGCACTTTTCGGGCCTATTTCCGTTGGTCCAGAGCAAATCGGAACTTTAGAATTAGTATTCAGTTTAGCTTCATTACATGCTTCAATTAATAATTTGATTTTGTCAATGACTGTTACAGGAGCAATTACCCTCCTGGTCGCCATCTTTATCAGCAGCCTTTTAGCTCAAACATTGAGAAAACCAATCGAAAACATCGTCGTCGCAGCCAACCAAATTGGTCAGGGTAACCTCAATGCAAATATTCCTCAAACAAACCTGGTTGAACCTGCAGCCATTGGCGTGGCACTTGATCTAATGCAAAGCAACTTGAAAGAGCTATATGCCAGCTTGGAGCAACAAGTTGAAACATTAGATCGCCGAGCACGATATCTCGAGGCAACATCAAAGGTTGCAAGGGATACGGCTTCTGTATTAGATTTGCCTGTATTATTAAATCGATCCATAAATCTGGTCAACGAGAACTTCGACTTTTACAGACAGGGTCTATTCCTGGTCGATCCCAGTGGCGAATGGATTGAATTAAATGCTGTGTCGGGAGAAGATACCGACGAAACATTTGCGAGTGATTTTCGACTCAGAATTGGTTCAGAAGGCATCGTTGGGCAAGTTGCTGCCTCTGGAACAATTTATGTTGCCCAGGACGTTACTATCGATCCCTTATATATATCTGATGAATCTACTACATTAACGCGCTCAGAATTAGCCCTTCCGCTCCACTCCCGTGGTGAACTCATTGGAGTGCTCGATGTGCAGAGCACATCCGTTAACGCATTTAGTGACGAGGATATAGCAGTCTTACAAACTCTTGCGGACCAACTAGCCTTAGCAATAACAAATGCCAGATACTTTAAAGAAGCTGAGGAAAACCTAGATGTTCTACAAAGGGCATACGGAGAACTCAGCCGTGAAAAATGGTCCGATATGCTCGAGAGCAGAGAAAAAGTAGGATACTACTGTGATGCCAGTGGAGTAAGACACATTACCAGTCTTACTGAAAATGACGATTATTCAGAGTTAGATTTGCCAACGATAGAAATTCCCGTCGTGGTCCGAGGGTTTCTTATCGGCAAAATAAGAGCCCGAAAACCCAAGGGAAGTAGTGAATGGCTGAAAGACGAAATTGGCCTGATGGAAGACCTTACTGATCAATTGAATCTGACATTGGAGAGCGCCCGATTATTTGAAGAATCTCAACGGAGAGCTTCGCAAGAACAACTAACTAGTGAAATCACTTCCAGAATCCGAGAAACATTGGACATAGAAACAATTTTAGAAACGGCGGTGAACGAGATTGGTTCAGCCATGGGTCTAGCCGCCCTGGAAGTACATATCGGTGACTATACTTCCGATAACCAGGAATAACAACATGGAAGAATTGCAAGAGAAGCGAAACGTAGTAGGCATCAATATTATAGCGGGACTGCAAGAAGATCTCATGCAAGGTTTCCTGATTGCATTATCTATTGCAGGAGTTTTAACTGCTAGTGTTGGTACCTACGAGGCAGTTCAGGCCTCTAATTTCTGGCTTATCCCTATTTATTGGATTGGCTATTTCACCGCATTACTTTTCACCTTTTGGAAAAAACCCACATACAAAATACGAGCCTGGATTTTGGTTGGTTTGTTGTATTTGATTGGGGCTACCGACTTCATTGCTGATGGGATTGGTGGCAGTGGCAGGCTGTTTTTGTTAAGTCTTGTTTTTATTACAGGTATCCTACTTGGGCGAAATGAGAGTCTTTTGCTGGTCATCACAAATGCGCTAACATTGATTGGTTTCGGTATTGTTTTCTCAACTGGAGCCGTAAGTATACCGGGTGACAGTCGATCATCACTTCTTGGAACCTGGATAGTCAGCATAGTTCCAATCACAATGTTGGGATTGCTCATCATGGTTTCCCTGAATTTTCTTATACCCCAACTGGTAACTGCCCTTCAGAACAGCCAAAAACTTTCTTTTGAATTGCAAAAAAACCAAGCCATATTAACTCAACAAGTAGAAGAACGAACCGAACGGATCACAAAAAGAAGCACGCAATTAGAAACCATCACGGCTATTGGACAGGAATTCATGAGCATCCAAAGCCTGGACCTAATGCTAGATAGGGCCGTACAGCTAATCCATGAAAAACTTGGACACGATTTCGTCGCCATTTATCTTTCGGATCCAAATAAACAGTATGGTATTCTTCGTGCTGCCTCCTCTGAAGTTGGTCGCAACTTGTTGATGAGTAGATATCGTGTTTACATCGGAGAAACAAACTTTATCGGCTCAGTCATCTCCAGAGGAAACTTGCGCATCCAACATTATGATGAACAGAATGCTGAAATATCGGACACACCCGAATTAACAGAAACGCGCTCACAAGCCACGCTGCCATTAGTTGTGCAGAATGATGTTGTCGGCGCACTCGATATTCAAAGCAGCCACATCAAAATGTTTAGCGAAGAAGATGTTGATATTCTACAAGTTTTAGCGGATCAACTCGCTTTATCTATTACCAATGCCCGCATCTTTGAAGAATCCCAACAAAGTTTAGAAACTGCTCGACGCGCATACGGACAACTAAGTCGACGAGCATGGCATGAACTCATCAGCCGTGAAAAGTTCTCAAAAACATACGATCCTCAACAAATCCTGCACGATGATTTGGAATCAATGAGTAAGATTTTCAATCAGGGGAAGATGACATTAAACGAAAACCAACTGATCATCCCCCTCAAGGAGCGTGGACAGGTAATTGGTATGATTCGCGCACAAAAAGCCGAAGAAATCATAAATTGGTCACAGGAGGAAATCAACTTATTGAACAGCCTTACCGATCAATTAGAGGTCGCACTTGAAAGCGCCCGACTTTATAAAGACACTCAATTGCTCGCAGAACAAGAGCGCCTGGTAGGCGAAATCACGGCTCAGATTCGACAAACATTGGATATTGACACCATTCTTAAAGTAGCTGCACAAGAAATTGGTGAAAAACTTGGTCTACCTAAAACAGAGGTTTGGTTGACCAGTAACCAACATATTGATTCAGAGCTTATCTCCAATGAAGACAGCAACAAGATTGAGTAAAAATACTGTTTTGATCACAGGCATTCGTGGATATGCCGGCAGAGTCTTGCTTCCTTTTCTTGAAAAGGATGAGGGAATCCAACGCATCATCGGGATCGATACGCAAGAGATGCCTGTTCAAAATGTAACCAAAAAGCTAGAATTCTATCAGCTTGATACTCGCAAGGCTGAATTAGATGATCTACTGATTGATGTCGATATCGTAATTCATTTGGCTTTTCACTTAATGCGTCTGCCTGGGACAAGTCAGTCGTCAGTTGAACAAAAAAACATTGAGAACACAATAAAAGTTTTCGAAGCAGCATCCCGCCAAAAAGTTGGAAAGATCATATTCACCAGCAGCGTAACAGCTTACGGAATTCATCCAGACAATCCAGTTCCACTCAACGAACAATCTCCTTTGCGCCCAAATTCTAATAACTATTACAGCCTGGCAAAGGCAGCTGTTGAACAATACTTGGATACTTTTGAAAAAAGTAATCCAGACATAATTGTCACAAGATTCCGTCCTTGCACTGTAATCGGGCCTAATGCTGATCCTGCTCAAATGGTCTCTTTTACAAATAACACGGCAGTCATGGTACGTGGTTTCGATCCTCAATATCAATTACTGCATGAAGATGACCTGGCCCAAGCCATTTATTTAGCGATCAAAGAAAACCTGGCGGGAATATTCAATGTGTCTCCTGCTGACTACCTCCGCCTCAGTCAGATTGTTCAATCAAAACCTGGTGGAAGGGTGGTCTCATTTCCCTATGGATTGTCCCGCTTCCTGGCCTGGTTATCCTGGATAACGGGTGCATCAGTATTTGCGCCTGAGTGGCTAGATCTTGCACGTTTTTCTATCGTAGTTAGCAATCAAAAATACAGAAATTGCGGCTGGTCACCGCAGTTCAATACCCTAGAAGCGTATGAAGATCTCCTTGCTTCAACGAAGACTATTTGATGTTTTAGAGGACCCTATATGATTGGTCGATTATCTCAAAGGTTGACACTCCTTTCAGAAAATTCGGATCTGACACGCAAGCAACAGCTCTTGAATTTAGTTCTATTGGCACTTGCCGTTCCGGGTTTCCTCTTTGGTGTGATCTCTGCGATTTCCTGGATACTAGGATCCCCACAAGCCAGCGTAGGGGCAATTTCGGGATTAAGCGTACAGTTATTCTATTTGCTTTCCTACTGGATTGGACGGCGTGGAAACGTACGACTTGCTGGATATTTTCCTGTGGTCACTCTATTCATCATCATGATTGGCTCGACATATCAGCAAGGAATTGGTCACTCTACGATGATCGGGTTTGCCATGACTGCTCTTACAGCAAGCATTTTGATTGGAGTAATCCCTGGCTTTGTTTTCGCTGTTTTGGCAACTTTTTCTTATTTGATTATTGGAATTTCACAGGCAAACGGTATCATCCCCAATCCAATTGCTCCTGAATCAACCGTGATATTGGACTCTGCAGCTATCGGATTTGGCTTGGCGGTGATATTGGCTTTTTATTGGGTGAATAATCGCCAACTCATCCAGTCGTACAAACGTGAAATCGAACTCAGCAATGAGTTAAAAAATCAACAGGAACATCTGGAAAAAAGTGTAAAAGAGCGAACAGAAGAACTTGACCGTCGTGTTGTTCAATTAAGAGCCGCTGCTGAAGTAGGCCGCGCCGCCACAACAATACGCGACCTAAATACTCTGCTCACCAAAATAACTCACTTAATCAGCGAACGTTTTGGTTTTTACCATGTTGGAATATTCTTATTAGATACCCAAAATGAATATGCAATCCTTCAGGCGACCAATAGTGAAGGGGGTCAGCGCATGCTTGATCGTAATCACCGTCTAAAAATAGGTGAAGTTGGTATTGTCGGTTATGTCGCGGCTCACCAGGTCCCCCGCATTGCATTAAATGTCGGTGAAGATGTTATTTATTTCGACAATCCGGACCTTCCTGAAACGCGCTCAGAAATGGCATTACCCCTGATCGTTGGCGAAAATGTTCTGGGCGCTTTGGACGTTCAGAGTAAGCTTCCAAATGCTTTTTCAGAAGAAAATATTTCTACTTTAGAAATTCTGGCTGATCAAGTGGCAATTGCTATCGAAAATGCTCGCCTCGTTTCAAATACCCAAGATGCCCTCGAAATAACCCAACGCGCATACGGAGATATTGGTCTCGATGCCTGGAAAGAGATCATCGGGCAAAGTGGCGCTTGGGGTTATCGATATGATGTTCACTCATCGGAGTCAGTAACCAAAGTCGTTGGAAAACACGATCTCATAACAGCTAGTTCTATCGCTAATAGTCAAACAATCCTGGACGAAAACCGGCTGATGCTGCCTCTTCAAATTCGTGGGGTGTCCATCGGATTACTCCAGATAGAGAAAGATGATTTGTCATCTTCATGGACAGATTCGGAAATCACATTGTTAGAATCTATTGCAGAGCAGCTTAGCTTAGCCCTCGATAGCGCCCGGCTTTACCAAGATTCCCAGCGCAGAGCAACAACCGAAAGAGTTATCGGTGAAGCAACCTCCCGAATGAGAGAATCACTAGATTTGGAAAGAGTGTTGAAAACAGCAGCTGGAGAAATTCGCCAATCTCTGGGCCTGGATAAGGTAGTAATCCGTTTGGCAACTGAAGACAATCAAGAAGGAGTTGGTTAGCAAAATGCCACTTCTATTTTGGCTTGAGATTACCGCTTATTCATTTTATCTAATTGGGAATTCTGCCCTGGCTTTGATGGTTTTGAGTTCGGGAGCAAAACATACCCAGAATCGCTATTTTGCACTTTTCACACTCATTGGAGCAGTATGGGCATTATCGGCGTTACTATTGCGGATGACCCTATGGTTGGATATTGGGCTCCCAAAATTCTGGGTGGAAATGGGGGCCTGGTCATTGAGTTTCATGGGGCCTATCCTATTAATATTCGCCGTTCGATATACACAACGCCCCAACAGAACCGCTGATTTAGGTGCTGTTTTGGCTTTGGCTATCCTGACATTTAACGGAATTTATCTTTTTCAACACCGAGTCGTTCTTAATCCCTTCCTCGATGAAAATGGATTAATCGTATATCAAGTTTCGGCATTGGGGTTTCTCCTTTCAGGAATCTCGATTATATTCTTTGCTTGGTCGACAATTGTTTTTTGGCGAGCAAGACATTCTACGGGCGAATCGTATCTTGCGATTAGTTCCTTTATCCTTTTATTGGGATTTATTTCTGGTGGGGTTCTCCGATATTTCTTTCCATTTCCAATCCTTTCCGGCGCTGTAACAATCAGTGTAGCGATATTAGGATATGGAATCGCCTCCCGACAACTACTGAATCCACTGCGACAATTAACGGATGAGTTAGAAGAATTGGTTGAAGAGCGCACAAAAGAATTAGAAAAAACCGCTTCCCACCTAGAATCCGCAAATGTTAATCTTGAAAAAAGGAACATTTTTTTAGAAGTTGCCAGTCAGGTCGCGCAAGAAGCCATTTTTATCCGAGATACGGATCAATTACTTAGGGAGACAACCCGGCTTATATCCGATCGATTTGATTTTTATCACATTGGAATATTCCTGCTGGACACAACAAAAGAGTGGGCAGTCCTTCGAGCTGCCAACAGCCAAAGTGGTATTCACATGTTGGCCCGCAACCACCGCCTTCAAGTTGGTAAAGAGGGCATTGTGGGATATGTAACGGGAAGTGGAAAACCCCGCATTGTTCTCGATGTTGATGAGGATGCAGATTTCTTTGACAACCCAGATTTGCCCGAAACCCGTTCTGAAATGGCAATTCCATTACGGACCTTGGAAGGAGTCATCGGCGCACTTGATGTCCAATCTGTAGAACCAGAAGCTTTCACAAACGACGATGTTGCAGCTCTTCAGATACTTGCTGATCAAATAGCTGTCGCAATCAGCAACGCCAGGTTATTCCGCCAGGTCCAGGAGAGCCTCGAGGCCGAAAAACAGGCTTATGGACAATGGAGCAAATCTACCTGGAAAGAATTGCTAAGAGATCAACCAGACCTGGTATTTCTTAGCGACAATAGTGGGGTTTCTCCCGCCCAAGATTATTGGAAACCTGAAATGAGAGAATCCCTTGAAACCGGGGAAATTACCCTCAACGCTGATGATCAATCCACTATAGCCATTCCTATCAAAGTACGTGGACAAGTTATCGGTGTTGTTGATGCACAAAAACCCAGCCATGACGAAGATTGGACATCTGACGAAATCAATATCATCGACTCTTTAACCGGACAATTAAGCGTGGCGCTAGAAAGTGCACGTCTTTACACCGACATCCAAGATCGCGCAATTCAAGAAAGAGTAGTAGGAGAAATAACCACCCGAATGCGTGAGACTCTGAATCTTGAAACAGTAATTAAAACAGCAATTAACGAAATTTATGAAACTCTAGATCTTGAACACGTCACTATTCGACTAGCCGAGTCAAAGGGTGATTCCTTAGAGGTTGACGCATGAATATCATCCGGTCTATGCAACCTTTGCTCACATCCAGGGTCACTAGCAATAATGCTGCCCTCCAAATCTGGCGCGAACGAATTTTCACAGCCATAACCATTGTGGCAGTAGTATCCGGCCTCCCCGTTATTATTGTCACACTGATTAACCAGTATCAAAGACAGAATTGGGTTCTAATCGGAATTTATTCCTTAGCATATTTATGGGTATTCGCCATTTCAATAATTCGAAAATTGCCGTATTTTGTACGAGCAGGTAGTTTTGTTTTGTTATGTTATTCCATCGGGTTTATCACAACCTTTGACAATGCTACTGCAGGGGATGGTAATGTTTGGTTCCTGGTTACATCTATCATCGCAGCAATATTCATTGGTGGACGATTCGGTTTTGGTATTGCGGCAGTAAATCTATTCTCTTGGTTGGCAATTGGCTTCTTATTCACCCGTGGCATAATCACCTTTCCCCAATCAACTGTTGACAAGTTGAGTCAGCCTGATAACTATCCCAACTGGATAAATTTGGGGGTTACCTTTTCTGCAGCCAGCCTTACCGTAATCGCCTCGGCTTCCGCCGTTTTGAACAACCTCAGCGCGACCTTGCTGCGCAGCCAGGACCTGACAGAAGAATTAGAACAAAAAAGTAATGAATTGCAAACACAAACAGATATCCTGACACAACGGACAAAAGATCTCGAAAATTCGACGAAAATTATTGGAAAAATCTCATCAATATTAGCGCCTGATCGTTTTATTCAAGAAAGTGCTGACCTCATCCGTAAGGAATTTAATTTTTCTCACGTTGGCATTTATATTGTGGATGATGCTACCAAATTTGCAAAACTTGAAGCAAGTACCGGATTTGCGACCATTGATTTTTCTCCCCAATTAGAAATCGCCACACGATCCGATAGTGCAATTTCCCATGTGGTATCAACCGCCGAAGTTTATACCTTCCACGAAGGAGATGAAAAAGTTTTTCAACAAATCGAAAATCAACTGTCAACTATGCGGTCCTATGCTGTTTTACCTATGCGTGAACGAGAACAGATCATAGGCGCAATTGCGTTGCAGAGCGATTTCCCTAAGCCCTTCGATTTAGCAAATTTGTATACACTCCAGATTTTAGTTGAACAGATTGCAACTCTCTATACCAATGCTCAATTATTCGTTGAAAGAGAATCAGCATTGGAGGCAGAACGCCGCGCTTATGGAGAATTGACTCAATCTGCCTGGAAACAGATCATCCAATCGCGGCGTGAGATAGGTTTCCGAAGAGATAAAAATGGAATTTCTCCGGCCACCGAAACTCGATCATCACAGGCGAGGAATGGAAACTCACTCAGTATTCCCATCCGTGTTCGCGGCCATTTGATCGGTTTTGTTGATGCGCAGAAATCTAATCAAAGTGGACCTTGGAAAACATCCGAATCGGATTTACTCGAATCTATTGCAGATCGATTGGAATCCGCACTCGATACAGCTAGACTTTATGAAGATACTCAACTATTAGCAGAACAAGAACGCCTTGTTGGTGAAGTCACGACCAAAATCCGAGAAACCCTTGATATCGAATCTGTTTTGAGAACCGCTGTGCATGAAATTCGGGCTGCTATGGATATACCCAAAGTTTCGATACGCCTTCTACCAGAATCTCCAGAGGAAAACGAATAATACTCCTTACTATGTCTTGGAAAATTAGAATGAACACCACAAGGTACATAATCCTCATTTTAATCATCATATTGATAATTCTTGGTGTGAGTTTAATACAAACAACAGACACCACTCAAGTCGAACCCGACGAGGTTACCCTTCAATTACAATGGCTCACTCAGGCCCAGTTTGCAGGATATTACGTAGCTTTGGAAAAAGGCTGGTACCTGGAAGAGGGAATTGATCTAACAATTTTGCCTGGGGGCCCCGATATCACACCGGTTGATAATATTATGTCAGGTTCAGCAGATTTTGGTACCGGTCTATTAGCAGACGCGATAGTTGAGATCCAAATGGGCAAATCGCTCATTAGCGTTTGCCAAATTCAACAACGGAATGGTTTGCTATTAATTGCTAAACAATCATCTGGGATTGAATCCCCTCAAGATTTTGATGGAAAGCGAGTAGGAGTTTGGTTGGGCAGTTGGCAAGCACAATTTGATGCACTAATTGCGAGAGAGAACATTATGTCCGAAAGTTTCTCGCTGGTTTCTCAGGGGTTCAGCATGGACTCCTTTATCAACGATGAATTGGAAGTCGCTTCAGCGATGATTTATAACGAATACCATACTGTCTTAGAAAGTGGATATTCACCTGAAGAAATCAATATCATTGACTACGCAAACTATGGGCTGGATTTTCCTGGAGATACCTTGATGACAAGCAAAAGCTTAATTGAGTAGAATCCCGCCCTGGTTACACGAATGGTGCGCGCGAGCCTGCGAGGCTGGCAATATGCACTCGATAATCCAGAGGAAGCTGTAGATATCGTTTTGAAATATGATAAAACCGGGATGCAAAGGCGCGATCATCAAATATCCATGA
>CAZVPR010000099.1:0-17109 GCA_964629085.1 uncultured Anaerolineales bacterium
CTCTGAACCCATCCCTTTTGTGAGAGAAGAGGAGTAATCCATGCTACGACGCTTGCAGGATATCAATTACCTTGATCTTGTTCTGTGGGTTTTTCGAGCAGTCATCATCGTCGTTGTCGTATGGGGAACCATCGCAACAATCATCGAAAACCCATATCCGGCAGCAACCTGGACAGAGACTATCGTCGCTGGCATAGCGCAAGGTAGCCTCTACGCCCTTATCGCCATTGGATACACTTTAGTCTACGGTGTCCTCTTTATGATTAACTTCGCCCACGGCGAGTTTTTTATGTCTGGCATCATGACGGCGACCATTTTCCTCGCCCAACCCATGAGCGAAACTGGCTTCTTGGATACATATCCCATTATCAGTATTTTGCTCATTACAGCTGTAACGGTACTTGTTTCAGTTGGGATTGCGCTGCTAACTGAACGAGTAGCCTATCGACCCCTGAGAAAAGCCCCTCGCTTGGTCCCCCTGATCACAGCCATTGGGGCTTCTTTTTTCTGGCAGAATTTCATCCGAGGCCTGTTTGGCTCGGAAGTTAAACCATTCCCACAATTCCAGATTTTGGCTGGAAAGGTCAATCTCGGCGGATTTGGGATCCTAAAATCTCATATTGTGGTTATCATCGCCACAATTTTGATGCTCATTGGCCTATATATTTTCGTCATGAGGACCAGAACGGGCAAATCGATCCGCGCTGTCGCTGAGAACAAAGATGTGGCCGCCTTGATGGGAATCGATGTCGACCGAGCTGTTACCATCACTTTTGCCTTGGGTTCAGCCATGGCCGGCATCGCTGGTGTTCTTTATGCGCTGGTCTTCAGGCAGGTCCACTTTTACATGGGCTTCATTCCAGGCATTAAAGCCTTTACTGCGGCCGTTTTAGGTGGAATTGGCAGTATACCGGGTGCAGCATTAGGCGGGCTCTTTCTGGGTATGTTCGAATCAGTTGGCCCCGGCCTATTTTTAGAGGGTTTGGGAATTCCGGCTCCACACCAACTCAAAGACGTTATCGCCTTCACCATGCTGGTTCTTGTGCTGATTTTCCGACCACAAGGCATCTTAGGCGAACGTTTAGCCGAGGAAAAAGCATAAAGGTGTAACCATGACTGATAAAAAAGCTATTGACCTTCAAGAGATCATCAAGCAAGGCTTGTTAGCAGGTCTGGTTGCACTCAGCCTAAGTATGATCGGCTTCATCGCTCTGCTAGGTAAACGCGAAATGATCGCGGACCTGTTTACCATGGGACATGTATTCTTATTCGCAGCTCCAGTGGGGTTATCCTATATTACTGCAGAGAAATTATTAGGAGAAAATAAAGGCAAAATATTGGGTTACGGCTTCATCATTGGAGCAGTTACCGCCTTCCCGCTGATTTTGCTCTCTATTCTTGCCAGATCATTCAATATTCGGCAATTCCTGGTAAATGTATCCCCAGAAACTATTGACCTGCTCATGTTTGGCCAGAACCTGGCCGTGGGTAGTGTTTTGCTCCTGGTCGTCACCGGAGTGATCAGCCTATTAGCAGCCGGCCTGCGATTATTGAACGAAGATATCCGCGTTCCTCTCTCTAACGGCATTCTTGGATTGCTAATCGCCGGCACATTCTCTGAAATTTTGCTTGGCAGGGTACGGGCATTCTTCGGAACAGCCATAACAAAAATCGTCTTTTCGGGCAAATCCTTGAACCCTGTTACGGCTCTGGTCATATTCTTACTCGTAGCTGGAATTACAATATGGAATAGAAACCGGAAAGCCAAGGCCGAACCCGAAGAAAATGAACTTCCCACCAAAAGTGAACAAACCATGTACCGGGCGAGGATTGTCATTGGCATTGTCTTATTGCTGATCCTTCCCTTAATTTTGGGTACCTATCTGACCGAGGTGGTAAACAATGTTGGCATCTACGTGCTAATGGGTCTTGGGTTGAACATCGTTGTCGGTTTTGCCGGATTGCTGGACCTGGGGTATGTAGCCTTCTTCGCCATCGGTGCCTACGTGATGGGTATTCTGACATCCGAAGGGCAACTCGGCTTAGGATTTACCTTCTGGTCCGCCCTGCCCTTCTCTGTATTGGCGGCTACCCTGTTTGGCGTGGTCCTGGGTATTCCGGTGTTACGCATGCGTGGCGATTATCTGGCCATTGTAACTCTTGGCTTTGGAGAAATCATCCGCATCCTGGCACTTTCCGATATGCTCAAGCCTTTCATTGGCGGCGCGCAGGGGGTGCTCCAAATTCCCAAGCCGCGCCTGTTTGGGATTGATCTCATCAAACCCGAGGCGTTGTTCTATATCATCTTGATTGGAGTAATCCTGGCGGCCTTCATTGCCTGGCGTTTACGGGACTCACGTTTGGGTCGGCAGTGGATGGCCCTCCGTGAAGACGAAACGGTTGCCGAAGCCATGGGCATCAACCTGGTGAATACAAAACTGTTAGCCTTCGCTACTGGCGCTGCTTTCTCTGGTTTAGCCGGGGCAATATTCGCTAGCAAACTTACTTCAATCTTCCCCCACAGCTTTAACTTGATCGTTTCGATCAACGTGCTTTCGTTGATCATTGTGGGTGGCATTGGTAGTTTGCCGGGCGTTGTCGTAGGTGCGTTAATTCTGGTCGGTCTTCCGGAATTGCTCAGGGAATTCGCAGAACACCGCCTGCTGATGTACGGAGCATTGCTGATTGTGATGATGTTAGCCAGACCAGAAGGATTCTGGCCTTCAGAAACCATAAAACGCGAGCTCCATGCCCACGAAGAACTTGAAACGGGTAGCGATTAGTCAACGAGAGGATATCACCATGCTTGTATTGTCTGCAAAAGGTGTAACAAAACAATTCGGCGGCCTGGTAGCAGTAAATCAATTTGATTTTGAACTGCCCGAAGGCAAGATCGTCAGCATCATCGGCCCCAACGGCGCTGGAAAGACGACCTTCTTCAACTGCGTAACCGGTTTTTACGAATTTGAAGAGGGCACCATTGAATTCAATGGAACCGTGGTCAACGGTAAATCACCCGACCAGATCACCCGCCTGGGTATCGCCCGCACATACCAGAATATTCGCTTGTTCTCGAATATGACGGCGCTTGAAAACATACTGGTTGGACGCGAACGCCATTACAAAACTTTTTGGGCTGAGGCGATCTTAAAATCAAAACGAATGAGGGAAGAAGAAGCTGAAGCCCTCGAAGAAGCCATTCGCATTCTGAATTTCGTTGGACTGCAAGGACTCGGAGATCAGTTGGCTACGAACCTACCCTACGGCGCTCAACGTCGTCTGGAAATTGCCCGTGCTCTGGCAAATGAGCCAAACTTATTGCTTTTGGACGAGCCCACCGCGGGCATGAACCCCAACGAGACCGGTGAAATGATGCGCTTTATCCAACACCTGCGAGATGAACTTAACATCACCATCCTGTTGATTGAGCATGACATGAAAGTCGTCATGGGCATCAGCGAAGACATCTCCGTGATGGACTTCGGCATGAAAATCGCTGAAGGCTCGCCGGCTGAAATTCAAGGTAACCCACGGGTCATCGAGGCTTATCTCGGCCGTGGCGCGGCGGCACAGGTTTAAAGGGAGAATGACTTATGGCTATGCTTGAAGTCAATAACATAACTACTTACTACGGAAATATCCAGGCCCTGCGGGGCATTTCCCTGACAGTCGAAGAAGGCGAAATTGTTTCTCTGATTGGTGCCAACGGTGCTGGAAAGACCACGACCTTGCGCTCGATCAGCCGCCTGATCAACCTGAGAGAAGGCAACATCACCCTGAGTGGAGAAGACCTTATCAAGTTTAAAGCCCACGAGTTGGTTTACAAAGGAATCGCCATGGTTCCCGAAGGACGCGGTATCTTTGCCAAACTGACCGTCGCTGAGAATTTGGAAATGGGCGCCTTTTCTCGTCCCGATACGGAAAACATTCCCAGCGATTTAGAGCGCGTCTTTGACCTGTTCGCACGCCTAAAAGAGCGGCGCACTCAGGTTGCTGGAACGCTCTCTGGTGGTGAGCAGCAAATGCTGGCCACCGGGCGGGCGCTGATGGCCAACCCAAAGCTGTTGCTCATGGATGAGCCTTCCATGGGTTTGGCCCCAGTTTTGGTCGAAAGCGTTTTCGACACCATCGAACAAATCAATAAAGAGGGCACGACCATTCTTCTGGTTGAACAAAACGCCACCATGGCTTTGCAAATTGCCAACCGCGGCTATGTTTTGCAAACTGGAGAAATTGTGCTTTCAGACTCGGCCGAAAACCTGCAAAAGAACGAGATGGTTCAAAAGGCCTACCTGGGTATCGATTAAAATCTAGAAAATCGAAACGAACCCTAGAGCGTAGTGATGGTAGAATTACCAATTACTACGCTCTTTTTTATTCCAAAGCATCGAACAGAATAATTCATTTCTGTCTCGCGGATGTTAAATATCGGGAGTCCTCTATGCTTATATTAAATGCAGATGATGTGCGCAAAGCCCTCCCTATGGATGCAGCCATCCAGGCTGTAAAAGATGGTTATGCCGCTCTCGTTCGGGGTGATTCTGAAATGCCCTTACGGGGCCTGCTTCCAGTGAAACCATACCAGGGCGTCGTGTTGACCATGCCGGCTTATGTCAAATCCGACGCAACAGAAGCCATGGCCATCAAATCAGTCTCCGTGTTCCCCAAGAATCCGGATTTGGGATTGCCTATCATCCATGCTGCGGTGTTGGTCTTCGAAGCCAACACCGGCAAACCCATGGCCATAATGGAAGGCGGCACATTGACGGCTATCCGCACAGGCGCGGCCTCGGGGGCAGGTACAGACTTACTCGCCCGGAAAGACAGTAAAACAGCGGCCATTTTTGGCGCGGGCGTTCAAGGGCGTACCCAACTTGAAGCGGTTTGCGCCACGCGCAACGTTGAAACAGCCTGGATATTCGACCTCGATTCCAAAGCCGCTGACGCTTTCATAACAAGTTTAGCCGGCAAGGGTAATATCCCCACTGATCTTCGCAAAGCTGACATGCCAGACCAAGCCGTCGACCAGGCCGATATTATCTGCACGGCTACTACGGCGTCGCAACCGGTGTATCCGTATGATGCCGTAAAACCCGGCACCCACATTAACGGCGTGGGCTCTTTCACGCTTGAAATGATCGAAAACCCACCCGAGCTGGTGGGCCAAGCCAATGTATTTGTGGATTCCGTCGAAGCCGCCCTGGAAGAGGCCGGCGAGATCGTCGCCGCAATTAACAGGGGAATATTCAATCAAGACCGCCTTACGGAACTAGGCAGTGTCATTTTAGGCGAAACCCAGGGACGAAGGTCGCTGGAAGAGATCACCTTTTTCAAATCTGTAGGGATCGCAGTGCAGGATGCCATGACCGCCAGAGTAGCGCTGATGAATGCCCAAAGATTGGGTTTAGGGCAAGAAGTGAGTTGGTGAATACCGACTTGGTGTCAGGCGCCAGCTGTCAGGTGTCAACTTTCAATATTCAGGAATACTAAAACATGCCCTCTGCGGAAATAATCACCATTGGAACTGAAATATTACTGGGGGAAATTGTCGACACGAACACTCGCTACATTGCCCGTGCAATCCGAGACGCAGGCGTTGATTTGTACCGCTCCTCAACAGTTGGCGACAACCCTGAGCGCATTGCTGAAATAATCCAAGAGGGCATGCAGCGAGCCGAGATCATCATCACCACCGGCGGTTTAGGACCCACAATCGATGACCCCACCCGCGCGGCAGTCGCCCTGGCTATGGGCGTGGAAACTGAATTTAGAGAGGATTTGTGGGAACAAATTAAAGAGCGCTTCCAGCTTTATGGCCGCCAGCCCACCGAAAACAACCGCCGTCAGGCTTATGTGCCCAAGGGCGCGCTGGCTGTTGAAAATGATGTCGGCACGGCGCCAGCGTTCATCTGTGAGACAGAACGACATGCCATCATCGCCTTGCCCGGCGTGCCGCGTGAGATGGAATATTTGATGCAGAAAAAAGTTTTACCTTATATCAAGGACCGCTTTGGGTTGAGCGGGGTCATCAAAGCAAGAGTGCTGCACACCTCAGGCGTAGGTGAATCGCAAATCGATGAGCGTATTGGCGATCTGGAGCAATTAAACAACCCATCTGTGGGAATATCTGCTCACGCCGGACAGGTCGACGTACGCATCACCGCCAAGGCTGAATCGGAAGAAGCAGCCGATAAATTGATCGCCGAAATCGAAGGTCAATTGAATGAAAGACTGGGATATTGGATATACGGGGCAGATGAAGACACACTGGAAAGCGTTGTCCTTGACAAATTAGCTAGCCATGGGTGGAAATTAGCCATTATTGAGGCTGGTCTAGGCGGGCGTCTCTCCCGGCGTTTGTCAGGAAAATTCGAGAATTTCTTGGGGGGTGAAGTGTTGACCAAAAGCCCCTCTCGGGAAGAACTCAAAGAAGCCGTCGCCAAAGCGTGCCTGAACCACAATGCGGAGGTGGGGTTGGGAGTGGGCCTGATCAGTGGTGAACGAAAACAAACCATGTATCTGGTCGTGATGACCCCTGACGATGTCCACAACAAAAAACGAACTTACGGCGGCCCTCCGCAATTAGCACCTTTGTGGACGGTCAACTTAAGTTTGGATTATTTACGCAAGATTTCTACCAAGTTAGAGAAAAGACATAAAAGGGAATAACATGCCAAAATCTGTAGACATACTCATGACGAATGCCATCGTCCTGACCATGGATGAGGATTTCAATCAATATGAACCCGGGGCGGTTGCCATAAAGGGAGATTCTATTGTCTCTGCGGGGCCGCAAGATACGTTAGAGAAAGAATATAAAGCCAAAGAAACCATCGACTGTGGCGGCCAGGTATTGATGCCCGGATTGGTCAATGCGCACACCCATGTACCCATGACCCTGCTGCGCGGACTGGCCGACGATCTGCGCCTGGATGTCTGGCTGTTAGGTTTTATGATGCCCGTCGAGCGTGAATTCGTTTCGCCGGAATTTGTGCATCTGGGCACATCGATTGGCTGCATCGAGTTTATCCGCTCTGGTATCACCTGTTTTGCGGATATGTATTACTATGAAGAAGAGGTCGCGAAAGCCACAGCAGAGATCGGCTTGCGTGCGCTTTGCGCCCAGACTGTGCTCAAGTTCCCCACCCCAGATGCACCCACCTACGAAGAGGCGCTCGAAGCGGCAGATGACTTCATCGGTCGCTGGAAAGATCACCCCCTGATCGTGCCTTCGGTGGCGCCACACGCGCCCTACACCTGTACCGAGGATATCCTGCAAGCTACGGCCAAGATCGCTGCCAGTCATGATGTTCCCCTGCACACCCACATCGCTGAAACGCTGGTCGAAGTCGAGAACTCGAACGACGAACACGGCATGCGCGTTGTACCTTACGTTGAAAAGAACAGTCTTTTCGATGCCAAAGTTTTAGCGGCGCACTGTGTCCATGTCAACGAAAGCGAAATGCATTCCTTACACAACCATGGCGCTGGAATTGCCCATAATCCATCATCGAATTTGAAGTTGGCTTCGGGTGTCGCACCTGTTCCCACGATGTTGGAAATTGGCCTCAATGTAGGTATTGGCACTGATGGCCCTGCTTCGAATAATGACCTGGATATGTTCGAAGAGGTTCGCCTGGCAGCCTTTTTAGCCAAAGGTTTCTCTGGTGATCCGACAGCAGTTCCCGCCAAAGAGGCGCTGGCAATGGCCACCCGTCTGGGTGCCCAGGCCATGCACATGGGCGAAATCACCGGATCGCTGGAAGCTGGAAAACGCGCCGATCTTATCCTGGTGGACATCAAAGCATTGCACAATGCCCCTCGCTTTCGTCGCGACCCCGACGGTGTCTATGCGCAGCTAGTTTATGCTGGTAAATCTACGGATGTGAACGATGTGATGGTCAACGGGCAATGGCTGATGCGCGATAAAGAGCTGATCACCGTTGAGGAAGCTCCCCTGCTCCAACGGGCCGCGCGGCTCGCCGAGCAGATCGATGCCTTCTTGATCGAGCGCGAACAATCAGTTCGCTCCAAGCTGATCGCCATTGGCGGCGCCATGGAGCAAGAGAGCTTCGAGGTTCAGGCGAAAGTGCGTATTACCGATCCCGAGTCGGTCATCGAAACTATCGAAAATTCAGAATTGGAAATTCTCTATACCCGACATTACCACGAATATGACACTTATTTCCACTTCGAGGATCTATCCCAAGGGCAACTGCGCTACCGCGAGGATGAGTTTATTGGCGAAGATGCAGAAACAACAAAGATTCGCTATCGCCTGACCCTGATCGGAAAAACACGCGAGAAACA
The DNA here is from genome assembly GCA_964629085.1 of uncultured Anaerolineales bacterium. Taxonomy (GTDB): domain Bacteria; phylum Chloroflexota; class Anaerolineae; order Anaerolineales; family UBA11858; genus NIOZ-UU35. The sequence goes on from CAZVPR010000099.1 coordinate 8,311, forward strand.
TTTCCCCAGTGATGTGCTGCTCTCCCGAAGCCGCTTTATCGCCCCGGCCACGCACAGTTTGCGCTTCTACAAGGAATACTTCAAACCCTGCGACGAAACCTTCATCGAGAAGGACCGCCGTCGCTGGCGCGTGCTATTCCAGGGTACCGAGTTCTATATCAATCTCGACCGCTTAGACCAGCCTGATTTAGGCACTTTCCTGGAAGTCAAAAGCCGCACCTGGAGTTTGCGTGACGCCGAGAACAAAGCAGAACTGTCTGAACGCCTGATTGCCTTTTTGAGTACAGAACCGCAAGAAAAGGTTACTGACGATTATATTGATTACGTCAAAGCGAATTGTGAATAAATAGATGGACACGATATACCGTGTCACTAAAAAAACATAAATATGGAACTGCGTTCCTGAGCATGATGAAATGAAAATCGCTGTTCTCGCAGATATCCACGCCAATTTCCCGGCACTAACCGCCGTCACAGATCACGTTCAGCACTGGCAGCCGGATCGGGTGCTGGTTGCCGGTGACATCGTCAATCGAGGACCCAGCCCTGTTGAGTGTTGGGATTTCGTTCAGCAACGTGTAACGGATCAAGAATGGAAACTTATTCGTGGAAATCATGAAGAGTATGTCTGTGTTCACTTGCAAACTGATTCACCGATTGAGGGGCCCCTGTACGATTTGTATGAGTACAGTTTTTGGACGTATCAAAAACTAGGGTCAGCCTCTTCAGACCTGGAGAAAATGCCCGAGGAATTCAGTTGGCAGGATCCCAAGGCGGGCGAATTTCGCGGCGTGCACGCTTCAATGCGCAGCAACCGCCATGGCATTTACCCTGAAATGGCAGACAAAACCTTGAAAAGGTTGATCACCCCTCCCCCGGCGGTTTTGGCCGTAGGACACACTCATCGCTCAATGGTCCGGCAAGTCGATGATACCCTGATCGTCAACGCCGGTTCTGTGGGACTACCCTTCGACGGTGATCCGCAAGCCAATTACGCTCGAATCACCTGGACGGGGCAACAATGGGAGGCGGAAATTATTTCGGTGCCCTATGATATCGACCGAACCAAAAAAGATTTCAACGAGACCGGCTTCCTGGATGGAGCTGGCCCTCTGGCTCAACTGATCCGGCTGGAACTGGAATATTCTCTTTCCCAGCTTTACCAGTGGATGAGTATTTATATGGACGACGTGCTCTCAGGAAAGATCAGCGTTGCTCAGGGCGTCCAAGATTACTTAAAGGCACCGAATCTCAAACCATATTGGTAAGTTTAGACATCCCATATTTGCAGAAGCGTCTCTACATTATCCAGCTGGTAGAGGTCACAAAGAAAGAGATAGTGCCATACCAAGGCGTACTCAGTGAGGCAGCCGAAGCATCTGTCTACCACAAATAATCAAAAATTCAGACGGATTTGCGCTTCGCTTCGCCCCAGGCGCGCCTGTGGCGACCCTTCACCTCGACCTTCGGTCGCTCAGGTTGACAGTCTTTTTTGATCATTACGTATTTATCATCCCCACCCTTCACGTTTTTATCCATTGACGGAGTTACTGGTATGCCCTGGATCAAACAAATCCTTGTTTCTGAAGCTGCTGGAGTGCTCAAACGCCAGTTCGATGCGGCGCTAAAACGTGCCGGGCGAATTTGGAATATCGTCCACATCATGAGCCTCAACCCCATGGCAATGAAAGACAGCATGCGCTTTTACCAGACGTTGATGAAGGGCGAATCGCCTCTTTCCAGAACGCAGCGCGAGATGCTGGCAGTGGTGGTTTCCGTCGAGAACAATTGCCATTATTGAATTCAAGCCCATGCCCATGATCTCCGTGAAGAGGTCGCCACGGACATTACCGATGACAAGATTGCCGATGAGCTAGTTCACGCTCTGGTGCGGGACTGGCGCACAGCACCAATCACATCGCAGGATTTGGCCTTATGTCATTTTGCCGCCAAGCTCACTCACAATCTACCCGCAATGTCGCCTGATGATCTTGAAGATTTGCGTGATCATGGATTGGACGATACCGCCATCCATGACGCCGTTCAGGTGATCGGTTATTTCAATTACATTAATCGGGTGGCCGAGTCTTTAGGCGTTGAACCTGAGGATTTCATTCTCCCTTGGGGTAAACCATGAAGGTTGTTTACGATGGAACATGCCCGGTCTGTGTTTCGTTGAAGGAATTAAGCGAATCAAAAATTTCGGGGAAAGCAGTTGAATTTGTGCCCTTTCAGGGAATCAACCTTGAGGCGGAGGGAATTTCGTACCAGGAGGCGCGCGATTCGATTTTCGTTGTAGGAAGTAACGGCTCTACCCAACGCGGCGCCCATGCTGTTTTTGAGATTATGAAGCAAATGCCGGGCCTTTGGCGTACCTTGGGATATGTCTTTGCCCTGCCCCCCATCGCCTGGATTGCTGATCCCTGCTACCGTCTCTTTGCCAGGCATCGGCACAAGGTTAGCCGGATATTTCTCTAATGGGTGATGGTGAGATTGTAAGTGATGAAAGCAGATAGTCTCTGAGCGGAGACAAAGTCGAAGTCGGGCTATGCACGCCCGTTGCAGACCTGCATACGGGCAGCGGGGCGAGAGCGGCTCTTATGCACCTGTCTTTGGACCCGCCGCACACACTGTCAGTGGGCCGTTGGCCAGCGAGGCGGGTCGTATCGATGGGTACGAACGGGAGAAAACTGACCCTTCGATACGCATTCGCCTGCTCAGGATGCAATGTTTTCCCCAGATGATCTCTAGTGCGTAACTCCTGTAAGGGTAAATCGAACGTCTAAGAATTATCGGACTTCTAGAGGGTTATTCCCATTCGAAATCGCGGATGGTGTTCCAGATATCATCGGGCAGGCGCAAGCGGGCGTTGCTCCACTCCCAAAAAGCCACCGCTGAGAGATCCGCTTCGGAGGCAGTCAACATAAACTGCTCGATCTCAATGAAAGTTGGGAACCACTGTCCCTGGAGGAAAGCGGAACCAATGGGCACGATTTCCACTGCGGGGGCCAGGGCACTATATTCCTCTATAGACCGTTGAAGCTGCTCACCGGGGTTATCGTTTTCAACCCAATACACTTCGGGCATGACATAGTCAACGCCCGCCAGGAATACATCAATGGGCATGTTGGGATAATTTGCCGGGTAGCGGGGTGCGCTGACAGCCACGGGTAATTCACCTAAATTGCCGGCCAGCGTTTCCATAAATATCTCGGCTGTCTCTTCCTCGCGGTCCCTTTCATATTCCGGACCCAGTGAGATCACATAGCCATCCAGTTCCAATTCGCTGACCCGGTTTATGGCTGTGAGCGCTTCGTCGCGCGGGTTTTCTCCACTCACATAATGCCAGCCCCAAACTTGAATACCTTTGATGTGCAGAGCATCGATAACCATGGGCAGCAAATCCCGGCCGTCATTGGTGATGTGGCGGTAAAAATTGTTGTTTTCAGCAATCTTGATGACCACAAAGGAAAATCCAGATTCAGCCGCCAGCGTGGCGATATCCTCGGGGTTCCCATTTTCGGCCTCTTTAAGTTTCCAAATGAACATACCCTTGCCGGAGAGGGTCACTTCCTCCACGACGCTGGCCAGAGCCACGCGAGTGGTCTGCTCCAAATTGACCAGGATCAGGTTCTTTTCACAATTAGCTGATGTGTCAAAGAAGATTTCATCCGAAAGCGGCTGACCGTCATCGCTCAGCAATTGCAAAGACAATGACCCAGTCGAGGCCACAGGCTCATCAGCCAGCTTGATTTCAAAACCACCCTGCCCGTATTGGGGAGCCGTTCCAGTGATGGCCAGCACATCAATTTCTGCATCGTTGAGGATGCCCGTCAGTTTCATACCCAGATTTTCAATCGGTGCGCCGGTAGAATCATACACCTGCCCGGCGATGCCCATCCAACTACAGCCTAACTCTGGGTAAGCCAGGTTAGCCACATAAGCAGGGCTGCCCGCCTGAATACCAAAGGGATTATCTGGTTTTTCTGTGGCGGTTGGTGAGGCTGTAGCTGTGAAAGTCAAGGTTGGGTCGCGGTCAATCTCGGGAGTTTTGGTGACGGCAGCCTGCGTGTTGATGACCGCCGCGGTAGCCGTATTATCGAGGGTCGCGGTGAATGTGGGAGTTTCCGTGGCTCTTTGGAGTTCTGCGATAACAGCCGTGATGGTGCCAAAGAGGGGGTTGGCGGTGGGGGTGGCTTCACTTTCTGTTTCTTCTTTCTTGGAAGCAACATCGGTCTGTAATTGACTGATGGCGGTCGCATAAGCTTCTTTGGTCAAATCTACCGTAGGCGGGGGGGTCGTATCTGGATCACGATTCGGAAACACCATCCCAAACCAGAACAGCAACCCCAGGAATAAGGCTACGCCTGAAAGCATCATCAAGCCCTTGGCCGTATCGGAAATTCCTCGCCACCAACCGCCCTGTTCCTCGTCGGGGACTTCTCCCAAGATCTCTTCCAACTTCATAATTAGTTGGGCAACATCACCGTCGAAGCCGGCGTGGCTAATTTGAATGCCCTGGCGGCGACGAAGCGATTTCAATGAATCGGGCAGTTCTTCAGGGGTGGGCATGGGAGCGCCGCCAATAAGGGCTGGGACCACTCTGATCCTGCGCTTGAGGGCAGTCTCGATTTCCAGACGGACGTAATCGTCGGGGTCATCCAGTCGACGCAAACCGCTGCTGTCTTTGATGCTGGTCCAGCGGCGGCCGATCATAACAATCTGGACTTTGCAGGAACCGACGGCTTTTTCGATCTCTTCGACAAAATCTGTGCCCAGACCAATGCCGTCAATATCCATGAAAACGCGCTCCTCGCCAAATCGGGCAGCCAGGCGGTCGTACAGCCGGCCGGCGTATCCAGCGGTGTCGTCGCGTCGATAGCAGATAAAGATATGGTCGCTCATATTTTATAAGTCATCTTCCCGGTAGAATTGTTTTTCCTGTGAGTGGAAGAGCAGTTCACAAGAGGGGCAGAACCACCATAAACGGTTTTCACTGCGAGAAAGGGTCACGTGGCAATCCCGGCAGATGTAGGCCGTGCCTGGGATGGGAGGCGTGATCTGGACAGCAACCCGCGGCGGTTCAATGGGAACAAAAGGCCCCGCACCAAGCAGCATGACGCGGCAGGTGCCCAACTCCCAGCCGATCAGGCGGCGGGCATCATCAGCAGATGCGGTATCGACTTCCCATATTTCGCCTGAATCGCGGTGAACGACGCGGTAACGCGGCATGCTATTTTCTCCTTGAAAAAGTATATCACGAGAATGAAGTTGTAATAGAAATATTCCATGTGTGGTGGTGATTGCAATGTTTGTGATCGATTTTCCGTTTCGCTGCGCCGAAAGCGCGCTTGTGGCAACGTGGCAATCTCCCACATGGATGGATGAGAATGCCGCAGTCGGCGGAGTTTAGCCTGACACCGAAAGTGGTCGAAGGGCTCCCTTCAGGGATCGCAATGACCTCAACGGCTCATCCTTGCGGGATGCTCCGCTCAGGGATTGTAACGTGGTATACTGCCCATCGATGCATGAAGCACTGGAATTTGCTGCAGATTTAGCCCGCGATACGGGCCGCCTGTTAATGGAATATTACCAAACTACGGGGATCAGCACGCAGCTCAAGGGGGATCAAACCGCGCTGACCGAGGCGGATCTGGCGGCTGACCGGCTGATCCATGAGCGCATCCAGGAGCGGTTCCCCGAGGATGGCATTCTGACGGAGGAGGCGGATACTGTTTTCCCTGCAGGTAAGCGTGCAGTTTGGGTAGCCGACCCCTTAGATGGCACGACCAATTTCAGCCTGGGTCTGCATTATTGGGGGGTGTCGCTGGCGCGTCTGGTGGGTGGAGTACCAGAAACCGCGGCGCTTTATTTCCCATCCCTGGATGAATTGTTTACGGCGCAGCGCGGTCAGGGTGCTTACCTGAATGGTAAACGTCTGCACACCAAGACTCCCGATAAGGCGCAGCCTTTTGCGTTTTTCTCGTGCTGTTCGCGCACGTTCCGGCGTTATGAAGTCGGCATACGTTACAAGACCCGCATTCTGGGGTCGGCGGCTTATGGTTTGGTGACAGTGGCTCGGGGCAGCGCGGTGCTGGCTTTCGAGGTGACGCCTAAGGTCTGGGATTTTGCCGCCAGTTGGCTGGTGACTCAGGAAGCCGGCGGCATGATTCAAGTGCTTGAGGGGCAGGATGTTTTTCCCCTGAAAGCTGGGATAGACTACGAGAGCAAGCCCTACCCTATTTTGGCTGCTGCCACGCCAGAATTACAGGGGGAGGCCTTGGAGAAAATCAAGTTAAGGTAGCAAGTTTGCATGTGGCTATTTAAAGCGTAAAACGCTAATGGAGGAATGAAATGGAATATCGATATTTGGGTAAGTCGGGTATAAAAGTTTCGGCGCTGTCATTTGGCTCGTGGGTCACGTTTGGCGACCAGATCGGCGAGGATGTGGCCCTGGAAATGATGAAGGCGGCTTTTGATGCCGGGGTCAATTTCTTCGACAATGCTGAGGCATACAGCCAGGGTAAATCGGAAACAATGATGGGTAACGTGGTCAAGAAGGCGGGCTGGAAACGCTCGGACCTGGTGATCTCGACCAAGATTTTCTGGGGCGGCGACGGCCCAAACGACCGCGGCCTTTCTCGCAAGCATATCGTCGAGGGCATGGACGCCTCTCTGGCCCGGCTGCAAATGGATTATGTCGACCTGGTCTTTGCGCACCGGCCGGATATCAACACACCCATGGAGGAGACGGTGCGGGCTTTCAACCACGTGATTGAAAAAGGACAAGCCTTCTATTGGGGCACCAGCGAGTGGAGTGCCACAGAGATCATGGAGGCTTATGCTATCGCCCGGCGTGAGCATTTGATCCCGCCTTTGATGGAACAGCCACAGTACCACATGTTCCACCGGGAGCGCTTCGAGGCGGAGTACGCCCCTTTGTATGAAGAGATTGGCTTGGGAACAACCATCTGGAGCCCGCTGGCCAGCGGCTTGCTGACCGGCAAGTATAACCAGGGTATACCCGAGGGGACGCGCGCTTCCTTGGAAGGATATGATTGGCTGCGCAAACGCTTCGAGGATGAAAACGCCATTGAGAACATCCAGAAGGTAGGCCAGATGCTGCCCATCGCTGATGAGTTGGGCTGCTCGATGGCGCAGTTAGCCCTGGCCTGGACTTTGAAGAACCCTCATGTGAGCACGACGATCACAGGCGCTTCCCGCCCCGAGCAGGTGGTGGAAAATATGAAGGCGATTGAGGTGGTGGAGAAGTTGACGCCGGAGGTTATGGAACGAATTGAAGGGATTTTGGATAATAAGCCTGCGCAACCAACAGACTGGAGAGGATAATAGGGGGGGAGGGGCTGGTTGGTTTGTATCATGTTGATTTTTTGAGGCCGGTGGTCAGCTTCTAAATGGCTGCCGGTCTCTTTTTTAGGGGCTCTTCAGTTGTGTTTCGCAATTAATATGTTATAATGATAGATATCAGGGCAAATAGCAAACATATCCCGAAAAATTAATTTCAATCCCCGCGCGTGGCGGCCAACATTCTCACAGGGGAATTAGCCAAATCATTTTTAGGAGGCATACAATGGCTAAAAAAATCAAGATGTGGAGAATTCTAGGACCGCGATTGGCCTCAGCTACGCCGATGGAAGCTGAAGATGTCGTCGAGGAATTGGTGGAAGCCACCAACGAGTCGCGGGGTAGCTTGTTGAGCACTTTGTCGGAATTGGATGTGATCACTGAAAGGGCGTTGAAAAACGGGCGCATTGTCCGGCTGCCCAACGGGACAACGTACCGGCCCCGCTGTGACAAAGATGGCAATATCAAAGTTAGTGTCACCCTGTCCAGGCGTGTCTTTACCAATATCAACGCCGGATTTCGCGGCGCGTATATCAACGCCGCCAATTTGGGTAAGAGCGAGCAGGAGATGATCAATTTACGGAACGAAACCTACCCGGATGATCTCATTGAAGAATAACAATACGTAGAGGAAAATATCAGATTTGCTCTGAAAAAGGTTCCCTTGACAGACTCAAGGGGTTGATTTTTAAAATAGACCCCTTGAGTCAACCAACTCAACCGGTTGAGTCGCGCGACTCAACCGGTTGAGTTTTAAAATGAACCGGTCTGTTTTGAGAAACAAAGGGGTTGATTCCGGTGGAAACGTAAAAACCCGGTTTCTCAGGGCAAATCCATTGGTTAAATCATTTTGATGGATACTCTTGATTAGAAACAAGTGATTTTGCAAATCCTCGATCAGGATCTCCGGCAATAAGGTGCGACGATCTTTAGAAACCTTTGCCATCGCAAACGATGATCTGTCGATAAAAGAAGGCCTCAATTTCGGGGATGCCCATTTCCTTGGGATGGCCCTTCTTATGGAATAGGATGTAGCGTCTGGCCCAATTGGTGTATGATTGTTCCGTGCGAAAAGAGTATTGTTTGCGTCGAACGGCAGAGCGCATTTGGTCGAGCAGTTTGGGCGAAGTCATGTAAACACTCCTTATGGTAGAATGATTATGGGACGAAATTATTGGGAAGCAGAAAAATCGACGGAGTTGTAAAGGGAGCGGTTCATAATTTGAGGGAGAAATGCGGCGAAATTTCCAAATAAACCCGAATATTTCATATTATCGTCAATTTTTCCGCAATATACCCCCGATTGGGGGCTTTTGCGGATTCATATGCGGATAAATTGAAAAATGGGGTTTAATGCGGCAGTTTGTCAGCCTATTTAAGGTTAGGCGCTAATGAATTCGAATGATGTATTACACAAAAAAGATAAATCATTAG
>CAZVPR010000100.1:0-17034 GCA_964629085.1 uncultured Anaerolineales bacterium
CCCGATTAGTTCAGCCGTCTCAAAATGGGAAGTTATTTTTGCACGCCTCCATAGTGGGGATTATTATTCTATGATCTCTTTGACACGCCCAACCTGACCACTCTCTAAACGCACCTTGATGCCGTGAGGATGTGTGCCTGATTTTGTCAAAATCTCTTTGACAACGCCCTCGGTCAATTTGTTGGTGCGCTGATCTTTCTTTAACACAATGCGGACGCGTTGCCCGACTTTGATCTTTTTGCGAGGAATGCTCATTTTTTCTTTCATGCCTCAATCTGACTTCAGTGTCTTCCCTTTATTCCACTACCCTAATTGCGGGATTTCATTTACCAATCGTTGAAAACCACTTGTGGGAACCAAATTGATCTTTCACCACTGGCTTGCCTTGAGTGATGAACCATTCAAATCCTTTCAGAACGGATTCAAGGTATCTGTGCAATTGGGGCTGCACTATGGTGACTTGGGGTATCCAGCGTACAACCAGGGGGATGTTTTGCAAGTTGTGCGGGTAGATGGCAATGCGAAGCCGTCCGGCCCCATCACTTTCTTCTGAAATACGCCACGAGACATACGATTTCCGGCCACCTTCACGGCCGATTAGCAAATCATAACCGGTACTCTCCATCCAATTCACAAATTCCCGCTGTAAGACCCAGCCGCTGTAATAATGGATCACATCCCTGGAACCAATGCCCGGCCATTCATGAACGATGTTCTTTTTACAAAAAGGGTGGCAATCGTTCAGGTTGCCTGGCCGGGTGATCGCTTCCCAAATTCTTTGGGGCGTGAAATCCATTTTGCGGCTGACAGCCACCGGCCATTTGAACCGCTCGATGTTCTTGCTTGAATATTCCATGAAATACTCCGAAATTCCATAATCCAGGGATGCTTGGCCGATTTGGATAATACCCCCTTTATAACACCTTTAGTCAATTTGTTGGTGTATTGACCTTTCTGGACCACGGCGCGCACACTTTGTCCGCATATGGTCTTGCTGCGAGAGACGCCGGTCTGTTATTCTTTCCAATCTAGTTCTAGACGAAAGCGCGCTTTTCTACCTTAGAAACTCCATCACTCAGGGGCCATGCAATTAGAATTGCCTATTTGTTCGGAAGAAGCGTAATCTCAACCGGTAAATCAAATATTTCATCATAATCTAATTTTGACAGTGTCATAACGCGTTTAGAGCTATTTTATGCAAAAAAATCCGCGTAAATCCGTCAAATACGTGTCTTCAGTGTTCTGTTTCACTGGTTAGGGCAAAAACTTCCCCAGTGCATATACCAGCGCATCGATATCATCCTGCCCATTATATCCCTGCACAGAGATGCGCACAAATTGCCTGTCGAACCATTGGATGAGGGGGATTTCAATCTTGTATTCGTCCAGCAGGCGGGCCTGAAACGCCAGCAAATCTTCATGTTTGGGCAGGGCGGCGATTCCAAGTTGTTGGTACAACCCGGCGCAATCCGGATAGATGGGCTCCAGCCCGGTCAGGGTGTTGATGCCTTCTAGGGCCTCGGTTACTAACGTATGACATTCCTTTTGCACCTGCGGCCAGTCGTGGGCGGCCATGAACTCGATGGCGGCTGGCACGGCCAGATAGGCGGCCGCATCGATGGTGCCCCACCACTCCAGGCGGTCGAGGAAATCGGAGCCAGTACGGTAAGGCGAGTTACGGCCCCAACCCCAACTGACCACCAGCGGGTCCAGCATGTCTTGTCGTTCCCGGCGGGCATATAAAAAACCCGAACCCTTGGGGGCCATCATCCACTTGTGGCAGTTGCCGACGTAGAAATCGGCCTCCAAGGCAATCAAGTCCAGGGTAATTTGGCCGGGTGCGTGGGCGCCGTCTATCACCGTCAGGATGCCCGCTTCTCGAGCGCGGCGGCAGATCTTGTCCACGGGCATCGTCAGCGCGGTAGGGGAGGTGATGTGACTCAGGAAGATGACTCGAGTCTGGGCGCTGACACCCCGCCAAAAGGAGTCCAGAATTTCTTCTTGAGAACTGATGGGTAAGGGGATAGGCTGATGGCAGTAGATCGCGCCCCTTTTTCCACAAATGAAAGTCCAGGCGTTGTCGCAGGCACCGTACTCGTGATCGGAGGTCAGCACTTCGTCACCAGGCTTGAGGTCCAGCGAGCGGGCGATGATATTGACCCCAAAGGTGGCATTGGGTACGAAGACCAGGTCATCGGGCGGTGCCTTGACATAAGCACCCAACGCTTCCCGGGCCAACCGGAGTTCGTCGAATAATTCATGTACGATGAAGTGCACGGGCTGGTTTTCCAGGGCGCGCTGCCAGTGCTGGTAAGTCTCGAAGACCGGCCGCGGCGTAGCCCCAAATGAGCCGTGGTTGAGGAAGATCACATCAGGGTTGAGCAGGAAGTGTTGTTTAAGAGAGTTCATAATGTAATCATATTTCAGCACCCTGGGTAGCTGCCCAAATGGATGCGTATCGAAGGGTGCGTATTAAACTAGTGACGTGACTAACCCGCAACCTACGATACACGCTTCACTGTGTTACGCGTAACTCAGGATGCTTATCATCCACCATTTTAATCCCGTTGTATAATCTGTGATAGATATGCAAAAGATCGAACTGCTCGCCCCCGCTAAACATCTGGACAGCGGCAAGCTGGCCATCAACGCCGGTGCCGACGCGGTCTATATTGGTGCGCCGCGTTTTGGCGCTCGTCAGGCGGCCGGCAACTCCCTCACCGATATCGAAAAACTAGCCGCCTACGCTCACAAATACTGGGCCCGGGTCTATACGGCCGTAAACACCCTGTTGCACGACGACGAACTGGACGACGCCGTGCGCCTGTGCCGCCAGCTTCACGAGGCCGGGGTAGACGCGCTCATCATCCAGGATATGGGCCTGCTGGAGAGCGATCTGCCGCCCATGGCGCTGTATGCCAGCACACAGATGCACAACCACACCCCGCAGCGGGTCGCCTTCCTGGAACAGGTCGGTATACAACGTGTTATCCTGGCACGTGAACTCAGCCTGGAACAGATCGCCGAAATCCGCCTCGCCACCACCCTGGAGTTGGAGACCTTCATCCACGGGGCTTTGTGCGTGTGCTATTCTGGCCAGTGTTCCCTGAGTTTTGCTCTCGGCGGCCGCAGCGGTAACCGCGGCGATTGCGCCCAACCCTGCCGACGCTGCTACTCGCTGCTCGACCGGCACAACCAGCCCCTGGTCGAGGACAGCCATCTGCTCTCGCTCAAGGACCTAAACCTGAGCGATTATCTGCGCGATTTGCTGGAGGTCGGCGTTTGCTCCTTCAAGATCGAAGGCCGCCTCAAGGATCAGGCCTACGTCAAGAACATCGTCGCCCACTACCGCCAGGGCCTGGACGAAATCTTGCCCGACCTGGATATGCAGCCCTCCAGTTCCGGCCGCGTTGGCAGTGACGGCCACGGCTTTCAGCCCAACCCGGCTAAGACTTTCCAGCGCGGCTACACAAGCTATTTCTTGACCAGCGAGCGCGATGACATCGCCTCGCCGCAGACGCCCAAGCACGCCGGCGAGCCGGTCGGAGTGGTCACCGAGGTATCGTCCGATTGGTTCAGCCTCAACGTCATTGCCCCGCTGCACAATGGCGATGGCCTGACCTTCTTCGACCGCCGGGGGGATCTTCAGGGTATGCTGGTCAACCGAGTCGAAGGAGATAAGGTTTATCCGGCAAAAATAGAAGGTGTCTTCAAGGGCGCACAGATCCGACGCAATGCCGACCGGCTCTTCTTGAAAGCATTGAAAAAGAGCCAGCCAGAGCGCGTGATACCCCTCGAAATGGTATTCTCTGCAACCGAGGCTGGATTCCAGCTTTTGGGGCGCGATCCCGAGGGTAATTCTGCCACGGTTGAGTTGGTGGCTGAGAAAGAAGCCGCCCGCGATGCTCAGCGCGCCAGAGAAAACTTGCGGCGCCAGCTTACACGCCTGGGCGACACGGAATTTGTTTGTGCGGATCTGCAAATCGATCTTCCCCAGGAATATTTCTTCCCACTATCAGTGCTCAATGCCCTTCGGCGGGATATGGTCCAAGAACTACGCGGCGAACGCCTGCGCAATTTCCCTCGTTTGTGTGGTGGTGTGAAAATCAATGATGTTCCCTACCCGGAGAGTACATTGAGTTTCCTGGGCAACGTGCTGAATGCGAAAGCGGAGGCCTTTTACCGTCGTCATCGAGTGGTCGATATTGAACCCGCCGCCGAGTCCGGTCTGGACCTAACCGGCCGTAAGGTGATGACCACCAAGCACTGCATTAAATTTGAGTTAGGCGGCTGTCCCCTCCAGGATCAGCCGAGTGAAATCTCTGAGCCGCTCTACCTGGTAGACGAGAAAGGATTGCGCCTGCGTCTGGCCTTCAACTGTCGAGAGTGTGTGATGGAGATTTTTCTAGAATAGAGTTAGGAGTTACGCAGTTCGAATCCTGCCCTTAAGTGAAGCTAAGGGGGGAAACACTGCGTTCATCATTATCCAATTTACAACCCCCGTCTGTATTCAGGACGCAAGACCTCCCTCCCCATTGTCAGAGCATCATCGAGTGCCGCCAGCAATTGCTCTTTATCTTGAGGGAGTGTGCCCTTCAACGGCAAATAATTCGAAGCGTGATTAGTTCGGAAGACGCAATTCGTCAGGCCATCCAGGTTGGCAATCACGGTGCGAAGCTCGGATAGCATTTCTTCCGGCGAAAGCAGTTGAAATTCTCCGCGTTTCCACCGCTGGTGTAACTTTGTGCCGGGCACCAGCATCAGCGTCAGCATGGAGAAATAATTCGGGTCCATAGCGCTGACTACGTGCCCGGTAGCGACGGTATGCTCTTCGGAGAGTTCCGATCCGCCTATCCCTAAAATGCCAATGATCGACACTCGCATCCCGGCCGCTTTGGCCTTGCGCACAGCGGCGACCATCTGATGCGCATTCACACCCTTGTCGATGCGCATCAATACTTCATCTGAACCGCTTTCCAATCCAAGATAAATAATCTTCAACCCCTTATTCCGCAGCGTTTCCAATTCTTCCGGGCTTTTCGTGAGAAGATTCTGGGCGTTGGCATAACTGCCCACGCGGTCCAAACGGGGGAATGCATCGCTGAGACGTTCGAGGATCTCGATCAGTCGCCGGTTACTCAGTACCAGGGCATCGCCATCGGCCAGGAAGACGCGCCGGGTGTTGGTCATAGTTTGCCGGGCTAGGGCGATATCTTCGAAAACTTTAGCAGGATTGCGAGGTCGAAAGGGTTTCTCTAAGTAGGTGCCGCAAAATGTACAGCGGTTGTGCGAGCAGCCGTACGTAACCTGCAGAATGTAGCTGTAGGCCTCGCTGGGAGGGCGGATCACCATGCCGTGGTAGCGCATGCAGGTATTCTACCGCGGACTTTAGCACCCCCTGTCTGGGGAATGATCCTGGGAGAAGTGTCTGCGTGCGCAAGGGGGTGAATGTCTCAATCCCTTTTTATGAGATATGTTTTTGGAAAAGGCGCAATGACTTTGTCACTTGTAATTATCAAAAAATACTGACATGTAGTGCTATTATAAATCTGAAACAAATAACTTAATTCGACGATTCGATTTATACCAACGTCTAAGCCTCGCCGTACATATCTCGGAATATGTTGTTAGTGAGGCATTTTTGTTACTTTTGTGGTCAATCGTATGACTAAATGAATAACGCTCAGAATCAATGTGATCTGAAAGTTGCGGATGAATATCCTCTGGCAAGGAGCGCAGTTCCTCCGCCGTTGCCGGGTACTCCGAAGCGAAGCTGAAGATGCCAGGAACTGGGTTCATCATATATGAAAGGAGAGAACCAATGAACGCGAAAATGAAGATCTTGTTCAAGTATTTGGCCTTGTTGTGTATTCTGGTATTGCTGGGAAGTACTACAGCCTGCAATCTGCCGCTGGACGTGGGGCCGGACACGCAATTTGAAGAAGGGCCACCCCCGGATGAAGAATTCACACCACCAGAGAGGGATGAAGAGCCGCCTCCTGAAGAAGAATATCCCGGCGAGGATGTTTTTGTTGAATTCGAGGTGGATCGCCAAGAGATCCATCCGGGGGAATGCACTTTACTTTGGTGGCACGTCGAAGGTGGTTTTGGTACATTTCTGAATGGTGAACTGGTCGAGCCTATTGGCGAACGTGAACTTTGTCTGGAAGAAAACGCGCACTTCATTCTTGAAGTAGATAAGGGCGATGATGCTGAAACTCGTGAAATCGAAGTGATGGTGATTGGCTTAGGTGAACCGCCTCCAGGAGAAGAACCCATGGAAGAAGAAATGCCGGAAGATGTGTTCATCGATTTCTTTGCAGAGCGCATGGAGTTGCATCCCGGTGAGTGCACTGTGCTGATCTGGCATACCGAGGGTGGCTTTGGAGCTTTTCTGAACGGCGAACCGATAGAACGTTCCGGCGAGATGGAGGTTTGTTTAGAAGAGACCATGTTCTTCGTTTTGGGGGTCGACATGGGCGAGGAAATGGAAGCCCGCGAGCTGGAAATCTTCGTGGCGGGGATGCCCGGCGAGGAATCGCCCCAAGAAGAATCACAACCACAGGCACCACCTTCGGGTGGCAGTAACTCTGGAGGAAGCACATCGGGGGGGAGTAGCAGTGGCGGCAGTACTTCGGGCAGCACCAGCAGCGGTGGGTGTCCGGGTAAGCCGGTCATCGCTTACTTCAAGGCCACGCCCAGCACCATCAAAGCTGGTCAGAGTGCCAAACTTGAGTGGGGCTCGGTCACCAATGGCAACACTTCCCAATTAGTGGGTACTGTGGAAATCTACCCAGGTGTTGGCAAAGTTGGCTCTCCAGGATCGGTAATGGTCAGCCCAACTGCAACAACGACTTATGCCCTGACGGGCACCGGATGTGGCGGATCGACCACTCAGCAGGTCACCGTAAATGTCAGTGGTAGTGGCGGCTCCAGTGGAGGATCCAGCGGAGGGGCCTTCTCGGCGGATATCCAACCCACCGACATCTACCCTGGCAACCAGCCGCATGGGCAATTTCATGTGCGCATCACCAACCACGGGCCGGGAACATTGAACAATCATCAAATTACGGTCTTTTGCTCCTCACAGCCGGATAATATCCATACCAAGCAATCTGCCCCTGGTGTGGTCTCGCAGTTCATTATTTCCCAGAGCATGAAACCCGGCGAAACGCATAGCCATCCTACCAACCTGACGCTGGACTTCAACACCTTTTCATATGTTGTTGAATGTGAGCTGACGCCCAGTTTTACCGATCCCAACATGGGCAATAACAAATATGGTGAGGGCTTCAACGGCGTGAAATATATTGGGCCCTGAATTCTCCCAACGATTTGGGAATGAAACCTCAAAGGACTTCGAAACCCTTTGAGGTTTTTTGATGCCTGACGATAATCAATGTCCCAATTAAAATAATTAAATAAAATAATTTGTATATTGATAAAAATACCATTTTTGGTTTAGAATTTTCAATATTGTTGTTGACAATATTGAAAATGACGAATATAATCGCGAAACTGTTAGATTATTGTTAATTTTATGAGAAGATTAAACCTGATCCATAACTTGATAGTAATCTAAAGTGGAGGGCCCAATATTTTGTTTTTGAAAGGAGGTAGAAATGAACGTTTCAGTAGCGAGTGACAGTGGCAGAAGTAAGTTAGAAGATTTCTCCTATGGAGAGTGGTACGGATAAAAGCACAGTCGGAGGTAGACATGAGTGTGCAAAAGGAAAATGGTGAGCAGAAAGTGAATAGTACAACTCGATATTTTCGCATCGCTGCTTTGGTGTTGATACCGTTGATCCTGGCGGGTTTATACATTGTTGCTGTTCAAGTCAATGCCATCTTTCGATATGATAAAACCTATTTTAATCAGGAGTACGTGGAAACGTACGCATCGCCAGGAGCAGTTGCCCGAGCTTTAGAGGGTGCTCTCCAGAATGGTGATACCCAACTCTATAATGAACTGACCGGTTTGAAGCGTGAATTCAATGAAATGTCACCTCAGCCAAACCTACATTTTTCGATCCTTGTCGAAGTAGATGACCAGGATTATTTCCATTATCTATATTTCGATATGGATACTATGCACCGGGCTACCCACTACGTCAAGGAAGCAAAGGGTCGGTGGGTTACAGTCCCTCAGGATGCCTTTTTCTATTTCGACAGCGGACAATGGATGAAGGTTTTCATGCCGGTGACGCTATCGTGGTGGGTTCTGTTGGGTGCGATAGCGATCATGAAGTTGTTGGCTTACTTCGGATCGCGTTCGCGAGCTGCATTTGGGTGGTGAATCTAGAAAACAAATTTTTTCACAAAAAAACATTTAGATTAATTCAATGAGAAGATAGGTGTGCGCAATTATTCCAGCGCACACCTGTTTTTCGCCCCTAGAATTTCGATTGAGGATTCAATCAGGATTAGAAAGGATGAATCAAGACAATAAACAACCGATATTGACACCCATCATGCGCTGGTTCATGTTTGCCATGGTGATAGCCAACATCGCTGGGTCAATGTTCCCGATGTTGATGCCAATCTATCTGACTGAACTGGGAGCCAGTGTTACGCAGGTCGGGTTGGTGTTCACGCTCTCTTCAGTCGTGATGCTGGTTTTACAACTCTTTGGTGGTTGGGTTTCGGATTCTATAGGTCGCTTGCGTGCCATTGCCATTGGCAGTATCGGCGGCGTGATCGGTTATTCGGCCATCTTGTTGGCCCCTACCTGGCAGTGGATGTTGGTAGCGATAGCGGTGAGCCAGATACCCTATGCGCTGGTGGGCCCAAGTTTTGGAGCTTTCATTGCCGAAAACTCCAAAAAAGAGAACCGCGGCAAGGTATACGGGATGACCGATACAATTTATCAGATCACCGGGGTAATTGGCCCGCCCATGGGTGGATTCATTGCAGGGGCTTATGGCTTCAAGGTGATGCTGCTGGTGTCTGCCCTGCTATATGCAATTGCAGCCGGATTGCGCATCTGGATGGCCACAACGATGACCTCCCCGGAAGAGAAGAACTCTGAAAAACTGACCTTTGCTTCCTTTCGGAACAGCCTGAGCACTATGGGCACTATGTTAGTAGGTGGTGGTGTAATCACCTGGATATTCTTGACCGACGGCGTGCGCGATGTCGCCTTCCGGCTTTCAGGGGAATTACAGCCGCTTTACCTTGAACAGGTGGGCGGGATTTCTATCGAGCAGATCGGGATTTTGGGATCAATCTTCTCGGTGGCCATGATGTTCACACCCATGTTATCAGGACGGATTTCAGATAAGTATGGAGAGCGGGTGTCCATATCGATGGGATTTCTGCTGGTCTTTGGCGCTTTTATGGTGTTTTTGCAAGCCAACAGTTTCGTTGGATTCGCCATCACCTGGATTGTGTTTGGTAGTGGTGTCGGATTGTTGAGCCCCGCTTATCAGTCATTGATCTCAAAAGTGGTGCCGCAAAAGTTGTTGGGTGTATTCACGGGAATGTTCCGCAGCAGTTTGGGACTGATTTCTTTGCCAGCCCCCTGGATCGGCGCACAACTCTGGGAACGCTTCTACCCGCAATTGCCCTTTGCCATCACGGCTGGGGTGGCTTTGCTGACAGTGATCCCCACCTGGTTCAAGTTCAAAGTGCCGGACGAACCCACCGAGGTCGATTTGCCGGATTCAGCCTCCCCCGTAGAAGCAACCCCATAGCATTGGATTTTTTCAATCGTAGGGTCCAAGCATGCATTGACCCTACGATCAGCCTTCTAGAATTTTCTTTATTTCCTCACTGCGCTGCCTAATTGTCGCGGCAAGCTCCTGCTGTTCACGCTGACCCAGCAGCCAATCACCCACAATTACACCCTCAACATCAGCCAGTGCGGAATAAACCAGACGCAGTAATCGTTGGGCTTCGCTCGGGGGCGCAGTCAAAGCTTCAAGAGTTTTTTCAAGCTGGATCGTGTGCTGCCTGAGATGGGCATCCAGGCGATGCAGACGAAACTCTACGGGAAGCGGGATGCCCTCCCACCAAAGAGAAGGGGCTTCCAACTCGAAAGCGCGGATATCGCTAATTTCTCGCATCACGCGCTTGTGCAGAGAATCATACACAGCCATAATCCCAGCTAAAGAGAGGCGGTTTATGGTGCGCTCAAATTCGTCATAAGAGCCTACAAATTCCTCAACATCTTTAGTGCTCATTTCAACAGCTTCGACCGCCTTTTCGGCACCCTGTCGGTGTTGTTGAACGGCAAACCAAATGCGTGCAAAAAACTCCCGTTCTGCAGCCATAATGTGTCCCAAGATTACTCGAATGGGCCATTCATTTTTTTCTGGGGGGGAGTCCAATAGATCATCATCGGCACCAAGTAACACAGCTTGCAAGTCTCGATAGGCACTGTGATACTGCGCTAGAGATCTCTGGGCAGTGTGGATGGGTTTCTCAGCGCTGGTTCGGTTGGATGTCAGATTGGCTGACAGTTGACGCAATTCTTCATATGTGCGAAAGAAGGCATAGCGAATACCTTCATCATAGGCACGCCATTTCCAATCGATTTCAAGTTCGTCGTCTGAGAGATCGCGGGTGATGGCGGCGAATTCTTCAACTGCTTCGACGAGTTTAATTTCAGTCATTATGGTTATCTCCAATCAACAATATACTCATTGTACAACAAAGTCGTGATTTCGCACTGAGCAAGATTTATTACTACTTGATATCGATGGGTAGAATTTTTTGGGAAATTTTTATGCACCATACTCTTGACAAATACCGTTATCGCTCATAAGATTGCCCCTAATGTTTCGTAGAGAATTTTTTCGGTCGATGTATCTTTCAAGCATGGTCATGCCCAAGGCGGGGGCTGTCAGAACCGCCTTGGCCAAGGAGTTGACCGTGTAATTATGTACGCGTAACCCATTTGTCAAGCTGCAAGGCGGCGGACAGTTTCCCGCAAGTTCCCGGTGAATTTGTTAGAAGCTGTTCGCCGCTTTTTTGTGCAGAGGGGCGTTCCCCCATACGCCCATCTGCCACTCCAACGCTCATGCGTTGGAGGAAATTTTTGTCAAAGGATATCCGATGCATGTGAAGCATATCGGAGAAAATTACAGAAATTATTGGAGAAAAATGTATGTCAAATAAAATTTCAGATCGCCAACTCGGATTTTCTACTCGCCAATTACACGCCGGGCAAGAGCCTGATCCCACCACTGGTTCCAGCGTAGTGCCCATTTATCAGACTTCTTCCTATGTGTTCGAAAGTACCGATTATGCCTCACGCCTATTTTCGTTGGAGCAGGCCGGGAATATTTACACCCGCATTATGAACCCAACCAGTGATGTATTCGAAAAACGCATGGCCGACCTCGAGGGGGGCTCTGGTGCTTTGGCGGCTAGCTCCGGTCACGCGGCGCAGACTATGGCAATTCTGACTCTTTGTGAATCCGGAGATCATATAATTGCTGCCTCCACCCTCTATGGTGGTACGGTCAGTCAGTTTCACAACACTTTTCCTCGAATTGGTATTGAAACTACCTTTGTTGATCCTACGGATCCGGACAGTTTTCGCAAGGCGATTAAGCCCAATACGAAAATTATTTGGGGTGAAACCTTAGGAAATCCGCTGATCAATGTTTTCCCCTTTGAAGAAGTTTCTGCAGTTGCGCGGGATACTGGTATTCCCCTGGTAATAGACAACACCTTTGCCACACCTTATCTCTGCCGACCTTTCGAATGGGGAGCCGATATCGTGGTTCATTCGACGACAAAGTTTATCGGGGGACATGGTACGTCCATCGGCGGGGTGATTGTCGATGGTGGCAACTTTAAGTGGACTGACAACCCACGCTTCCCGAATTTCAACAACCCCGACCCAGGCTACCATGGGCTGGTTTATGCTGATTTGGGAGAATTAGCTTTTATCACCAAAGCGCGAGCTCAAATACTTCGTGATATTGGTGGCTGCCAAGCACCTTTCAATTCATGGCTTTTTATACAAGGCTTGGAAACCTTGAGTTTGCGTATGGATCGGCACGTTCAGAATGCTAAAGCGGTCGCTAAATTTCTTGCCAATCATTCTAAAGTTTCCTGGGTGACTTATCCATCTTTGGCGGATCATCCTGACCATGAAGTCGTGAAAAAATATTTGCCCAAAGGCCCTGGCGGCATATTGGGGTTTGGTGTGAAAGGCGGACGAGAAGCAGGTGCCCGGTTTATTGATCAACTGCAACTTGTTTCTCATCTGGCAAATGTGGGCGATGCCCGCACGCTTGCCATCCATCCTGCCAGTACAACTCACAGCCAACTTTCGGCAGAGCAATTGGAGCAAGCCGGCGTATCTGAAGATTTCATCCGATTGAGCGCAGGATTAGAAGATATCGATGACATTTTGTGGGATTTAGATCAAGCCCTGAATTGAGGTGAAATATGCCAGTAATCATTCCTGAAACTTTGCCCGCCAGGGCTGTGCTGGAAAGCGAAAATATTTTTGTGATGAGGGAACAGCGTGCTCTCTCGCAGGATATCCGTGCCCTGAAGTTGGCAATGGTTAACTTAATGCCGACCAAGATTGACACTGAGACTCAGATATTGCGTTTGCTATCCAATACAGCCTTGCAAATCGAAGTCACCTTGTTGCACACAGACTCGCACAAGGCCAAAAACACCCCCGCAGAACATTTAATTACCCACTATCGGAATATCGATCGAGTATGGGACGAAAAGTTTGATGGCCTGGTCATCACTGGGGCACCCGTTGAGCACCTTGACTTCGAAGATGTCGATTATTGGCCAGAACTGCAAAAGATTTTCGATTGGTCTGAGACAAATGTCTATTCCACATTCAATATTTGTTGGGCAGCGCAGGCTGGTCTTTATCATCGCTATGGAATTCCCAAATATCCACTTTCTGAGAAAATGTTCGGGGTCTATCAGCACCGGGTTTTGCGACGCAGTGCAATGCTGCTGCGAGGGTTTGATGATCTCTTTTACGCCCCCCACTCCCGACACACAGAAATTCGCCGAAATGATATCGATAAAATTGACAAAGTGGAAATTCTCTCGGAGTCAAACGATGCCGGTGTGTATATTGTTGCTTCACAAGATCGCAGGCAATTCTATGTGACCGGGCACTCCGAATACGATCCATTTACGCTTAGATCGGAGTATCTTCGAGATAAAAACAAAGGTCTGGGGATTAGTGTTCCGCGAAACTATTTTCCCAATGATGATCCGGAACAAGAGCCGATGGTGCAATGGCGTGGTCATGCGCACCTTTTATTCTCAAATTGGCTGAATTATTATGTCTATCAGCGGACCCCCTATGATATTGAACGAATCCCCCTCAATGGGTCTATCGACTAATTGATTTTATTCTGCTTGCACGCTTTGGCGTACCCCGCAGCTTGCTGCGTGGGTTCCATGCATGTAGAAAAATCCGGTCCGAAGGAGAAAATTCCGATCCCCGCCTGCTTGCAGCGGGGATCGGAATTTTCAGGGTTTTCCTCTTTACTTTCATCAAAGAGGATCTGTGGGGGATATTTAGAATCTTAAAATTTCTTGACACAACCAAAAAAATATGCCACAATGGTATTGTTGCCGGTAACGTTACCGGCAACAATACCGGAAACGATACCGCGAAAATCCACATATTATGAAAAATTCTAGAAAGTCCGTTACTATCCATGATGTTGCCCAAGCTGCTGGTGTATCTGTTTCGACAGTTTCTAGAGTAATTAATGAAAAGGATGATGTTGCTCCGGATACTCAAGATCGGGTGCTCGAAATTATCAATGAGTTAGGATATACATCCAACCTTGCGGCACGCAGTATGCGCAGCCGCAAGAAAAATTTGCTAGGACTGGTGGTGCCGGATATTGGTTTTCCGTACTCCATTGAGATCATGAAAGGCATTGATCGTGCCATAGCAGAATCGAGTTTTGATCTGTTGCTCTATACAACGGGGGGGATTCACAAGGCTGGTACCGCCACTCGCTCTCAATATTACGTTTCTCTTTTAAATAATTCTCTGACTGATGGCGTAATCATCGTAGCCTCTGCAGCCGCGGATTTTGTTACCGATGCCCCAATCGTCTCGGTTGACCCCCATGTTATAAACCCCAACTTTCCTTCTGTACAAGGAACAAATTATCAGGGCGCTTTAGAGCTTATGCAGTACTTGTTGGAATTGGGGCACCGACGGATTGGTTTTATCGCGGGGCGGCCAGAAATTGGCAGCTCGGGACGTCGTTTCAAAGGGTATCAAGATGCTCTCACTGAAGCTGGAATAGAATTGGTTAAAGACTTGATTGCACCTGGGGATTTTTCAACAATCACTGGATATAAATGCGCACTTCAAATTCTTTCTATTGACAATCCACCCACTGCAATTTTTGCTGCTAATGACCAGTCAGCCATAGGTGTGTACCAGGCAGCTGAGGAATTGGGATTGCAAATTCCTGATGATCTTTCGGTTGTTGGTTTTGACAATATTTCCGAAGCTGAATATCTTGGACTTACCACTGTTGATCAATTTCTTTCCGAGATGGGTTTCATCGCTACGAATATGCTCATTAAATTGGTCAACAATGAACCGCTTGGGGCACAAATTCACAAAGTGCCCACCAAGTTGGTAAAACGTGATTCCTGTCGAACATTGACATGAAAAATATGAATACACAAGACAGGCATGTTTGTTCGATTTATCAGAAGCAGTTTTTGATGGAAAATAAGGAGGTGATGCCCACTTAATAATATTAAAAAAATCAACAAATCAAAAGGGTGCAGGTCAATCTTGAACATTGGCATATCCCAGAAAGACCCGCACCACACTAGCGTGGATAAAATCCACACAAGAGAAGTTTAACTGACACTCAAAATAATAGTCAAGGAGAAGAAATATCATGCGTAAGTCAATGTTAATTATTCTATGCTTGCTAGTAGCTTCCAGCATGCTCTTGGTCGCTTTTGAGCCTGCTGAGAAACCTGCAGAGCTAGAAGGTACCCTCAATGTTTGGTCGTTCACCAATGAAATTCGCACCATGGCCATTGCATTTGAAGGGCGACATCCCGGTGTTGATGTTGTTTACACTATGATCCCCATGACCGATGGTGAATATCAGACTAAGGTAAAAGCTGCTGCCGGCACTGCTGATTCCCCCGATGTGGTTGCTTTGGAAGCCGCCTTTGTTAAACAGTGGGTCGAATCTAATCTTTTAGCTGACTTGAACGAATTGCTCCCCCTAACTGAAGAATTGAAGACTTTCCCCGCGGTAGTTCAGGTCGGTACGCACAACGACGTCGCAAAGGGGTTCTCTTATCAGGCTACTCCCGGTGCCTTCTTCTATCGCCGCAGTATTGCGACCGAATGCTTGGGCACGGATGATCCTGCTGAAGTACAGGCTTTGGTAGCCGATATTGACAAATTCAAAGAGGCTGCTGCCACAATTAAGGAATGCAACCCGGATTACTTCACTGTGGGTACTGCCGATGCGATGTTCAATCCTTTCCTCGCCAACCGCGCCCAACCTTGGGTTGTTGATGAAGAACTGATCATTGACCCCATGGTTTTCGATTTCATTAAATTCGCGAAATTTATGCGTGACAATGAATATGAATCTCAGGCGAACCAGTGGAGTGAGGGTTGGTTCACTGGCATGAGCGACACCCTGGCAGATGCTGAGGGAAACCCCCAGAAAATCTTCAGCTACTTCCTGCCCACTTGGGGTCTTCCCTACGTGCTGATGCCAAACTCTGGTGACACCGGTGGCGACTGGGCCATGATCGATGGACCACTGCCTTATCAGTGGGGTGGCACCTGGGTTGGAGCAATGAAAGATAGCCCCAACCTGGAACTGGCCAAAGAATTCATCAAATTCGTTGCCCTCGATGAAGAAAATCTGACCAATTGGGCCACAGGCGTTTACACCAATGATTACCTGACTGCCATTGATCCCGATACACCCGAAGATCAGGCTCAGGCTCCCGGTGACTTTGTTTCCAGCCAGGTAGTTGTCGAAAAGATCACCAGCACCTTCGATGGTTCTGAGCTGTATGAATGGCTTGGCGGTCAGAACAACTATGAAGCTTTTGGCAAGGCTGCTCCGAATGTCAATGGCGCTTTGCTGACCGGTTCAGATGATGCTATTCAGCGTGCCCTGCAAGATGCGTATCGACCATGGCTTGCAGGTGAAATTACAGAAGCCGAAATGTGGGAACAATGGTTGTCCTCGGTCCGTAACGAATTCCCCGAACTGCTCATTCCTGATGCCCCGGAAAACGTAGTTGAAACTGAGTAATCAGTCATTAGTACCAAAAAGTGGGTCAGTGTATCAAATACACTGACCCACACCTATTGTAGCTAAGGAGGCATTATGATGCGTATGAAGATCAGTAAAAATAATTACGGATATCTTTTTATTGCACCTTTCATAATAGGTTTCCTGATATTTGGGTTGTACCCATTGTATAACACCTTTGCGCTCAGCTTTACCAATACAACCATCATGACCGGTGAATCTGCGGAGTTTATTGGGTTAAAGAATTTTAAACGCCTGTTTGCTGATGATTTCTTCATGACAGCGATCAAGAATACCTGGTTGATCTGGACCTTGAATTTTATTCCCCAGATTGGTGCCGCCTTAATACTGTCCGTGTGGTTTACAAGCACTCGCTTGAAAATTAAAGCTGTTGGGGTTTGGCGGGCAATATTCTATTTACCAAACTTGTTAGTCCCCGCTTCGGTTGCCGCTTTGTTTGCCAGTTTGTTTGGTTTTCATGGTCCTGTGAATCAATTCATGGTTAGAGCTGATTTCCTGGCAGAGGCTATGCATTATTTCCAAAATGTTGCCATTACCCGAGGTGTGGTTGTGTTCATCCAGTGGTGGATGTGGTTTGGCCAAACGATCATCATTGTCATGGCAGGCATGACGGCCATTCCAATAACCTTATATGAAGCCGCTATGGTCGATGGTGCGACTGCTGCGCAAATGTTCCGGCGGATTACCTTGCCATTATTAAAACCCATCATGATATATATTTTTGTAACTTCGCTGGTAGGCG
>CAZVPR010000101.1:0-16406 GCA_964629085.1 uncultured Anaerolineales bacterium
AGCATGGCTGGCGCGCTGACTTTCGGACAAAAAAATCGGACATTAATGCGCCTAAGGCGAGCACCCTCTTGCCGAGGTTAAGCAATCTATAACTTAGGATGAGATTGCCACGCTTGCTCGTAGAGCCGCACAGCGGCGTGGCGCGCTCGCAATGACAAATAATTTTAGAGTTTTCTGAGATTTATCCGAATGTCAGGGATCAATTTTGGCCAAGATTTTGCGTGCTTCCTGACTGTCTTGTTGAATTTGCTTTACCAGCGCGTCGACGTTTGGGAATCGGACTTCGCCGCGAATTCGAGCAATGAACTCAAGGCGCAGAGATTCGCCGTAAATATCCTGATCGAAATCGAAGATATGAGCCTCAACCCTGGGAGGGACAGGCTTTGTTTCGAAGGTGGGTCTGACGCCGATGTTCGTAACTGCTCCCCAGGTTTTTCCTGCCACCTGGGCGCGGCAGACGTAAACACCGGCTGCAGGAATGGCATGTTCCGGCCAGATGCCAAGATTGGCAGTTGGAAAACCCAGGGTAATTCCCCGTCGGTCGCCATGTTCGACTTCGCCCTCGACACTAAAATTTCGGCCCAGCAAATCTGCAACAACATCTACTTGTCCTGCACCGAGCAAAAACCTGATGCGGGATGAAGAGACCGTATCTCCATTGAGATTCAACGGCTCCATTTGCTTGATCGAGTAGCCGAACTCTTTGCCCAAACCTTTCAACATTTCGAAATTCCCCTGACGATCTTTCCCAAGTGCAAAGTCATACCCAACCTGGAGATGGGCAATCTTCAGGTGCGCGTGAATTTTCTCCATAAACGCGCCTGCAGCCGTATTGGCGACTTGATTGTTGAAGGGGTGCGTGATGACAACATCGATCCCGAACTCGCCCAGCAAACGTGCACGTTCCTCGGGTGTTGTCAAATAGAAAGGATAATCATACCCTCTCAAAATGGCCGAAGGGTGGGGGAAGAATGTGAGAACGACAGCTGGAACGCCGTTTTGGTGCGCCCCAGCTACTAATTCACGAATAACGCTCTGATGCCCGCGGTGTACTCCATCAAATGACCCAATTGTGAGCCAGGAATCCACTAGCTGGACTTTATTAAGAGACCAGTGATGCTGCATCAGTTATTGAATCAAAAAACGATGATGACGGATTAAGTCTGGTAGAAAACCTTCTTTGGCTGCCATTCACGCTTGGCTTCATCAAAGCTGAGGATGGCAACCAGGTCACCCTGGTCGCTGATTCCGCGTGTAAAACCATCTTCGGTCATTTCTGGGTTGGATCCAGCAGGAATTCGATGACCAAAAGCAATTTTCTCGGCTAATTCATTATCCAACTCGACCTGGGGCCAATCGGGCAGAAGTTCTGCCGCCGGAATCAGATAGCGGTACCATTCTCCAGTCAGGAAGGCGTCTTGCAATTCCCTCATCCGAATGGCGTGCCGCAGCGTGAAGTATCCGCTTTTTGTGCGACGCAAGCCAATAAGATGAGCGCCCGTTTGTAGGTCATCGCCAATATCGTTGGCCAGGGAACGAACATAAGTCCCCGACGAGCAATATACATCCAGCACTACTTCCGGTGGAGCCCACTCAAGCAAATCGAGTGCATAAACATCAATTTCGCGAGGTTCCAAGTCGACCTCTTCACCAGAGCGCACTCTGCGGTGTGCAGGGCGGCCCTGAACTTTCACTGCCGAATACGAAGGCGGAGTTTGTAAAGTGGTGCCCTCATAACTCTTCAGCAATGTCTGAAATTGATCCTCGGTAATATGCTCATAAGGAGCAGTATGCGTGATGCGGCCTTCAGAATCATAAGTATCGGTTGAAGCACCCAATTTTATCGTTGCTTGATAGCGTTTATCGTCAGCGGCGATAAACTCGCTCAGTCGGACGGCGGGACCAACCAGTACAATTAACACGCCGGAAGCGCGCGGATCAAGAGTGCCGGTATGCCCAGCGCGTCTGATTCCAGTTCCGCGCCGAACAATTTTGACAACATCATGGGATGTCAATCCAACTGGTTTATCGATAACCAGTGCCCCTGAAACAACATTTTTGATTTTTCCGTCCATATTAGTCTTCTCCCCAGTGAAATTGTGTTAGTTTCATTTATTCTACCTTATTTGTAGCCTTAAGTCTTTAAAATTTACCAAAAATTTAGATTGTATTTCCATTCAACAGCGTTTGAGTGGAATTTATCACCTTTGATTGTACTTCTTTTAATTCGCCTGAAATCGTCGCTCCTGCAGCCGGTTTGTGTCCGCCCCCACCAAATTGGGTAGCGATTTTCGAAACGTCATATCCAGTACGTGCTCTCCAGCTTACTTTCACTTTATCTTCAGACTGCTCGACAAAAATCAACGCGATTTCAGCTTCTTCGATACTGGCCAAAATATTCACTAGGTCTGCATCATCATTTCCCGGATAGCTGATTGATTTGCGGTCTTCTAGTTTCAGGGTAGCCCAGACGAGTTGATCACATTTTTCGAGATTTTTTAGTCCAGCACCCCAATAGCGTGCTGCCTTGAAAGTTCGTTCATTGAGCACTTTGCGATACAATTTCGAGATGTCAATGCCGGGAATCATCAAATCTGCTGCAGTTCTGAGCGTCTCCGGCCGCATATTGGTGGTTTGAAAACCGATCGTATCGGTAATAATTCCGGTTAATAATGCTTCTGCGATAGGGGTGGTGAGGGGGAATCCCAAGGACGGTAAAAATTTGGCAATCATCTCAGCAGTCGCGGTTGCATTGGAATCGACCAGATTTGTTGAAGCAAAATATGTGTTGGTGACGTGATGATCGATGTTCAAATCTGGAGTTGGGAAATCGATATAGAAATCTCCCACTCTATCAATGTCTGAACTGTCCACAAGGATAATCGTATCAAATTCGCCATCGGGTTTCTTGCGGACCAATTCGCTCCCTTGAAGGTGTCGAAATTTCTTGGGGACACCATCGGCCATCACCATTTGTACTTCTTTTTGGATATCCAGTAGCGCCAGACCCAAACCGATCACCGAACCGATTGCGTCTCCGTCTGGCCGGACATGAGAAACGATCAAAACCCGCTGGGATTCTTGAAGAAGTTTTTTCGCGTCAGCAAGGCTTTTATCATTCATAGAATTCATCAAATTCCCCTGGGAGCGCGGCATCGTCATCCTCACCGTCATCCAGAGAAGCAAGCAACTGATCAATGCGATCAGCATGTTCGGGACTGGGATCCCAGTGGAACCGCAGCTTAGGAAAATGTCTCAATTGAATTCTACGAGCAAGTTCGCTGCGCAAAAAACCTTTGGCATGATTCAGGCCATCGAGGATCAGGTCTGCTTCCTGACTTCCTCCTAATGAAGAAACAAAAACATCCGCAAATGAAAGTTCGCGATCCACCCGGATTTTGGTGATATTCACACTTTCTAATCTGGGATCGGCTACTTCCATCAACAATAATGTTGACAGCTCTTCATAAATCCGGTCTGCTATTTTCTGAGCGCGTAGGTTTGAGACCATTTCAATTCACCTAGATGATTTCGACCTCTTCAACGGTGAAACACTCAATTGTGTCTCTCTCTTCGAAATCATTGAAACCTCGAATTCCAAGTCCACACTCAAAACCTTCGCGAACTTCACGAACATCTTCTTGGTGGCGTTTCAAGGATGCAAATTCGCCTGTGTAAATCGACTCTTCACCGCGAATTACACGCACCTTAGCATTTCTTCGCAATTCTCCATCAACAACTCGACAACCAGCCGCCTTCCCAATTCTTGAGGCAGAAAACACTTGCAGAACTGTGGCTCGACCGACGACAACTTCTTTCAATTCCGGTTCAAGCAAACCTTTGAGGGCTTTGTCAATATCCTCTGTCAGTCGATAGATGATATTGTACGAGCGAATAGAAACGCCATCCGTATCGGCCTGTCGTCTTGCAACAGTATCGGGTTGGGTATTGAAACCTATAATAATGGCATCGGAAGTCGAAGCCAGCATGACATCGTTTTCGCCGATGGCACCCGTATCAGCGTGCAAAATGTTGACCCCAACGCCGCCAACATCCATCTTTTCAAGCGATGATACGATTGGCTCCAGAGACCCCTGCACGTCAGCTTTGATGATTAATTTCAGTTCTTGGGCTTCGCCAGCTTGAACGCGGGCAAACAATTGCTCTAGGGTCATACCGCCTTGGGCAGCAGCCTTGCGTTCTCCTTCAGAAATCTTCCGTTTCGAAACAATTTCCCTGGCCACTTTCATTGAGCGTACAATCCGGAATAACTCACCGGCCCGGGGTATGTCATCTAAACCCATAACCGAGGCCGGAGTTGAGGGAGGGGCATCTTTGAGTGCATCGCCGCGGAAATCAAACATGGCCTTGATCTTTCCGCAAGTTTTCCCTGCAACAACCACATCGCCAACCCGCAATGTTCCATTTTGAACCAGGAAAGTAGCCACGGCACCACGTCCACGTTCCTGGCTGGCTTCAATCACTGTGCCAAAAGTTGTGCCATCAGGGTTGGCATTGATCTCATGGTTGTCAGCAACTAACAAGATTGCTTCTAACAGATCGTCAATGCCCTGGCGTTCGGTGGCTGATATTGGCACAACCAGCGTATCGCCATCCCATTCATCGGGAACAAGATTAACTTCGGCCAGTTGCTGCTTTACTTGTTCGGGAGCAGCATTTGGGCGATCAATTTTGTTCATTGCAACGATGATGGGGACGTTGGCAGCCCGCGCGTGAGAAATCGCTTCTCTCGTTTGGGGCATCACGCCATCATCAGCAGCAACCACCAGCACAACGATATCGGCGCCTTGCGCCCCTCGAGCGCGCATTGCTGTAAAAGCGGCGTGTCCCGGTGTATCGATAAAGCTGACCAGGCGATCATTATATTTGACCTGATACGCACCAATGTGCTGAGTGATTCCCCCGGCTTCACCACCGGCGACATCAGTCTGTCGAATAGCATCCAGCAAAGTTGTTTTACCGTGATCAACGTGACCCAAAATTCCAATCACTGGAGGGCGATCTTCTAAGTCATCTGCATTTTCTCTGAGGATCCATTGGCGCCAAAGAGGAACTTCGGCTCCATCCTGGACGGTTTCATCTTCGGGTTTTTCGAGCGCCGCGTCAAAACCGAGTTCGGCAGCTACAATGGCTGCTGTATCGAAATCGATTTCCTGATTAATATTCGCCATGACGCCATTGGACATCAACGTTTTAATGACATCAATGGGACTGGAATCTAGTCGCTCAGATAGTTCACGAACGGTAATAATATATGGAAGTTTGATTGCTTTTTGATCGCCGATTTCGCTCATAGGTTGCTCCGTGATTTTTTTATGCACCCCAATGAACTGGAGAGACAGGTCTTCAGCGATCTGCCTCACTGGCCGATTGGGCGTTGTCTATTTTTCTGTGTGTTCCCGTTTCTCTGCTGGTTCTTCCTCTGGAAGTGTGTTTATGAAAACAAAAAGACCTTGGTGATCCTCTGCTGTAATTTCCGTTTTCAATGCACGTGCCAAAGAGCCTTTTAGGCCCTTTTCCCAGCAGTTGCGTGTGTTATGAAGATAAGCCCCGCGTCCTGGTAACTTACTGGATGGATCGATTTGGACACCATCCGCTGTTCGAACAACCCGGATCAAAGTTTTTTTGGGTTGTACCGTCCGGCATCCAACACAGGTCCGTTGGGGGATATGCTTCTTGCCTCTTTTTTTTGCCACTTCTCATTTAACGGGCGAATGAACATTGGGTGCGGGTAAGATTAGAAATCCCAATCGTCATTATCCCAATCTTCCCAACCGGACGAATCGCGCTTGTGTTTCTTGCGATAGATGGTCACATCGCGGTCTGGATCGTATTCGATGTCGACGTATTTTTTGCTTTTCTTGGATTGCTCTTCATCCTCTTCGTCTTCTTCGAATTCTGGTTTTTCACCTTCAGAAACATCTAGCATTTCAGGTTTGAGCTCGAAGAGTTCATCCATAGATTTGGTAGTTTCTTCCTCTTCAAGATCTTCCTCGATGAGTTGAGTTTCTTCGGTCTTTTCGGCCTCTTCAGCGATGGGGGCATCATCTGCTGTTTCAACTGCGGCAGTTTCCGTTACTGGTGGTTCAATTTTTTCTGTTGGGGCGGGTTCGCTGATTTCTGTATCAGGAACAGATGCTTCACCACCAGGTTTCTCGACATCTGTGGGCTTAGCCTCTTTGGCAGGCTCAACCTCGACTGTATCGACTGGTTGTGCTGGTACATCTTCAGCCACAGCGATTTCTGCATCAGCAACTGCCTCAGAAACTTCGGCATCAGAAACTTCGGCATCAGAAACCTCGGCCTCAGCAACGACAGGTTCTTCTTCGGGTTCGTCCTCGGGCAGCGACGAAAGGATCAGTTCAATGGCACTTTCAATTTCTTCCATCGCTTTGGGGCCGATACCGGCAATGCCGCTCACCTCTTCCACGTCATAATTCATTTTGAAGATCAGATCGCCGACATTCTCGAGGTCAAGGTTATCAACGAGCAAGTTGTTGATTCGTGTAGCAAAGTCCAATGTCTCCAAGGGAAGATCGTAAGCACCCCTGGGGATGCCCTCTTGCGCCGCTTCTGTGCGGTCTTTGACTTCCCTGTATTGAGAAATTTGTGAATTTATGCGTTCCAATTCCACTCGTTCGGTGAAAGCCTGCATGTCATGATATTCCTCAGGCGTAATTGGCCGGCCATCGGCTTTCTTCCTCATGAGCATTTCGATCTGCGGAATTGTTTCTTTTTCGCTCTCCAGGAAAGGTGCGTAATCTGGAACGTTTTTAATTTTGAACAATATTTCGGAAGTGGCTTCCACCAGACTCTTAATGTCGATGCGCCAGCCCGTCAGCTTTGCAGTCAGGCGAGCATTTTGGCCATCACGGCCAATTGCCAGGCTGAGTTGGTCTTCCGGAACGACTACGGTGGCTGTTTTTGGTCCACTAATCTCCTCAAGGAAAACGTTTAGTACACGGGCCGGGCTGAGCGCCTTAGCGATGTAGGCTTGGGGATCGGGATTCCATTCGATGACATCGATTTTTTCATCGTTTAATTCACGCACAATCGCCTGGATGCGGACGCCACGGATACCTACACAGGCACCAACAGGGTCAACTCCGGGCTGTAATGCGGCAACGGCTACCTTTGAGCGTTGGCCGGGTTCTCTCGAAATTGAACGAATTTCCACCAATCCATGGTAGATTTCCGGAACTTCATTTTCGAGTAAGCGGCGCAGGAAATCAGGGTGGGCACGGGAAAGGATGATCTTTGGCCCGCGGCTGGATTCCTGAACTTCAACCAACAAAGCCCGCACACGATCGTGCACTCGGAAGAATTCACGCGGGATTTGCTGTCGGCGAGGCATAATGCCCTCGGCTTTGAGATCGAGTCCCAGACTGATTTGCTTTGCATTGATGGCCTGGACTACCCCATTGACGATGTCGCCAACTTGATTGACGTAATATTTGAATTGTGTATCGCGCTCTGCTTCGCGGATGCGCTGTTGAATCACCTGGCGTGCCGTTTGGGCGGCCACACGGCCGAAATCACTGGGTGTGCTCTCGACAATGACCATATCGCCAAAATCAGCATCGGGGTTCACTTTCTGCGCGTCCGCGAGAAGCACCTCGGTGCGATCATCTTGAATATCATCGACGACTTCCTTTTCGACAGAAATTGATACTTCTCCTGTCTCAGGGTCGATCGATGCCTCGACGTGCTGCGCATTCGAGGCGTGAACGGCGCGCCGGTAAGCAGACACCATGGCGTCCTCGATTGCAGTCAAGACAGTTTCTTGAGGCAGCCCGCGGTCTTCCAATATTTGTTTAAAAGCCAGTGCAAAATCGGTCTTCATGCTCTTTCTCCATCAACAGGGTGGTAGTGTCCCAGACGTAAAGAAAAGTGGGGAATACCCACTTTCCGACGACGACAATATTGCTACCGCCCTATAGCGACTGAATTCTAGCACGGAAATTTAGAAGATGCAAGGCTGAAGACCAAAAATTATTTACGAATTGATTTTTGTTTGAGCAACTTTTTCAGTCTTTTTTCTTCTTGCTTCTTCGATGTAATATCGCCATCGATCCAACCTGCACGCAATGTGGATAATATTTCTGAATACAGTGGACCAGGGGGCAATCCCAGATTGCGCAGATCATGTCCACTGATATTTTGAGAAACGTGTCTCCAGGTTTGGGCATAGGTTTTCAAAACCTGCCTGGTTTTGAATTCATCGCTGATATTGTACAGACCATATATGGCCAGTGGAGGAAGTTTCTCCAACCGGGTGGAGATGATGCTGGGTTTTTCGTTTGCCAGTGCCGGAAATTCATGCCAGACAAAGCAGGCAGATCGGATAGTATCTTTGAGGGACTTTGGCAGCTTCAAGCGTTTGATCACCGCCTCGATGCGGTAAATGGGCAAAGGTACTAACCACAGGATGTAAGCCAGAGCTGCCTTCAGGCGCGCCCCCCCAAACTCCGCACCCAGTTTCCAGAATGCCTCAGGTATGTGGGGCTTCAAGCTCGAGATTTTCTCTTCGAGATCTTTATTCCAGGGCAGGTCTTTGTGGATGGCAGTAAGTAACCCCAAATCATCCAAACGTTTCAACATTGCGGCAGCTTTTGCTTCGTAGATAATGCTGTCGATTTCGTGGCGGATGCGATCACCGGAAACGCGGTCCATAAGTTGTCGCGCATCGCCAAGCAAGTCCAGTGTCCGGGGGCTGATTATAAAATCATAGCGCTGCTCATAACGCACTGCTCGCAACATGCGTGTCGGATCATCGATAAAGGATAGGGAATGCAGCACACGTATGGCTTTTCTTTGTAAGTCATTGTAGCCTCCCCAATAATCGAGTAGGGCACCGTAGTGATTGCCATCCAGGCGCATGGCCAGAGTGTTGATAGTGAAATCCCGGCGGTGCAAATCTAGTTTTATGCTGCCGTGCTCGACAGTGGGCAACGCGGTTGGGTGGCTGTAAAATTCGGTGCGGGCGGTAATGAAATCCAGGCTGGACAAGGGAGCATCACTCGAGATCAAATCCGATAGCAGCCCATTTCCAGTGTCAACATCCGTTGTGATATGCCATTTGGCCGTACCAAATCTTTTGTGGGTTGTTATGCGCCCGCCAAATTTATCCCCTACGCTTTGTGCCAAGCGAATTGCGTCCCCTTCAACGACGATGTCGAAATCCAGACTTGGAAAACCCAGGAGCAAATCGCGCACGAAACCGCCCACGATATATACAGCCACTCGCTGCTCCAGAGCCAGGTTGGCAATTTCTTTCAGCAAGGCAAGCCTGGAGGGAGGTAAGGCTTGTTGAAGTTTTTCAGCCAAATTGCGATAGCCTGATTGCTGTATGGAGGGAGTCAGTGTTTTTAAGAGATCAGTGCGGGTGACAATGCCGACGATTTCATTGTCTGTGCGATCCAAAACCAGCACCTGGCCCCAGTCAGAATCCGTCATCACCTTTTGCAAATATTCAATGGAATGATCAGGGTGGACATGAGTATCGCCGTCCTTCATCAGGCTTTTGGCGGGAATATTGAGCTTGTGGGAAATAGCTCTGTCGACAGCTCTGCGTGTTAATAACCCGAGAATATCTCCATCTTCAACCACTGGGTAACCCTCGTAACCAAAGCGTTGCATCCTTTCCAGCGCCTCTTTGACAGGAGTATTTGGGGATAATACCTGGGGAGAACGGGACATGATTTCCGCAACCGTGATCGGCGGTTTGATTATCGTTGGAAGAGTTTCTAAAAGTTCCTGGACAAGCTCTTCAATGGGGCGGTTCTTTATCAGCGCAGCCGCAGCCCGTGGATGTCCACCGCCTCCAAAGTGAGATGCAATTTTTGAGACATCAATTTTGTCTATAGTGGAGCGGCAGATCAACTGCACACCACCCCGAATTGCGATCATAAGAATTAATGCATCGGGGTCAAGAAAATCGCGCAATTTGTGGGCAATGGTCGAGAGCTCTTCGTCCATTTCGACAGCATCACCCACGGCAACAATAACCGAATGACCATGTATATCATGATGTTCTGAAGCCTTGCGAAGTTGATCGTAGATGGATTGTTGCTGAAGCGAGAGCGGGTGGTTGAGAAATTTGTTGGCGATTGTCAAGTTGGCTCCTTCTTCTAGCAAGTAAGCCGCAGCCCTGACATCGCGCGGTGTTGTTCGGCTGTAAGTCAATGAGCCGGTATCTTCATAAATGCCCAACAACAAAAGCGTGGCCTGAATGCTGCTGATGGGGATTTGCTGCTCCTGTATGGCTTCAACAAATAGGGTGGTGTTTGCACCGGTCTCATCCGAATTTACCTGCCATGTTTCGGGTAAACCAGGGCGGGGAGAATGATGGTCAATTACCTGGATTTTTGTGTGCTTATCCATCCCTTTGATGCTGACCATCGATTGAGTGTCGACCAGACAAACTGTTTCGATAGCCTCCGCTGAAAAATCGCGCGGGTCGACAAACGGCATTTCTGCGCTGTAGAGCGTCAGAAATCCGCGCACGTTCCGATTTATGCGGCGAGGCAATATGGGTGTGGCGGTCTCATCGGTGAGATATGCACCCAAAAGAGATGCCAGCCCGTCAAAATCGGTTTGTTCGTGGGTCAGAATTATGCGCATCGATGGATAAAACTTTCTAGTTGATTGGCCTGTCGCCTAAATTGTACTTGATAAGGTGTCACTTGTCTGTCTGATATGGCTGGTCTATAATTTTATCCTAATGGATATTCAAGAGCTAACTCACCATATGCACGAGTTTGTGAAGGCAAAAGGATGGTATGAGCCGGATAGCCCACACCCCCAAACCTTGCGCAATCTGGCGATTTCACTAAACCTGGAGGCTGCAGAGATTTTGGAATGTTTCCAATGGGGAAAAGAATTTTCTGAGCCGACCTCCCTTGCGGACGAACTAGCCGATGTAGCCTTATATTTGTTCCAGATTGCCAGTATTGCTGAGATCGACTTAGAAAAAGCAATTTTGCAGAAATTAGATAAAAATTACGGGAGAAAATGGGAATGAGGATTACGGTTTTTGGCGGATCGAAACCTGTTGTTGGAGAGGTTGCATATAACGATGCTTTCTATTTAGGACAACTGCTAGGCTCTAAGGGATTCACTGTTTTGACGGGTGGCTACATTGGAACGATGGAGGCCGTTTCGCGGGGCGCGGCGGAAGCTGGTGGTCATGTCATTGGGGTTACCTGTGATGAAATTGAAGCCTGGCGGCCAGTTGCACCCAATCGTTGGGTGATGGAAGAGATGCGGTGCGAAACTTTGCGCAAGCGGTTATACGTTTTGATCGATAACTGCGATCTCGCCATGGCGCTCCCCGGTGGAATTGGGACTCTCGCTGAAGTGGCTGCATTTTGGTCTCAATCACAAGTCAATGCAAAATATTCCAGACCCCTGGTGCTCATTGGGGAAGGCTGGAAGCAAACTTTCGATAGTTTCTTCCAAACTTTAGATGAATATGTTGCCGAATCCGATCGGGATTTGTTGATCTTTGCACCTGATATAGAAAGTGCATTTCTTTCAATTTCTGGCGATAAATAAAACCTGACTTATGCCTGCTATTCAACCCACACGATTGCGCTTTGAAGTAGTCTCTCTAGTCGAGCAATTTGATCGACCTATGGAGTTTTTGACCTCTTTGCACAATCTCCTGGATTTCTATGCTGACCGCACCCTGAGGTCAAGTCAGGTTGTCGATTCTGCGCCATTGCTCAACAGCTATCGAGTGCCCAAGCCCGTAATGAGGGCAATTGAGCGTGAACTGGCACCCTTGGTTGATGCTGATCCTGAAGCGGCATTGGCTTTAGCTGATGAACTTTGGGATCGCCGCTGGTTGGAGACAAGGCTTTTGGCAGTCTCAATTTTGGGGAGAGTGTCAGCCGATTATCCGGATTCAATTTCCGAACGTGCGAAGAAGTGGGGCGCTAAATGCAAAGAGGACCGGGTAATCAAAGCCCTGGCAGAAGACGGCATCAAGCGCTTGCGAGAAAACCAGTTTGACCAATATATTCAATTGCTCGACGATTGGTATTCATCCGACAACTTATCACAAATCACCCTTGGATTGCGATCAACACCGTCGTTGTTGAAGTCTAATGATTTTGATAATTTGCCGTTGATTTTTCGTTGGATGGGGCCTTTGGTTCGAGAAACAGACCTTGAACTCATGGATGATCTTTCAGATGTATTGCGCAGCTTGGCGGCTAGTTCTCCCAACGAGACGGCTTATTTCATCAAGCAAATTTTGGCATCATCCAGCAATGATCAGGCTGCGAAAATGCTGCGCAGAATCGTCGATGAATTTCCCGAAGAAAAGCAACAACAACTTATCGATGAGATCCGAGTATTTCGCAGCAATATTTCTAACGGATCGTGAGCAACAAAAAAATCCCCAACAATGAGTCGGGGATTTTTTCAAAATTAACCGTAGGAACGACGTATGTGTCGCTCCCGCTGTTAAAATAAGAGAATGTCGGGTATTATTGTACGTCCAATTGACGAACAACCATGACCACTTTGCCCTGTATGCGCACACTGGCCGGATCATCAACAAAAATGGGTTTCATTGAAGGGTTGGCTGGCTGCAAGCGAACCCGATTTCCCTCATTATAGAAGTACTTGAGCGTTGTTTCGTCTTTTCCTTCCAGCCAAACGGCAACCATTTCACCATTATGAGCTTCATGCGCTGGTTTCATGATAACCACATCGCCATCATTGACCATCGCATCGATCATTGAATCTCCACGGACTTCCAGCGCAAACAAATTATCTCGAGTTTGCTCTTGAGAAGGCAAATTGCTCTTGGCAATATTGATCGAAGCAGAATCGTGATCGTAGACACTGAAGTCGGAGGTGGGGAGGGGAATCGGCTCACTGGCAACAATGCGGCCCATCAATGGGATAGCAATCAACTCATCGACGGTACCGGTGATGGTTTCGATGGTATCTATGATTTGCTCGCCGATGCGTTTCGAGACCCGTAGTCCACGGGAAACACCTCGATCTCGTTCAATATACCCTTTTTCTTCCAGTCGTTCGAGGTAGTAATTCGCTACCGAAGTAGACGAAAGACTGGCCCGGTCACAGATTTCACGAATTGTAGGCGGATAGCCGTTTTTTTCAGTATAGCTTTCTAAAACCTGCAATACCTTTTTGTGTTTGTCGCTTAATCCTTCTTTTTTTCTACGTGCCATCATAGGACACTCTCCTAAAACTAACAGGATAACTGTTTACATAGAATATTTGTGCTGAAATATAACATGAACATCCGTTCTGGTCAAGGGTATTTTGAGAACAAATATGCGAATTATTTTTTCGCATAGACAGCAAAGAAGGGTTGCGATTGCCGATCATGCCATTCATCAACCGCAAAGATGACGATCATCAATTATGGAAAAATAAAATCATCCTATAATTCTGTGGAATTGAGCGACTCTCATTGACGTTTCTTCACTGCCGGAGTCGCTCTTTTCCTTTTAACACTGGTACTTGAGTGGCGATGGTATTTCTCGTAAAATAAGAGCTGAAGTCATTTGTGCATAAACCCGGAGGATATCATGACGGATAAAAAAACAGCTCTAGTTTTAAGTGGCGGTGGGGCAAAGGGGGCCTTCCAGTTCATGGCCGAGAAATATGCCCGGGAAGTGAAGGGGTATCAATGGGATGTGATTGCCGGGGTATCTGTTGGTGCGCTGAATGGTGTTATGTTGGCGATGAAGAAATTTGAGCGTCTTGAGGAGGTCTGGTGGAATATATCCAGCGATCAAGTATTTACGGGGAAATTGAATTTCTGGTCGATTCTCAAAATTGCCTTCGGGGCTCAGTCAATTTACAGCAATGACCCCTTGTGGAATCTGTTGTTGGATGAATACGAATTTGATAAGGTGGATGTGGATTTGCGCATCGGGACCGTTTCATTGCAAACGGGGGAGTATGTCCGCTTTGTGCCTTCCGAGCCGGGGTTTGAAAAAGCAATTTTGGCATCTACTGCCATCCCGGTTGTTTGGAAGCCGGTGGCAGTATCAACTGCCTATCCTGATATGGTTGATGGCGGCGTTCGCAATGTCAGCCCCTTGGGTGACGTGCTAGACACAGACCCCGATGAAGTGGTGATCATCAATTGCAGTCCTGAAGCACCCCCCAAATTAGACCAACCCTTGGGTAACGCCCTGGATATTGCCATGCACACCCTGGAATTGCTTCTCAATGAGATCTTCGTAACCGATCTACGTGAATTCTTGCGCATAAATCACAATGTGAAAGAGGCGCAGGATGCCGGCGTCACCCTTCATAATGAAATGGGCAAGCCCTACAAATATTACAATTACAAAATCATTCAGCCTGATGAACCCTTAGGGGACACTTTAGATTTTTCTAAAGAAACCAACGAAATGCGTCTGCAAGCTGGATGGGAAAAAGCCCGCCAAGTGCTTGGTGAGTAAGCTTGGGTTGGCGGACTCCTTTGCGCGGGACAGCAATTAGGTGAGTCGGTTCTGCTCGTAAAGATTCCAAAGCTGCTCAAGAGTCTCCTGCAGCCGTTCGGCCAATGGCCCGCCTCGCTCCGTGGTGACATCATCTTCATTTTCGAAAACCACATACGGAACCTGCACACCTTGGATTTCGATAAATTCAGGGTTGTCAGCGCTGATCTCTTCCCAATCGACTTCCCGGTATAAATACGCTAATTTGCTGTCTGTCAGCCCGTGTTCGAGGATGCTGTCAGGTTTGTCTGGGTTGAAGCGGGCTCTGTTTTTGCGCAAAGATTCATCCCAAGAGACATTGATATAAAGAACAGCTAGCCTTTCGGCGATCTGTTTGCTAATATGCTCAAAGGCGCTTTTGAAACCGCCATGCTGTGTTCCACGTGCAAATTCCAGGATCGCTGTCTTGGATTGATGGAAATCCGGATCGTCGCGCACCAATTTGCTGTAATCCAAATTGATCCGCTCGATCAGTACATTCCACAGGTGATCCCCAAGAAAATTATAATCGTCATCTGAATGGAGGCGCGAATGACCTAACTTTGCGAGAATGTCATCTTCCTCGAACCAGGTC
Source organism: uncultured Anaerolineales bacterium (assembly GCA_964629085.1). GTDB lineage: Bacteria > Chloroflexota > Anaerolineae > Anaerolineales > UBA11858 > NIOZ-UU35. The sequence goes on from CAZVPR010000101.1 coordinate 15,091, forward strand.
CAAAGCATGGGGAAATCATCAATTTCTTTGAAAGTTCCAATGTGGAATCGCTCAATACGTTTCTGTAATTCAGTATTCTTTAAATGATCGATAATCTCACTTTTTCCCGCAGCGGGCCGGGCGATGAGCAGTATTATGTCAAATGTATTTTTCATCCTATTCTCCTGATTGATGTTAATGTTTGTCGAACGAAATTTCTGTGCAAATATGCGGAAATCAAAAACATGAGAATGCTTACGGTTAACAAAAAGGTGGACTGGATTAGAGCACCAGATATCAACCCGAAAGTCAGAAATGTAACATGAAAAGCAAAAGGAACCCAAAATGAAATCGGATCTAAAGGGGACTGATTGAACTTTGGGCGCAGTGCCAGGATCATAGCCAGCGCGCCAAATAGAACGATGGCGTTAGAGGCCTCATATAACCCTACTGGTCGCAAAATATAAACGATCAGCGCATTGGTGCCTAATACACACAGCGTTGCCAGCGCAATTGCGCCTAGGGGCGCCAGCCAGCGACCAGCCCACGAAGGGAGACTGACCAACAGGCGCAGCGCTGCAGAAAACGAGAAAACCACCCAAAACCAGGCCCAGAAATTGGCATACGGCACGCCGAAATATTGGAAATCCAGACCCTGGCCCCAATCCCACATGCCAGTCCGAATGGCAATGGCATCCATGGAGAGATCGATGTTCAATGCCAACAGGGCATCCAACAAAGGCCGTGCTCCAACGGGCAAGTTGCTGGCATCCGAGAACAGGCGCGCACTGTAAATGATTACGCCCCAACCAATGCCAATGCTCAGGGGCAGGGGGCCCACTTTGAGGATGAAATTGCCATACGTATAAGCATCCAATTGAAGGAGGGTGGCCCATTCCAGCAGCCAGCCAAAGATTACCCCAGCGAAAAATTGCCAAACGAAAACCCAGCCCCCTGTGCGCCAGGCATGCCGGAAGCAGAAATAGTACAGCACCAGCATGATAATTTCAAAAATGATCATATATAATCTTTGCATGAGTTTAAAAACTGCCTACCTGACAAGAATAAATCAATGATACGGCTTATGTGGAATCCGATATAGATTCTAGAAAACTTTTTGTTTTCTGATCCGCAAAGCACATTCGTGCCATTTGTAGTATTCGTTACCAGCTGAGAAAATCCACGTCCATATTAAAAATACTGTTTTGCAACCATAATTCAGTTTGGAAAAAACTTGGTGAATTCCGTTGGCGTTTTACCTGTCCAACGCTTGAAGGCATGGTTGAAGGCGCTTTGGTCGGAAAAGCCTAAAAGAAATGCGATATCGTAAATACTGA
>CAZVPR010000102.1:0-16359 GCA_964629085.1 uncultured Anaerolineales bacterium
TAAAATCCCTCGGTAGTAATACCGTGTGGGTTCGACCCCCACCCGCCCTACTCGTTATAAAACCGGCGCCGTACTGTGCGCCGGCTTTTTTCGATTCTGAGGTAGACTGGTTTAGCAAGGATCTAGCCAGGATCTAGGGAGGATCTAGCCAGGATACATACAGGCAGTTTCAATATGGTTCAGGGAATATTAGCAGCCTGGGGGAAAAAAACAATCATTTCCCCCCACCAGGGGTGGTTGAGTCAAGTTCCCATAGGTAGTACCGCGTTTTAGTAGCAAAAGCAGTCATGTTCAGCAGGACATTGGTCAAGTTAGCTATGGCCAGGGGATTTCTACCCAGTCGGATGTCATGAAGCAGCTATTGTCATAACAGGCCACCATCCTGCCAAAGATATCTTGCCTTGGAACACTGGCGTCATCCCAAATCTCAAATCCCGATTTGACCCATTGATAGACATCTTCCTTATATGTTTCACTCCCAACACGAGTTTTGGCCCAAATAAAGAATCCCAATGCATCTGGCGGTGAATCCCAGTAAACATTGACATAATCACCACTCCGGGTTGCGGTCACATTGGTTGGCGGTGCATAAACGATTTCTTTTGGAGCGGCTGGCCAGGAAATATCCTTCCACGGAGACGTATCAAAACAAGTTGCATTCCAACATGATCGGATTTTCGCCCATGAATTCTCTGAACAGACACCTCTATCTAAAATGGTCAGTGGTTTTTCGGTATTCGGCCTCGATTGCTCTTGCATGGTATTGGCATCAATACAAGCTTCCAAATCGATCCAATAGCCGGTTGCGCAAGGAACATCGGACCAATCGATAGTGACATACTCACCATTGCGGGTGGCCGTGACATCCGGTGGGGCGTCATCCGGACATGATGGTGCCGGGCTTTGAACACGAATCTCTGTATATAACGTGCCATCCCCTGCTGGCCCGAAGAAGAATGTCTCCCCTTCGCTGCTGCGCATCTTCCAATGACTCTCTTGAGAACCTTCCGCTGTCGGCGCCGTCATATGCATGCTGATTTCGATTTTGGCACCAGGCATAACGTTGGATGAAGTAAAAGCATGGGGAGAGTTTTCAGAACCAAAGTCTCCACCATGGAAAATCAAACGGTATCCTGCATCCCAGGGACAGGTACCGATATTCTCGATGCGCCACACTTTGTTGAAGCTTTCTCCTGGCTCCAATTGTGTGCCATCTGGGATGGTGACATCGGCGATCCAGCGGGCGCCATGCGAGCATTTTGGCACAGCCGTGGTCACCGTAGGACTGGCGGTTGGCGTATGGGTGGACGTCGGCGACGGAGATGGTGTGGCAGAGGCGGTGATCGTACCTGTTATCGAAGGTGTACTTGTCATTTCTCGGGATACTGTACTGGTCGGAGTCTTGGTTGGCGTTGTGTCAGCTTGTTCTTCTTCTTGCGGTTCCTGTACCTCGACAAGCTCAACGTCTTCCCCTGCTTCCCCAGGTATGATCACCATAGCCCTGGCCCGCTGGCTGGTGGCGCCGAATTCACTGATGGCTTCTACTTCCACCAGATACTCGCCGGGGTGCTGCGGCACCCAGGAATCGAAAAGAACGTTGACCAGGGGTGAGCTGGTGTCGGTGTTCTTGCTCTCCCATAATTCACCGTTGATATACAACCCCACCAACGTGACCCCTGGCCCGTCGCCGTCGCGGGCATGCGCCTGCACGGGGATATACTCTCCGGCCTGAGCATGGGTGGGATCACGCGGCTGATCCAGCCAGATCACCGGTGCGCCGGAAGCATCTGCTGGAATTTGAGGTTCATCTCCGGTCGGCATTTCACAGGCAGATAGGCAACAGGCAAGAACTAATCCAATTGAGAGAGCCATTATTAGCTTAGCATATGAGGCAGTCATCATCTTTTTACCTCGTTACTTTGATAGGGAAAAGGACCTGGGTCAACTGAATCAGTAAGCGGAACAGTTTCAACATAGAGATAACACTCGGGGTTGCTTTCCTGACCAACCTTCGTGCGTATTTCCCCAATCTGGATCCTGCGATTTTTATCCGGTGACTCATATTTTCCTTGGCATCTTATTGTTTCTGTTTTTGTTTTGATAGGCCACCAACCACTTTCCCATGGGTCATATAGTTTGAACTCAAGCTTTAGCTCGGGGTTTTCTGGGGCAATACTCACCTTAAAGGTAGTGTGATAATAAAGTGGGGGGCCAAAACTAAACTTATCCCCCGATACTAATTTGACTGTATGATCATCATTGTAGATATCATGAAGAACACCATTTATTTCCAAAGTTGCACGGCTCATCTCAAAGGTATCTTCATCTTCATCTTTGTCATTATTTTTGCCATTTATCTCCAACTCGGTGATTTCGAGTAGTGATATCGATTCACAAGGTTCTTTTTTATATACTACGGTAGGTAACCTTTTTGGGCTAACCATTCCATCTGCTATGGTTTGCACCCAAAATCTGACATGTTGTCCACAGGAGAGATTATTTATTACTGGCTCTACCCATGTCCTGTTTCTGTCATCTAGGTTTCCGGGAGCATCAGTCCATATTTCAGCATAGAAATGTGTAGTATAGTTTAAATCTATGTTAGGCGTATAATGGTCATAATAAACTCTATAACCTTCAAACCCAAATTCTCTCGCGATATCATTACGAATGGAATCAAACTTTAACTGTGGCAATATCCATGTCCATTTTATATAATGCCCATGCAAATCTTGTTCTTCAACCCAAGCTATAAAAAAGTTAATATCTTGAGGGGAAGGCAAATCATGATTAATTTTAAGATCAAATGGTCGATCATATTCTGGGTAACAAACCCAATCTGAGCAATTGTGATCCCCGCCTTTGCATGCCTGGATCATACCGGGGCCATCTAAGCTATTTGCATGGACCATACAATGATAAGGCCCGATTTCAGCACTACTATTATTTCCTGAGACAATCTGTTGTTTTTCAATATTCCAAAATCGTTGATTTTCATCACAATTTCGAAAACGAACATAATCTGCATTATCCTCATTGATAACACTAAACCAAAGTTTCTTGATATAGCCGAATTGGCTGAGACGTAAATCGACTGGGGGCGAGATGTTAGGATTGGTGCCTTCTCCGCAGAATTGATGTACAGGTGTGAGTTTATTTTCCAGCATTGCTCCCCCATCAGTTGAAGATAATTCCATCATCTCCCCACTGATATCCTCACTTCCTTGGGAAATATTAAAGTCACTAACTTGCTCAAGCACATCCCCTCGCCAGCCCCAACACTCCAGGGCAGTTTCCACTTTCTCTTTTCGAGGCAATACTGTCTTAAGGCCAGGTATGTAATCCGAGAGCCGATAGATACTTTCCAGGCCTGGAAGATTTCTCATATACTGCCCATCAATTGTTGGAATGCGGTTGTATAGCCCATTCGGCCCAATGCGGCTATAGCAGTAAATATCCGAAACTCCGACATTTTTTTCGCCCAGATCTAAATCGCCCAACGTAATTTCGACTTCTTGAGAATCTTCAATTGCTCTAGCAATATCTTGTTCACAGCGAGCGACCGAGTAATCATACTTGCCCTGGCTGGAGCGTTGACCGGTGTTATCTTCGGCTTCAACAATGAAAGTCAACGGTGCCCCAGCCCGGAAAATGCCTTCAAAATCGGTATCATTGGGGGTAGTCTGCCCGGCCTGCAGGATGCCATTCGCCGTCAGGTCCTGATAGGAGATAATATAACGGCGGATATCCCCCGTCACCGGCTCCCAGGTAATTGTCACCGGGGTAATCTGGCCGTTTTTGCATTCCCCACCACTTGCGTTCGTAATTTTTGGAGCCGGTGGAGCCTGGATTTTGTCTTTCGGGATGATTGTTTTATCAGATCCATCATTGATCAACTCGAAACCCTCACTTGGATCTGGTAAGGGATGCTTATCGGGTTCGTAGATTAGTTCAGGGACAATCACGGTTTCCCCTTCAGGGAGTTTCGCATTTGCATCCAGATCAGGGTTTGCATCGGCAATAGTTTGGGCATCAATGCCCTCCTTAGCAGCGATGGTGTGGATCGTATCGCCCGCCTCAGCATCCTGAATAGAGGACATCAACACCTCACCTGGCTCAGGATCGACCACCTTGAAACGCAGCACACTGGACTGGCCCATTTCCCCTTGAGTATTGTAAGCCCGCGCAACCAGAGTATGCCAGCCTAACTCGTGCGGCACAAGGCTAGGGACAAAGCTGAATGTATCCGAGTAACCACTCTCGCTATTTTCATATTGAGCCAGGATTTCACCATCCACAACCAACTCGCCACGGGTGACCCCATCAACATCACGGGCAGTGGCAATCAAACTCATTTGCCATTCTCGTATCACTTCGTCACCAGTTTTCAATGATGAATTTAACTCAACCATTGGTCCCGGTGCCTGGTAATAGGTCACTGCCTGAGGTTCTGGGCGGGTAAAATACTGGTAGGCAAAAAATGCACCCACGATCAAAGCGGCAAATCCGAGTATGCCAGCAGTGATACCGATAGCGATGCGCCTTTTTCGGGGTTTCTTAAAAGATTGGGTTTTACGACGGCGCGATTTCCTGGCTGCTTTGCTGGCCCGCACTTTCATCGCAAGAACCGGCCCCAAGTGGATCAAGCTCTTAGCCCCTATCTGTGTCGCCGTCATGATACGTTCCCCATTGACAAAAGTACCATGGGTTGAGCCCAGATCTTCTATCCAGACCTTGCCTTCATGGACTGTGATGCATGCGTGCTGGGGGGACAACGTTTCATCTATTAAAACTATCGAATTTGTCGGAGCGCTGCCGATTGAATGTCTGCCATCAGGCAAATTGAATATTTGATCTTGATACTGCCCTCCCCGGATCACCAATTGCCGAGCAGCGGTTGTTGGTATTGGAGCCGGTGGTGATGATGGAGCACCGGGGGGATTAGTGGATTGTGGCCTTGAAGGGCGATGTGCAGCAGGAGCTGCAATCAAGTGACATGTAACCGTGAGACCAATTTGCAGTTTGTCACCAGGTTTCAACCAAGTAGAATTCGTAATCCGTTGCCCGTTGACAAGCGTCCCATTGGTTGAGCCTAAATCCTGGATCCAAACCCCATCTGCTTCAACTTGGATGACAGCATGCCGGCTTGAGATCGTAGGGTCATTGATTTGGATATGATTCCCTGGACTCCGTCCAATAAACTGTTGGCCCGGTTCTAAATTGAAAGCTTGATTTGCCTGCTCTCCATTCAGCACGGTGAGGGTGTAAGAAGCCTTATTCGAAATTGATGGATCCATCGACTCTGGCATATTCTCCTCCTTTTGTCAGCTATTACTGATGTTGTTCAAACAAGGCTCTTATTTCAGAAATATCTAACACTCGGTTATAAATGTAAATATCATCGATATAAATTTCGGGAAACTCTTCCCCTTCTTTTCCAACCCAACCGCCAATGAAAAGATATTGCAGATCGGTCAATTCCTTGCCATACGTGGTTGAATTCACCAAGATTGTGTCCAGGTAGATCTTCAAATTCGTGCCGTTTTCACTAATTCCAACGATATGGTGCCAGCGATCGCTAGCTAATTCTTGGCGAAGAAATACATTTGTGCCTACATTGATCTGGTAGATATTAAAACCAAACAGATTGTCATCAAAAACAAAACCACATGCCTGGGTTGCGTTGAATGCGTACCCTTGAATATTCGATAATTTCAGCAAGGAAGTTGGTTCCTTGATTTTTCCGGCTGTTTTTATCCACATGGAAATTGTGATATTGGAGGTTAAACTTTTGAAAGCCTCAGACTGAGCGAATATAAAATCATCTTCCCCATCTAAGTAATAAGCACTGTTGGCATTTAAGAAGCGGTCTTCCGTCAGTCCAGCTCCATGTACCAGAGCATCAACATCATTTCCGCTGGCATCAATGGCATTCCCGTCCAGAGGGTAATATGCTACTAACCCTTGAAACAAGGTTGATGAGATCTGTTTGTTTTCACTATTGTCCTGAGGTTGTTCAACCTGGACATCAACCTTTGGTGTTGGTTCTTGTGGGTTGGGGATTGTATTCGTTGGAAGGTTTACTTGTTCATCTTGGGTGGGTTCTACTGATGCCATTGTGGGCGCGGGTTTGGCCGTCGCAAAAACGGTAGGAATTGGTGCTAATGTGAGCGGAGCAGCAACTTCTTCATTTTTCTTGCCAAAAACCGCAAACAGAATAATCCCGAATATGACAATTCCAATAAGGCCAGCACCTACGATCAACCACCAAAGCTGGAATTTCGGCCTTTCATCCTCAAAGGATAATTCATCAGGCAGAACGGGCTGAACCGTTTGAGGATGTTGAGGCTGCGGCAGATTAGCTGATGGATTGATGGTTGGGGATGAAATTGGGGGCGGGGCAATCGGAGGGGGAGTCATTGTCCTTTGAACCGCCGGCAAAGAATCTACCCTGGTTGCCCCACCTTCATAGGCTTCATCTTCAGTTATCAAGAGCAGATGGATATCTTCACTAATTCCGATCACATCGCCAGGGGAAAGCAGAACTGGGAGGACAATGTGTTGACCATTAACGAAGGTTCCATTCGAAGAATCCAAATCCTCAATGGATACTTCACCGGCTTCCACCGTGATGCGGGCATGCTTTGACGAAATTCTGGGGTCAATCAATTGGATTTGATTGCTGCCATGACGGCCAATAGAATGCTCTCCACTAGCGATTTTGAATTGCTGATTGGCCTGAGGTCCATTTTGGACGATCAACAAGAATTCTTCTTGGGCGTTTTGTGATGACGTGATGGTGTCTTTCATTTCTTCCTCTCTCCAGTATTGATGGAGGATCCATGGTAACGAGAAAGTGGTGGATCTGTTGGTGGATTGAACTCAGGGATAATTTGATCGATTTATTTATCTCATTGCAAAATCGGGCAGATCATCACAATCGTTAGCGCTCGATTTTATGTAGGAGGCTTCAATTTTTTGATCATCACCCGCGTTATGTTCAGGTGTGATAATCCGGGAATAGTGCTCGCTATTCCACCTTCGAAATTAGATTATTAATCCAAAGCTGATCCAAACGTGATCGAGCCGGCCTATAGGGAGAATTGCAGATTGGGTTAAGTATCGCTTTTTAACAATCAATCTCATTTGCATGATTTAGCCATGCCTGTTCATCCCTAGGGAAGAATCCAAAAAATTCCCTATCCCTGTAATATTGATGCAGCTGCGACGCAGGGAAAAACATTCTTCCTAGAAACGGCTCGGAAATCCCACCAGTAAAATACCAATATTCTTTCCCATTATACATGATTTCAATTTAATCCGGGAAAATCTTTGACGTCAAACATCAGCGCCAAAGAACCATGATGTAGGCGAAATTTCCGCTCAAACAAAGGTCACTGGAGAGGTCAAATCCCCAGCAATCTTTCGCAGCCATGGTTCATTAACTTCACTTATAATACATAGGGACGAATAAAATTCGAAAGAAGGCCATTATGAAAATCCAGACTCTCTTCCGGTTTTTGCTACTTCTATTTCTGTTGGTGACCCTGGGCGGGTGCAGCCTAACCGAAACAGCGCCCGAAGTTTTTCAAGCCTCGGATGAAGGCGCAGAACTGCCCCCGCGAGTTATCGCCTCCAATCCCAGCGGCGGGCAGGAGATTCCTGTTGATGGAATGATCGTGATCGAATTCGATCAGGCTATGGATCAGGCCGCCACGGCAGAAGCATGGGGCCTCCTGGATATTGAGGGGGCTGCTGTTCCCGGAGACATCATTTGGCCCGATGAGGCTACCCTTAAATTCACGCCCGATGAGTTGCTAGAACCTGGGGCCAGTTACACCGCCAGGCTGAGCGCGCAGGCATCCAGCGCCGAAGGCGTGTCACTTGCGGAAGAGTTGACTTTCATCGTCAACACGGTGGGCAATCTGGAAATCAGCCAGGTTTTTCCGGCCGACGGCTCTGAAGATGTCGAGAACGCTGCTGTCATCACGGTGGTCTTCAACCGCCCGGTGGTGCCGCTGCTCATCGTTGAGCAGATGGATGAACTGCCCGATCCGCTGCAGATCACTCCAGATCTTGCCGGTCAGGGGGAATGGCTCAACACCTCGGTATATATTTTCCGGCCCGATGAGCCGCTACGCAGCGCCGCGCAATACGACTTCACGGTGGCGGCTGATTTGGTGGCGGGGTTGGAGGAAGATTACGCCTGGAGTTTCACAACCGCCGCGCCCAGCATCGCCAACTTCAAATTGATCGGATTGACCACCAATCCGGGTGATTTGTACGCGGATGTGCCGCCCGATCAGACCTTTTCGATTTCTTTCCGGCAACCCATGGACCAGGCCAAAACCCAGGCAGCCTTTTCGCTGGTTTCATCATTGGATGAAACTGTACCCGTTGATCTGGCCTGGGACGAGGACAGCACCAAACTGACCATCGCCCCCCTTGAGCCGCTGGCGTTCGAGAGCAGTTACAAACTCCAATTGACAGAAGCCGCCCAGGATACATGGGGCGGGTCCCTGCAGGAGGGCCTCAAATGGCGCTTCTCAACCTATCCTTATCCCGCCATTTCTGAAATCTATCCCCAAGATGGCAGCGCCCAAGAATACTATTCAGGAGATGTGAGCATCTATTTTGTCTCGCCCATGGAGATCGATTCCATTAAAGACCGGGTCGAAATTAGCCCGAAGCCCGAGGCTGAAATTGAGTGGTATTACAACCAGCGGGAACGCAGCATTTCATTTTACGGCCTGGACCCCTCCACCCGTTATACCCTTACCATCCAGCCGGGCATGCGCGACATTTACGGCAATGAAATCGCCGGGGGTCAGACTGTGCGCTTCACTACCGGGGCCTATTTCCCCTACGCGTATCTGGAAATGCCTTATGGCCCGGTCATCTACCGTGCCAAGGGGCCGCAGGAATTTTTCGCCCGATTCTCCAACATTGGCACCCTGGATCTTGGCCTATACGAATTGTCCGGGTATCAATTTTTCTCGCTGCTCAGCGGCTGGGAATCAATCTGGGAATATGCGCCGCCCGAGGTCAACCTTGTGCAGGCCTGGCAGCACACCAACACCGGTGGCTTGAACCAACGCGCCCTGGAACGCTTCTCACTCCAAGACGAATCTGGAGAATCTTTGACCCCCGGCTTTTATTTCCTGCGCATGGGATCATGGCTTGGGGAAGGCTACGACACCGACCAGCGCTTGCTGATCGTCTCTGATGCCAACCTGACCATGAAGAGCACCCGCGCTGAAGCTTTGCTGTGGCTGACAGACCTGAACAGCGGCGCGCCCGTTACTGATGCTGAGGTGACCGTTTATGATGAAAGCTTCCAGGAAATTGAGCAGGGCAGCACCGATGCCGACGGATTACTCCACTTGGAACTGCCCGTCTCCGAAGATAGCTCCGAAAATCGCTACGCACTTGTTGACAATGGCGAACACCTGGCTTTCGCCTCGACGCGCTGGGGCAGTGGGGTCTCGCCCTACGACTTCGGCATCTGGAGCGATTATTACGCCAAACCCAACCAGCCCTCAATTTATGTCTACACCGACCGGCCGCTTTATCGGCCGGGGCACCCCGTCTCGTTCAAAGGCATCGTTCGCCTGAACGATGACCTGGACTATCGTTTGCCAGAACAGGAAGAGGTCGATGTGGTCATCTCTAGCTACGAAGATATCGTTTACGAGGAGCGTCTACCGCTGAGCGAGTTTGGAAGTTTCACCGGGGAACTACTCCTGGACGAGAACGCCGTTTTGGGCAGCTACACCCTGAACGTTTATTTCCCTGAAAGCCAGATCCCCGAAGGGGGCGGGCATTTCTCCGTAGCCGAATACCGCAAGCCGGAGTTTCAGGTGAGCGTCACGGCAGATCCCAAAGCTGCGCTACCGGGAGAGGAATTCGATTTCACCGTCGAGGCCAATTTCTTCTCCGGCGGCGCAGTAGCTGAGGCCGAAGTGTATTGGGGTGTGATTGGTTCAGCTTACACGTTCAATCCCCCAGAAGATTTGCGCCGGTACAGCTTCAGCGACGAGCAACGCGATTTGGGGTATTACTATGCCGACAATTTCTATTACAGCGAGCATATCGCCGAAGGCAAGGACCAGACCGATGAGGCGGGTTCCCTGGTCGTGACCTTCCCCGCCACATTGGGCGCAGGTGATGATGCCCAGGCGACAGACGAAGAAGTCTCCCCATCTCCAGGTGCAGATGGCATATCATCTGGGGGTGTAAGCCAGCAACTGACCTTTGAGGCCACGGTCACAGATCTGGCCGGGACATCGGTCAGCGCCCGCCAGCAAGTTATCGTTCACCAAAGTGCAGTGTACCCCGGCATCCGCCCGCAAAAGTATATCGGCCGCGCTGAAAAGGAACAGACTTTCGAGCTGGTGGTTGCCGATTGGGATTACCAGACTGTGGCAGATATTGAACTGGATGTCGCAATCGTCGAACGTCGCTGGCACAGCGCGCAGGTGCAGAATCCCGACGGCAGCATTGAATGGGAATCTTCGGTTGAAGAAATCCCCATCGCTGATTTTGAAGCAGTCACAACCGATGCGCAGGGCCATGCTGAGGTCAGCTTTACCCCGCCCAACGGCGGCATCTTCAAAGCCACGGTCAGCGCCACAGATGAGTTCGGCAATCAGGCCAGCGCCGCAACCTACATGTGGGTTTCCGGCGGCGATTATGTTGCCTGGCGCAGGAGCGGCGAACGCCGCATGGATTTGATCCTGGACAAGGATACCTACAATCCCGGCGAGATAGCCGAGATCATGATCCCTTCCCCCTTCCTGGGTGAGAACTATGCCCTGGTGACAGTCGAGCGGGGTCACGTGCGCAGCAGCGAAGTCATCCTGCTCACCAGCAACAGCACTATCTATGAACTTCCTATCACTACCGACATGGCTCCCAATGCCTACGTCTCGGTGACTATCATTCAGGGTGCAGACTCAGACCAGCCACCGGACTTTCGCTTGGGCATCGCCGAAATCAACGTTGACACCTCGGCGCAAACCCTGACCGTCGAGGTCAGCCCGGATAAAGATTTGGCCGGGCCGGGCGATCAAGTAACCTACACCGTGCGCACAACGGACATGAATGGCGACCCGGTCAGCGCCGAAGTCTCTTTGGCCCTGACCGATCTGGCCACTCTGACCCTGATGGGTCCCAATTCAGCGCCTATTCTGGAGCACTTCTACTCGCCGAGCTCGCTCAGTGTGCGCACGGCCGTGCCGATCATTTTCAACATCGAGCAGTACAACACTGAAATCGAAGAGCTGCGCGTCGAGGGGCAAGGCTCCGGCAGTGGCGGCGGCAAAGGGGATGATGACTTTGGCGTCATCGAAGTGCGAGAAGATTTTCCCGACACCGCCTATTGGAACGCTTTTGTGGTCACCGACAAGACTGGCCAGGCCCAGGTCACCATCACCTTGCCCGACAATCTGACCACCTGGCGCATGGACAGCCGGGCGGTCACCATCGACACCCGTGTCGGCGACACCATCGATGATCTGATCAGCACCAAACCGCTGCTGGTGCGCCCGCAGACGCCGCGCTTTTTTGTCGTTGGTGATGAGGCCCGCCTGGGGGCAGCCGTACACAACAACACCGCAGACGACCTGACCGTGGAGGTCAGCCTGCAAGCCCAGGGCGTCGATCTCCTGACGGACACATCCCAGGCTGTTGAAATCGAAGGCGGGAAACAAGCCTATGTCACCTGGCAAGCAAGGGTTCAGACCCATGTAGACCGGGTCGATCTGGTTTTCAGCGCTGAGGGAGGCGGATACACCGACGCCAGTCGTCCTACTTTGACAACAAAAGAGGGCGGCGGGATCCCCGTGTATCGTTATGAGGCCCCAGAGACTGTTGGCACCGCGGGGATGCTGACGGAGGGCGGGGCGCGCACCGAAGCGATCAGCCTGCCTCCGGAGTATGACCAAATTAGCGGCGAGCTGGTCGTTCAAATCGAACCCTCGCTGGTGGCCGGCATGGCTGCCGGTCTGGAATACCTGGAGCACTACCCTTACGAATGTGTTGAGCAAACTGTTTCACGGTTCCTTCCCAATGTGCTCACCACCCAGGCGCTCCAAGCCTCTGGCCGGAGCAATGCACAATTACAATCAAACCTGGACGCCCAAGTCAGCACTGCTTTGCAGCGCCTTTACAACTGGCAAAACCCCGACGGCGGCTGGGGCTGGTGGGCTGGCCGGATAAGCGACGACCTGACCAGCGCTTATGTGCTTTTAGGGTTGGCCGAGGCTGAACGTGCTGGCTATGCCGTAAGCAGCTTTGTCATCGATCAGGCTGTCTCGTATTTGAGCGGCCACCTGCTGCGACTGGAGAGCCTCGACCCGCAGTACCTGCTCAACCGCCAGGCCTTCAAGCTCTTCGTGCTGGCGCGTGCCGGTGAGCCCGACGTCAGCAAGACCGTGCAGTTGTATGACCTGCGCCAATCAATGAGCCTGTACGCCCGCGCCTTCCTGGCCCAAACGCTGCACATGATCGATCCCGAAGATCCCCGCCTGGATACGCTCATCTCGGATTTCGCAAATGCAGCCATCGTTTCGGCAACTGGAACCCATTGGGAGGAAGAGCGCCGCGATACCTGGAACTGGAACACCGACACCCGCACTACTGCGATAATCCTGGGCGCGTTGATCGAAATCGATCCAGAAAACGCCCTCAACGTCAACGCTGTGCGCTGGTTGATGACTCACCGTACGAAAGGATATTGGCGCAGCACTCAAGAAACAGCCTGGTCGCTGATCGGGATGACCGATTGGATGATCGCCACAGGTGAACTTGAGGCAGAATACCAATATGCCGTGGCGATGAACGGCCAGCAAGCCGGTCACGGAGAAGCCAATCATGGCAACCTGGAGGAGACCTTCGAGCTGCGCCTGGATGTCGCTGAAATGCTCACCGGCGAGACCAACCGCCTGACCATCGCCCGCGATGCAGGCCCCGGCAATTTGTATTACACCGCCCATCTGACGGTCAATCTGCCTGTGGAAGACATCCAATCACTCGACCGCGGCATCATCATCTCGCGCAGCTACTTCGAAAGCCCCGAAAGCGATGAGCCAATCACGCAAATCCAGCAAGGTGATACTTTCCTGGCACGCCTGACCATCGTGGTGCCAAACTCGCTGCACTATGTGGTCATTGATGACCCACTCCCTGCCGGGCTTGAAGCAGTCGACCAAAGTCTGGAGACCAGCCCCCAGGAAACTGCGCCTGAGCGCTATGATCGCGATGATTTTAGATCACGCGGTTGGGGTTGGTGGTATTTCGATCACGTTGAGCTGCGCGATGAAAGGGTAGTCATCTCGGCCGATTATCTGCCGGCTGGAACTTATGTCTACACTTATCTGGTGCGGGCCAGCACGCCGGGTGAGTTCCGCGTGATCCCGCCTACGGCGCAGGAGTTCTACTTCCCCGAGGTCTACGGCCGCGGCGAGGGCAGCCTGATTGAGGTGATGCCTTAATTACAAGGAGCACGGGTTCCTATTCAGCCCCTCACCCCAGCCCCTCTCGCAGTGGGAGACGGGGCGAGGGGCATCCATCCGCAGTTTTCTATTTGAATTGCTAAGCAGCAAGAACGACGTATGCGTCGCTGCTACCGTTCCATTATGACTTCAAATTTTCCAGGACTGCTTTCCAAAATATCCCCCGCCGTTGTGAGAGCTTCTACCCAAACCAGGTGCTCGCCTTCTTTTAGTGCCCACCAGGCCTCGTAAGGCGGCGATTCGAACGAGGCGATGATTTCTCCATCCAGCCAAATATTGACCCACTCCATTCCTGCAGGTCCAACTGCCTGAAGATGCAGATTCTGCGCAGGCAAATTCGGGCTCAAATAATAGATAGAATTGGGCGCTGGAGAAATGATTTGAAGGTCAACATTATCCGTTTGGTCATGGTCGCCAGTGGACAGGTCGGTCAGCAGGGGCAGGCCCTGGGTTCGAGCCCAGGTATGGGCTTCGGGAGGCAAGTCGAGCACAACGACCGTTTTTCGTTGAAATTGCGGGGTATTTTCATCGGCCAGCGAATGGGTCTCAACGTCGATCTCAACCTGTCGATACATGGAATCTTTCTCTTCTGGTTGAGTACCTTCGATAAACCATTCCAGGTGGCGATAAGGACAAGCCCGCGTAGGCAGCAGTCCAGACAAGGCACAGATTTCCATTTCAACCAACCCATCTGGACGGTCAAAATTCAACTCCGGAAGATCCGATTGCGTAGCGCGCATGAAGTGATGCCAGATTGGCGCTGCTCCGGTCAGGCCGGTAACGCCCAGCATAGGCTCATGGCTGGTGTTGCCCACCCAGACCCCGGTGACCAATTCCGGAGTGTACCCCACGGTCCAGTTGTCATGGAAATTTGATGTTGTGCCAGTTTTTACGGCCGCTGGACGCCCGATGTTTAACGAACTATGCTCCCCAAACCCCAAAATACGAGCATCATTATCGCTCAAAATGTCACTGATCAGCCAGGCAACGCGCGCATCCAAAACCTGGATTGGAAACTGCGTTTCTGATTCAAAAAGAAAGTTTCCCTGTGCATCCGTGATCTCGAGTATGCTGATTGGCTCCAGGCGGTCACCGCCGTTGGCAAAAGCCGCATACGCAGCGGCCAATTCCAGCAACGACACCTCACCGCCCCCCAAAGCAATCGAAAGATCGTAGCGCACAGGATTATCCAAGGAAGTGATTCCCAAGTCGGCTGCTAATCCAACCAAAGCCTCAATGCCAATTGCGTCCAGGGCGGCCACAGAAGGGATATTTAGGGAGGAGGCCAACGCCTGGCGGGCCAGCACCGGTCCATGTTCGAGATTGTCATAATTTTCCGGGTTGTACGGTTCATTATCCACCGTCATAAATGTCTGGCGTACATCCAGGATCATCGTTGCGGCTGTCCAGGGATTAGCTCGCGTTGGATCGAAGGCCTCAGCGTATACCAGCGGCTTTAAGGCTGAACCTGGTTGTCGGGGAGTCAGGGCCATGTTGATAGCCCCGCCAAAATGTCCATCAAAATAATCAGGGCTGCCCACCATCGCCAAAATTTCCCCGCTCAAAGGATCGAGGGCTACCAATGCCGCGTTGTTTACGTTGTGACCCAAGCCGCCACGCCGGCTGCGTAAACTATCGAGTTGTTCTGTAACGGCGCGTTCCGCATGATGCTGCCAATCCAAATCAAGGCTGGTGCGCACAGTCAGCCCGCGGGCAAAATCCTCGGGAGCAAGCAGATCCTCCAACATGGCCCGCACCCACAAAACAAAGTGCGGAGCTTCCATTGGGTATGGGACCGACTCAAAGATTAGTGGTTCTCGATGCGCCAGATCACCGTCTTGGGTTGTAATAAATCCTTCCCCCACCATTAATCCCAACACCACAGCCTGCCTATCTTTGGCGGCTTCAAAATCGATCAATGGATTATAGAGTGCCGGAGCCTGGGGCAGGCCGGCCAACAGCGCGCATTCAGCTAGATCTAAATCCGAGGCAGATTTTCCAAAGAAAGTTTGAGCGGCCGCCTCGACACCATAGGCCAGTCCACCATAATAGGTCTGATTTAAGTAAAATGCCAGAATTTCATCTTTTGTAAAATATCTGGCCAGGCGCCAGGCCAGCCAACTCTCGCGCAATTTGCGACGCAAACTTCGCTCGAAGCGCTCATCAGGGTCAAGCAAAAGGGTGCGAGCAACCTGCTGGGTAATGGTGCTGCCGCCCGCCAAGGTTTCACCACCGCGCAGATTGATCCACAAAGCTCGCAAAATTCCAGCGGCATCCACCCCTGGGTGGTGGTAGAAATTTCGGTCTTCTGTGGCAAGGGTGGCATGCTGGAAGTACGTTGGAATTTCATCCAGGGACAATACCTGGTGTCGCCCGCCCTCTGCGGGAAGGGACTCATAAAGCAGTTTCCCTGCGCGGTCAACAAATCGGATGCTGGGATCATTTAATTTGGTTGTGAGGCTCCGAGGGTCTGGTAAATCTTGCAATATCCAAAGGCAAGCGCCCAATGAAATCAGGATAACGGCCACCGGCAGGATGACCAACATTATTATTTTAGCCGTTGTTGTGGAAATCGTTTTTGCTGTTGTCCGCGCCATGATTAAATTGTATCAGCGATAAACTGTAGTGAAGTATCATAAAGCTCGCGCAATTCTAGATGAGAAATCTCTAATAAAAGTATTACACACAAAATCCGTTTTTGTGTTAAACTAAGACGCTTGTTAAACAGAAGTTCTGAAAAAAAGCTTCACCTTTGATTTGGAACCCATGCGTAACCTGACAAAAATCTGTGAAAGGAGTTCCAAATCATGTCTAAAGAACAAGGTACCGTCAAATGGTTCAACGG
>CAZVPR010000103.1:0-16236 GCA_964629085.1 uncultured Anaerolineales bacterium
GTGGGTCATGAGATCGCCGGTGAAGTGACGCAAGTTGGAAAGGGTGTTACCAAGGTCAAGCCAGGGGACCGGGTGACGGTCGAACCGGTGATCACGTGCGACGATTGCCATTATTGCCATCAAGGGCAGTACCACCTGTGTGCCAATATCAGCTTCCAGTATCGCCAGGGGCAGGGCGGCTTGACGACAGATTTTGTGGCTCAAGAGCGTTGGGTGCACGTTTTGCCAGAAAATATCTCATATCAAGTTGGCTCGCTGATCGAACCGCTGTCTGTGGCGGTGCACGCGTTGGGTTTATCCGGGCTGAGGATAGCCGAAAGTGTAGCCATTTTCGGTGCTGGAGCCATCGGGTTATTGATTCTGCAAGTTGCCCGAGCCGCCGGAGCAGGCGATGTGTTCATTACGGATATTCGTGAGGCCCGCCTCGAGGCTGCCTTGGCCTTCGGGGCCAGTGGAGCCTTCAACGGCGCGCAGCCAGATGTGCTCGAACGAATTCGACAGCGGACGGGCGGCCTTGGTGTGCAGCGCGCTTTCGAAGCCGTTGGCCTGGAGACAACGCTCACTCAAACCCTAGAATCACTACAAAAGGGCGGCTGCGCGGTCCTGGTCGGGCTCTTTGAAAGCCAACAGATCCGCATCCCATCAAATATCTTTGTCCATAAAGAAATATCATTAACCGGTTCCCAGGGCTATCACTGGGATTTTCAGCGCGCCATTGAATTGATCAAGCAAGACAAAATCGACCTCATAATGCTGCTGACGCACCAATTTTCTCTCGCTCAAACTCAACAGGCTTTTGATGTCTTACGAGAACAGGCCCAGGATGCAATTAAAGTTGTCATATCCAGCCAGTGATGATTGTCTAATTGACAAAGCCAATTTCCGCCCCTATAATAATGATAGCGCTAACGGTAGCGCTATCGGTATCGCTAACGGAGACGGAAATATGGCTAAACGCGTCACAATGCATGATGTCGCCCAGGCAGCGGGGGTTTCGTTAATGACGGTATCGCGGGTGGTGAACGACAAAGATGATGTCAGCCAGGCAACCCGCCAACGGGTGATGGAAATTATCGATCAATTGAATTACCGGCCAAGCAGCATCGCACGCGGCCTGGCCACCCACCAAACCGGCACATTGGGGATTGTTGTGCCAGATATCTCAAACCCATTTTTTGCTTCCATCGTACGCAGCGCTGAAGACGCAGCCTATGCTCAGGATTACAGCGTTTTCCTGGGCAATACCAATGAGGACCCGCAGCGCGAGCAAGCGGTGCTGCACTCACTGGAAGACAACCAGGTGGACGGGTTAATCCTTTTCAGCTCTCGTCTGGAGGATGATGCCCTTTGTGAAATTTTGGGTCGCTTTCCTGCCGCCGTTGTGGTATTTCGTAAAAGGGTGATGCCCGATCTTGGTGCAATCACGTTGGATGATGCTTACAGTGCTCAATTGGCAATTGAGCATTTACTGGACAGGGGCCACCGAAATATCGGATTGATTTCTGGCCCAACCATTTCGTTAAGTTCCTTTGGCAGGGTAGAAGGATATAAAAATGCCTTGCGCGCTGCAAAGATTTCTGTCAGAAGGGAACGGATCCGGCATTGCCACCCCGTAGTTGAAACTGGCCAGGAGACAGCCACTGAACTCCTGCAAAGCAATCCAGAACTAACCGCCCTGTTTTGTCACAATGATTTGATCGCTGTCGGTGCTCTGCAGGCTTGTGCTGCACTGGGTTTGCAAGTGCCTGAGGACATTGCCATTATCGGATATGACGACATTCGTCTGGCAGGGTTGGTTAACCCGACCCTAACCACGTTACGCATCCCAAGAAAGGAAATCGGTACTCAATCCATGCAGATGCTGTTGGCACAAATTGATGATGATCGGCTTGAGCCACAAGAAATCCATTTAAAACCAGAAATGATCGTGCGAGAGAGTGCCCCCTAATAATGTGAGTACGCGTGTTTCTTCTATCTCCCTTGTAAGAGGTCGGTCGGAATAAAGACCTCATCCTTATCCGGTCGGCCTCAAGAGAGAGTATACGAAAAGAGAGTTTCATGAATAATAAAGAACGATTTCTCAATGCCCTAACCCTGCAAGACGTTGATCGGCCGCCTGTAGGGGCCATAACCACAGGCATAACCGTGGCCATGCAAGAAAAGCGCGGCATCTTTTGGCCTGAAGCCCACAAAGATGCCGACCAACTGGCCGATTTAGCCGAGTCAATCTACGACTATACCGATACCGAATGCATCAAACTACCCTTCGATATGGCCGTCGAGGTGGAGGCCCTGGGGGCAGAAATCAACTACAGGACCATCGATACAACCCCCACGGAGGCTGATCATCTTTTCAGCCATCCCGATGAATACAAGATCCCCAAAGATTTCTTTGACCGCGGTCGCATTCCTACGGTCTTCAAGGCGATATCCAAGCTGAGGAAAAAATATAACCACGAAGTTCCGATCATCACGTCGACTGTGGGCCCCTTTGGCCTGGCAGCCAAGCTGTTCGGTTTTGATGATTTTTTGATGTGGATTGTCACCAACCCGGAATGGGTACACCAGATCATGGATGCCATAACGCCTTTGGCCATCGATTATGCCGTGGCTCAAGCGGAAGCTGGCAGCGATGTCATTATCTTGGGAGAGGCTACCTGCACGGGCGACCTGATTTCTGCGGAGATGTACCGCGATTTCATCATGCCCTATCATAAGAAGCTCTGCGCCGCCATTCCGGTGCCGGATATCATGCATATCTGTGGAAAATCCACCGGGCATATCCCCTACATCATCGAGACCGGCACGGCTTGTTACAACTTTGATGAGGGCGTCGACCTCGAAGAGGCTGTCCGCCTGATGAAGGGCAAGATCTGCGTGGCCGGTTCGGTGCCCACCCTGCCCGTTTTGCTGAATGGCACCCCTGAGGAAACCTACCAATACTCCCTAAAGTGCCTGGAAACCGGGGTTGATATTCTGGCCCCAGGCTGCGCTATGGCCCCGTACACGCCGATTGAAAATATGAATGCTATGGCACGCGCCGCGCAAGAATGGAAAAATTAGTTCACTTATGAACGCCAAAGAACGCTTCTTGAGCGCCCTCCAGTTTGAACCCGTTGACCGCCCCCCAGTGGCCGCGGTCGTGACGGGCATCACCGTGGGTATGATGGAAAAGACAGGTGTTTTTTGGCCGCAAGCCCACCATGACGCTGACCAATTGGCCACATTAGCGGCTTCCGTGTGGGAGGTCAGCGGCATCGAGTGCATCAAGCTGCCCTTTGGCATGACCGTCGAGGTAGAAATTTTTGGCGCGCCGATCGATTTCGGCACTCAGGATACACTGCCTTCGGAAGTCGACCACATTTACAACCATCCGGACGAACTCGAGATTCCGGCCAATTTCATGGACAGCGGGCGCGTGCCAGCAGTCTTGGAGGCCATCTCGAAATTACAGCAACGGTATGGGGATGAAGTGGCGGTTGTCTCTTCGATTGTGGGGCCTTTTGCCCTGGCAGCCAAACTGTTTGGCTTCGACAACCTCTTCCCCTGGATCATCACCAATCCCGATTACGTGCGCCAGATCTTGGAGCCGTTGAAAGAGCTGAGTATTCAATATGCCAACGCTCAGGTTGAAGCGGGCGCCGCTGCGATACTAATTGGGGAGGCAACCTGCTCCGGTGATTTGGTCTCACCGGAAACCTATGGCGACTTTATCGCCGATTTGCACGCTGAAATTTGCGCCGCTGTGCAGGCACCAAGTATTTTGCATATCTGCGGCAATTCCACATACCACATTCCCCAT
This sequence comes from uncultured Anaerolineales bacterium, assembly GCA_964629085.1. Taxonomy (GTDB): domain Bacteria; phylum Chloroflexota; class Anaerolineae; order Anaerolineales; family UBA11858; genus NIOZ-UU35. The sequence goes on from CAZVPR010000103.1 coordinate 3,803, forward strand.
ATCGCCAGGACGGGAGCGGCCTGCTACAGCTTTGATGAGGGCATTAACCTGGAAATGGCCCGTAAGCACCTGAAGGGCAAAGTGGCGTTGGCCGGATATGTGCCTACTGTGGAGGTTTTGCTGCAAGGTACTCCAGAATTAACTTATCAGGCTTCTTTGGAATGCCTGGCGAATCAGGTCGATATCCTGGCCCCGGGGTGTTCCATGCCTCAGCATGCACCCCTGGAGAATATTGCCGCCATGGTCCGTGCAGCGGAGGATTGGAGCGCCTTTGAAGATTTGCGTGAAAATGCGCCCCAGGTTATTGCCGAGGTCAGCCCGGCAGCTCAGAGTGCCCTGGCAAGCGGCGGTGCTTCGCCAGAGCGACCAAAAAGGCTTCGAAAAAGGAAGCGAAATTAATATAGGTAACGACGTATTTATACGGAGATTAGTTTGAGCAAGCTAGTACAGGTAGACGTTGGCCGTTTTGATTACGATTTTGTTGGAGAATTCAAATTCTTCAAGCCAGATGCCGATGGCAACGTGCGCCGGCCTTCTGTGCTGGTGCGGCTGACCGATGATGAAGGCTATCAGGGTTGGGGCCAGGCTGTGCCCATTCAGACCTGGACGTATGAGACCCCCGAGACGGTTGAAACTACGATTGCCAATTATCTGGCTGAGGCGCTGTTGGGGATGGATCCTGAAGATATTCCCGCCATCCATGAGCGCATGAACCACACCATTTACCCGGCCTGTTCGATTGGCCAACCCCTGGCCAAAGCAGGCATCGATATCGCTTGTTATGATTTAGTTGGGAAACGCCGGAACCAATCAGTGGTGAATATGCTCGGTGGTCCGCAGTTGGACAGTTTGCAATTGAGTTGGACGGTCAACTCCATGGATATATCCGTCATCGAGACGCAACTCGAAGAGGGGTGGCAGCGCGGTTATCGCAATTTCAACTTCAAGGTTGGTCCACCGCAGACCGAAAGCTATGATCTTGAGTTGGCGCGTAAGATCCAGGCATTTTCTCCTGATGGGTTCCTGTGGGCTGACGCCAATACCGGCTATACCCCGGAAGGCGCGTTGAAAACGTTGCCCAAACTGGCTGATATCGGCGTGGCAGTGATCGAATCACCTTTGCCTCCGCTCCTGATAAGTGGCTATCAGGCGCTCAAGCGTCAGGGTGCTTTACCGATTTTCATGGATGAGGGCATTATCTTTGACCGCGTAGTTGAAGAATTCATCACCCTGGAAATGATGGATGGCCTGACCATCAAAACGGCGCGCACGTCAGGGATCTGGCAATCGCAGAAGATTGTCCGCCTGGCACAAGATCATGGATTACCGCTCCTGGGTTCAGGCCTGTGTGATCCGGATATTTCCTTGGCGGCTACATTGCATCTCTTTGCCTGGGCCGGCATCGACAAGCCTTGTGCTCTCAATGGTCCCCAATTCCTGGGCACTACGCTGGTGGAAGCAGGGCTGGAACAACAAAACGATATTATTCAAGTTCCCCAAGGGCCGGGGCTGGGCATCAACATGCAGCCCAGTGCTGATGCCTGTTTAAGGACTGTTCAGTCGCTTTAATGTTGACGAAGTCATGACCATTCGTGTTTCCCGCTACCAGGTCTATCTCCATAACATCCAAACCCGGATGCCTTTTCGCTATGGAATCGCCGAAATGACCGCCGTGCCGCATCTGTTTTTGCAGCTTGAATGTGAGATCGATGGCCAGGTAGCTATGGGCATATCGGCCGACAACCTGATTCCCAAATGGTTCACCAAAGATCTGGAAACCAGCTATCAAGCTGACCTGCAAGATATGCGCCGGGTGATCAACCAAGCCGCACAATTTGCCGTCCAAGCCGATTCGGCGGAGAGCATATTTAATATCTGGTGGAGCATATATCAGGTCCAGCAAGCCTGGGCATCTTCCGAGGGATATCCGTCGCTGCTGTGGAATTTTGGTGTCAGCCTGGTCGAGCGGGCTCTGATCGATGCATTTTGCCATTCTAAAGACGTTCCGTTCGCTGACGCGATCAAAGAGAACGCCTTGGGCATCGATTTAAACGTTATCCATCCCGAATTACAGGGATTAAGCCCGGCTAACTTATTGCCACAGCGACCCCTCAGGGAAATCCACATCCGGCACACGATCGGCTTGACGGATGCGATTGCAGAGACAGATATCGCCTCCGATCAAAAACTTGTCGATGGGTTGCCGCAATCTCTGGAAGCCAATATCCGCACATATGGCCTCAGGTATTTCAAGATCAAGATCAATGGCGATGTCGACCTGGATCCCGAACGTCTCTGCCGCATTGATGATGTCCTTCAATCCTGCGGTGTCGAGGATTATTTCTTCACCCTGGATGGCAACGAACAATATAAAAGCGTGGCTGAATTCCGGAGTTTTTGGGAGCAGATCAGCGGCCAGTCAGCATGTTCGCCGCATATGGAACGGCTGCTCTTTGTGGAACAACCCTTCCATCGCGGGGTCGCTCTGAGTGACGAAACGCGCCGGGATTTGAACGCTTGGCATGATCGCCCCTTGATAATCATCGATGAATCGGATGCCGAAATTGACAGCCTGCGTTTGGCGTTGGAATGTGGCTATGCCGGCACCAGCCACAAAAATTGCAAAGGTGTCTTCAAGAGTGTCGCCAACGCCTGCTTGCTGGTGTATTTGCGAGAACAAGCTTCGCAGCAAAAATTTATTCTCAGCGGAGAGGATTTGGCCAACATTGGTCCCGTAGCTTTGTTACAAGACCTGACAGCGATGTCTGTCCTGGGCATCGAGCACGTTGAACGTAACGGGCACCATTATTTTGCTGGTCTGAGCATTTTCCCCCCTGAAGTGCAAAAACGAACCTTGGACGCACATGTTGACCTGTACCATCAATTGGGTGACTTCTCTACACTGGATATCCAGAATGGGAAGCTTCATATCGACAGTTTGCTCGCTTCGCCTTTTGGTTACCAACCTGATTTTTCCCCGAAAGATTGGTTCCAATCGGAAAACTCATGGAATTATGAGTCATTAGATCATTTAGTTAAGGAAAGGAAGTAACTATGGAAAGTATGGATAGGATCCTAACAGAAAAAGAATTACAAGAGATTCAGAAGCAGAAGGAGAATAGCCTGGGGGAGAGAATGAGGCAGCGAGCGCTACCCTATATCGGAATTCTGGTTTTGCTGGCAATTTGGGAAATTGCTGTCAGAATTTTGGAATTACCCCAATACCTGCTGCCTACCCCTTCGGACATTTTCTTGGAGATGATCGCCAAATTCGATGATATCCTCGAGCACAGTTGGGTGACGGCCTATGAAATGATTGCGGGGTATTTCTTAGCGATTGCCGTTGCTGTTCCTATGGCGATTGCCATTACGGCCTCCCCTGCCTTTGACCGATTCATCACTCCGATCTTGCTCTTTTTCCAGACTGTGCCCAAGATTTCTTTGGCGCCGCTCTTCCTGGTCTGGTTTGGTGTAGGCGTTATGCCGAAGATACTGGTCGCATTCCTGATTTCCTTTTTCCCCATCATCATCGATACAGCGGTGGGGCTGAGATCCATATCGCCCGAGATGATCGATCTGGCTCGATCCATGGGGGCATCTCGATTTCAAATATTTACTCGATTCCGTCTGCCTACCAGCTTGCCATATCTGTTCAGCGGTTTGAAGGTGGCTTCCACGTTAGCCGTGGTTGGCGCCGTTGTGGGTGAGTTCGTCGGTGCGGATAAGGGATTGGGATATTTATTGTTGGTGGCAAATTCAAACCTGTTGACCGCCTTGATGTTCGGCACGATTTTCGCTTTGACGGCGCAGGGCTTGATTTTGTTTTACCTGATCCAGGTTTTGGAGAATTGGCTTATTCCCTGGCATATTACTGTTCGCAGTGGACATATTCATGGAACGCAGTAAAACTGCCATTATCTTTATGAAAGGAGGTGGTGCCCTCCAAGATAAGTTTTGTTTTGTAGATGCTAAAAAGGTACGAACCCATAAAAGGAGTATAAAGAAATGAAGAAACGATTAACCCTATTTGTTGTGCTGGCCGTATTGATCTCAATGTTGGCAGCCACAAGCGCGATGGCCGACAGCCATGAACCCATTCCCCTGGAGTTCCGCCTGAACTGGACACTCTATGGTGAGCACGCCCCATTCTTCCTGGGTGTCGACAAAGGCTTCTACCTTGAAGAAGGTCTGGAAGTGACCATCTTGGAAGGCAGCGGCTCCTCCACCACCGTCAAGCTGATCGGAAACGGCACCAACCAGATCGGTTATGCTGACTCCGCCACCATGATGCGCGGTGTCACCGCCGGTGTCCCCGTTTCCGCGGTCGCTGTGACCTTCCAGTCCAGCCCGATGTCCTTCATCTATCGTGCGGATGCCGCTCGCCCGACCACCATTGAAGAACTGCCCGGCACCAAAGTAGCCATCACCGCTGGCGATGCTTCCCTCTCGATTTTTGAAGCTTGCCTGGGTGCCAATGACATGACCATGGACGATATCGAATTGATCCAGGTTTCCAACCCGCAGGCAAAAGAGACCGCCGTGCTGGAAGGCAAAGTTGACACTTTCCTGGGCTACTTCGTTGATCAACCACTGCGCATGGAAAAGGTTACCGGCGTGGAAATGGGCTGGTCGAAACTGGTGGATATCTGCAATGTCAATACCCTCAGCAGCGCCATCATCGTCAATAACTTCTGGGCCGAAGATAATCCTGAGATCGTCGAGAAGTTCGTGCGCGCCTCACAGCGAGCCTGGGCTTACACAGAGGAAAACCCCGAAGAAGCTGCCGAGATCTTCGCCATCCACGCTGAGGCTTTCGACGCCCCTCTGGCCCTGGCCGAGATCGAGGGTTCCCTGACCCTGATGCATACCCCCAACAGTGAAGGTCAACCCATCGGTTGGTCCGCCCTTGAAGACTGGCAGGCTACCCAGCAAGTGCTGGAAGAGTATGCCTCCTTCAAGCCCGAAGCGGATGTCGCCGTCTTCTACACCAACGATTTCATCTCCGAGCCGCCTTACCTGCCCTGAGATTAAATCTTAAAAGAATAAGCACCCGGGGTCCCCAAGCTTTGGGGGCCCCACTCTCCAAAACGACAACAAGGAACGAAAAATGAGTGAACCTTATATCCAACTTAAGAACGTCGACAAGATCTATATCACCAAAAACGATGCTATTACGGCCTGCCAGGATGTAACCTTTGATATCCACGAGTCAGAGTTCATCGCCATTGTTGGGCCCAGCGGTTGCGGCAAAACCACAATCTTGAAAATGATCGCCGGCCTGGTGCCTTATACCGATGGCACGATCACCGTTGGTGGGAAGACCGTTACCGAGCCGATTACCGACTTAGGCATCATTTTTCAAGATTCAGTTTTGCTGGACTGGCGTGATGTGATTTCGAATGTGCTGATCCAGTGCGATATACGCGGCATGGACCGCAGCAAATATGAGTCTGTCGCCATGAAATTACTTACAGATGTCGGCCTGGAAGGATTTGAAAATATAAAGCCCTACGAACTATCCGGTGGCATGAAGCAGCGTGTATCCATTTGCCGCTCCCTGGTTCACGATCCGCCATTGCTACTGATGGATGAGCCCTTTGGAGCCTTGGATGCGCTTACTCGCGAGCAGATATCCATGGATATCCAGCATTTGTGGATGGAACAGCGCAAAACCGCCCTGCTGATAACCCACAGTATCCCCGAAGCTGTGTTGCTGGCAGATCGCGTGATTGTGATGACCCCGCGCCCCGGAAGGATTGCCGAGATTATTGATGTCGACCTGGAGCGCCCTCGTCGCTTGGATAAGTTGCCCGAACGCTACAACGAACTCACCGGCCATATCCGCAATATCTTTAAAGAAGCCGGCGTGTTGGAAATGGATTGATACCATGACAACCGAAAAGAAATTCAGGGTTGCGCAGTTGGATGAAATCCCGACCATCGATTGCCCCTGCGGACTGACCCGGCGCGCCTTTACTGAAGATCCTGATCGACACGCATCCTTACATCTTCTGGATGTTCAGAAGGATGCCCAACTGCATTACCACAAAAAGATCACCGAAATCTATTTCATCTTGGAAGGTGAGGGGCATCTGGAATTGGATGGGGAACAGGTGCCAGTCAAGCCTATGACAGGTATCCTAATCAAGCCGGGGTGTCGTCATCGGGCGGTTGGTAAGCTGCGCATTGCCATTATCGCTATGCCAACCTTCGATCCCGAAGATGAATGGTTTGATTAATGGCTTCATCTCAAGGTGAAGGGCTAGCTCAACCGCGCCAGTGGAAAGATGTCCTGGGGGCCTGGTTGGGTGTGGGTACGGCTCCCGGCGCCATGGTTATGGGTGCTGGGTTGGCCAGCCGCTATGGAGGTGGGGTGCCGCTGATCTCAATTTTGCTGAGCCTGGGTGCCATGTTCGCAATTCTTTGGTTTCCAGGGCTGATTGGTATGGCGCCACCCAATGGGGAGGGGCAAAAGCTTACGGAATTGGCGCCCAAATATTTCAATACGGGCATGCAAAAGGCGATTGCAGCACTGATCGCTCTGGGTATGACGGGCTGGTACGGTTTCAACATCGGATTAGGGGGGGCAGCGCTCAGCGCCCTGTTGAATCTGCCCGGATTTGTCGGTCCATTGTTGATTGGTATCCCGGTATTGATTTTGTCGCTGATGGGTATCAAGCGCTGGAATGGGTTGGCCGCTGTCACTACCATAGCCGTGATCGTACTGGTGGTATTGATCACACTGCGTTATTCTGCCCGCATGATGCCGGTGACTCTATCTATTAACAATCCGTTTTTTATGGTTGTTGATATCGCCACCTATGTGGGGTATGTGGCCGTATTCAGTGTGCGCGCACCTGATTTTTCGGCCGGGTTAACCTCCCGAAAGGATTTATTGATCTCAGTTCTGCTGCTCTGTGCACCGGCAGTCTTGATTTCTTTAGCAGGAGTCGGATTGCAACTGGGCACCGGCTCGACGGACCTGGTGGGAGTCCTGTCACAACCGGGTGGACTGCCTATGGGAAATTTATTGGTTTTTTTGGCGGTGATCGCGCCCGCCTTTACGATCTTGTATTCTGGAGCACCGGCTCTGCGAGCTGCCGTTGGTTTGGATGAAAACGTGGGGATGTACGTCATTACGGCCATTGGCCTGGGATTGGCCATTGCACGCTTTGACATGTTGCTGATCAACTGGTTGGGCGTCCTGGCGGCTCTGCTGCCTCCCCTGGTGATTCCATTATCGGTTGAAGGCGTTCGTCGCCGCCGTGGGAAAGAGCATCATCGGGTTACCGTTTGGGTATGGTTGCCTGGGGCGCTGATCTCGGTTGTGATGACACTTTTGGATCATCCCCTTGCTGCCCTGGTTGGATTACTGGTATCTGCTCTGGTTACCGTGGCCTGGTTATTGGTGATCAAACGAAGATGAGATAATCTCGGATTATTATTATGAATCAAAAACAATGGGATATTATCAAGAAATGCGCCGATGGGCAGCCCGTAGACCCTCTGCCTGTCAGCCTGATTGTTGACAGCCCCTGGATGCCGGGCTATCTGGGCATTTCGATGATCGATTATTACACCATGCCGGATGTTTGGTTGGAAGCTAATCTGAAAGTAGAGGCTGACTTTCCAGAGATAATCTTTGTGCCAGGTTTCTGGGCCGAAATTGGCATGTGCGCCGAACCGAGCAGCTTTGGCTGCCGCAACAGCTTCTTCCATGATCGCACGCCCCTGGTTCATGAAATGCTGCCATCTATTGATGAGGTTGACCGCCTGGTGCAGCCCAACCCGCACGAGGATGGGTTGATGCCTTTTATTTTGAATTTCTACCAGCGCATGGAGCCGCGCGTCAATGATGCTGGGCAGTTGATCAAAGTGGTCGCCGCGCGTGGACCCATGGCCACCGCCTCGCATATTTTGGGCGTGACCAATTTCCTGATGGGCATGAAAGAGCAGCCCGCAAAAGTCCATCAGATATTGAAAATGACGACCAGGCTAGTCAAAGATTGGTTGGACGCCCAGGCGCAAGCCCTCAGCAATGTGGAAGGGATCATGATTTTGGATGACCTGGTGGGGTTCATTGGGCCTGATGATTATCTCGAATTTGGGCATCCGTATTTCACTGAACTCTTTGGCTCTTTCCCCGATGTGGTCAGATTTTTTCACAACGATATGGACAACCCAACCACTTTTAAGTATCTCCGCGAATGGCCGATTGACATCTTTAACTTCTCCCATAATATCGATATCGCCAAAGCCCGGGAATTGGTGGGGCCAGAAATTTGCCTGATGGGCAACGTCGCCCCGCTGGATGTCCTGGTCTACGGGGGCCCAGAGGAAGTTCGAGACGCGGCCCAGGCTTGTATTCAGAATCACCCCCAAACTGGGCTGCTTTTATCCGCGGGCGGTGGCACCTCCCCTGGGACTCCGGGTGAAAATATTCGCGCCCTCATCGACGCCGCTCGAAGTTCTTAAAATCCTGATAAATTGAATGCAGATTCTCGCTGACAAACGCTGAAAAAAAATCTCAGAAAATAAAGTAAACTGAAAATCCTTAAACCCGCGTCAATCTGCGTCCCCAAAAAGGAAAAATCAAATGATCAAAGTTGCCATCATTGGAGCCGGTGCGATAGCCAACACGCATATCGAGGGCCTGCTAAAATTTCAAGATCAATGCCAGATCGTTGCCCTGGCCGATATTTATCCCGATAAAGCCCAAGAAAAAGTGGAGCGTTTTGGGCTCGAGGCGAACGTCTACGAAGATTATAAGGACCTGTTGGGCAAAGAAACGCTCGATCTGGCCGTCGTGCTCACGCCGCCTTTCGCCCATGCCGAGACAACCATCGCAGCCCTGAACGCGGGGATCAATGTGCTGTTGGAAAAACCGATGGCAACCTCACTAGATGAATGTGATGCCATGATCGCCGCCGCTGAGAAGAGCGGTAAGCTGCTCTCCGTGGTGGCCCAGAACCGCTACAAATCGCCGATGATGAAGCTCAAGTCGGTGCTGGATTCTGGGTTGGCTGGCAATATCCTGCACGCACAGGTGGATTCTTTCTGGTGGCGCGGCCAGAATTATTATGATTTGTGGTGGCGCGGCACCTGGGAAAAGGAGGGCGGCGGCTGCACCATGAACCACGCTGTGCACCATATCGATCTCTTCCAATGGATGATGGGCATGCCCGATGAGGTTCAGGCAATAATTACCAATATCAATCACGACAATTCGGAAGTTGAAGATTTTTCAACCACGGTGATGCTTTACGAGGATGGTCGGGTGGGTCAGGTAACTGCGTCTCTTGTACACCACGGCGAGAATCAATCCCTGGTCTTCCAGGGTGAAAAAGCGGCCATTTCGGCCCCGTGGAAGGTGCAGGCCTCCTCCGCCATGGACAATGGTTTCCCCGAAACAAATTCAGCTCTCGAAGAGGAAATCATCCAGTTCTACGATCAGCTCCCCGAAGTGACCCACGACGGCCACGACGGACAGATTGCTAATTTGCTGGCGGCGCTGGCCGGAGAAGAAGAATTGTTGATTGATGGAGTCGCCGGGCGCAGAACCATCGAATTGGTGATGGCCATTTTCCAGTCGGGTACCACCGGGGAGCGAGTCAAGTTGCCCATGACGCCCAAAGATATCTTCTACACTCGTGACGGCATCTTGAAGCATGCGCCACATTTCCATGAAAAGACACGCAGTGTCGAGTCGGCTTCCGAATATATTACCTTCGGCTCGGAATATGAAGAGGAGGACGAGTAATGGGACGCGCAGATGGCATGAATTACGCCCCCCAGGGTAAGCCCAACCCCGTCGTGGAGCAGGGTGAATTTCGCTTTGCGGCGGTTGGCCTGGATCACGGCCATATCTACGGCATGTCCAATGGTTTGATTGAAGCAGGAGCCGAAGTGGCCTGGGTGTATGATCCTGACCCGGCCAAGGTTGAGAAATATGTTGAATTGTTCCCTGGGGTGGGGGTGGCTGCCTCCGAAGAGCAGGTCCTGTCCGATGAGTCGGTCCACTTAGTTGCCGGGGCAAGCATTCCCTCACAACGCTGCGACCTGGGTTTGAGGGTCATGGAGGCGGGTAAAGATTATTTTGCCGATAAGCCGCCCCTGACCACGATGGCGCAGCTCGAACAGGCTAAAGCCAAAGTGCAGCAGACCGGCCAAAAATACGCTGTCTATTACTCTGAGCGCATCCACGTCGAGGCGGCGGTCTATGCCGGTGACCTGATCGCGGACGGCGCTATCGGAAAGGTAATTCAGGTGGCCAACCTGGCCCCGCACCGCATGAGCCCCGCCAGCCGGCCAAATTGGTTCTTCGATAATACCCAATACGGCGGCATCCTGTGCGATATCGGCAGCCACCAGATCGAACAATTCCTGACTTACGCCGGGGCCAAAGATGCGGTCGTGCTGCACAGCAAGGTCGGCAATTACACCATGCCAGATTATCCCGATTTCGAAGATTTTGGAGATGCCACCCTGCAGGCCGATAATGGTGCCACGATGTATTTCCGCGTCGATTGGTTCAATCCCGATGCGCTGCCGGTCTGGGGCGATGGGCGATGTTTTATTTTGGGCACGGAAGGCTATATCGAACTGCGTAAGTATATTGATGTCGGTCGTGACCCGCAGAGCGACCATGTCTACCTGGTCAACGACGAAGTCGAGCAGCACATTCCCGTTCATGGCAAGGTCGGCTTTCCCTTCTTCGGCCAGTTGATTCTGGACTGCCTGAACCGCACCGAGAACGCCATGACCCAGGAGCACGCCTTCAAGACCATCGAATTGGGCATCCAGGCCCAGATGCAGGCGCAAAAAATCCAGGGGCAAGGCTAAAAATTTTTTTCCACGAGGACACGGTAAGATGTAGCACATTTGTCCCCTTGTGGGATGCTACCTCACTACCGACATAAATTTAGGAGATAGGATTGACTAGAGTACACGATATTGCCCCCATCAACGCAGAGCTGTATTTCTTGCCCGTCGAGACGCGTGTGCCGCTCAAATTTGGGCCCGAAACGCTGACCGCTGTGACCTGCGCCCGGATCAGGATGGACGTAAAAACTTCAGGCGGGGAGATTGTCAGCGGTTGGGGGGAGACACCTTTGAGCGTGCAGTGGGTCTGGCCCAGTGCGCTCACCTACCACGAGCGCCACGAAGCGCTCAAAGATTTTTGTGTCCAACTGGCGCAAGCCTGGCGCGAATTCGATGTCCAGGGCCACGCCATGGAGGTCGGGCACACCTTTATCAAAGACGTACTTCCGGATCAGCTAGAAGAACTGAACCGGGCGCGCCCCGAGGGGGCTGAAATGCCCTGGTTAGCGGCCCTGGTCTGCTGTTCGGCCTTTGATATCGCCCTGCACGATGCTTATGGGCTGGCCAATCAACTGCCGGTTTACGAAACCTATGGCCCGCCCTACATGAAGGCAGACCTGGCCCATTACCTTGAGCCTGCCCAGGGTTCAAACGTCGACTTTGGAGGCAAATACCCACTCGATTTTCTGCAAGCCTCTCCCCCTGCGCGCTTACCCGCCTGGCATCTGGTCGGCGGCCTGGATCCTATCTCCCAAGAAGAGTTGACCGGTGATGAGCCGGACGATGGCTATCCGGTCTTATTGGAGGACTGGATTGAGCGCGATGGCCTCAATTGCCTGAAAGTCAAACTGCGCGGCACCGATTATGACTGGGATTACAAACGCCTGGTGCAGGTCGGGCAGGTCGCTATGGATAAAGGTGTCGATTGGCTGACCACCGATTTCAACAGCACGGTCACTGATCCGGCTTATGTCAATGCCATCCTCGATCAATTGTTAGCCGAGCAGCCGCGCATCTATGGCATGATTCTATATGTCGAGCAGCCATTCCCTTATGAATTGGAAAAGCATCAGATTGATGTGCGCAGCGTCTCGGCGCGCAAGCCGCTCTTCATGGACGAAAGCGCCCACGACTGGGAACTCGTCCGCCTGGGGCGCTCCCTGGGCTGGACCGGGGTAGCCCTGAAAACCTGCAAAACGCAGACCGGGGCTCTGTTGAGTTTGTGCTGGGCCAAAGCCCATGGTATGACCCTGATGGTCCAGGACCTGACCAATCCAATGTTAGCCCAAGTTCCGCATGTCTTGTTAGCGGCTTATGCTGGTACGATCATGGGTGTAGAGACCAACGCCATGCAGTTTTACCCCGAAGCCTCCAATGCCGAGGCGAAAATCCACCCGGGATTGTATCGCCGACGCGAAGGTCAGTTGGATCTGGCCTCCATCTCCGGCCCAGGTTTTGGCTATCGTCTGGATGAAATCGAGCGTCAGTTGCCTGCTCCTGTCTCAAGAAAAGATACTAAATATTCATAGATCCGTAAGATTTCCATATTAGAATCTTTCTAAATAACAGTATGGAGGTTCCTATGAGTGAAAAAATGAATAAGAGCGACCAGG
>CAZVPR010000104.1:0-16146 GCA_964629085.1 uncultured Anaerolineales bacterium
CAGAAGAATAGAAATAAAATATCCAAAAATTCCAAATTTCTATAATCTTGTGTAGCATTTCGAACAGGTGCAGAGGCTTCGGAAGCTAATATTATTTCTCGGTGGTAAAATCGAAAATATTTGTAGTAATCAGAACTCCACAGGTTTCCCAGAAATTATTCCCCAATGATTGACAGGGAAATTCGGAAGTCTAGAAAAGGACACTACTATGCTTAAAGAATTCAAAGAATTTGCAATGCGCGGAAACGTGCTCGATCTGGCCGTCGGTATCGTCATAGGTACCGCATTCGGCGCCATCGTCAAATCTCTGGTCGATGACATCTTGATGCCTATTCTGGGTTTGATCTTTGGAGGCTCGGATTTTGCCAATAAATTCTGGGTGCTCAAATCTGGGGTACCCGCCAAACCTTATGAATCCCTGCTGGCTGCTCAGGAAGCCGGTGCAGTGACGATTAATTTTGGCCTATTCATAAATGCCCTGGTCACCTTTGTCATTATTGCATATGCCCTCTTCTTGATCATCCGAGCTGTCAACCGTCTGAAAAAGGTCGAAGAAGAACCGACACCATCAGAACCTACCTCAAAAGAATGCACCTACTGCTTTACCGAAATTCCCATCCAGGCAATGCGTTGCCCGAATTGCACATCAGAATTATAAAAATTCGAAGATGAACGGAGATGAAAGGGATGATGAATTTTGTCCCGCTTATCACCGTAGTCTCAAAGCTAGGAAAACCGGGAAGATTCTTCATGGCCTTAAAAATCGGAATTGTCGGCTTGCCCAACGTTGGCAAAAGTACGGTATTCAATGCCCTAACCGGAACACAAAACGCTGAAGTTGCGAATTACCCCTTTTGCACAATCCAACCCAACCGGGCTGTGGTGCCGCTCAAAGATCCCCGTGTTGATAAGATTCGGGAATTAGTCGGTGTTCCCAACGCGATTTATGCCACAATTGAATTTGTCGATATCGCTGGGCTGGTCAAAGGGGCCAGTCAGGGTGAAGGGTTGGGCAACCAATTTTTGGGAAATATCCGCGATGTGGATGCCATTTTGCATGTAGTGCGCTGCTTCGACGACCCAAACGTGGTGCATGTCTCCGCACAGCTCAATCCCCGAGAAGATATCGAAGTCATCGAGCTAGAACTGGCCATTGCCGACCTGGAACAGCTTGAGCGCAAAATTGAACGTCTGTCCAGCGACATCAAGGGGGATAAGAAGTTAATCTCGGTGATGGATGTTGCAAAAACTCTGAGAGAACACTTACAGGGAGGCCAACCGGTACGCGCCTTTTCCCACCAAGGCAGTGAGGCATTCAATTCCCTGGTACAGGAACTTCGCTTCCTGACCGCCAAACCGGTCATCTACGCGGCCAACGTCGACGAAACCGGCCTCTCTGAAGAGACACCAGAGATCTCGGCCATCGCCAGCTTCGCCGCAAATATCAAAGCCGACTTCTTGGTACTATGTGCCAAACTTGAAGAAGAAATGATCGGGATGGAGCCCGAGGAGCGACAGGAATTCCTGGAATTAGCAGGAGTTGAGCATAACGGTTTGGATCAAATCGTAAGCAAAGGTTTCGAGGCCTTAAAGCTGATCAGCTATTTCACGAAGAATGAGAACGAGGTGCGCGCCTGGAATATTCCTGCAGACACTACAGCCCCCAAGGCAGCCGGCATCATCCACACCGATTTCGAGCGCGGTTTTATTCGCGCCGAGGTGGTCGACTACGAAAATTTTGCCGAATACGGCAGCGATTCCGCTCTCAAGAATGCCGGCTTATTACGCTCTGAGGGCAAGGAGTATGTTGTTCAAGATGGGGATGTGATTTTGTTTCGTTTTAACGTATAAAAATACTTCCCCCACAGAAAGACAGATTTGGATCAACGATAAAAAGTAGGAGCGACGCGTGCGTCGCTCCTACTTTTTATCTTAGGCTTTGAAACTTTTTTCCATCGAATGCTTCAACGCCACATTGTAGACTTTTTGTAAGCGATCCAGCATCTCTCGCTGTTCAGCTTGCATGTCGCCTTGAGGCTGCTCGACTGCCGCCTGTAACTGGCCCAGTAATCCAGTCATTATCTCCATCAAATTGCCAAAAACTTCATCGGCCTGGGATTGCAACAACCTGAGTACGGCCTGATCGTCATCTGCTAAAGCCATCAACTCGTCGATCAATTCATATGCAGGGGGCGCTGCCGATTGTTCCTCGATGGTGGTCATGATCTGCTGAAGCTTGGCAGACCGATCCAGGTCACCAGCCTCTCGGGCGTCTTCCAATGATTGAGTCAACGCCTGAACGAAAAATTCATCCACCGCACCCATATTGGCCTTCAAAGCGGCAGGGATATCTTCAACCTCTAATAAGGTTTCCAAATTTTGTTGGGCGATCTGAACGCGCCGTTCAAAGGCTGCATCGATCTCGGCAGTCAACGCCAGAAGCTTTTCACGCAATTCGAGCAATTTCTCTTTTTCAGCGTCCTGAGCCTGGTCGATCTTGGCGCTCAAGTCTGCGAAAAATTGATAATCCAGTCCCGGGCGGACCATTTGGACGTAGGCTTTCAGCCGAGAATCATTGGGTGATTCTATAATTAATTCGAGCAATTTTTCCTGGGTCAAACCTTCACCCAGTTCTTCCAGAGTTCTTCGAGCCGTTTGGATTTCTTCAGCTTCGGCCTGGATTTCCTTGCCCATAGTACTATTTTCTAGTAGTGCATTTTGCACATCGCGCAGAATAAGAGCAGCGTCCTGGTCTCCGCTCGCCAGGGATGCTTCCGCCAGGCGTGAGAAAAGAGCGAAAAATTGATCATCGATCATTTCGTCTTCTTGCTTGATTATGTCCAGGCGTTCATCTTCCGAGGCCGACATAAGGCGCTGGATCAGCCCCATGCGCTGCTCCTGTTCTTCAAGCATCTCTTTCGTAATCCCATCGGCTTCCAGGATATGTTCAATCAACCCCTTTTGTGTCATCATGGTTTTTGGGCTGAAGAGATATCCTTTGCGCTGTTCCTGGGCCAAGTTATCAACAACCTTGGTGATCAGGGGACCAACGATGCGCTCCTGCTCGTCGCGCGTCATATTCATCTCTGGTGGGAAGAAGGTCAGCAGGAGTTCCTTTTCAGGGTCATGATAAACCAGTGGTGTCGCCAAACTACCCTGGTATTGACAATGTGGGCAATTGGCCGCATTGACCATCCCCCCCAGCAAAGCCTGCTTGAGTTGAGGATCCTGGCCCACATCAATAAGTTGTTCAACATCGGCCACAATGGGCTGCCCACAGTTTGGGCAATTGATTTGAGTTTTAGGCATGAATTACTCCAAGTAATATTCGTCGGCAATCGGCTGCCGCTTGCAAGGACACAATTATAAAGGAAAACAGTAAATATCGAACCCCCGATTCAACGCGGCAGAGAGAAACAGATTCTGGCTCCATCTCCTGGGCGGGGTTCTACCCAAATACGTCCATTATGCGCCTCGATGATGGCGCGCGTCAAATACAACCCCAGACCGGCCCCTTTGGTGGTGCGGCTGGCTTCCTCGGCGCGGTAGAAACGATCAAAGACATGCGGGATATCCCCAGGAGCAATCCCAGGGCCTTCGTCTTGCACGCAAATGATCACATGATCGGCGCGCAACTGTCCACTTATGCGAATCTCCCCACCATCTGGAGAATATTTGATTGCGTTGGAAATCAGATTAGACAGGACCTGCCCTAGTCGTCCATCATCAGCGACAACTACAGGAAAATCTTGCGGTATATCCACAAGGATAGAATGCTTTCCCGTTTGAGTGCGGAAACGTTCCGCCAGCCGCTCCGCAAACATTCCAAATTCCATGTCCGCTAAATTAAGGCTGAGGCCGCCAGCCTGCAAGCGTGACGCATCCAACAAATTCTCGATAAGCGAGGTGAGGTGATCGGCCTCTTCTTCGATCACCTCCAGGCTGTCCTGAACAATTTCATCATCCCAGGAGACATCGTCACGCCGCAGGGTTCCCGTATAGCCTTTGATCAAAGCTACGGGCGTTTTCAATTCGTGGCTGATCACAGAAATAAATGTACTCTTCAATTCCTCCGCTTCCCGGAAATGGGTTATATCACGAACGGTTGCAATGATATTGAGCAGATTGCCCTCGGTTGATATCAGAGGTGCATAACTCACGCCCACAGACAAGGGAACGCCGGAAGGACGGTCAATATTTCCTTCAATGTACAGTGTGGCATGCGCGGTCAAAGGCCATCCACCCGCTTCGGCTTCTGCCAATGTGACACCCTGCTCTCGGCTTATCCAACGGATGATTTCATCATGCGTTTTGCCCTGGATGTTTTCGATCTTATCTCCAAAAATTTGCGCGAAAGCTGGATTGCAACGTTCAATCGCGTGGTTGGGTTCCATGATCAAAATGCCGTCTGCTGCCGAATCCAATAGCGCGTCCATACGTTGCTTCTCTCGCCGGATTTGGGAATAAAGCTGGGCGTTATGCACGGCAATGGCCGCCTGGTCGGCGAAGCTCTGAAGTAACTCCCGATCGTTGTTCGAGAAGAGTGTGCGATAGGTTCTAAATATAAAGGTCAGGCCAAGGACCCGCTGGTGAGCGATCAATGGCAAGGCCACCCCCCGCAGCAAGTTCTGGCTGGCAGAGCGCGTCAAACTTTGGAGCAAATTATTGATTGCGGGCAACTCAAAGCGGGCGGGATCATCATCTTCGGGAACTTGCGCTAAAAGAGGATCTATCTGTTGTAGAAATGCAGGCGTTAATCCGTAAGATGCCGCGACTTTCCAGCTACCCTGCTCATCCCGCAAAGCGATAAATCCGGCCTGTCCGGCCAACATTTCTACGGCGGCGCGCATAATGCGATCCAGGAGTTTATCGATATCCAATTCCTGGGTGATCGCTCGAGCTATTTCGAGCAAATAATCGCGTTGACGGCTACGAAAATCGGGCAGCATGGTTCGTTGGTGAGTGGAGAGTGGGCAATTTACTATCAACTACCCATTAACTACTCTCCACTGATTTTTATTCTTTTTCGACTATTGTCAAAACATGTTCGAAGATTTGCAAGGCTTCGTCGATCTCGGCCTTGGTAATACTCAGCGCGGGAGCAAAACGCATGGTGCTCTTCCCACATCCCAGGGTGATCAAACCATGTTGGAAGTTCTCCTGCTCAATGCGGTCGCGCAGTTGTTTGTGAGGTTCTCGGGTTTCACGATCTTTGACGAAATCAACGCCAAACATCAGACCCTTTCCACGCACATCGCCCATGGTCTTATGACGCATTTTGATTTCCTCCAGCGCATCAATGGCATATTCGCCGACCTCAGCGGCATTTTGCATATAATCACTCTCAATTAGATCGAGGGTCGCCAAAGAAGCGGCGCAAGCCAACGGATTGCCACCATAGGTATTGCCATGCGCCCCCATGGGCCAAGTCATAACACTCTTGCGTGCAATGGTCGCCCCCAACGGCACACCCGACGCAATCCCCTTGGCGGAACAGACGATATCCGGTTCAACGCCAAAGTGCTCCATAGCCCACCATTTTCCACTGCGCCCCAGTCCAGATTGAACTTCATCAGCGATCAGCAAAATACCATAACGATCACAAAGTGCGCGCAATGCCGGGAAAAATCCAGGCGGGGGAACAACGTAGCCGCCTTCGCCCTGGATCGGTTCGACCAGTATTGCTGCCACATCATCGGGCGGAGCCAACCGCCCCAGGAGTTCTTCTTCAATATAGCGCACCACAGTCTCGCCATAATCTTCACCGGGCCGCGACTGGAGTAGAGGACGATATGAGTCTGGATATGGGGCATGAACGACGCCGCCAGCCCAGGGGAAAAATCGCTCTCGATAGACAGATTTACTGGCAGTAAATGCCAGCGCCCCCAATGTCCTGCCATGGAAAGCCCCCAAAAATCCGATGAACTGCGAACGATTGGTGTGATGGCGTGCCAGCTTGATAGCCGCCTCTACACACTCAGCGCCTGAATTCGATAAGAAAATCGCTGCGTCTTCTTCAAACGGAGCGATTGCACTCAAGCGTTCGGATAGCTCTATCCAGGTAGAATGATAAAAATCCGAAGAAATATGGATGAATTTTTCAGCCTGCTCCTGGATAGCTTTAACCACCTTAGGATGAGAATGGCCAGTGCTGTTTACAGCAATGCCAGCAGCCAAATCCAGAAAACGGTTGCCATCCACATCCCAGACTTCCGAACCCCTGCCATGGGACATGACAAAGGGATAAGCCCGGGGATAAGATGGTGAAATATGTTTAGGATCACGCTCGAGGTAAGTTTGAGCCTTGGGGCCAGGTAAATTCATTGGTTGCATGTAGATTTTCTCCAATTTGAAAATATATTTGACATTACCTAACAAGGGCTGGAAAATTATATCATCCATTCTCTTTCTGACTGTTGCTAATACGATAGCGACGCGGTATAGTTAATCAGACCTCTCTTGTCCGAATTCACCGATGAGGAGGCTTTGGATGAGTACCCAGGAAAAATGATCAGCGATTCTTTTAAAAATGGGATTTGCTCGAACACCCATTTTATCAATCATGGAGCGAAGGAACCTTGCACAGAGGTAGAGCATCTCATCAATAATGCGCGCGATTCTTTCCAAAATTGCATTGAAACTCTTGGCGCTATGTATACTTTTGAAGCCCAACAGCCTGCAACGGCGCAATCCAACGGGCATACTTCACCGCAGTGAACAAATTTAATTTGCTGTCATCATTGGGTTAAACGACCCGTGGAAAGTGAAATTTTATCCTTGCGCTATCAAGCCATTGTGAGGAACCCAACTACGGTATAATCTACGACCGATATGGTTGAGCCCTTCACATTCACTTTAGCCGCAAACGATGGACGTGCCAGAGCGGGGATTTTTCACACACCACACGGAGAGATTCAGACCCCTATCTTTGCGCCCGTTGGGACCCAGGCCACCGTAAAATCCCTGACTCCTGCGCAACTCCATGAAATCCAAGCCACTCTTGTTCTGGCAAATACATATCATTTGTATTTACGACCCGGAAACGAATTGATCGCTGAGATAGGCGGGTTGCATAAGTTCATGAATTGGCCTAACCCGATCCTGACCGATTCGGGTGGATTCCAGGTGTTTTCGCTGGCTGGAATTCGCGAGATCGATGATCATGGTGTCACCTTCAAAAGCCATATCGATGGCTCAACCCACCGTTTCACGCCAGAAAGTGCGATTCAGATTCAAGAAAATTTGGGGGCGGATATCATCATGTCATTCGATGAATGTGCCGAGCCCTATGATAAAGACTACAATGAAAAGGCCATGTCGCGCACGCACCGCTGGGCAGAACGCTGCAAGGCCGTCAAGAAACGGTCCGATCAGGCCCTATTTGGCATCGTTCAGGGCGGCATATTTCCCGATCTACGAGAGCAATCTGCAAAATTTATCAGCAGCTTGAACTTCCCCGGAAATGCGATTGGGGGATTATCTGTTGGCGAAACTAAAGAAGAAATGCACACTATTTTAGAGGTTGTCGATGCCGTCTTGCCCGAGGACAAACCTCGCTATTTGATGGGTGTAGGCACACCGGCAGATCTAGTTAACGGTGTTATGCGCGGGGTGGATATCTTCGATTGTGTGCTGCCAACCCGATTAGCCAGACATAAAGCCGCTTTTTTAGGCAATGGGCGCATTAACATTGGCCAGGCTAAATTTGCGACAGATTCTCGGCCGCTTGATCAAAACTGCACCTGCTACTCCTGTCAAAATTTTTCACGCGCTTATCTCCGGCACTTGATCAGCACCAAAGAAATGCTGGGATCAACCTTACTCTCGATCCACAATTTGCACACACTGATTAATTTGGCCGGATCCATCCGCCAGTCCATCCTCGCCGGCAATTTCAGCCAATTTGCCGATGAATTTTTTAACTCACCTCCAACGGAATAACATCTTACAATGACTCTTCTCCAATCCATCATCCTCGGGATAATTCAAGGCGCCACTGAATTTCTCCCCATTTCCAGTTCTGGCCATCTGGTTCTAACTCCCAACTTACTTGGCTGGCAAATTCCCCATGAAGATGCCTTCGTTTTCGATGTGCTAGCACAGGTTGCCACCCTGGTAGCCGTTGTGGCCTATTTCTGGCAAGACCTGGTAAGCATTGTCACTTCAGTGAGCCGCGGAATATTCAACCGGAAACCTTTTGAGGAGACGGAAGCCCGAATGGGATGGCTGATGTGCTTGGCTACCGTTCCAGCTGGCGCCGCATACCTCCTTTTCCCGAAGACATTCGAGCGTGCCTTCAGTCAACCTTTGACGGTGGCGATATTTCTCTTTGGGACTGCAGCGCTTCTGCTCATTGCAGAATTCATCGGCAAAAGAAAACGAACTTATCATTCCATTACTTGGCTGGATGCCCTGGTTGTAGGTTTTTTCCAAATCCTGGCCATTTTTCCAGGCATTTCTCGATCAGGAGCGACTATTACAGGAGGTATGGTGCGTAACCTGGACCGACCCACTGCGGCCAGATTTTCCTTTTTAATTTCGGTTCCCATCATGCTGGCAGCAGGACTCATCGGTCTTATCGAATTGCTCAAACTTCCAAACACAATGGACCAGATTGCAATTTTCATCCCAGGGTTTATAAGTGCAGCATTGGTAGGGTATATATCAATCCGTTGGCTATTGCGTTTTCTCAAAGAACGCCCATTGTACACATTCGCATTTTATTGTGTTATCTTTGGGTTGATCAATCTGGCAGTTATCATTTTCTAGCTTGTGCCGCAATGACTATACGCATTTCGATGATTTGTATTATTCTAATTTCTTTGCCCGCTTGTTTACCATTTAATATCGACCCACCTCCACCTACCCCCACAAACTTGACCATTCTCTATACCCCTGCTATCAGCTGGATTCAAGAAAACATTCACGCCTGTGCCTTGGCTATTCCAGAAGTTGCCATCGCCACCCAAGTATTGCCGGTTAAATTTCTGGAATTTGGAGCGGCTGAGGTTATTCTCAAGCTTGGTCCAGCCCCCGAGGATCAATTTGATGGCGCTCACGTAACCGTCCTTGGGCAGGAACAAATAGTCGCCATAGCCTCACCAGATATCACTCCTGGTCAAATTGAATTTCCGGATGTAAAAAATCTTTACACCACTCACCCACCCGAATTCCAGGTTTGGCAATATCCTCTGGACAGTGAGCTAAGGGAATTATTCAACGACTATCTTCTTTTTGGAGAAAACACAACGCCCCATGCTTTACTCGTCCCTGATCCTGAGGCGATGCTCGATACCATCAACAGTCACCCAAATTCTGTCGGTTATATCCCAAGATCCATTTTGTCGGATGAATACACCCTTAGTGTCTCGGATGCCGGCGCCCCTGGTGGATTTACCCAACCTATTTTAAGTTACACAGCCGTAGAGCCAGTAGGCAACGCCCGATTATTTCTACATTGCCTTTCTGAAACTCTACCCTAAATCGCCCCACAAATACCAAAAATCTTCCTTTTCAAAACCAGGGACCAAGCAATCATCCCAGATAAAATCTCTAACTTTAATATGTGCCTGAAGGGCAGCATCCAGAGACAATAATAATTCTAGATTTTCAGGCTCAATCCCATCTATCTCTCTTTTCAACAGCTCTAATACCACCCGCCAACGGACTTCGTAACCATAATATGGAGCAACCTCTTCTCGATTCTCCTGGATTTCGTTTAAATAATTCCCCCATTGGCGTAACCTAGATTTAAATTCCCAACTCGCTTTCTTCGTCCAGGCAACCTGCCACTTTGTTTTCACCACGTTTACCTTCCGTTCAAGACCAATAAGCAGGTGTTCATCCTGAACATTTTTTTGAGTAGCGTGATTTAGTAAAAGTGATAATAATATTGTCCCTACCGTGAGTTGAGGGAATGCTCTTTGATCTTTGACATTCCAGCCTTTTATAGACCAAAATAGCTCTGGAGATAACAGATAATTTTCTAATTCTTCCTGGGCGGCATCCAAAAATGCCAGGTGATAGTCATTTAACACTCCCATTTATTCTTTCTCTTTATGTTCGGCGATTACTGAACGAAGCGTGTCTACAAGTTTTTTTGGTGTTGTTGGCTTGGTGAGATATCGGGCGACACCTAATTCGCGCGCCTGGATCTGCTGATCGAATCCGGTTACAGCTGTTAACATGATTACCGGCGGTAAAGGCGTCAATACAACATGCAATGAACGCAGTATATCAAAACCTGACCTACCTGGGATCATCAGATCCAGCACTATTGCACTTATGGGATTTCCTTTTGAGTAGGATTCCTTCACCCGATTAGCGACATCATCCCAGGAGGCTGCAACCAGAACTTTAAATCCAGCCTTCTTCAACGCAAGGCGCAAAAGGGTCAAGGTATCTCGCTCATCATCGACAATTAATATGGTGTTATTGGATGAACTCATCGCTTACTCCTGTTCAAATAATTGTACTACTCTTTGTCGGATCGACAATTCGCAAATTTTTCTGATTACACTGCAGCATCATTCAACAATTTTCGTCGAAAATCGATGGGATGCATATCCTGCCCCATCGTTGTATAATAGGATGCTGTAAAATATGACAGAATCACATTTCATTTTGAAAATATTAAGGAGCACACAGTGCAACAAAAAAGTTTAATCCCTATCGTTTTGCTGCTCACGTTGTTGCTGATTTCATCTTGTACAACAGCACAAGAAACAGCGCTGCCTGAAGATCCTGGCGCCAAGGTTACTGCCGCAGTTCAAACAGTCTACGCCCAGGTGGCCCAGACTTCCACGGCCGAAGCATTGTTGGCCACAGCTACTCCCTCGATCACACCGGAGCCAACTTTCACGCCGACAACACCGCCGCCCACTTCGACTCCGACAAATGTGTTTGTCGGCACATTGACATCTGCACCCGCAGAGGGCGAGGGCGCGGCAGCAGAGGGCGCAGCGGCTGCTGGTGCTGCACAACCACAACCTTCGCCAACGACGCAGCAGCAACAGCAATCCAATTCTCAAAGCGGCGATATGCCTTGTCTGCGAGCCAACCTGGAATATGAAACAGTGCCCGATGGCACTAGAATGCCATTGAATAGATCCTTCACAAAACTATGGCGCATAAAAAACACCGGCTCCTGCACCTGGAATGAAAACTACGCGATCCGATTTGTCGGTGGGGAATTGATGGGTGCCGGTGCTACGATAAAATTAACAGATGAGATTATCCCCACTTATGGATACGCCATGATCGAAGTAGAATTCACAGTTCCGGCAACCGTGGGCACATACCGCAGCAATTGGATGTTAGTCAGTGATGATGCCCGGTTATTTGGACTTGGCCCCAACTCCAAGGGTTGGTTCTGGGTCGAAATCGAGGTTTTTAATCCCGATCCTTAAAAAATATAGGCGCTAATAATGCCAATTTTTATGAAGGTCAGGTTTTTAGTTCTCGGGATATTTCTGTCGTTATCGGCATGCAATTTCCAGCAACACAGCACGCCAACAATCAATTACGGTAAAGAAATGACGGCAGCAGTTGAAACGGTTTACGCCAAAGTAACCGAGACGGCAGTGTCAGCTGCGCTATCTGCAACAGCAACCTTTACCGAGACAATAGTACCTCCGACTAAAACACCCATCCCGGTTACGGATACACCTACCCTGACCTTCACGCCATTTTTTAGTGCGACCCCCACAATTACATATACATCCTCCCCTGTTCCCAGGTCGAACTGTCTCAAAGCGGAGGTAACTCAACAAACATTGTCGGCAGGACCATCAGTCACCCAGGGGCAATTCCTAATTAAACGATGGACAGTACTCAACATTGGGACCTGCACCTGGACTACAGGGTTCACTATCGTGTATTATGATGGAACCAAGTTCCAACCGCTACCTTTCGTTAAGAATTTTCACCAAGGAGTTGCACCAGGCGACTTTTTCATCATTACCTTCGAATTCAAAGCTCCCATGGAAGTAGGCGTCCATAAAAGTTATTGGATGCTGCGCAATGAAACCGGCCAACTTTTCGGAATTGGGATTGCGGATAATCCGCTTTATATTGAACTGGATGTACAGAAAGCCCCCAATTGACAAATTACTGGAGTGTGTCATGAAAATCAAATGGTCACTAATATTATTACTTCTATTCACTCTTGCACTGACGGGTTGCAACCTGCCCGATTCTGCAGCAATTTCTGAAGAAAAGTTAGACATAAAGATGACTGAAATTGTGCTCACTGTCTATGCTGAGCTTTCACAAACAGCCATGGCCATCGAGCTTGCCGCAACGCCAACATTCACAAATTCCCCTGAGCCCACGGCAACTGACACGCCACAACCTTCGTTGACACCGACAGAAACCTTCACAGATATCCCTTTACCCACAAACACCGATACTCAGACGCCAACCCCCACCAGCGATAAACCCTGTTTGAGGGCTAACCTTGAGACCAAATCAATTCCAGATGGGACGGTGATATTCATTGATAAAATATTCACCCAAACCTTCCGAATCAAAAATACTGGGTCCTGCACCTGGAATCCGGCATTCGAATTGCGCTTTGCTGGTGGTGATCTATTGAATGCCTCAGCCTCAATACTCATCACCGATACAACCATTCCCACCTGGGGATATGCCAATGTCGATGTCCTCATGAAAGCCCCGTCGACACCGGGCACTTACAAAGGTTTTTGGTCAATTAAAAGCGACGATGGACAAATCTTCGGGGTCCAGCCCAGAGGCGATTCATTCTGGGTCGAGATTAAAGTCATCGATCCGGACGCGTAAATCCTTACCTTAAAAAAAAGAACCCCGGTTTCTCGGAGAAATCGGGGTTCTTTTTTTATACCAGCAAACGTAGTGGCTCTTCGAGATATTTCCGCAACGCTTTCATAAACTGGGCTGCTTCAGCGCCATCGCTGACTCGGTGATCTACGGAAATAGTTGCTTTCATCCTCAATCCAGGCACCACTTCGCCGTCCTGAACCACCGGAACAGATTTTACTGACCCAACTGCTAAAATGGCTGCTTCGGGAGGATTGATGATGGCCACAAAATGCTCCACATCGAACATGCCCAGATTACTAACCGAGAAAGTTGATCCTTCAATATCCTCGGGGCGCACCTTGCCTTCCCGTACTCGACCCACCATGGACTTGGTTTCAACCGAAATTTGACGCAACGCCTTTCGATCCGCATCGCGGTTAACCACGGTCAGCAAGCCACCCTCCACGGCCACGGCCACACCAACATTGACCTGCCCATGTCGCAGCACGTTATCGCCCTGCAATGAGGCGTTCAAGTTGGGAAACTCTCGCAGCGCCAATGCAGCCGCTTTGACGATAAAGTCATTTACAGAAATCTTTTCCCCAGCATCAGCCAGCATAGCATTAACCTGCTTGCGCTGCTCCATCAGGGCGGCCATGTCGTATTCAGAAGTGACGTAAAAATGCGGCAATTGCTGTTTAGATTCAACCATGCGCCGGCCAATGGCCTGACGCAGCCGGGTCAATTGCACAGTCTCATCAGCAGGGGCGGGATCCAAAGGTGAGAAGATTGGCGTGGCTGTAGATGGCTGCCCACTAACCGCTGTGGGCTGATAATCCTCAACATCCTTTTTGACAATGCGTCCGCCAGGCCCGCTGCCTTGGATATTGGCCAGATTGATGCCCCGTTGATTGGCAATACGGCGGGCAACCGGGGAGGCTTTGACCCCACCGGGTAGTTGGCCAGCCTGCGAGATTTCAGTCTCAGCAGCTTCAGGTTCGACCTTTGGGGGGGCTTCTGTTTCTTCAACAGGAGATTCGCTTCCAGCGGCTGATGTCTCAGCGACCACCGCAACACCAACCAGAGCATTCACATCAATTTCTTCCCCAGGTTCACCAATCACCGCGATGGGCGCACCGATGGGTAAAACATCGCCCTCGGTAGCCAGGTGATTATGGACAACACCCGAGTGCGCCGATTCGACTTCAACGGTCGCTTTATCGGTTTCGATTTCCGCCAGGATTTGACCACGCTCGACCTCACTACCTTCGGCAATGACCCAGCGCACCAAAACACCTTCGGCCATATCGAACCCTAATTTGGGCATACTAACAATTTCAGCCATTAGAGCACCTCCTTGACGGCTTCGACGACGTCATCAACATTGGGCAAAGCCGATTGTTCTAAAGCCCGGTTATAGGGCAAAGGAACTTCTGTCTGAGCTACACGTTTGATAGGGGCATCGACATAGTCGAAGGCCTGCTCATAAATACGTGACGACACTTCGGAACCAACTCCATATGATCGCCATCCTTCTTCGACAATTACCGCACGATTAGTACGCCGGAATGATTCCAACACTGGATCCATATCCAGTGGGCGCAAACTGCGCAGATCGACAATTTCAACTTCGATGCCTTCTTTGGAAAGCTGCTCAGCGGCTTTGGTCGAAACATCTAGCATCTTGCTGTAGGTTACGATGGTGACATCACGTCCTGGGCGCTGAATCTTGGATTTACCTATGGGAACAGTGTAATCTTCCTCGGGCACCTCACCCCGCGTCTGGTAGAGCGTTGAATGCTCAATGAAAAGCACAGGATCGTCCAATCGAATGGCTGTCTTGAGCATACCTTTGGCATCATATGGCGTCCCCGGGGCAACAACTTTCAAGCCTGGAAAATGAGCAAAAATGGCATCCGGCGTCTGGGAGTGAGTCGCTCCAAGTTGGCGCCCGCCACCACCAACAGCGCGGATCACCAGGGGCACCGACATCTGTCCACCAAACATGTAGCGCATTTTGGCCGCTTCATTAACGATATGGTCCATGGCAACAAAGGCAAAGTTGATGGTCATCAACTCTGAAACGGGCCTGAGACCGACCATAGCTGCACCAATACCGCCACCAACAATAGCGGCTTCGGCAATGGGTGTATCACGCACACGTTTGGGGCCAAAATGGTCGTAAAAGCCTTTGGTGACCGCGTATGTGCCGCCCCAAACGCCGACCTCTTCACCCATGATAAAGACTTTTTCATCGCGTTCCATTTCTTCCCAGAGGGCTTGGGAAATAGCTTCGCGCATCGTAATCTGTTTATTCGTCATTTGTCCACCTACTCTGCATCCGCGTATACATCGGTAAATAATTCTTCGGGGGCCGGCTCCGGGCTGGATTCGGCGAACTGCACCGCGGCCTGGACTTCCTCCTCGACCTGATCATCAATCTCGTCTAGTTCTTTTTCTTTAGCGATCTTCTCTTTTTTGAGGTATGTCCTATAGATACCGATGGGATCATTTTCTTGCCATTTCTTGACTTCATCGGGCTCGCGATAGCGTTCAGGATCACCCATGGAATGGCCGCGGTACCGATAAGTCATAATCTCCAGGAAAAATGGGCCTTTGCCGCTGCGGATATATTCCATCGCTTTAAGCGTGGCTTCACGCACAACCATCACATCCATGCCATCAACGCGTTCATTAGGGATTCCGTAGCCTTCGGCTTTTTGGCGAATTTCGGAGACCGCGGATGCTCTATCGATGGTCGTGCCCATGCCATACTGGTTATTTTCACAAACCCACAATACCGGCAAACTCCAAACCTTCGAGAGATTGACACCTTCGTGAAAAAATCCGATATTTGTGGCGCCGTCGCCAAACATACAAATCGTCACCCCGTCCCCTTCGTTGTACTGGTCACCCAAAGCCATGCCAGCCGCAATGGGCAAATGCGCACCAACAATGGCGTGTCCGCCCCAGAAGTTCTTTTCGACATCGGCCATGTGCATCGAGCCGCCTTTGCCTTTAGAAATTCCGGTGGCCTTACCCAGCAACTCTGCCACAACTTCATTGGCTGATATCCCCACATTCAACGCCACCCCGTGATCACGATACGCCGTGATGACCCGGTCTTGTGGCTGGCGAGCAGCAATCAAACCCGTGCTTACGGCTTCCTGTCCAATGTATAAATGTAGGAATCCGCCTATCTTACCTTGCTGGTAAAGTTCCGCGGCGCGTTCTTCCACACGGCGGATCAGCACCATCTGATAATATAAATCCAGGTGTTCCTGTTTTTTCATTATGCTTCCCTTTCTTAATTACTCGTATATAGACAAATGAACTAGCCCTGATCTTAGGTCAGGGTGAAAAATG
>CAZVPR010000105.1:0-15747 GCA_964629085.1 uncultured Anaerolineales bacterium
CTGAGATCGAGGCAACCATTGACATTTATGCCACGCTATTCAAAAAATCTTCTGCCGAAATTTTTGATCGTGCAAAGCATTTTCGCCGGGTTATCTATGAATATAACCCTGAGTATTGTGAGGAAATCGATGCAATTGCTGCAGGGGCAAAAATCAATGATCCCTTATGGATCTATGCGCTGAACTCACGGAGTGAAATTCTTGCCCTGGACCCAAATGTGCATGCCAATGAGTGTACAGCTTTATGTTTTCGGTCATCGTCTCTGATGGGCCAGAATTGGGATTGGAGTCGTCAATTAGAAGAATTGGCTGTTTTGATGGCTATTGGAATCTCCGAAGAGCACACGATCCACATGCTTACGGAGCCGGGGATTATTGGCAAAATTGGATTAAATTCATACGGTGTTGGTACTTGCCTCAATATATTATTGATAAATAAACCTCTGAATGGCGTGCCCATTCATATCGTGCTGCGTGCAATCTTGGAATCTCAAACAATAGAAGAAGCCAAGAAAAAGATTCAACGTTCGGGGAATGGGAAGGCCAGCAATATTTTGTTCGGAGATCAAAGCGGAAACTTCAATTTTGTAGAATTTGCAGGTGATGAAACCTATTTGAGCGAGTCCAGGAACCAATGCTTGGTTCACACAAATCATTATCTGGAGCGTCCGATCAATCCCAATGCCGGTGATTTTCGTAATTCATACACCCGTTACCAAATTGCGAATGAAAAAACATCTACGTTGAGCAAATTTACTATTGACGAGATGAAAAAGATATTGACCGATCGCTCCCATCATGAGTTTCCAATATGGCGATCTTATATACACAATGATAATCTCCCTGAAGTTGGGACAGTGGCAACGGTCATTATGGATTTGAAAGCAAAGCAACTGCATGTTCGTAAAGGTAATTACGAAATTTCCGAAAAAAACACCAATGAAAAATTCGACCAAAATCCAACAAAAGCTGTTTGCGATGATTTTGCTATTGCTTTTGAAAGTTGAGAGGATGTGATTGCCTCGCTAAAATCAGATTTTCTAAAAGAAATCTCTTGGCCTGGCCAGGTATCTACGGGGATGGGAATATTAAACATTTGAAATAGCTCCTTGCGGATATTTCAAAAACTGTATCAAAATGATACATGCGTGGCGGATGCTGAAGCGGTTATTGTTCACATAGATGATGTATTGGAAGGGGATCACCGTTGATGGATAAAGCCAAGTAAACATTAGGAATTTGGATGTTAGATACTAAAAGCTTGTTGAACAGAGTCATTCAAAGATAGTTAGTGAAGAGGTTGTGTCATGAATAAAAAATATTTAATACTTGTCAATGATGGCCCATATGGCAATGAACGCCCGTATAATGCCTTCCGGGTAGCCATGAATCTAGCCAGAAGAAATGAAGCGAACGTGAAAGTATTTTTAATTGGGGATGGCGTACAATGTGGGATAGCAGGGCAAAATACACCTGATGGATTTTATAACATTGAACGAATGGTGAAGGCGGTTGCCCGGAGAGGTGAGGTTGCAACCTGAGGGACTTGTGCAAAAGCCCGCGGGCTCGGGCAAAGTGTAATCATCGAGGGTGTAAAAAGCGGAAGTATGGAATTGGTGACGGATTGGATAATTGAAGCGGATAAGGTATTGAATTTTTAATACTCAAATGCCGCTACGAAAAACTGAAATGTATTAGGGTTTGTTGGGATTGAAAACAATGAGCCGCGCATGTCCTCATTCGTCTCTTTTCAAACAAGAACGGTGCGGCTCAAATCAATCAACAAAAGAAACTTTGCTAATGACCCCTATTCCACGCGCTCTAGTTGCGAATAAGGACCGATTAGCATAGTTCCAACACTTCCATGATCACTCTTGTTGAAAGTGATTGCCTCAGGGCGGTGAAGACAAAAGAAATCGCTTTCTGATTGGGAATAAAGCTGATAGCGGATCCCATCCGGGTATTCCTGTAAGATGAGGTATTCTCCCTCGTTAATGATCTCCACACCAAACTCCGGGTAGTCGATAAAGCGGTATTTCCCCGCATAAGGTGCAAAGTGGGCAGGATCCACCGGGGAAATGGATTTTTCAACCGCCTGGAGTTCTGGCCACTCAAAGACACTGGCTAATGCGCGCATCACTTCATATCCCAGGAATCTGCCGTTTTCCCCATTGGCCATCCAGACCAAACCCTGACCAGCGTCGCGGAAGCCCGCCAAATAGCTGTGATACCCCTCGTTCCATCCTGGGTGGTCAAAGCGTCTCCAGCCGTCCATATCGACACTGACAAATCCCAATCCCATCCAGCAGCCATCTTGAGGGGTTAGCATTTGCCGGGTCATTTCAGTTGAAAGAACTATGTCTGACTGACCCTTGTGTGACTTGATGATTTCAATGACCAGTCGCGCCAGGTCAGAAGGTGTGCTCCATAAACTTGCAGTGGCTTGCTCGGGATACGTGTGCCATTTTCCGGGCACTGGCCTGCCGCTATCTTGGTGCGCGGTGGCTGCTTGAGTAATGAATGCCTCAGGCAGTATGGATTCATAAGAGCTGTTGGTCATCCCCAATTTGTCGAAGATCAATTCTTGAGCTAGATCCGCGAATGCTAGACTGGTAGCATCTTCTATCAGTTGTTGGATCAAAACGTAGCCGCCACTGGATAAACTGAAAGCTTTTCTTGGTGTTTGCATGACCCGCACTGGGTCTGAGTTTGCGGGTGGTTTCCCATCTAAAACTTGCTGCAAAGTGGGTAGTTTTGCGCCAGCTGGATAGCCGCGGTAACCGTATACCGTTAACCCAGCAGTATGAGAAAGCAAGCCGCGGAGGGTTACCTTGTGCTCCGTCGTATGTTCATTCTCTGGGATTTGCCAGGACTTTAATGCACTGTTGACGTCGCTGTCCAGGTCCAGCAATTCTGCTTCAACCAGGCTCAATGCAGTCATTGCCGCGACTGGTTTGCTAATCGAGGCCAATTGAAAGATGGTTTCATCAGTCACTGGCTTATCTTTGCCGGCCTCCAAGATGCCGTATCCTTTAGCCCAGGCGATTCTTTCATGTTCGACCAAGGCAATGCTGAACCCAGGTACGTTGTAATATGCCATACGTTCCCCCAAATGATAGCTATCTTGGGGAAGCCCTTTTATAGTATTTGCGGTTAGTAAGCCGTTTTCAATGGCTTGTATGGCTTGGCCAGTTTTTGACATCGTAAACTCCTTGTTGAATTTTCGAAAATCTGAAGATTGGTGGAATGTTTTATTGTGGTGAGTTAGCCTTTTATCTCAAATTCTGCCTCCTTCCAGTTAAAAAACGACACCACGATGACTCGTGGTGTTCAGTTAGCTCTAGTATACAATTTTTGAGTGCCGAATCGAAAAATTAATTTAAATTATTCTATTTCAGTTGTCATCAGTGTCCTCTGGCATGCAAAATGCTTGTTTCGATTGACGAAAAGGCCTTAAATGATTTGGGAACAGTTAGCTCACCACCGCGTGTGAAAATCATTCATAAAAAGGAGGGATTAATGTATCGATATATTTAAATTTGGGCAATATTTCTTTGAGTGGGAATCAATAACGGTCGCTGGACCATAATCCAGGAGGTGCCATGATTAGCTGACACAATGCGATCAAGGGATGGTCGTAATTGACACGCCAGCCGGCGAAATCTATCCAGGCTTGTTGGCGGTCGGATTTCAGTGGGACATCAGCTTCTGCCAATTGGTCGAGAACCTCGTAGAACTCATCCTCGGTGATACTAATTGGCGTTTCGGGGAAATTTGCATCCGAGGGATAGAAGATTCCAAACGAATCTGCAATTTGACGCAAGGCTAGGAATCCGGCGCGAATGCATAACGCTGCAGAGGGTTCGAACGGTAAATCGATGGCTGCCAGGGTCAGGGCCGCGGCATCCATGACTGTTCCGGATGCGGTAATCCAGGAATTCTCTGGCCTGGGAGAACGAAAGAAAACTAGTGCTGGCAGAGTAGAATGACTTTCTTCAAGAGCGGTAAACCAATTTTCCCATGCTGGCCAGTAATCTCCGAGTTTGTCGAGACCTTGAATGCGATTGAAGCGCAGCAACATTTCAGCAGAAGATGGAGGGGTACCGGCGCGCACTTCCAAAAGATTAACGGCTTCTTCCCGACGCGAAAAAGCCGAATACATGGTTGGCAAATAGGCAATCAGTAGAGCCACCAAGATGAGCCCCAATGTGGCTTCAGAAAATATAAGCAGATTGACGAAGAATTCCTCTGAAGTTGCAAACCCTAAGGTCAGTAGGGATGAACCGCTCAATCGCAAACTGGTCGTGATGGATCCGATCCCCAATGACCAATATATAGCCCCATATCCCAGGGTAATCAACATGTACCAGGTAGGAACAAGCATCAGCAGACTAATCGGGGCAAAATATGCAAAGATAGCATCCTTCCGCTGGAAGCTTTGAGCGAAATGCATGATCCCTGC
Source organism: uncultured Anaerolineales bacterium (assembly GCA_964629085.1). Lineage (GTDB taxonomy): Bacteria > Chloroflexota > Anaerolineae > Anaerolineales > UBA11858 > NIOZ-UU35. The sequence goes on from CAZVPR010000105.1 coordinate 4,463, forward strand.
AAAAATTTTTCTCAGTGTCCGAAAAACGAATTGGGTCAGCCGACTGCGAGCGCTGCGCGGCAGCACGAATGTGGAAATTGCGGAGAAGAGTGTACTGGCGATAACGAATAAACCCAGTATAAAGACAATTGATCTGATCAGTATTTCTGTTGGCATTGATTATAAATTTGTGCCTTTGTGTTTTTCGTAAGATCGCGAATAAGGCTGTTGAATAATAGCCCGGATTTTACCAGATCATTTTGATGACAATCACTCAGGGTTGGGCTTTCCTGTTTTCGACTAATTTTTAGCCGGTAACCTTTATGGAGCGACGATCATTACCTGGAGGTCATAATCATTTGCCTTGTGGAGCGACAGTTAGCCCGTTACAATAGTTGAAAGCCCGTTTACATTTAATTGGAGGATCCATCATGCGAAGACTCATAGGAATTTTCTTGGTCGCGGGGCTATTGTTACTCAGTATTACGTCAGTTTTTGCCAATGAATATACAACTATTACGCTGTTGCATTTCAGCGACTACCACTCTCACGCGGTCCCATTTTATTCCGAAGGTCAGGAAGACTCTGCTGGCTTAGCTCGGGTGATGGCTTATCTCGCCTCTTTCGCGGATGATCCCAACACATTGATTTTCAGCGGCGGTGATACGATCAACAAAGGTTCTCCAGCCTGGTCGGATAAGTTCCAATGTGTTGAGTGGCCTTGGTTCAATGGCTTGGTGGACGCCATGGCTTTCGGGAATCACGATGCCGATTATGGAGCCGAGGTGTTCGCTCAATGCCAGTCGCAAGTTGATTATCCGATTTTGGGCAGCAATGTGCTCGATGGCAATGGCCAAGCACTATTTCAGCGGGATGGCCAAACTTATGAAGTGTTTGACGTTGATGGAATTAAAATTGGCGTGTTTGCCCTGGCTGGCTCAGATTTTGAACGCCTTGTCAAACCGGAGACAATGCCTGCTCCTGAAGTCAGCTTTGCAGATCGGGTAGAAACTGCCCAGGAGGTTGTCAAAACCTTGCGAGAAGAAGAGCAGGTTGCTGCCGTCGCGCTGATAGGCCATGCTTTACATGAAGATGATGTGGCGTTGGCGCAAGCCGTAACAGGAATCGATCTCATCTTTGGTACTCACAGTCATCGCAAAGAAGGCCTTACCCAAATCCCCGGTACCGATACATATATTATCTCTCCCTTTCAATATTTGACGTATATCAGCAAAGTGGAATTGAAGTTTGCGGATGGTGTTCTAAGCAATATCAATGGTGAACTGGTGAAGATGAGCCATGACTTGCCCGAAGACCCGAAAATTGAGCAGAAAGTCGCCCAAATGCAGGCCGAATTGGAATCCGACCCTGACTTTGCCTACCTCTTCGAATCCATTGGCGAGGCTGCCATCGAACTTTCAACTGATGGACAATTTTCTGGGGAGTCCCTTTTGGGTAATCTGGTTATGGATATTGTTCGTGAGGCTGCCGAGGCGCATTTATCTATCTTCGTGGCCAGTGGTTTTCGCCAACCAATTCCACCAGGAGAAATCTTAGAGCAAGATTTGTTGACCGCCATGCCATACAAAAATGCCGTATTTGTCTATGAAATGACCGGTGCTCAGGTGCAAGAGTTGCTTGACTATAGTGTCTCTCGTCTCGGATCAGATTTCTTTTCGCAAGTGTCAGGCGTGCATTTCGATGTCATAGATGAAATAGCTGCGAATGTACACATTCTCAATAACCCTGCTGATCCCTCTGCGGGTTATAGTTCTTTGGAACTTGATAGAATTTATCAAGTGGCTACCAGCAACTTCCAGGGTTTGTACGCCGGAGGATACAAAGATATTTTCGCCTCCGCCTCTTATGAGGAGCCGGGCTTAGATGTTTGGGATGTGATGAGGCAATATATTCAGACAAACAGCCCGATCACATCAGACCTGGATGGCCGCATCAATTCTGTAGCACCATAATGGGTGATGAGCAAATTATTCGATTGAGGTGCAATTTTTCGTAGAATTAAGGAGCGATATTGACAATGGCACAGAACACGTATGATGTAATAATGGTAGGGGGTGGGGTGATGGGTTGCGCGACAGCTTATAATTTGTTGAAGAAAGATCCTCAGGTCAGGGTGGTGATCATCGAAAAGGATCCAACGTATGAATATAATTCCAGCGTATTGTCGGATGCCAATATCCGCCTGCAATTTAATGTCAAGGAAAATATTCAAATTTCTCAATATGGGCTTGAATTCCTGGCAGCCTTCGCTGATGAGATGGAAGTGGAGGGCGTAAAGCCGGATGTTTGCTTTCGGCAGCAGGGCAATTTATTTATGGCTGATAAAGGTGGCAAAGAAGGAACTTTGAAAGGATTGGAAACTCAACAGAGCTTGGGGTGTCCTGTGGAATGGTTAATCCCAACCCAAATCAGAGAGCGTTTTCCATTGTTTGAAGTGGATCAATTAGCTGGAGGTGTGTTTGGTTCACAAGACGGAACCATGGATGCCCATGCGGTTTTGATGGGCTATAAGAACAAAGCTGTTGCCTTAGGCGCAGAATATATGCAGGATGAAGTCGCTGAAATCTTGGCGACGGATGGGCTTGTAAGTGGTGTGCGGTTGAGTTCAGGGGAGGAAATATTCGCTGAATTTGTGGTAAACAGTGCCGGAGCCTGGGCCCAAAAGATGGCTGGAACAGTCGGAGTTGATTTGCGCATAGATCCTATCAAACGTCAGGTTTTTGTTTTCGAGACCAATGTTGAGACTGATGTCGTTTATCCATTGACTGTTTTTCCCTCAGGACTGTATCTGATCCAAGAGCATGAAAACATCTTTTTAGCGGGAAAAATTCTGCCCGATGATCCGATCGGTTTTGTGTTTGATTGGAACCGGCAGGTGTTCATCGATCATCTGTGGCCAGAACTGGTGGAATACATTCCCGCATTCGATCAACTCAGAATCACCCGCGGATGGGCTGGATTGTATGCTGTAAACACATTTGATGGCAATGCCATCTTGGGTGAATGGCCGCATCTCAAAGGCTTAATGCTGGCCAATGGTTTTTCGGGACATGGTTTCCAGCAATGCCACGCCGTTGGGCGCTACTTGGCAGAATTGATCTTGGGACAAACTCCGGCGCTTGACCTGTCGATATTTTCTCCCCAACGAATCCTGGACAATAAACCTGTTTTTGAGAGCGAACATAAATTGGTGTAGTTGTCGGAAAATTGGTATGTGATGCAGCGAAAATCTAAAGCACTGGGCTTGCTGCGATTATTTCGCTTTGAACTGCCTCTCTTCGCGGGGATTACTGTCTTGATGGGGGAAGTTTTGGCATTGGGCCGATTTCCCAGCCCGAGGGAAATGCTGCTGGGATTTTTGAGCGTTTTCTGCATTTCGGCCACTTCTTTGATTTTGAACGACTATTTTGATGTAGAAACGGATCAGATTAATGCACCAGAGCGTCCCTTGCCCTCTGGACTTGTTTCTGAACGAGACGTGGTAATTCTATCGATTGTGATCATGTTGCTTGGATTTACAGCCAGTTTTATGATTGGGATAGATGCCTTTATTGTTGCAGTTTTTATTTGGGCACTAGGTTTTTTATACAACTGGCGGTTTAAACGAACGGGTTTCTTAGGAAATGTTTTGGTCAGCGTGGCGGTCGGGTCGACCTTTATTTTTGGCGGCATCGTTGTGGGGAAACCCTTTGAAAAAATCGTTTGGTTTTTTGGAGTGGTAGCCCTGCTCATTGATCTGGGAGAAGAAATAGCTGCCGACGCGTTAGATATGGACGGTGACCGAGAAGTGGGATCAAAATCGTTAGCAATAATTTTCGGACAGACGAAAGCGCTAAGAATCAGCCTCGTAATTTTCATTGCTGTCATAGCCCTCAGTCTGGCGCCAATTATTTTTGGCTGGTTGAACAGGGTTTTTTGGATTCCGCTTGTCATAGCGGATGTTCTCATTTTGTTTGCTGCCCTGAAACTGGTGGCTCCTGGAACGGAGAATCGCCAAAAATATATCCGTTTGATTTATGTCAGCGCATCTTTCGCTATGTTGGCATTTTTAATAATGCGGTTGATGCTTTGATGCATAACTTGCAGATGAATTTGAAAGGTGCAAAAAATGGTAAATCAATCGCATGGATTTCAAAAAAAAGATCGCTTTGACATTGAGGGATGCAAAGTGACCATGAAAGCTATCGTTACAATGGAGAATGGCGGTTATGAGCAATTGGTGTACAAGGATGTCCCAATTCCGGAACTTGCTTCAGGTGAGGTACTATTGCAAGTCCTGGCGGCAGGGGTAAACAATACTGAAATCAATACCCGCCTGGGTTGGTACTCCTCCGCTGTTACAGCCGGTACAGAAGCTTTGTCCGCAGATGAAGAGGAAAAGGCCGGTGCCAAAGAACAAGCAGATGGGGGCTGGAATGAGGCGACACCCTTTCCGTTTATCCAGGGAACCGATTGTTGTGGGCGCCTGGTGGCTGTTGCGCCAGGGGAAGATGAAAGCCTTTTGAACTGCCGTGTTTTGATCTGGCCCTGTATTCGTAGTTCGGGCTTTGAATCCATGGAGAATATCTGGATGGCCTCCGATTTCGATGGCGCATTTGCGCAATTTGTAAAAATTGATGCCAGTGAAATATTTCCTGTGGACTGCGATTGGAGTGATGCCGACCTTGGCAGCATTCCCTGTGCCTATGGTACCGCAGAGAATATGCTCCACCGGGCAAAAGTATCTGAAGGTGAGCACGTCTTAGTGGCAGGTGCATCGGGCGGGGTGGGATCAGCCGTTGTGCAATTGGCCAAACGCCGGAAAGCTATTGTGACCGCCATTGCGGGGAAAAATAAAATGGTCCAGGTTCGGTCCATTGGCGCTGATCGTATCATTGCCCGTGGGGATGATATCGTGGCTGCTTTAGGTGAGGAGACGGTCGATGTGGTTGTAGATAATGTTGCCGGGCCAACCTTTGGTGATATGATGAAAGTGATGAAACGGGGCGGGCGATATACTTCTTCAGGCGCCATCGCCGGACCCTTAGTTTTTCTAGACATGCGCGATTTCTATCTCAAAGATCTCACTTTGATCGGATGCACCGCCTGGGATGAGCCGGTATTCCCAAACTTGATATCCTATATCGAGAAGGGAGAAATTAGGCCTTTGATTGCCAATACATTTCCCCTTGATGAGATCGCCCTGGCGCAGCAAGAGTTCGTCAAAAAACAGCATGTAGGGAAATTCGTATTAATCCCACCGCCCTTGAATGAATCTCAAATTGACTTGTTTTCCAATTGATCCATGAAACCTACAATGGCAATTTCGCCGATATTTAAGCGGCTGAGTTCAATTCGGCATACCGATCCCGAACTGACCCCTAAGACTTGGTGCCAGATGCAGCCTTGTAGAACGATCAAACTTGGCTCGCATACAATAATCCTGACTCAGCCATCTTCTTCTTTTTTTGTTTATTTTTTGGGAATTTTGACCGTTGGTGTGGGGATTACCTTTTTGCGGTCGCGCGGCGATGAAGTGGCTCGCCTTTCGTGGGGAATTTCTCTGGTATTGTGGGGGCTTGGTGCTCTTCTGGCTGGCACCAGCCACCAGGCATTCGGCTACCAAATTAAATGCGCTGGACGAGAGACCTGTTCCTGGACCAGTTGGTGGGAGGTGATCTATCTCATTTTTCATCAATTGAGCCTGGACGCGCTGCTCGTTGCTGTAGCCTATTCCTGCACCCAGGGAACGATGCGCGCTGTGTTGTTGGGCTATGCACTTATCTGTGCAGTGATCTACACCCTGGTCACCTTCATTGGCGGGATCATCCTCATTGAAAAATTGATCACCTTCGAGCTGATGGTCTGGATTTCATCGCCCATATTCTTATTTTTCGTCATAGTTAATAGTTGGCGTTATTCTATTTATCAATCCCCCATGGATTTGGTTTTGATTGGTGCCTGGGGTTGGCTGCTCATCACCATGCTGGCTTATTGGCTCTACGATAAGTTAGGTTTCACGTCGAAGTTGTGGGCTAAAGGGGATGGTGTATGGTTCTCCCAAAATGATGTCTTGCACATTGGCCTCATCATTTGGATGGCTTACATTGCTGTTTTTGTCGTAAAACACGTTTCTGATTTCGTCTAGAAGAAGAAGGGAGCCTCTGTAGCATGCAAATTTCTGATATTGATGTGCGCCATCTGATTTACTCGACTTTTGCCGAAACTGCACGTCCACCCACAGTCGCTGAAGTAGCTGAGAATTTCCACGTTTCCATTGCCAGTATCGAAGCAGCTTTTGAGAGGCTGGGCAAAGATCATCACATTGCTTTGGCGCCGGGCACATATTCTATTTGGATGGCGCATCCATTCTCAGGAGTGCCAACAGATTTTGTCGCCGAAGTTGGGGGCAAGAAATACTGGGGTAACTGAGTGTGGGATATCCTGGGCATTGCTGCCATTCTGGGCAGCGATGCACGTGGGTACACCCCGTGTGGGTGTGGCGAATGTGATGAAAAACTGGATTTACAAATCAAGTTTGGGAAACCTATCGAGTCAGATTGGATCGTTCATTTTTTGGTACCAGCCAAACAGTTTTGGGATCAGATCGGCTACACCTGAGCGACGATCTTGCCCTTCCGTGCGAAGGAGCATTTGAATGTCTGGTTAGCGCGTCGCATCTTGGACGAAGGGTATGTAATGTCTGTACAGACCTGTTGGGAACTGGCCCAAAGCTGGTATCAAGGACGGGCAGAGCGCAATTGGCAGCGGCCAGGGCCTGAGGCCATGCAGCACCTTTTTGAGAGTCTGGACCTTTTGGGTGATTTCTGGCACTCGAGTAAAACGTAGAGATTTGAGTTATACTACTATTGTCAAGTAACTTGATTCAAATCATCAAAACCTAACATTGAAAGGACAATGCACATGTGGAAAAAGGCTCTATGGATTTATGTGATCCTGTTTTTTGTCGGTTTAATAGGATTTTTCATTTATGATGCTGTGGAGACGATTGGTGAAGGTACATTTACGCCTAGTTCATTTATAGGGCTGGTTGTATTTTTGTTCCCGGTGGGAGTTCTGGGCTGGGCAGTGCGAAAGGGACGAGCGAATATCCTGTTGATCATTTTAAGCCTGCTTATTGCTGCTGTACCGGTGGTTGGCATGTTCAAATTCGATGGTTTTACACTGGCCACCATTGGAAAATCACTGCTATTCGTGCCATTGATCGTTGGGTTGGTATACTATGGCTATCGAAGGATTTTTGTGAAATCATGACCCTGGTGTAAAGATTAGAAAAAATAACAAGCCCGGATTCATGCAAAAGGAACCGGGCTTGAAATTTCAATAACCGTTTGGCGATAAATGATGGGAAGAGATTATGGAAGAAAACACTGAAAAACTAGCCATAAAACAAGCGATCTTAGATTATTATCACGAAGGCCACGCGCAATTTTTTCCCGATCTTTATGCCAAAATATTACACCCGGAGTGGAAGTTCTTTCTCATTGAGCAGGGAAATCTACGTGTGGTGGATCGCGAAGAGTTTTATTCCTGGTATGCGCCAGAGAAGTTTAAACCAGATTTGATTTGGGAAACGGAGTTTTACACTGTTGACGTCACGGGCGATCTGGCCTCGGTGAAATTACGCTTGGAGAACCAGAATGTGAAATATATCGATTATCTAAACATGATGAAACTGGATGGCGTCTGGTGGATTGTACACAAGTTGTCCCACGAAACACTAAAATAGGGATCGGTTATTTTTCTCCAAAAAAAGAACCCCGGTCTACGTTTGGTAAACCGGGGTTCTGCTGTTTTTATGGAAAATCTAGAACAGTTTCAATACTGCCTGGCTGGCCCATTGGAAGAGGGGCACAGCGATGATGCTCAGGGCAACTGTGCCGAGGGCGGTCAGTCCGGTGGTCAATCTAAGTAACCAGGGTCGTTCCGCTTCGGGTTCGCCTTCTCGGAAATACATGATGACCAGTACTCGCAGATAATAGTATGCGGAAATCAACGATGTCAACACGCCGATAATCGCCAGCCAAATGAACCCTGCTTGGACAACCGTGCGGAATAAGAAGAACTTACCCAAAAATCCAAGAGTTGGAGGGACTCCGGTAAAAGAGAGCATGAAGATCAGCATGGCAGCAGCCAGGCCCGGATATTTGTTGCCCAATCCTGCATAATCATCCAATTCCAGCCCTTTGCCTTCGGCTTTCTCCAGGGCGATGACGACACCCCAGGCCCCGAAATTGGTTACAGCGTAGGCCCCCAGGTAGAAAAGGGCTGCTGCGACGGCGTCTCCGGCAACGTCCTTCTGCCCAAAAGCAACCAATGCCATGAAAATATACCCTGCGTGGGCGATGCTAGAGTAAGCCAGCATGCGCTTAATGTTACTCTGGGCAATGGCGACAATATTCCCTACAATCATCGTCAGCCCGGCCAACATCCACATCACCGGGACGATGTCTTCGTACAGGTGCGGTAGAGCGGCAACAAATACTCGCAATAGAGCAGCGAACCCAGCCGCTTTGGCGCCGACAGCCATGAAAGCTGTAACTCCCGAAGGAGCTCCCTGGTAAACATCGGGTGTCCACATCTGGAAGGGCACCGCAGCTACTTTGAAACCCAAGCCGACGAGGATCAGCGCCGCGCCGATGAGCAACAAGGTCATATCTGCGTTTTCGGCTGCGACCGCAGCCATGATTTCGCTCAAAGCTGTTGAGCCAGTAGCACCGAATGCCAGCGCCACACCATAAACTACGAATCCGCCTGCAAATGCGCCCAACAAGAAGTATTTCAGCGCCGCCTCTTCTGACTCCGGTTTGGGTCGGGCAAACCCCGCCAAAACGTAGAGAGGTATCGAGAGAAGCTCGAGGGCCAGGAACACCACAATCAAGTCGGCTGCTGTGGACATCAGCATCATCCCACTGACAGAAAACATCAGTAAGACGTAGTATTCACCCCGATCAATGCCCATGCGCTTGTTGTAATCATAGGCCAGAGCAATGCCGAAAAGGCCGCTGCCTGCGAAGAGCACGTTTAGGAATCTGGTGAAACCATCGATCACAACCATGTTATTAAAGCCAGCGTATGCGTTGCCAGATTGTGTGATCGATACCCCCAAAGCAGCCAAGAAGCCGAGGGATGCCAGCGCAGGAGTCAGCCAGGTGTTCTTTTTCGTGAAAGCATCCACCAGCAGCAAAACACAAGCCCAGGCGACCAAAATTATGATCGGGAGGATGGAGAGTAAATCGTTACTTGTCATAAAATCTCTCAGTTGATTGGACACGGATTTGCTGGATTATTTGGATTTGATGATTTAAAAATTATTATCCGGCGAATCCGAGTGATCCGTGTCCCATGATTAGTGCATGGCAACGGCAGCAGCCTGAATGGCGGCAACCAACTTGTCCACGGTGGGGGCCATCAATGCAAAGAAAGGTTTCGGGTACAGACCGATCCAGAAAATCAGGATCAAGAGGGGTAGGAGAGTTACGATTTCGCGCCAGTTCAGGTCACGAATGCTGTGCCCGTGCTTCTTTACCTCTTCGACAATAGAACCTTCGGGGCCCAAGAAAATTTTCTGGAACATGTAAAGCATGTAAACCGCGGCTAAAATAACACCGATAGCGGCCAGCCCAGCGTACCAGGGCGTACCGATGGCTTCGGAGCCGAATGCACCCAACAAAATGGTGAATTCGCCGACAAAGCCGTTCAGTCCGGGTAAGCCCATGGAAGATAAAGCCACGATCAAAGATAGGGTCCCCAAGATTGGGGTTAGTTTCCACAAACCACCATAAACTTCAAATTCGCGGGTATGGGTCTGTTCGTAGATCATGCCCACCAGGAGGAACAATGCGCCCGTGCTCAGGCCGTGGTTGATCATCTGCAGGATGCCGCCCTGAATACCCAGCGGGTTGAGGGCGAAGAGACCCAGCATTACGAAGCCCAGGTGGCTGACCGAGGAGTAAGCGACCAGTTTTTTGATATCTTTTTGAGCGTAAGAGACAGCCGCGCCATAAATAATGCCGATCACAGCCAACAACGCCATCCAGGGGGCCGCTTTAATGGCTGCCTCTGGGAAGAGTGGGATATTGAAGCGCACAAAGCCGTAGGTGCCCATCTTCAACAGGACACCCGCCAAGATGACGGAACCGGCAGTGGGGGCTTCAACGTGAGCATCTGGGAGCCACGAGTGTAGCGGCCACATGGGCACTTTGATGGCGAATGCCGCTGCAAAGGCCAGGAAGAGCCACAACTGGATATCTGCAGGGATACCCGCTTTGACGATCAGTTCTGGCACTGCGAAGGTGCCCTGGTAAATGCCCAGCCACAGGATGGCCAGCAGCATCAGCAAAGAGCCAGCCATGGTGTACAGGAAGAACTTGACGGCTGCGTACATGCGCCGCGGCCCACCCCAGATACCGATCAAGAAGTACATCGGCACCAGGGTGAATTCCCAGAAAACATAGAACAAGAACAGGTCTTGGGCCAGGAAGACGCCAGTCATGCCCACTTCCAAAAGCAGGAAAAAGAGCATGAAATCCTTGACCTTCTCTTCGACCGCCGTCCAGGTGGACAGAATCGAGATAGGGGTCAAGAAGGCTGTCAGCAGCACCAGCAAGATGCTCAGGCCATCGATGCCCAGGTAGTAACTGATATTCCATCCAGCTACCTGGATCCAGGGCAGGTTAATGACCATCTGCAATTCTGGGTTGCTGGCTTCGAATAGGGTGAGTACCCACAGTGAGATACCAAAAGTGATCAGCGAAGTAACCAGCGCTGTCCAGCGGGCGACGCTCTTTTGTTCCGGTTTTAGGAACAAGAGCACCAACACGCCCACCAGGGGGGAGAAGGTCACCAGGGTCAGGGGATGCAAAACTGGGTTCATAATTTATCCTCGTCACTGCGACAAAGAGCGTAGTCCGCTCGCTCTTTGTCCACTCCGATGCTCATGCATCGGAGAATTATTGAAGTATCAAATATCCTAAAATCAATATAACGCCAATGAATACTGATAAGGCGTAGTTGCGTACAAAACCGGTCTGGATGCCGCGCAGCCGCTGCGCCAGTTCTTTGGTTCCCTCGGCCAATCCGTTGAAGAAACCATCAATCCCTTTCTGGTCGAACCAGCTATCCAGGAAGGTGCGACTGAGCCACTGGAAGGTTCCGGCGATGACTCTGTCGTGGAACCAGTCGTGCCAGAAACGCCAGTCAATTACATCCGCACAGAAGCGGGCAATGGCAATGTAGGGATTCAGGATCACAGCCCAATATAGCTCGTCGATCCACCATTTGTT
>CAZVPR010000106.1:0-15373 GCA_964629085.1 uncultured Anaerolineales bacterium
TTTGTCTTGATGCCGGGTGTAGATCGAGTTGTGCCTATTTCCCGTTCATACAAACTGGCCTCGCGCGAATTCAGCCCGGAAGATACGGTATTTCCATTGAATGGCATGGAATTGGAACCGGGCCAGGTTTTAATCATCGCCGGGCCTTGTTCCGTAGAAAGCCGCGAGCAAATAATCGAATCCGCCCATGCGGTGCGAGAAGCCGGCGCTCATGCTTTACGTGGCGGGGCCTTCAAGCCTCGTACTTCGCCGTATTCCTTCCAGGGATTGGGAAAAGAAGGTCTTGAATATCTGGCCGAAGCTCGTGCTCAAACCGGGTTACCCATCGTCACCGAAGTTATGTCACCCAGTCAGGTTGACCTGGTGGCCAGTCATGCTGATGTCATGCAAATCGGCGCTCGTAATATGCAAAACTATGCCTTACTTCACGCTGTTGGAGAGAGCGGACATCCAGTACTTTTGAAGCGTGGTATGAGTGCCACAATCGAAGATCTGCTGATGGCTGCCGAATATGTTCTTTCTCACGGCAATCGACGAGTCATGCTTTGCGAGCGCGGCATCCGCACCTTCGAAACAGCCACCCGCAACACAACCGACATTAATGCCATTCCCGTACTGAAAATGTCCACCCATTTACCCGTGATTCTCGACCCCAGCCACGGGACCGGACATTGGGAATATGTCAATTCAATTGCGCGGGCAGGGATTGCCGCCGGAGCCGATGGTCTTATGGTCGAAGTGCACCCGAACCCAGACGAAGCCTTATCCGATGGCGGCCAGTCGCTGAAGCCTGGACGATTTGCGGAATTGGTCGATCAGATAAAGGCCATTGCCGAGGCCACCGGACGAAATCTGGCCCCCCAACCTATCATCCACTAGGTGAGCAATTATGGACGAGGCAGACTTTTTTGCTGATGCTCGTGTGGCCATTATCGGACTGGGGCTAATTGGAGGCTCTATGGCGTTGGGATTACGCGGTCATTGTCGAGAAATTTTGGCCGTTGATTCCAACCCTGATACGCTTGATCTGGCAACTCGCAATAACATAGCCGATCGGGTATCCAATGATATTAGTCAGATTATCCCCCAGGCAGATCTGGTTATCCTGGCAACCCCGGTAAATGTTATTCTGGATCTCATTCCCAAGTTACCAGATCTGCATCCAGGAAAATGCGTTGTACTTGATCTCGGCTCGACCAAGGAAGATATTTGCGCACAGCTCAACATTTTGCCCGAGCGCTTCGAAGCCATTGGTGGACATCCCATGTGTGGTAAAGCCAACGGTGGACTGGCCCACGCAGAGGCTACCCTATTTAAGGGAGCACCATTTGCGTTTACACCCCTCCCCAGCACCAGCGACCGCACTCTAAATTTAGCTGATCAATTGGCCCTTTTGCTCGGTTCTCAGCCTATTTGGGTAGGCCCCAAAACACACGACACTTGGGTCGCATCCACCAGCCATTTACCCTACATTCTGGCCACGGCTCTGGTACTCGCCACTGAAACAGAAGCCTCTCACCTGGTAGGTCCTGGTTTCCGCAGTGCCTCCCGACTGGCAGGCAGCCCTTCCTCGGTGATGCTGCCCATCCTGGAAAACAACCGTGAACAAGTATTACAAGCCATCCAGGATTTCCAGCATCAACTAGAAAAATTGGAAGCTCTGCTAGCGCAGGCAGATTATGATACGCTAAAAGAAAACCTTGATTACGGAGCCAATCACAAAGCACTACTAACGGCAAACTAATGAGCACATTTGGCAATTCAAACTTCACAATCAAACCCATTGATAATCAGCTATCGGGTAGAGTTGATGTGCCTGGATCAAAAAGCCACACCAACCGCACGCTAATGGTGGCTGCATTGGCGGTCGGTACCACTACTCTCGAGAACGCTCTATTTTCCGAAGATTCACATTACTTTGCCCAGGCCCTCAAGAAATTGGGCTTCGAGATAATTCTCAAGCCTGAAACAAAAACCATGACCCTCACCGGGCTTGCTGGAAAAATTCCTGCCAACCAAGCTAGATTATTAATTGGAAATGCCGGAACCGCTGCTCGGTTTTTAACTGCGATGCTGACGCTTGGCCGAGGTGAATACCACCTCGATGGCGTGAAACGTATGCGCCAACGCCCCATCGTTCACCTGGTCACTGCGCTGAACCAACTCGGGGCACAGATCGAAGCTGATTCGGGTTGTCCACCCATCCACATGCAAGCGCAGGGGCTCAAGGGAGGTCAGACTTCAGTTCGAGGCAATGTCAGCAGCCAATTTCTCAGTGGATTGTTAATGGCTGCGCCATATGCCCAGGAAGCCGTCGAAATTAAAGTGGATGGGCCATTGCATTCGAAACCCTACATCGATCTGACGTTAGGCGTGATGGCTGATTTTGGAGTCCAGGTTCAGCGTGAAGGCTATACTCATTTTTCAGTCCAACCTCAGAGATACAAATCAATTGAGGAATATCCCATTGAAAGTGATGCTTCAGCCGCATCCTACTTCTTCGCCGCTGCCGCGTTGTGCGGTGGCTGGCTGGAAGTAAACAATCTCACGCCAAAAGCCCGACAGGGCGATCTGGCTTTTTTGGACGTACTATCGCAGATGGGCTGTATCGTGACCAATGAAGGCAACGCCATGCGGGTTACCAGTCATGGAATACTAAATGGCGTTGAAGTCGATATGTCTGATATCTCGGATACGTCCATGACCCTGGCAGCCATTGCTCCATTTGCGACAACACCAACCACGATAAGGGGAATTGCTTCATCCCGATTAAAAGAAACCGACCGCGTGGCCGCTACATGCACAGAATTACGGCGTCTGAGCATTAAAGTCGATGAGCATTCCGATGGCATGACAATCTATCCCAGCAAACGGATCAAACCAACCTCTATCCATACCTATGATGACCATCGCATGGCGATGGCCTTCTCGCTGATTGGGCTCAAAGTACCTGGCATTGAGATTGAAAATCCCGGTTGCGTAGCCAAAACATTCCCGGAATATTTCGATGTCATGGGGACCCTATGATGAGATCAAATTACCGTCTCGGACTGATTGGATACCCCCTCGGTCACAGCCTCTCACCCCCAATTCATCATGCCGCGCTTGATGCATTGGATCTCGAAGGAAAGTACAAACTTTTTCCCATCCCCCCACTCCCTGAGGGGAAGACAGCACTGAGCGAGCTTATCCAACAAATCCGCAATGAAGAGATCCAGGGCCTGAACGTGACCATCCCCCACAAACAAAGTGTCATCCCTCTTCTTGATAAATTGACTGCACCAGCTGAAGCCATAGGGGCCGTCAACACCCTCTTCCAAAAGGACGATCAACTCATCGGTGACAACACAGACGCAGCCGGCTTTTGGATGGACATGCAGCGGATAGCAGGAAGAGCAGAGCGGAACGCATATCGTCCGCCGCACTCCGCACTCATTCTCGGTGCTGGAGGTTCGGCCCGCGCAGTTGCTTACTCCCTGCTCAAAAATGGATTTACGATCACCATCGCTGCCCGCCGCCTCGAACAAGCCCATGCTATCAGTAAACAGTTATCATTATTCAGTGATCAGATTTCCTCAATTGAATTATCCAACCTCCAATCTCCAACTTCCAATTTCCAACTAATCGTGAACACAACCCCGGTCGGCATGCACCCCCAAATGGATGCTTCTCCCTGGCCTACAGGAGTACCATTCCCTAAAAACGCCGCAGTTTACGATCTGGTATATAATCCGCGCCAGACAGCCCTGGTGCGTCAGGCTCTTGCTGCTGGCTTACCTGCGATCACCGGCCTCGGAATGTTGATCGAACAGGCAGCTCTGTCATTTGAACGTT
Organism: uncultured Anaerolineales bacterium; assembly: GCA_964629085.1. Lineage (GTDB taxonomy): Bacteria > Chloroflexota > Anaerolineae > Anaerolineales > UBA11858 > NIOZ-UU35. Next base: position 3,835 of record CAZVPR010000106.1, read on the forward strand.
GGACCGGGTTGCAACCTCCCCGAAAATTGATGACTCTCGCCCTGGAATCCGAATTATGAATTTACAAAGCATGCAATTGACCAATCAGCTAACCAAAAATCCCACCGATCAACTGAGCACTAACTTTTTTGCCACGTTGAGCAACCGGGCAGAAAAACTAACCGCAGCCGGTGCGGATATCATTCGTCTTGATATAGGTTCGCCAGATTTACCACCAGCCGACCACATCATCAACGCCCTCTCTAAATCGGCGACGGACCATACCAGTCACGGATACCAACCCCATCGCGGCACACCGTCGCTTCGCAAGGCATGGCTAGATATGTATCAACGCCTGTATCAAATCGATCTTGATATGGATACTGAAGTATTGCCTTTGATCGGGTCGAAAGAGGGTGTTTTCCATCTGTCACAGGCCCTTCTGAACCCTGGCGATTTGGTGCTAATCCCAAATCCAGGCTATCAAACCTATCGGCAAGCGGCGCTTTTCGCTCGCGCTGAACCTTATTCAGTTCCACTACTGCCAGAAAACAATTACTTACCGCAGCTCTCTGGATTGCCCGATGACATACTTCGGAAAGCGAAAATTCTTTGGCTGAATTACCCCAATAATCCAACTGCCGCCATAGCTCCCAGGGAGTTTCTTGAGCAGGCCGTAGCGTTTTGCCGCCGGAACAACATCTTACTCTGCCAAGATGCCGCCTATTCACAAGTAACATTCGATGATTACATCCCACCCAGCATCCTGGAGATACCTGGGGCGATGGATATTGCCGTTGAATTCAACACGCTTTCCAAATCACACAACATGGCTGGGTGGCGCAGCGGCGTTGCTGTTGGACAGCAGAATGCCCTAAAGGCATTACACAAGATCAAATCGCATGCGGATAGCGGTCATTTCCTACCTGTGATCGAGGCCTCGGTTTCCGCGCTGAATGACGACCAAACTTGGTTGGCAAAACGCAATCGAACCTACCAGACTCGCAGGGATATCGTCATTGACGCCTTGCAAAACATGGGTGTCCAGGTCGACTCACCGCGGGCGTCGATGTATGTTTGGTGCCAAATTCCCGGCGAGGGTGACTCGGATCAATTTGTATTAGACCTTTTAGAGTCTTGCCATGTATCCCTGGCTCCAGGGACAATTTTTGGTGATCGTGGGGCTGGTTTTGTGCGCATTTCACTCACCCAACCCGAAGATCGCCTCAGAGAAGCATTGTCACGAATGGCCAATTGTAGAGTCCTAGAAATTGCATAGCTAACGAAACCGGGAAAACTAATCATGATAACAACTCGACTTCGATTTCTGACCGCCGGCGAATCTCATGGCCCTTCGTTGATTGCCATTTTAGAGGGGATGCCTGCGGGGTTGAAAGTAGACATCGAACAAATTAATTACGAACTAGCCCGTCGCCAACAAGGTTATGGCGCCGGACCGCGCATGAAAATCGAACGCGATCGGGTGCTAATCAACAGCGGAATGATGGCCGGACTCACCATTGGCTCTCCCATCGCCCTACAAATCGAAAACCTCAACCACGACCGTTGGCTCGGAATTGATATCGAGCCATATACTACGCCGAGACCCGGACACGCCGACCTTACTGGCGTGGTGAAGTACGGATATGGCGATATTCGCCCGGCGCTGGAACGAGCTTCAGCCAGGGAAACCGCGGCCCGCGTGGCTGTGGGGGCCATTTGCAAACAATTCTTGGGGCAATTCAATATCAAGGTCGCAGGCTATGTTACGGAGATTGGCGGATTTGCTGCCGAGCTTGGCGAGATCCCATTGGGTGATCGGGCCCAATTGGCCGAGCAGAATGATGTTCGCTGCCCTGACGCTGAAAGCGCCGACAGGATGCGTGCGCGCATCCGCCAGGCCATCGAGGCTCGCGACACCCTGGGCGGCGTGATCGAAACCGTGGCCTTCAATTTACCGGTTGGTTTGGGCTCCTATGTCCATTGGGACCGAAAACTGGAGGTACGCCTGGGAGCGGCCGTGCTGGGTGTTCAGGCCATAAAAGGTGTTGAGTTTGGCCCGGCTTTTGAAAACACGCGCCTACCTGGGACGCAGGTCCACGACGCGATCAAGCTTTCAGAAAACGGGACGCGGATGAACACGGATTTCACAGATAAAAACCAACAAAGAACTTCCCACGATTCCCAAGCTCTTTCAAGACCCACCAACCGTGCCGGGGGGATTGAAGGGGGCATCAGCAATGGGCAGCCGCTGATTATTCGTGCTGCAATGAAACCCATCGCCACAACTCTGAACCCACAACAAACTGTCGATCTGGCCACGGGTCAAGAGACCCCCACAGAGTACGAGCGTTCCGACTTTTGTCCGGTGCCGCGCGCCGTGCCCATCATCGAATCCTTGACAGCCTTCATCTTGGCCGATGCGCTGCTCGAAAAACTAGGCGGCGATTCTCTCGAGGAAATCCAACCTCGGTTTGAGGCACTCCGCCAGGCAAATTTGTCAGATATGTTCATGGACGGTGAACCCAAACAATGGTGGCCCCATGAGTGAACAGTCAATTTTTCTCTATGGTCCTTCCGGGTCTGGAAAAAGTACAGTCGGCAAGATCCTGGCCGAAAACTTGAATATCAATTTTATAGATTTGGATGTAGAAATCGAGGCCCGCAGCGGGAAATCCATCCCAGAGATTTTCTCCCTTGAGGGTGAAACCGGTTTTCGAGAAAAAGAACGCCAAACGTTGGGCGTGATCCTGTCTCCCGGAGCAAAGGTCATCGCCCTGGGGGGCGGCGCCCTGACCTCTCCAGAAAGCCAAATCCTGGCCGAAAGCAACGGCGATATCATCATGTTGAACGCGCCCCCAGAGACGCTCATCAAACGCCTGCAAGCTGATACCATCGAACGACCCCTGCTCGACGGCAATGCCTTGCAAAAAATGAACCGGCTTCTAGAACAGCGCGCTCAACATTATCGCTCGTTTCCGATAGCAATTGACACAGCAAGCAAATCTCCGGTCGAGATTGCCTGGGAAATTCAAGTGCAGCTGGGCAAATTTCACATCAAAGGAATGGCCACCACACAACGATCCGGTTATGACGTTCGGGTTCATTCAGGCGGCTTAGACGTTATCGGAGAGATGCTCAAAGGACGCGAACTCAACGGGCCTGTTGCCATCGTCACCGACGAAAATGTTGGGGAGCTGTACCTTGCCCAAGTAACAGAATCCCTCACAAACGTCGGTTACGAAATCCATGGGATCACGATTCCTGCCGGGGAAGAATATAAAACCCTGGAAACCGTATCCAATCTTTGGGACTCGTTTTTATCCGCCAAAATTGAACGCAGCAGCACGGTTATCGGCCTGGGCGGTGGCGTCGTCGGTGACCTGGCTGGTTTTGCAGCGGCGACCTTCTTGCGAGGCGTTCCATGGGTGGTGGTGCCGACGTCGCTTTTAGCCATGGTCGATGCCAGCCTGGGCGGCAAAACCGGCGCCGACTTGCCCAAAGGCAAAAACCTGGTCGGAGCATTCTATCCACCCAAACTGGTGTTGGCCGATCCAGAAGTGCTGCAAACTTTGCCTGAAGATGAATTCATCAGCGGCATGGCCGAGGTAGTCAAACATGGCGTGATCGCTGAACACCAATTGCTAAAAGACATTGAAGGTTTTTCTACTCGCCAAGGTCAGAGTCCATTGCAAAACCTTCAAGGTCTAAATAAAATTGTTCGCCGAGCGATGGCCGTTAAAATTCAGATCATCGAGCAGGATCCTTTCGAAAAGGGAATTCGGGCAGCCTTGAATTACGGTCACACCGTCGGTCATGGCGTTGAACTGGTCTCTGGTTTCAAGATCAAACACGGCGAAGCCATTGCCATCGGGATGGTAGCCGAAGCCAAGATGGCAGAACAGGTTGGATTTGCCCCCCAGGGATTGGCAAATCAAATCGCTGAAATAATCCAATCCGTTGGCTTACCCGCGGAAATTCCACCCCACCTGGATCGATCAGAGATCATTGCCGCCATGCAGCGTGACAAGAAGAAAGCCGGCGGCATTGTGCGGTTCGCCCTTCCGGCAGGGATTGGTGATGTTCAAGTTGGCCTGGATGTGGCCGAATGGGAAACAGTGGTCAGTAGGCAGTAGGCGGGATGTACTTTATGACAGAAAAATGGTCACTGACTACACATCAAAGGACGACCCTATGAAAAAGTTACTAATCTTACACGGCCCCAATCTAAACTTGCTCGGAACTCGTGAACCCGAGGTATATGGGGATTTGACATTGGATGACATCAACCAGCGCCTAATAGATATTGGTGAGGCGGCCGATGTCGAAGTAAAATGTTTACAATCAAACAGTGAGGGGGCTCTTATCGATGCGCTGCATGAGGCTCGTGCATGGGCCGCAGGAGTAGTGTTTAATCCCGGCGCCTATACGCACACATCGGTAGCGCTGAGAGATGCCATCACTGCCATTGAAATTCCCGTTATTGAGGTTCATCTCTCCAATGTGTACGCGCGTGAAGAATTCCGTCACAAATCGCTGTTAGCGGCGGTTTGTTTAGGAAAAATCACCGGTTTCGGTTGGCGATCATACTTGATGGGGTTACAAGCGCTGATTGATTTGAAGTAAATTTTTCCTTCAATAATCGACAAGCCAGTCCAAAAATTACAAATTACCCTAATACGGTTTTTGTGAAATCCAATTTAGATTCTAGAAACCGGGTTTATTGGGTGAATCTCAAGCAGTTTGGATAAATACTCTGGCCAAAATGTCTGGCCTGTGCAAATTTCCTGGAAAAATCCGGTTCTTTGGCCTGGTTTCATCGAATTCGTATAATGCGTTTAATCTTCTTTCTCTTCCCCGCCATTGCTGTTGACCTGATGGCGCTTGAAAGAACCTAATACCTTCAGGTAGGTAACCAATTCTCCCAGGTGTTCGAGCGCTCGTGAGCAATTCGCGGATTGCTGGTGTTCGGCCAGATCAACGTAGAACATATACTCCCAGGGTTTGCCGGGAATGGGTCGCGACTCGATTTTTGTCAGGTCAATATCCCGCAGGGCGAAGACACTTAAGGCTTTGAACAATACCCCAGGCTGATTTTTTAGGCTAAATACGACAGAAGTTTTGTAATCTCCCTCTTCGGGGTCTTCCACCTGCAAAGGTTTTTTTGCTAAAGCCAAAAAACGGGTGTAATTTTCCGGGTTATCCTCCAAATTCTCGATCAAGATTTCTAACCCATTCACTTCTGCTGCCCGTTTCGAAGCAATGGCCGCCGTGGCCGAATTAGCCTTAGCTTTGACATAACGGGCGCTGCCCGCGGTATCGGTTTCGGCAATGGTGTGCACGCCCAATTTAGCCAGGCTGCGCTCACACTGCTGCAATGCCTGGGGATGCGAGTGCACGACCAGCAGGTCTTCGACTTTGACTCCCGAAAGGCCAACTAAGCAATGACTGACCTTCATATGAAACTCACCTACAATGTGAACATCATGACGCAAAATCAAATCGAAATTGCGATGAATACTGCCCGTCAACGAATTCTCAAAGGGCAGCATACCGTGACTGCTTTCGGCATGGATAATGGCATCAAAGACGCCATCAAAACTAGGGATAGGCAAGGTTCCTATGTCGGGTCCAAAGTACTCAAATGCAGCCAATTCGCTATAAGCGCCAGCCTCACCCTGAAATGCAACTAGTTGTTTACTCATACAGAATCCTTTTATCAGGAAACCAGGATTTATAGAAGGTTGGTTGTTGGTTTCCTACCAGTTTAAACCAATTTTGGTTCGGGAACGCGAACGTAATCAAGCCATTCAGCAGAACGTTGGCCTTCACCGCGCACGGTTTTGAAGAAAGCTTGCTGAATATCTTTGGCCACCGGACCCATTTTGCCCGCTCCGATCTGGCGGGTATCGACTTCGCAAACCGCGGTCACTTCAGCGGCAGTGCCACAGCAAAAAATCTCATCTGCAATGTAGAGTTGGTCTCGCACCAATGGCTCTTCGATCAAAGTGTATCCTAAGTCCCGGGCGATGGTGATCACTGAATCACGGGTAATACCTTCCAAAATGGTTGCCCGGTATGGTGTGTAGATCACGCCATCGCGCACGACGAAGATATTCATACCGCTGCCCTCCGATACATACCCTTCGGGATCAAGCATAATGGCATCATCATACCCCAGGCGGTGTGCCAGGGTCTTGGTCATAATGGAATTCACATAATTGCCGGCGGCCTTTGCTTTGGTCATCATTACATTGGGGTGCAGGCGGGTCAATGATGAAACCAGCATTCGGACGCCTTTTTCCAGGGCTTCTTCTCCGAGGTACGCGCCCCACTCCCAGGTGGCAATGCCCACCTTGGTTTCATAATTATCGGCATTAAGACCGAGGGGGCCTGCCATGTAGATCGCTGGACGGATATAACAGTCTGCAAAATCATTGGCCAGGATGGTTTCATGGGCAGCCTGGCGTAGTTCTTCCAGCGTGTAGGGAAAATCTTGAATACCCATAATGTGCGCTGAATCGATAAACCGTTTGAGATGTTCGTACAATCGAAAAGCAGCCGGTCCGTCAGGGGTATTGTAACAACGCGCGCCTTCAAAGGCGCCAAAACCGTAATGGATGGTAGGTGACAGGAAATGGACGGTCGCGTCTTCGAAGGGAATCAACTCGCCGTTCATCCAGATTAATTTTGATTGCATAAAAAACTCCTAATAAACAAACGCAGGGGCACGACTCGTCGAGCCCCTGCGGGATACTAAAACTGTTCGACGATGAGGGCCATCATTTCTTCAGTGGTGAGGGCTTTTTCACCTTCTTTAGCCAGATCACGGGTACGATGACCGGCTGTTAATACGGCATCCACAGCGCTCTCAACCGCCAGGGCTTCATCTTCAAGTTTGAGCGAATAACGCAGCATCATCGCCATCGACAAGATGGTTCCGATGGGGTTAGCTACCCCTTGTCCAGCGATATCCGGCGCAGAACCGTGGATGGGCTCATACAAACCGGGGCCATCCGCGCCCACTGACGCCGACGGCAGATTGCCCATCGAGCCGGTCAGCACAGAGGCCTCATCGGTAAGAATATCGCCAAACATGTTAGAGGTCACGATAACGTCAAAGGAAGCTGGCTGCTGGATCAGATACATAGCAGCAGCATCCACCAGCGTGTGCTCTAACACCACATCGGGATACTCTTCGGCGACTTCCGTAACGGTCTGACGCCAGAGGCGCGAATTCTCTAAAACATTTGCCTTATCTACAGAATTGACCTTTCCGCGGCGGCCACGCGCCAGCTCGAATGCCAAATGTGCAATGCGGCGAATTTCAGCATCACTGTAAGCCATCGTATCGTAGGCCATCTGCCCATCGGTGAGCGGCCTACGGCCGCGCTCACCAAAATAAATTCCTCCGGTGAGTTCGCGCACCACCACCATATCCACGCCTTCGAGCCGTTCCGGGCGTAATGGTGAGGCGTCCATCAGATCGGGATGAGGGCGCACCGGACGCAAATTTGCAAATGTTCCTAAACCTTTGCGCAAACCGAGCAAGCCCTGTTCAGGGCGAACTTTGGCCGTGGGGTCATCCCATTTGGGGCCGCCCACTGCGCCCAGCAAGATCGCATCGGCGGTCAGGCAGGCGCCCAGAGTATCTTCCGTCAGGGCAGTACCGTGGGCATCAATGGAACAGCCACCCAACAGGTGTTCTGCATAATTGAATTGATGATCGAATTTTGAGGCGACCGTCTCAAGTACGGCGCGGGTTGCATATGTCACTTCGGGGCCAATTCCATCCCCAGGGAGTAGTACAATGTTTGCTTTCATGCGAGCGTTAATCCATATTCCATGCTGTCGGCTAAAGCTAGCCAACTGGCTTCGATGATATTGGAGCTGGCACCTACAGTGCTCCAGCGTCCATGATGGTTTTGCGTATCGATGAGTACACGCGTATGAGCTGCCGTGCCAGTTTCACTCTCCAGGATACGTACTTTATAGTCTGCAAGTTGGAAATCGCCCAACCGGGGGTAAACCGGCAGCAAGGCCTTGCGTAAGGCCGCATCCAATGCATTGACCGGGCCATTACCATCAGCGGCGGTGTGGAACACTTCGCCGTCAACGCACACTTTGACGGTGGCCTCAGCAAACATACCGCGACCCTGGCGGTTTTCGACGGTAGCAGCGTAGTCTATCAACTCAAAAGGCGGTTTATAGCCCGGCTGTTTCCGATATAGCATCAAGGCCACTGAGGCCTCAGCGGCTTCAAAGGAAAAGCCGCGCGCTTCCAGTGATTTAATCTCATCCAGAACAGCTGCCACGGCTTCGGTATCTTCGACATTCAGTTCGAGTTCCTCAGCTTTTGAAAACAGGTTGCCGCGGCCAGAAAGTTCAGAGACCACCGTACGCATCTGGTTGCCAACAAGTTTGGGATCGATATGTTGATAGCTGTTGATGTTCCGGCGCATGGCCGCCACATGGATACCGCCCTTGTGTGCGAAAGCACTCTGGCCAACATATGGCATATGGTCGTCAGGGGCCAAATTGGCGACCTCGGCAACGAAATGGGAGACATCCGTCAGGTCGGGCATGTTGCCCTCGGGAATGCAGTCATAACCCATCTTCAATTCCAGGTCGGGGATGGCACTGCACAGGTTAGCATTACCGCAACGCTCACCATAACCATTGATCGTACCCTGGATATGCCGGGCACCCTGGTCGACGGCCACCAACGTGTTGGCCACGCCACACTCGCCATCGTTATGGGCATGAATACCCAAGGTGACATCAGGGAAACGCGTGCGAATTTCTTGCGAATATTGGGCCACTTCCCAGGGCATTGCACCACCGTTGGTATCGCACAGCACCACAGTTTCAGCACCGCCTTCAACAGCCGCCGCCAAGGTTTGCATGGCGTAATCGGGGTCAGCTTTATAGCCATCGAAAAAGTGCTCGGCATCATAGACGATCTCGCGGCCCTGTTCTTTGAGGTAGGCCACGCTATCTTTGATGATGCGCAGATTTTCCTCAGGGTTGGTCTTGAGCACATCTTTAACGTGCAGCGTCCACGATTTACCAACCACGGTGCAAACCGGGGCACCCGATTCGAGCATGGCCTGGATGTTGGCATCCTCCGCGGGTTCGGAACCCACCCGACAGGTGGAACCAAAGGCGGCGATCTTGGCAAATTTCAAGTCCAACTCACCAATCCGCTCGAAAAATTCCACATCCTTGGGGTTTGAACCCGGCCAGCCGCCTTCAATATAGGCAACCCCCAAGTCATCCAATTTTTGAGCAATCCGCAGCTTGTCATCGCAGGATAATGAAATACCCTCACGCTGTGTGCCGTCTCTCAAGGTAGTATCGTATACAAATATTTTTCTATCCATCGTTTCGTTCCTCCGGTTCCCAAAAAATTCGCCGAAACCCAGGTTGCGAGTTTCGGCGTGACCTGAGTTTCGGCGATTATTTAACTAATAATGGCAATACCGCGCTCATTCTCAAAGGCGGTAATCTGATCTTCAAATGAACGGATATAACCCAATTGATCCACCCCATCCAGCAGGCATTTGCGTGCAAATGTATCGATGGGGAAATCCACCAACGAGTCATCCGGCAATCTCACTGAGCATGATTCAAGGTTGATGGTGACTTCCTCTTGCGGGGCCTCAACGGTCAGGTCGAATAAGGATTTCAAAGTATCCTCATCAACGATGACCGGTAGGAGACCGTTTTTGAGGGCGTTATTGCGGAAAATGTCGGCGAAAGATGTCGAAATTACCGCCCGGATTCCCCAACCAACGAGAGCCCAGGGGGCATGCTCGCGAGATGAACCACATCCAAAGTTATCCCCGGCAAGAAGGATGCTAGCGCTCTGGTATTCGGGTTGATTCAAAATAAATTCGGCATTCTCTGCCCCAGAGTCCGTGTAGCGCCAATCGTGAAAGAGACCTTCGGCCAGTCCGGCTTTGTCGGTGACCTTGAGATAACGCGCCGGGATGATCTGGTCGGTATCTATATTGCGATGGTGCAATGGGATGAGTTTGGAAGTAAGCGTAGTGAATGCATCCATATCAGATCATTGTCCTCGGATCGGTTACTTTTCCGGTGATGGCCGATGCGGCCGCTGTCAATGGGCTCGCCAGGAATGTGCGGCCTCCCTTGCCCTGACGGCCTTCGAAGTTGCGGTTGCTGGTGCTGACGGCATATTGCCCTGGTTGAAGCTGGTCACCGTTCATGGCGATGCACATGCTACAACCAGCAAAACGCCATTCCCCTCCGGCACTGAGCACGATCTGGTCGATGCCCTCAGCCTCAGCCTGGGCGCGCACTTTTTCAGATCCTGGCACAACCAACAAACGTACGCCCTCAGCGACTTTGTTGCCCTTTAAAATCGACGCCGCCTGACGCAAATCAGAGATGCGGCCGTTGGTGCAACTACCCACAAAGACAACATCGATGGGGCGGCCTTCCAGGGATTCCCCAACAGGCAAGTCCATATACCTCAAGGCATCTGCCAGGGACTCACTTTTGGCAAGATCCGACTCAGCCTGCGGATCGGGGATGGCATCGTGAATGCCTGCACCCATCCCTGGGTTGGTGCCATAGGTCAGCATGGGCGTCAGGGAGGAGACATCAATGGTGATCTCACGATCATACGTCGCTTCTGGATCTGAGGGCAGGCTGCGCCAATATTTTACGGCCTTTTCCCATTCTTCACCCTGCGGAGAAAACGGTCGGCCTTTGAGATATTCAAAAGTTACTTCATCGGGGGCAATCATGCCTGCGCGCGCGCCACCTTCGATGGACATATTGCACAGAGTCATACGCGCTTCCATGCTCAATGAGCGCACAGCCGAACCGGCATATTCAAATACGTACCCCGTGCCACCACCAATACCAATCTCGGCGATCAATGCCAGAATCATGTCTTTGGCTGTAACTCCAGGTTGCAAATCACCCACGAAATTGACCCGGCAAGTTTTGGGGCGATATTGCAATAAACACTGCGTGGCCAAGACATGCTCGACCTCGCTGGTGCCAATGCCAAAGGCCAACGCCCCAAAGGCGCCGTGAGTAGAGGTGTGGCTGTCACCACAAACGATGGTCATTCCCGGTTGAGTGAAACCCTGCTCGGGGCCAACCACGTGCACGATGCCGCGCTCGTTGCTATCGAGATCGTATAAACGGATGCCAAAATCCTGACAATTGGTTTGAAACTGTCGGATTTGGTGCGCAGCCATATCATCGACCAGGGAAAGACTCAAGCCCACTGTGGGAGTCGAATGATCCATGGTTGCGACCGTGTTTTCTGGACGGCGTACTTTCAGGCCCTTACTACGTAAACCGCTAAAGGCCTGGGGAGAGGTGACTTCATGCACAAGGTGCAAATCTATATAAAGTACTGCTGGCGCATTCGGCTCTTGGGCAACGACATGCTTTTGCCAGACTTTTTCAAAGAGAGTTTGAGGCATAAAGAAGGTTAGTTAGTTAGTTAGTTAGTTAGTTAGTTAGTTTTCGGTGCAAAACGGAAGGCCACCGAAGTTGTTGTAATAGGTGCACACCC
>CAZVPR010000107.1:0-15206 GCA_964629085.1 uncultured Anaerolineales bacterium
ACCATGGTGATGGTGGAACCCGATGGTGAACGCCGATTTGTGCACTTTATTGGTGCCAATGCGAATCTAACCTTGGACGATATTGATTTCACCGCGGTTCAAGAAGCCTCCATTTTGCATGTTGCCGGCAGTCTTGTTTTGCCCGGGCTTGATGGCCAGCCCACCGCTGAGCTGTTGAAACAGGCCCAAGAAGCTGGTGTCGTGACCTTCCTGGATGTGGTTTGGGATGATACCGGTCGCTGGATGGAGTTGTTAGGACCGGCCCTCCCCTATATTGATTACTTCGTGCCCAGCTTGCCGGAGGCTCAAGCCATCTCCGGACGTCAAGATCCCAAAGAGGCAGCGCAAGTTTTGCTGGATCACGGCGTTGGATCGGTGGGCCTCAAAATGGGTGATGATGGATGCCTGGTACTGACCAGAGATGGAACTCTAATTCAACAACCCGCTTTTGTTGTCGATGTCGTCGATGCCACCGGCGCTGGGGATGCCTTTGCAGCAGGATTCGTGGCCGGGGTGTATCAAGACTGGCCTCTGGAAAAAACCGCCCGTTTCGCCAATGCCGTAGGCGGCTTGTGCGTCACCGGCCTGGGTGCCACTGGCGGTGTGCGCTCTCTGGATGAGACGTTAGATTTCATGGAGACTACTCCATTGAGGAAATTGGAATCGACGAAGTACACTAATTAGCGCTAAGAAATTTTAGTGTACTTCGTGTACTTATTGGATTAAATTGGGAGAATTAGATGGAAAAATATGGCTATCAATTTTCATTTGGCCCTTGGAATATCCACGAGGGAGCCGATCCCTTTGGGCCGCCCGTGCGCCCTTCGGTTCCTTTTGATGAAAAGTTGAAGATTCTGAAGGATCTCGGCTTCGATGCCATGCAGTTTCATGATGACGACGCCGTTCCCGAGATGGACGATCTCTCTCCCGCGGAAATCAGAGCTCAGGCTCAGGCCATGAAGGCCAAACTGGATGACCATGGTTTAGTGGCTGAGTTTGTCGCCCCACGACTTTGGGAACATCCCATGACCATCGACGGGTCTTATACTGCTCATGACCCCAAATGTCGCCAATATGCCATCGATCGCTCAAAGAAAGCCGCTGATATCGCTCAGGAATTGGGTTGCGACTTGATGGTACTCTGGCTTGCCAGGGAAGGGACGTATCTCAGAGAGGCCAAAGATGCCTCTCGCGCCACCCATCAGCTGCTTGAAGCCATTGATGCGATTCTGGAATATGACAATAATCTGCGTATAGTCGTAGAACCTAAACCCAATGAGCCTATGGACCTGGCCTATATCCCCACCATTGGCCATGCTCTAGCATTGGGATTCCAGGCCAGCGACCCCGCGCGTGTTGGCTGTTTGGTCGAGTCGGCTCATGCAGTTTTGGCGGGTTTAGACCCATCCGATGAGATGGCCTTTGCCCTGGCCTTCGAGAAATTGTGGAGCGTGCATCTCAACGACCAGAACGGTCTCAAATTTGATCAGGATCGCTCATTCGGTTCTGTGGATTTGCGTCGTGCTTTCAACCAGGTTTTGGTGCTGGAGGATGCCAGCTACAGTAAAAAAGGCATGGTCGGTTTAGACGTCAAAGCTGTTCGCACCCAGCTGCCCGAGGTAGCCACAAAGCATCTGAGCAATAGTCTGCGGGCCTTCTTGCGACTGGTCGAAGTGGTCCGTTCTCTCGATCGGGCCAAAATGGATCAAATCATCGCGGCCCGCGATTACGAAGAACTGGATTTGTTAATTTTGAACGCCCTGATGGGCAATTGACCTCATTGGGATGAACCGCTAAGGCACGAAGAACACGAAGGATTGTTTAAAAATAACGCCAAGAAGTACCATATCGCTTTTACTGCTAAAGAAGAGAACTACAAAACAATCTTTGCGCCCCTGGCGTCTTTGCGGCGAAAATTATCGTTCTGAATTGTAAAGGAACCCTTATGCAAAATGACCTATTTTTGATCGAGATGATCCGCAGCGAGTTGGGCGAGATTGTCGGGTTGGAGCACGTATCCGTCTCGGAGAGCGATAAGCTGGTGTACTCTACCGACTGGTCATGGATGCCCCAAATGTGGCTGGATCGCGGGCAACCACTCAGAAAACCTGATTTCATCGTTCACCCTGGCTCCTCGGAAGAAATCTCTGAGATCATGGATATCGCCAATAAATACCGCATGCCCGTCGTCCCGTGGGGTGGGGGGTCTGGAACCCAAGGGGCCGCGCTGCCGCTCTTTGGCGGAATCCTGCTCGATATGAAGCGCATGAACAAGATCATCGAAATCGATGAAAAATCTTTGACCATCACAGCCGAAGCCGGGATCATCATTTCGCAGTTGGAGATGGCCGTCAACGAAGTTGACCTGATGCTGCCGCATTATGCCGCATCCAGCAACTGTGCAACTCTCGGTGGAGCCCTGGCGCCGCGCGGCACCGGCACCATCAGCACCAAATACGGCAAAGCCGAGGATATGGTGCTGAGCATGAAGGTAGTTTTGCCGACCGGCGAGATCATCCAGACACCGCCAGTACCGCAGCACGCCGCCGGGCCCGATTGGTGGCGCATCTTCTTAGGTGCTGAAGGGACCTTTGGGGTCATTACCGAAGCCACTATGCAGCTCGACTATCTGCCCGAAGAACGCCTGCTGCGGGGCTTGCTTTTTGATGACCTCACCATCGCGCTGGAGGCTGGTCGTCAAATCATGACCCGCCGCCTCAATCCATTCGTTATTCGTCTATATGATCCCGAGTCAACCAAATCGCGCATCAAGAGTATCCTGGGATATGAGTTCGAAGGCGCCTATATGGTCATGGGTTTCGATGGCGACCCAGACATCGCCGCCCTGGAAGAGCAGAAAGCACTCAAAATCTGCACCGATTTGGGTGCCCAGGATTTGGGGCGCGAACCGGGCAACAAGTGGTGGGATCATCGCTATGATTTCTACTATCCACCGATCAATCTGAAATTGCCCTGGATGTATGGCACAACCGAAACGATCACGACCTATGACAAGATCGAGAATCTGTATTGGGCCATCAAGAACGCCGTCGAAGGTGGTTTTGAAGATTGGGACATCCGCTTCATTGGCCACTTCTCCCATTGGTTCCATTGGGGCGTTATGCTCTATTCACGCTTCATCATTGAAGAACCACCCGCCGATGCACAGGAAGCGCTGCGCCTGCATAATCAGGTTTGGAACGCTGCCATGCAGGCTGTGATCGCCAATGGCGGCATGATCAATGAACATCATGGCGTCGGTTTGAAACTCTCTCGCTATATGCGCGGCCAGTTCGGGGAAGCCTGGCCCTTGTTGTTGAAACTCAAGAAAACCTTTGATCCTAATGGGATCATGAATCCCGGCAAGACCGGGTTCGGATTTTAGGAGCGGAATGTTATGGTCAATCAAGAATTAATCAATACCACTGCCGATAACTGCCGCTACTGTTTGATGTGCCGTCATCTCGCGTCCGTTGAGTTGGTCACACACAAGGAGACTCTCTCACCCCATGGCTGGGGAATCTTGATCGCCTCGGAACGTCGCGGCCTGATGGAGTGGGACGAAGATTCAGTCAGCGCCATGTACGCCGCACCCGATAATGGGAATTCCCGCGCCCACTGCGTAACCGACCAACCCCTGCCGGAAATTATCGCGGCTGTGCGCGCCGATCTGGTACAGAAGAAGCTGGCGCCCGAAGTGGTTTATGAATTGGAAAAGAAATTCAAGAAATGGGGAAACCCTTACGAAGAAAAAGAACCTCAAGCGTCGAAGGGAAAGGGTGATGTGGCCCTGTTTGTGGGTGATGAGGCCAAATACCTATGGCCGGATGCCTTGGACGCGACCTCGAAGCTGCTGGCCGCACTGGATGTTGATCCTGTTCTCATAGGTGTCGGGCGCAATAATGGCTACCTCGCTAGTTCCCTTGGTCTCCAGGCAGAGGCCAAAGCTTTGGCGCAAGCCACATTAGATGAGCTCAAGTCTGTGGGAGCCAAGCGATTGTTGGTGCTTTCCGCGGGAGATTATTTCACTTTCAATCAACTTTATGAAGAGCGTTTGGGTGTTTCCTGGCCTGAAGAAGTAGAACTTGTCGAAGTTTCCGCCTTCCTGGCTGAACAGCATGAGACAGGTAATCTCAAATACAAGCAATCAACAGACGAAACCCCATTCGCCTACGTTGATCCGACCTTGGCTGTGCGAGTGGACACCCGACATGAAGCGCCGCGCAGCTTATTGGCCGCCACTCATAAAACCTCGGGTGTAGAATTGCTTTGGAGAAAAGAGCGCGCCCACCCCGTAGGTAGTACCGCGCTCCAGTTCACTCGGCCAGATATCGCCGAAAAATTGACTCACCATCGGTTGCAAGATGCACAACGGGTAGGCGCTCAGATCCTCTACACAGAAGATCCGGGCACGCTACACAAACTATCTGAAAAAGCAGAACAGTATAATCTAAACGTCCAGGGCCTCTATGAATTCCTCGCCGAGGCTTTGGCTTAGAATGTCAACCAACTAACTAACCATCAAACCATTTACAAACCCAACTAACAAGGAGGTACGAAATGCATTTGTCAATGCATAACTGGATGAGGGCAGAACCGATAGATGTCACGATTGCTCGATTGGCGAAATATGGTTATGAAAGCATCGAGATTGGTGGTGAGCCCGCCCGCTACGATACCAAGGAAGTCAAGAAAATTCTCGACGAGCATGGTATTCGCTGCTGGGGTGCCGTAACCCTGATGTTCGAGGGTCTGCACCTGCCGCACCCCGATCAGGCTGTACGCGAGCACACGGTGCAGTACGTCAAGGACTGCATCACGATGGTCAAGGAACTCGATGGCGAGATCATCACCATTGTGCCTGGTACGGTAGGCAAGGTTAACGCCGATGCCACCCCCGAAGAAGAATGGGCCAACGCCGTTGAGGGTATGAAGGAAATCGATGCCTGGAGCAAGAAAGAAGGCATCCGCATTGCTGTTGAACCCATCAACCGGTTCGAGACTTACTTCGTCAGCCGCGCTAACCAGGCCATGGCGCTGGCAGAGGCCACCAGCCCCGAATGTGGTGTCTGTCTGGATGCCTTCCACATCAACATGGAAGAGGTCGATCCCTACGCGGCCATTCGCTCCACCAAGGGCCGTCTGGAAGACTTCCATGTCGCCGACACCAACCGCTTCGCCTGCGGCTGGGGCCATTGGGACTGGGCCAAAATCGTCAGCACCCTCAAAGAAATTGGTTATGATGGTGCTCTAACCGTCGAATTTGTCGCCCCTGTGGATCGCACTCCCGCAAATCCGCACCCGACTATGGTCGAGAAGGATTTGAGCAAATTGGACATCAGTGAAGAACAGAAGAAATTCATCATCGATCACGGTTCCAGCTTCCTCACCGAAGAGTTCTACAGTGGTCAAGTGAAGGTCACCGCCGATACACTTTTGCCGTTAATTTAGAAATAAAAGAAGTATACAGTGTTCAGTGAGCAGTTTTCAGTTTGAGAGCATTTCATACTGATTACTGCTTGCTGTCCTCTGATCACTGAATACTGAATCACCCACGGAGTGCCTTTATGGGAAAAACCGTTGTCGTCATCGGTACGTTGGATACCAAGGGACCGGAAATCGCTTATTTACGAGACCGCTTGCAAGCTCTAGGTTTGGAGACAATTGTTATCGATTCTGGGATTCTTGGAGAACCCTTGGAGATCACGCTGGATCCCGAGCGCGATTTTGACCACGCCAAAGCGGCGCGTTATGCCGGGACAACCATCGAAGCCTTACAGAACGCGGGCAGCCGCGGTAAAGCCGTCGATGGGATGCGCGAGGCGCTCAAGAAGCTGACCCTGGAGTTATATGCCCAAGGAAAGCTGGATGCGATTACGTCCATGGGTGGCGCTGAAGGGGCGGTGATGGGTGCCGCGGCCATGATGGGATTACCCGTTGGCGTGCCCAAAGTTCTTGTTTCCCCAATTGCCTCCGGGCTGCATTATTTTGATCCCCTGGTAGGCACCAGCGATATCATGGTGGTGCATTCGATTGTAGATATCCTGGGTTTGAACCCCATCGCCACAACGATCTTCGACAATGTAGCTGCCGCGATCAAGGGCATGGCCGAACATGGCCATGAGTTGACCGCGCCCGATCCAGAAGACAAATTCGTGGCCGTGACCATGTTGGGCAATACCACCAAATCCGTGATGGCGCTCAAAGATCGTCTGGCGGAGGATGGTTATGAAGCCGTAATTTTCCATTCCAATGGCGTAGGTGGCCCCGCCATGGAAGAATTGGCCGAAGCGGGCCAATTTGTGGGCGTGATTGACTTCACCACCAATGAGACCTACGACCCGATGACAGGCGGTATCCACAATGGCGGCCCCGATCGCTTGAAACGGGTTGGTTTAGTGGGCATCCCCCAAGTGGTTGTCCCTGGCTGCATCGATTTCAGCGTTTTCCATGCTGGCCATATCCCGCGTGCGCTCCAGGGGCGTCCGGTCTATGACCACAACCCCGAATACACGCTGGTGCGCGCCTCGCATGATGAAATGATTGCCCTGGGCCATCTTTTCGCTGAGCGTCTCAATCTGGCTAAAGGTCCGGTAGTCATCGCGGTGCCCACCCAGGGACTATCTATTCCCAATGTGCCCGATGGCCCCTTCTGGGACCCACCGGCTGACGCGGCCTTTTTAGAGACTCTCAATTCCGATATTCGGGATGACTATCCCATCCATACCTATGAACGCCACGTCAATGATCCCGAGTTTGGGGTCGAAGTGGCTGAACTGTTTATTCAATTGATGGCATCATAAATACGGACGAAAATGAATGGATAAAGAACAACCAAGAATTTATCCGTGTCCATCCGTGACCTATAATCGTTATAAGAGAAAGGAGCTGGTTAATGCTTAATCCTGGCCCAAAATATCGTGATTTACCTCATATTGTTGAAGAAAAAGGTTTTCGCAAAAAATTCCTCTCTTGGGATTTAGGCGATCTATCCTTTGTGGATGTGCAAGAATATCTGAAGGTCAAAGACCTGATCCTGGTCCCCATGGCTTCATTGGAACAGCACGGGCCGCACCTGCCCATTTATACCGATACCGTCACTTGCTGGGAGATTGCCACGCGCGTGTCTGAAATGATCGCCGTTATGCACACACCCGCCATATGGATGGGTTATTCTCCGCAGCACATGCACGAGCCTGGCATGGGGCGCGGTACTATCACTATCCGCAGCAGCACCCTCTTGAACCTGGTCAATGATGTCGCACGCAGCCTGATCCACCATGGGTTTAACAAGATTATCTTCATCAATGGGCATGGCTCGAACGTCAAGGTCATCGACCCGGTGCTGCGCAAACTGCGCTATGAGACCGGGGCCCTGATCAGCTTTGTCAAACCCTACATGGAAAACTACGTCGGAATCCTCGAAGGGCTGATGGAAAACCCCTGGGATGAGACTCCCGGCTGGCATTCCAGCGAGCTGGAAACCGCCCAGGATATGGCCTGGAACGAGGATCTCGTACGAATGGATCGCGCCGATTTCACCCGCGCCCATATCCCCGAGAACTTGCCAGAAACCTTCGACAAGAAAGACGGCATGCCCGATGTGGCCTTCGAAGGCTACAAATACTTTACCTTCCCCATGGACCACCACGAGTTCATCGAAAGTGGCGTGATTGGCAATCCTCTGCGCGCCACCAAGGAAAAAGGCGAAGAAGCCTTCAAGCGCCTGTCTGAGCATGTCGCTCGCGGCGTGCTTGAGTTGCAGAAGGTGCCCGTCGAAGTGCATACCCGGGAGTTTGTTGATCGGGTTTTGTAATCGAAGTTGGTATGCGAAATAACAGGGGTGGGAATGATCCCCACCCCCTTTTAATTTTAGGAACAATATCGAATGATAAACATAATCTTGGTGGGTATCGGCGGTTTTGCCAATGCCTGGATTCCGGAGATCATGGATTCGCCCGAAGTCGACTTTGCTGGATTTGTCGAGATCAATCCCAAGACGATCGCCCAGCAGGTGAAGGAATATGGCTTCCCGCGCGAGTTGATCTTCCCCACTTTGGAAGATGCTTTTGAAGCGGTTGATGCGGATGGTGTGATCAACGTCACACCGCCGGCGGTTCATAAGCCGGTTTCTCTTATAGCACTCGAGCAGGGATTGCCCGTGCTGTCCGAAAAACCTTTGGCCGATTCGATGGCCTCAGCCCAGAATATCGTCGAGAAATCAAACCAGACTGGGGTCTTGCACATGGTTGCCCAGGATTATCGCTACAAAGTCCCCTTTCAGACCCTCAAGGCTGTGCTTGAAACAGGCGAGTTAGGTGCGGTCGACTCCCTTCGAGTGGATTTCTATAAAGGGCCCCAGTTGAAGGGCGGGTTCCACGACCAATTGCCTTACCCGTTGCTCCAGGATATGTCGATCCATCATTTTGATCTCATGCGCTATCTGCTGGGCAGCAACCTTACTTCGGTGAGTGCTCGCAGTTGGGCACCGCGCTGGAACTGGTTTGAAGGGGAAAGCGCGGTATCGGCAATCCTGGAATTTGAGAACCAGGTGGCGGCAACCTACAACGCCAGTTGGTGCGGAACCGGTCAGGAAACCAGTTGGAACGGGGATTGGCGTTTCGATTGCGAAAATGGTGTCCTATTATTGAAGGATGATCAGGTTTACCTGCACCGTAGGACGGAGAAGCTCGAAGACTTCGGAGTTTTTAAGCAATTTATCAATGAAGACCTTGACGAAGTCCTGCCACTTGATCTGGAGTTTGTTGGCCGTGGACGATTGCTGCACGAATTTGTCGAGGCGATTACCAAGGGCAATACACCGGAAACGGTTTGTCAAGACAATATCGTATCGCTAAAAATGGTCTTCGACGTTATAGAGGCTGCAAAATTATGGAATTGATCCTCGCTTATGGCCGCCAGGGGCTGCCCCTCAATTTACCTTTCGCTAACGATGTAATCACACCGCGTTTTGTGGAGGGTCTCACGGATGAAACTGAGGCGCTCCTTAAAGCCATGCGTAACCCGATTGCATCGCCACCTTTGGCGGAGTTGGTGAAACCTGGTGATCGTGTGGTGGTAGTGCACACGGATATCACACGCGCCACCCCCAACGACAGAATCCTGCCAGTGCTGCTGGCTGAACTCGAAGCGGCCGGAATCAAGCGAGGCGATATCACCTTGCTCAACGGCTTAGGTACGCACCGGTTTCAAACGGATGCCGAAACGCGCGCCCTGCTGGGCGATGACATCGTGGAGAATTACCGCTGCCTGCAGCATGATTGCCAGGATGATCAGAATTTGATCTCGCTGGGGGAAACGCCCATGGGGAATCCCGTGCGCGTCAATCGTCAGTACCTCGAAGCTGATGTCCGCATCCTGACCGGATTCATCGAACCCCACTTTTTCGCGGGGTTCAGCGGAGGCCCCAAGGCGATTCTGCCCTCTCTGGCGGGTACCGAGAGCGTCTTTTCCAATCACAGTTTGAAGATGATCGCTCATCCCAAAGCGACCTGGGGAATAACCACAGGCAACCCCATCTGGGAAGAAATGCGGGCTGTGGCCCTGAGCACCGAGCCAACTTTTTTGCTCAATGTGGCCCTAAATGTCCAACACCAGATCACCGGCATCTTCGCCGGAGATATGTTGGCCGCTCACGCACAAGGCTGTGAATTTGTCAAAGAGAACGCTATGGTGGCGGTAGATGAGGCCTATGATATCGTCATCATCACCAACAGCGGCTATCCCCTGGATCAGAACCTGTATCAATCCGTAAAGGGTATGAGCGCTGCCAGCCAGATCGTGCGTCAGGGTGGGGCGATCATCATGGCCTCGGCTTGCGAAGATGGCTTGCCCGATCATGGACTGTATGCCCAATTATTATCTGAAGCCGGTTCACCGCAAGGGGTGTTGGACCTTATTTCCCAACCGGGTTACAGCGCACAGGATCAATGGCAGGTCCAGATCCAGGCTCAGATCCAGAATAAGGCTGATGTGTATGTCTACAGCGATGGCCTGACGGATGAGCAGATCCAGGGCGCGCTGTTTACGCCCTGCCGGGATATCGAGGCGACTGTGGCCGATTTGCAGGCGAAATTTGGGCCCGATGCACGCCTGTGCGTCATCCCCGAAGGCCCACAGACGATACCATACTTGAAAAGTCAATGAGCAAAAAAGAGTTTATGGATGTTTTACTGCCAAGGCACCAAGAACGCAGAGAGTAAATTAAGCTTTTCTTAGCGCTCTTTGCGGGTTTGCGGTGAAGGCATTTAATTCGTTGCAAGGACAGATTATGAATAGTAAATCGTATCGCTTGAAGGAATTCATTAATCCGACCGATGGGCGCAGCCTGATCGTCGAAACCAGCGCCGGATTAACTTTTGGTCCGCTACCGGGACTGGAGAAGTTCTCAGAGGCCGTTACGCCGGTTCTGCCTTTGGTGGAGGGCGTGGTCACCAGCCCCGGGCAGGCGCGCAAGCTTACCGGGCGCACGCGCGAGGATGCTGGTCTGCTGGTACGAGGCGACTGGACCAATGCGTTGCGTGGCCCTGATTTCGTGCTGCCGCCTGATACCATCAAGCATATGCCCTTGCTAACTCCGCAAGATGCGCTGGATCTGGGTGCCTCGGCCATGGTGTTGTATTTCCTATTGGGGCATGAGGAAGAGATCGAGGCCGCCTGCCTGCGGCGCTGCGTTCAGGCTGCGCTGGATGGGACGGCGATCGGGTTGCCCTTGATTTTGGATGTGCAGCCCGTGGGCCCACGGGTGGTCTTGCGCAATAAGGCCATAGAATTGGGCGTATCATATGCTTTAGAAGGCGGCGCCGATGGCGTAACCATCCCCTGGCCGGGAAAAGACTCCTTCAAGACCATCATGATCATGGCCGCCGACATGCCGGTGTGGGTGAAGCCCACCAGCATCGCGCAGGCAGAAGCTGAAATGCTCCCGGCTGTCGAGCTAGGGGGTACGGGTTTGTGGCTGGGTGAGGACGTTTTCGCTGATGGTGATCCTATACAGACCATGAGTAATTTTGGTGCCTTATTACACCAGCAATCTCAAGTGGCGGGGTAGGAGGGTAAGATGCAACCTGGACTTCAAGCCCGCATGGATCGCTTATTCAACCGTCATGGAGACGGCCGTGCCGTATGTGTGGCCGCCGACCACGGCTATATGAGCGACGTCACGGATAACGTCATCCAACTGCGCCCGATTACGGAGGCCGTTATCAAGGGTGGGGTGGACGGTATCCTGGTCAGCCCTGGCCAGGCTTCACGGCTGGCGCCGCTCTTTCAGGGTCGCGATGGCCCGGCACTGATCATCCGTGCCGACTGGATGAATATGCCTCGCCTGGGCACCTCCAATGTGGCCAACTCCGTGCCCCAGCGCACACTCTACCATCAAAAAGTGATCACCGCCGAACAGGCCTTATCCCTGGGTGCCACCGCCATCACGATCTATCTCTTCTTGGGAAACAGCGACCGCATCGAGGAGGCCGGTATCGATGTTTGCGCCCGCTTTGCCGCTGAATGCCGCAAAGTGGGGCTGCCCTGCATTATGGAGCCGCTGGCCGTGGGGGGACAGGTGACGGGATCGAATATCGTCGACATTCTCACATTAGGGGCGCGTATGTGTGTCGAACTGGGGGCGGATGCGCTCAAAATTCCATATACAGGCGATGTGGAATCGTTCCGCCATCTGGTAGATGTTTCCGAAGTGCCGGTCCTGGTATTGGGCGGTGCGCGCAGCGATTACGAACGCGATGCCCTGGAGTTGTTCGCCGAGGGTTTGGAAGCCGGGGGTAACGGCTGCCTGATGGGGCGCAATGTGACCAAGTCACCGGACCCTGAACGCATGATCGAGCAGTTGTGCGGCATTGCCCATCACGGCTGGTCCGTGGACCGCGCCCTGCGCACCGAAGAATGGGATCATGTCAAATTGAAAGCCAATCCGCGCAAGTGCACGGGCTGTGATCTGTGCGTCGTGGCCTGTGTCGCCCAACACGAAGAGGATGCCTACGGCACTCATCTCTCTCGATTGCGCATAGACCCTGGGAACAAAATCGGCCAGCATAAGGTCATGTTTTGTACGTTGTGCAAGAAATGCCTGGATGTCTGCCCCACGGATGCCTTACGCTGGCACCCCGAAAGCGGAGCGGTCGAGCTGCTGGTCGACAAATGCACCGCCTGTGACGAGTGCGTCAAAATCTGTCCCACAGGCGTGATCATCCACAGCGATGAGGGTATTCAGCTCCCCTCGGGTGACAACCTGGATTGGTATCCCGTGGTCTGTGACCTGTGTGGCGGAGAGCCTGAGTGTTCCCGTATCTGCCCGACGGGCGCCATATTCATCGATGAACGTGCGGAGGTAGACTGATGGATTTGCAAAAACGTGCTTACTGTGATCGCCTGCTGCGCGTCGATCTGACTGACGGAAACATTGAATCCACACCTCTGCCCGCAGACGCCATGCCCCTGATCTTGGGGGGCAAGGGACTTGGGGCCTGGCTGCTGTATCACGAACAGGCAGCCGGGGTAGATCCGCTCTCCCCGGACAACCACCTGATCTTCCACAACGGCCCCCTGACGGGTACCACAGCACCCACCGCCGGTCGTTTCGGCTGCACAACTCGCAGCCCGGCCACAGGCACGTACAGCGATTCCTATTGCGGCGGCTACTGGGGTCAGACGCTCAAGTATGCCGGGTATGACGGCGTCGTTTTAACAGGATCCGCCTCGGAGCCGGTGGTTATGCTCATCGATGGCGAGCACGCCAAACTGGAGTCTGCGGAGCATCTTTGGGGGCAGAACATCACCGAGACCACGCACCAACTCTGGGAGCAATACGGTCGTGACTGGCAATCTTTAGTCATCGGCCCCCCGGGTGAGCAGCAGCGTAATCTGGCTGGAATCTTCAATGAAACTCGTGCCCTGGCGCGCGGGGGTGTCGGTGCCGTTATGGGTTCCAAAAATCTCAAAGCCATTCTGGTGCGCGGGCAGGGGTATGTCCACGTCCACGATCCGGAGAAATACGAACGAGCTTTGCAGTTGGCCTTCCGGGCTGTGCGCATGTCTAGCGAGACCACCTTGTTGAATAAAGAGGGCACAGCCAACATCCTTGAAATCGTCAATGTTATGGGCGCGCTGCCCACACGCAACTTCCAGGACGGTCAATATGAGTCCGCCGAAGATATTTCGGGTTGGGCTTTTCGAGAACATGAATGGGTCAAGGACTATGCCTGTTTCGGTTGTCCGATAGGCTGTGGAAAATTTACGCGCCCCTTTGACGGTGGCAAAGTCATCGAAGGCCCGGAATATGAAACCATCTTCGCCTTCGGATCGAATTGTGCCATCGGCGATCGCAAAGTCATCAACCAGCTCAATTGGTGGTGCGATGAATACGGCCTGGACACGATCAGCGCCGGAGGGGTGATCGGCTTTGTGATGGAGGCCTTCGAGCGTGGAGTGATCACCGCGGAAGATTTGGACGGCATCGAACCCCGGTTTGGTAACGCAGAAGCTGCTCTGGCCCTGATTGAGAAAATGGCCCGTGTCGATGGCTGCGGCGAGTGGCTCTGCCAGGGCGTAGCGGCTATCGCCGAGCGATTTCCCGACACTAGTGATTTCGCCATGCACGTCAAAGGGTTGGAGATGCCGGCCTATCATCCCAGCGCCGCCAAAGGCGCCGCCCTGGCTTACGCCATATCTGAACGTGGCGCTTGCCATTTACGCGGCGCTCCTTTGGGAGAACTCTTCAGTGGCGCTGCCGAACCCCTGAGCATGGAGGGCAAGCCGCAGATGTTCCGCGACCATCAGGCCGATAAGGCTGTCTGGGACAGCGCCTGTCTGTGCTACTTCCCTGGGTATGGTATGAAGCTCAAAGAACTCTGGCAGTTGGTCAATGCTGCTACCGGATTTGACTACCCCAGCGTGCGCGAGTTTGAACTCATCGGGGAAAGGATTTCGACTCTGGCGCGGTTATTCAATGTGCGCGAAGGTCTTGCCCGTTCTGCTGATACGCTGCCCGAGCGCAACCTCTCCCAACCGCTGCCGGTCGGTGCAGGCGGGGGTCAGGTGGTCGATCTCGCGCCTATGTTGGATACCTATTATCGCCTCATGGGCTGGGATGAGAACGGTGTGCCTACCCCTGATCGATTGCGAGATTTGGGGATTGGTGAATAGACATCAGGACTCTTGCCACAGATATCCGGCACTGATTTACTGTTTCCTGATCTACTGACCCCAAACCAACCAACAAACTACCTATCCACCAAACTACCCAATGTCAGAATACTCAATCTTATTTCTTATCATATTTGCCTTTGTTGCCTTTTTAGTCGGTGTGGCTAAAGGTGGTTTTGGCGGACTGATGGGCGCTCTGGCCACACCACTGATGGCGTTGGTCATGCCCGTCGATCAGGTGATCGGCTTGGTATTGCCCGTCTTGATATTTGCCGACCTGTTTGCCATTGCTTTTCATTGGCGGCGCTGGAATGGACGCCTGATCGTCTTGTTGCTGCCCGGTGCCATTCTGGGCGTGACCATCGGGACGCTCTTTATCACCAACGCGCCCACCGAGGCTCTGCGATTGGCCCTGGGAATCATTGTGTTGATTTTTGCGATCTATAAAATTCTCGAGAACCGCATTCTGGGTTCACTGAAGTATGAAAGCCGAAATTGGCACGGGTTATTGGGTGGTACCATCGCTGGTTTTTCTTCAGCGCTGGCCCATACCGGTGGGCCGCCCATAAGCATTTACCTGTTGATGCAAGGGATCACGCCGCGAGTCTTTGTCGCCACTGCAGCCCTATTTTTCTTCACCCTGAACTGGATCAAAGTGCCATATTATTTTTATGCTCAGTTATTCGATTTCCAAAAGCTTTGGGGTGTGGCCTGGCTTTTACCCATGGTTCCCTTGGGAGCCTGGTTTGGCCGCTGGATCAGTGAGAAGATCGAACCCAAAAGCTTCGAGGTCTTTGTCCTGGTATTGCTGATCGTATCGGCGTTGGTGTTGATATTTTCTTGATGTGAAAGGAGGGCACGATGCCCAAACCAATTGTGCTAGTTGGATCTCTTGATACGAAAGGTATTGAGTTTCAATTTGTCCGGGAGTTGATTCTGGAAAAGGGGCTGGATACTATCCTTATAGACTTCGGCGTTTTGGGTGATCCTGCTGTTGAAGCGGATATTAGTTCCAAAGAGGTGGCGCT